>NZ_JQCF01000043.1 GCF_001438805.1 Companilactobacillus kimchiensis
ATTTTAGAGACTTATGTCACAGCCTCTTTTTAATCATCCCCAAGAATTATTTCAACAATCAATCTAACCTCTTGTGGATTAATCTTAATATTGTAATGCTGTTCTATGGGTTCCATAGATTTTTTTATTATCTCAAACATTTCTCTATGCTTTGATTTAAATTCAACTATATCGGATTGCCTATCCAATTCTTGATTTCTAATTAATCTTTCGACCATTCCTGATTCATGAATAATTAATAATACTCGTTTATTAGTCTTAAATTTTCTGGAAAGCAGCTCCTCCATTTTAGATACTGTTGAATCGGCCAATTTTATCAAACTATTCGGATCCAAAATAGTAATACTCGAAATCATCCTTTTAATAGTAAAATTCATTAACAAAGCATCTTTCAAATCAGAATAATCCATTGATTTTGTGTTATTCAATATTTCAATTAATTGATCAATATGATTTCCTGATAATAATCCATCTAATGATAAATATGGAACACCACCGATTTGTGG
Source organism: Companilactobacillus kimchiensis (assembly GCF_001438805.1). GTDB lineage: Bacteria > Bacillota > Bacilli > Lactobacillales > Lactobacillaceae > Companilactobacillus > Companilactobacillus kimchiensis. The sequence goes on from NZ_JQCF01000043.1 coordinate 507, forward strand.
ATTAGCCGTTCCAACGATTGCAATAACATCATAAAGTTCAAATGGTAATTCATTTCTCTTATTCTTAGATAGTTTATTAAAATCATATGGCAATATTTCAATATTAACATCAAATTTTTTCAAGCTATTCTTTATAATTTCTTGAATCTGAACCGCGCTTCCCATACCAGAATGACAACAAGTAATTATGGCCTTTTTTTGTTTTTTATGTGGTAAAAGAATTTTGCTATTGACTACATTATTTTCCTTCACATTACTTCTAATATCACTCAATCCTTTATTTTGTAATATTAAATTTCCAACATTCAATACCAGTGGAGTTGATACATGATCAATCATAAGTATTGGTACATTCAGTTTTTCATTAATACTCTGACCAATTTGATTAAGTGAGCCCATATCAATTAGTAATATCATCCCTTTATCAATATTAACAGTGTTTATATAATCAACCAATTTAGATTCAATATCTTTCGTTGTTGTATCTATTGGCATATCTATTGATTGAAATAAATTACTTTTTAACATTCTATTAGCCACATTTGCCAAACTGCTTGCTGTCGAGTAACCATGAGCCAAAACAACAGCATGTAGCAATCCTTTAGAGATATTACTTTTATTTTTTGCAACGTACAACGTCACCATCAATATATCTTCTTCTAGAATATCACGTTCCATTTTATTAGATAACAATGACAATATTCTAGTTGCTATTTGATATGATGAATCAAAATTACTTTTTAATTCATTAATTATTTGAGATTTATGTAAATTCCATATTTTGTTATCATTTAACACTGATTGTAAATTTTTAGATCTTAACAATGTAGCAATTGCAATAATCTGATTTCCATCCTTGGGATATCCGTAACTATTTTCCATAAAATCAAATACAGATTTGATTTGATAAATCAAAAATTCATACTCTGAATCTTCTAAACTTTTGTACTCCGTATTAAAAAGGATGCTGTCAAAAAGTAAATCAACATTCTTATTAATATGATTCAAAAATTGTTTTTTAGCTACTTTATTATTTAAAAAAACCCAAACCATATTAATAGTATCTACATATAAATCTTTAATTACATTTATTATTTTATTAGTATGATGGGGCAACACATCGCTCTCAAAATCATAGTTGATATATTCAGTAGGATCATTTTCAAATTTTTTATATTGTATTAAATCTTGATAATAATTAACCGGAATATTTGATAAATTTATTTTAATTTTAGATACATCGCCTGATTTTGCATAGGCGTTCCCACTAGAATACTTAATAATATTCTTGAGTTTACCGATATTTCCTTCCATATTTGCAGATAACAAAACATCAACAAGTTGTGTTGAAACACTGAGTTTTCGTTTCAATACCTTGCTTTCATTCATAAAAAAGTAATCAATCAATTGAACTTTTTCACTTTGAGGTCTCATACTAAAACTTGGAATATTTATAATTACTGGAATTCTTCTAACAAATGTTGGTAAAAAAGTAGAATCTAATTTTTCTGTTGTCGCAAATATTAATCTTACTGATGCTTTTCTTTTTATACTATCGTTACCAATAGGTGAATACTGTCCGGTATCCATAAATGAAAACAACTTTTCTTGACCACTCTGAGTTAATCTATGAACTTCATCTAAAAAAAGAACTCCTCCATTGGCATTTTCTATTAGCCCCGGTGTATCCTGATCCGCACCAGTAAAAGCACCCTTAGTATATCCAAAAAGAATACTCGATAATAACTCCGGATTATTAAAATATTGAGCACAATTTAAAAATTGAAATTTAGATGATTGTGCAATTAAATTTTTTTGAATACAATATTGATATATTTTATTTGCTAAAAAAGTTTTACCCGATCCACTAGGGCCCATTAGCATTATTGGCAAACCCTTGCCTGGATAAAGTGTAGCCGTTTTAATTTCTTCTATTTGATTTATTAAACTCCCCTCTGAACCAATAACATTATCAAATATATCAATACTCGTATTTTTGTGAAGCCTATCTTCATTCAATACATCATCAATACTGTCATAATCTAATTTTGCATTTTTAAAGTTTTTCTTTAAAATATTAAATGAAATATATTTAACTGGATGTGTTTGAATTTTAGTAACAACACCATCCTTATATCCATTATTTAAATATCTGCTTACAGTACTTCGTGATAAATTTAACCTCTGAGCCATGGTACTTGTTTCTAGTAATTCAAATTTCTTGCTTTCAAGAGCTGCCTTGGAAATTTTCTCCAAATATTCTTCAATCTTATTTATCGGCATTTTTACCTCCCTATAAAAAAAATTATAAAACGATATATGCACAAAAGCGGATTGACTATTGGTCAATCCGCTTTATTTGCTATTCAATTAGACTAGTATTCAAGTTTCCACATGTAACGGCGTTTTGTTAGAGGGTGATTTCTAGCAATAGCTAATTCTTCAGCATATACACGCATTACCCCTGTCAATAACATAGGGTTCAAGAAATCAATAACATTATCGGATGCAATTGATGCTAAACCATAGTCCTTAGCATCAATTGTTGTAACTTTTGCATCGAATCTTTGTAGGAATGTCAATGCTCTAGCATCCAAATGACGTGTAGGACCATCATTCATAAATAATAGATATGGAACATCTTTTTCTGTCATTTCAAATGGGCCATGGAAATATTCACCAGAATTTAGGGTTGGAGCGGCAATCCATTGCATTTCCATAAATAAGAAACTTGCTGTCGAATACGCTACATCCAGTGTTGCTCCACTCGACAATACATAAATAAGTTTATCATTCTTATATTTATCAGCAAAAACCTTAGCGGATGGTGTCACAGTCTTGACTGATTCATTAATCAAATCATCAATCTTACTTAAAGCATCCATCATTTCATCATAATGATCATAGCCTTCACTCTTTTGAAGAATCTCAATAGCCAAAATCAAAACATTCTTCATTTTAGCAACCTTAGCGGCATAGCTTTCATGGAATCCATGAACAATAACAAACTCAGCTGCCTCAGTTAATGGTGATCCTTCTGAATTTGTAACTGAAATAACATGTGCTCCAGCCTTGCTTGCAACTTTAGTTGCTTCAACAGATTCTGGTGTGGTACCACCAAGTGATGCAACAATAACAATTGAAGTTTTTCCTAATGAAACAGGTGTATCATAGTTAAATTCATTTGCTGTTGAAATGCTTATTCTGAGTTTCTTAGCAGTTTTTTCTAAAAAGTACTTTGCAGGATACAAGTCAGCCATTGAAGCTCCACAACCAACAAACATTACATTTTCAATATTAGGTTCTTCCTTAAAGATATCAGATACAATTTTCTTTGGTGATAACATAATTAAATTCCTCCTATTATTTTAAATCGTTTGATTTTATGACCTCAAATTATAACTACTAGCTAGAATCAAACATAAAGACACTTCCCTTTCTATGCTTTAAGAATTCCAAATACACTTGCTAAAATTCCTCCAATAATACAAATTGCTAAAATCCAACCAGTATTAACTTTTTTATTAATTAACCAATACATAAACATTGTCATAGAAATTGGTATCAATTTTGGCATGATCGTATTCAAAGTTGACTGTAATTTAAATGTTGTACCCATGTGTAATGGAGTAGTTAAAGGTATCATGCTGGATACCATAGAACCGATAACCATTAATCCCACGACTCCGGCAATAAACATGACTCTATCCATGGCACCTTCTGAATTCAATTTTGTTAAAAATTGATTCCCAGCTGTATATCCCCACTTAGCTCCATACCAAGTAACTAGGTACGCTGGAACAAAACATATGATCAGAGCTAAAATCGGTCCAAGTATATTACCCTTTTGCGCAAAATTAATTCCTAGTCCAAAAGCTAATACTTTGATGGTTCCTTGGAAAAATGAGTCACCAATACCCGATAATGGCCCCATCAAACTTGATTTAACGGCACTAATAGATTCAGGATCAAAGTCATCTGGGTTCTTTGCCAATTGTTCTTCCATTGATGCAGATAATCCGAGAACAAATGAAGATGTCTGTGGAGTACAGTTATAAAATGCTAAATGTCTTTTATAAGCGGCTTTCTTTTTATCGATATCTTTTGGATCCTTGTAAACTCTATCGAGAGTTGGTGCAATACCATATAAAAAGCCTAAATTCATTTGACGCTCATAATTCCAAGAACCTTGTATGGCCCACGAGCGCCAAAAGAATTGCCAATATTTTTTATTGTTTTCTTTTTTTAAAGATTTATCTTCTGACATAATTCAGCCCTCTTTCTATAGAGAATCTAAGGAGTCATCATCTTTGGAAGATGATTTATCTTTATAAATAATTTGATCTAATAAAATTGCAATAAGAATTGCAAACAGTGCAATACCAGTAACACTAATATTTGCATAGGCAGTGATTAAAAATCCGATAAAGAAATATGGAGCCATTTTCTTGGTTATCATCGTTGATAGTAATAATGCAAACCCGTAAGCCGGTAGAACAGCACTGGCAACTGTTAAACCACTAGTTAACCAAGTAGGAATAATTGAGACTATTTCTTTTACTAAATTTGTTCCAAAATAAATTGCTACAAAGATGGGAATAAAATAACTCAAAGCATAGAGACCCATTCCCCATATGATGTGTAAATTAGTTGCTGATTTAAACTTCCCTTCATCGATATATTTATTTGCCATAACATTAAATGATGACATTCCCATTCTGATTACAATTCCTAACATTTGTCCTAATACCGCAATGGGTATCGCAATTGTCAAGGCAGTTTGAGCTGATGCTCCAGACAAAATCGCAAATGCTGAAGCAATGATAGATCCCATTGCCATATCTGGTGGAGCCGCTGCACCAACGTTAACCAAACCAAGAGAAATAAGTTCGAGTGTCGCACCAACCATTAAACCTTTAGTTACATCCCCTAAAGCTATTCCGACTAGAGTACTAGCAATAAGTGGTTGTTCCACATTAAGCCTTCCGAAAAATCGTGAATCCAATACAACAATAATTCCGATAATACCTAATATAAGGGCCTTATATAGCATTGTTCACACTTCCTTTTATAATTTATCGTTTAATTCTTCTTTCTTAGTTGTTGGTATTTGTTGCATATAAAGATTAATTCCCATATCACTTAATTCTTTAGATTCTTGAATTTCTTTATCAGTTAATGCAATCGTATTGCTAAATTTTTTAGATCCCTCCTTTTCGGGAATACCTCCATAATTAATTTGCTTAAGATCCTTATATTCCTTGGCAAATAAAAGTGTTGAATGTGTATTTCCAAAAATCAACATTACCTTTTCCGGAAGTTTTTTTATTTTAGAAATATTTTTAATTGCCGTATCAACTGAAAAGATATTTAATTTAACTCCCGTTGGTTTAGATAAACTTAAAGACATCTTTTTAAACTCATCATTGGCTGCCATATCATCAATTACGATGATTCTTTCAATTCCTTCTGACTTGGTCCATGAAAAAATAACTTGCCCATGTAATAAACGGTGATCTATTCTACAAAATTTGATCATTTACACTCATCCTCTCTTCTTTTAATAACTCATTGATATCAGTTAAAGCTTCACGACTGTCAGCAATAATAGATTTCAAATCATTATCTGAAATTCTTTCTACTGTTTGGGACTTCAATTGCAATTGCATTGCTAATGGTAAATTCATCCCAGTAATTAATTTAACATTGTTATTATTTTTCAATAGTTGAATCATTTCGTTATTAACACTTCCACCAAGCAGATCAGTTAGAATAATAAATTGTTCATCACTACTTTCTTCAACCATTTTTTTTACCTTTGTTATTTCAGCGGTACTGCCATTAATATATGCAGCATACGCAACGATGTTTTTATCATCTCCCACAATCATGTTTAATGTATCTTTCATTCCCACCGCCATATTGCTATGACTAATTAATATGATCCTCATAACATCACTTCCTGTTTATCTATTTACCTTTCACCTTTATATAAGCAAGCAACGTGCCAACTTGAACAAAGCCCTATATATCAGCCTTAATTTTTATAAATGCACACTTTGCACACTTTATAGCTATCGCTCATACACAGATACAAAAAATGAGTTTGGGACATAACCCCCAATTCTAAATAAAAATGAGATGATAATTCCAACAAATTTGGAATTTATCATCTCATTTCTTTGTGATTGATTAGAAACGTCAAACAATCTAGCTAATTTCGCTAAATTGTTTGCCATCAGTGCCAATCCAATTTCAGATTTTACGTTCTCAATTCCTCTAACTGAGACTCTATTGAACAACAAATGAGCCTTCAAGTTGGCAAAAATTGGTTCGATATTAGTCTTACGCTGCGCGTAGACTGATTGACCAATTTCACTTGAAAGGCTTTCTTTAGCTTTATTTTTAAAATATTCCCAATTAGCATTGATACTTATTTGTCGCTGATTACCCATCTTAGTAGTAGCCAGTTTCTGACGTGTTGGATCGTCAAAGTATTCAACCGCACGGTAAACCTTAAATTTACGTTCATACCCGTACTTATCATGTCTTACACTGTATCTCAAAAAATGAAATTCAATGCCGTCTAAGTCAGTAAAAACATCAATCAGTTCATTGTAATTCCAATTGGCGACTTTTCTTTTATCCTTGTGATATGAACGTGTTAATTCTTTCTCATACATACATAAGATAATCAACATTGAGAGAATCAGTAATAAATTGATAATTCATCTCACTTCCATAGCCTGCATCCGCTACGACGTAGTCGGCGGCATGAGGCGACTCATTAAAAATATCAGTAAGAAAGGGAATTAATGTTCTGGTATCAGTCGGACGTTGGAATACATCATAATAAAGTGCAAACTGATTTTGACTTGCGACCTGTAAATTATATCCAGGTTTTAATTGCCCGTTTTTCATGGGATCTTCTTTCATACTCATAAAAGTAGCGTCAGTATCGGTTTTTGAAAAACTATTGCGGTCGCCAAAAGTATCATTGGCGACTTCGTATTTTTTCTTTCTTGGGATCAAATCATTTTTAAGTAAATGATTATAGTGTTTTAGTTTGCGCCTTTTGCGCTTATTCTTCGAACCACCAGCTTGAACAGACTCTTTTTCAATAACGTTATTTAATTTATCTATCTTTGAATCTAAATTTGTGGAGATATTCTCTAGGTCGCTACTGTTAAAAGATTTATCTGATTCTTTTTTTACAGAAATGTCGACGTTATTTGATATAGTTTGTCTGCTTTAGCATCCAATTTTGGTTCAAATTTTTCAACCGATTTTCTCCAAACAAACGTGTATTTATTAGCATTGGCCAAAAGTTTAGTTCCATCAATAAATAGTGCAGAGTCGTCAATCAGCCCCAGCTGATTTAAACGATCTCTAAAGGTTATAAATAATTTTTTTATCAGTTCTTTAGATTTATCGTTAACTCGAAAACGATTTATGGTTCTATGACTGGGTGTGGTCAAAATATTTCCCATCAACCAACGCATTGGTAGATTCTCTTCAGCCATTTCAGCGATATGTCTACCTGAAAAAGTTTTTCTTGAATATGCGAATAATAACATTTTTAATAACATCTTAGCCGGATACTCTGGACGTCCAGTCCATGAGGACTCGGATTCTAAATCAGCCGTTAGAATCGACTCGACAATCGAGTCGATGGCCCAAACGATATGTTCATTTTTTGGAACCCAATCTAATTCTAGTTTCAAAGATGTTTGATTATTGATATAATTCATGTGCATAATAAAGAGCCTCCTAATTTTTTTTGTTTGGCGATAATAAGAATAACAGAGTAGTTCTCTATCTGTACATAGAAATAAGGCCCAGAAATCAAATTGATTTCTGGGCCTTATTTTTTTAATATAGGACTTTTGTCCCAAACTCATTTTTTTATTTATTAAATCGCCACAGACTTCTAACAAATAGCAATGATAGTAATAACATCAGTGCCCCTGAAAATGCTAAGGAAACACGTCCAGCAATAAATTCAGGATCAACAGTCATTTCAATAACACTTAAAATCATTGAAACTAAGACTAATAATGATGTACGTTTCAAAATCATGGAAATCCCTCCCCTATTTGATACGAAGATTATAACAATACTTTTTTCACTTGGCACTCTTTATTTAGGCAAGATCACCAAAATCCCTGCAAAGAAAAAAATTACCCCCGCTGATAAAGTTAGATAATATATCAATTCTTTTTTAGCCTTAAAAGATATTGTCATTACAGCAATGCCTATGATAAACATTAAAATTGATAAAATTATTTGCATATATTATCCTCCGATATGTTGCTATTTATTATACTTAGGTTACAATACATTATGCTTTTTATATAAATAATTTTTGAAACATTTAAGTTTTAAAAATTATTTTGCCACTTTTTGTATAATTATCTTTTTTAACGGTACTTTTATCTTTATACTAGATAAGGTACTTCTTTTTTATAGGGGAAAACTAAATGAACGTATTAAAACGTGTATTTTCGGATAGGGTGCTATGGATAGCTGGGGCAGCGGCAATTCTTACATCTATTTTCATTAGTCCACCACAAATGATGGATATTAATTGGAAGACACTAGCATCGCTACTATCTATGATGATTATAATCCAAATCTATGATTATTTGGACTTCTTAAAATATTATGCCGCGTATATGACGCACAAAGCGAAAACTACCCGGCAAATGATGTTTATGTTAGCCTCATTATCGTTCTTCGGAGCGATGTTCTTAACAAATGATGTTGCTATTCTAACGTTAGTCCCTTTGTTTTATCAACTTTCTAAACATATAAAAGTAAATCCGATTTTCCCAGTAATTATTATTGCAATGGCTGCGAACCTTGGAAGTATTTTTACACCGTTTGGTAATACTCATAATTTATTCTTGCTGACACATTTTAACCTAGGTATTAAACAATTCTTCGTCATGTCTACACCGATAACAATTGTTACTTTCCTAGCTATCTTCCTCTTAACTCGATTCTTCCCTAAGGATCCAATTGAGTTAACGGAACTACCTGCAGTTGAATTGAACATACCAAGTTTAACTTTAACCGTTGCTGTCACAATTGTAATTTTCCTTGGAATCTTTTCAGTCATTCCAATGTGGGGCTCATTGATTGCCGCTTTACTACTGGTTATTTTTATTAACCCGCGCATCCTTGGGTCAGTTGATTATTCTATCGTGCTAATATTCATGTGTTTCTTCATTGCCGTTGGTAATATCAACCGTGAACCAGCAATCGTTAATAACTTACATCAATTTTTGCAAACAAGAACAAGTACCTACTTAACATCAATAATTACCAGTCAATTCATTAGTAATGTTCCAACAACTATTTTGGTTTCTAAATTCTCCAAATATACTCACGCTATTTTCTTGGGTACGAATATTGGTGGACTTGGTACAGTTGTTGCCTCACTTGCTAACCTATTAGCTTTTAAACAATATCGTTTCTTCTTCAAGAAGACTCCCGGTAAATACTTAATAGCTTTCAGTATCATTAACTTTGTTATGTTATTGATCATTGGTACAATCGGTTTCTTCTTAATCGATTTCGGACTTTAGACAGCGCAGGACAAACACTGTTGGCTTTCAAGTATTAGCGAAAATATCCCATCAATTCAAAGTACGAATTGATGGGATATTTTTTGTTAGACGAAAAAAATTGTATTGTATTCCGCATTTATACCGCACTTTTAAAATTAAAGAGATTCTTATTCATGATTGGTTAAAGTATAAACAAACGGAGTTGTTATTATGCTGCCGTCTTCCACTCGGCAATATCGGGGGACTGGAACGCAGTGGACATCGTTTTGAACCAATTTGAAGTACAAAATTGTTTCAAAATCGAGTCTTTCACTAACCTAGCAAA
>NZ_JQCF01000044.1 GCF_001438805.1 Companilactobacillus kimchiensis
CACAGCCACACTTGGTAAAGAACCAAAATACAATTACTACGACCTGTTTATTGATACTAGGGAGCCGCTTACAACTCTCTAATTATTAGATTTCTTACTATCCAAAGCTGGATAACTTTTGATGAATTTATATATATGCAGATCTTTATTTATCAAAATCATATCACCAACCATGACAGATAAAATTACGACAAAGAATAGCATAATTTGATTCATTGACCCCGTATCAAGTTGTAGTCCTTGATATCTCAAGTCCATAATGAATTCATAAGCAATATAACCAATCAGAATAAACTCCAACATCTCAAAAGGCATTTGAAAACGCACGCCAAATTTTTTGTTGACGTCATTGTCTAATTTATCCATTACAAAAGGTTTTTCGTCTGAAAAGAAAGATAACTCTATAATCGTGTTTCTCATATTCAAGATTATTTCTAAGAGTAGTAATAATAACCAAAATAAGAAGACGAGCATGAAGCCTATAAAATAATTACCGGATGACATTATTTTTCCTTTCGCGTATCTACTTTAATTTTAATACATACTCAAAAATTCTCAATAGATTTTGATTTTGAAAACGTACACAAAAAAATCACACCACATTATCATTCATGAATTCCAAAGTAGGAATTTAAAATAATATGGTGTGATTTCTGATTTAGAATTCATATCAATAAGCGGATTTTTCGATTTGAAATAATTACTAACTACTAGTATCCAGTTGAATAATTTACTTCATTAATCTCAACTTCACCATTTTCAACGTATGATTTCAGATTACGTTTGAAAATATCAAAAGCACGTTCTTCATAATGAACACTCATTCCAGCATCGTGGGGTGTAATGATCACATTTTTCATATCCCAAAGTGGACTATCACTAGGAAGTGGTTCTGGTGTAGTTACATCCAAAGCTGATCCTGCAATTTCACCATCGTTCAAAGCATCAACCAAATCATTCATATTAGTAGTTTTACCACGGCCAATGTTGATGTAGTAGGCTTTTTTAGACATCTTCGCAAATATTTCTTTATTAAACATACCTATCGTTTCTTCTGTATCAGGTAAAGCATTGATGACAAAATGTACTTCGTTAATACGACTTTCCATTTCTGACATGGGAATCATTTCGTCAATATAATCAGTTGGTTGATCGGTTCTACGAACCCCAACTGTCTTCATACCAAGAGCTTTAGCGTACTTGGCAATCAAAGTTCCGATGTGTCCAACACCAACAATCATAACTGTTTTGTTGAAAATTTCATCATATCCGTCATCGTGTTTCCATTCTCTGACATCTTGATGTCTAGCAGTTAAATTCATGCGACGCATAAACATCAACATGTAAGCCAAAGTTTGTTCGGCAATATTAATTGCATTGGCACCAGCGCCATTAGTTAAAATAACACCTTTATCATTCAATTCTTTCAATGGTAAAGCATCAACACCAGCACGAACCACTTGAATCCAGTTCAAGGTATCACTCTTTAAAACAGTGTCCTTCAAGGTGTTTGACCAATCATAAAGTACTTCTACTCCATCAAGATCTTCAGCAGTAACCTTTTTAGGGGATACAACTTTTAAATCAACTCCAGAGATTGATTGAATCTTCTCTGTTTGTTTCTTTGTTAAATTAACTAAACTAAGAACTTTCATCTGTCTTCTACCTCATCTTTAGAATTACTTTATGTTAATTATATATTATAACTATATAGCAAAAACTATCCAGTTTTTCTGTAAATCACCAAAAATATTCGGAATGTATGATACAATATTAACCGTTGCTCATTATTTGATTTATTTTACATTTTATGTTAGCAAAGGTTGTCCGGTCTTGACGGGACAATTTTTTTATGTGAAATTCGGAAAATATTCACTCATAAAAGACAAATTATTACGAATTTATACGATTTAACCCATTTCTGAGTGAATGTTAATATTCGTGTTTTGCTGATAATATAGGTCATGATGAGACAAAACAATTAAATTTAGGGGTAGTCTTAATTATGCATTATACGTTGTTAGTACGTTGTATCGCTGAATTTATCGGAACAGCCATCATGGTTGCCCTCGGTAATGGTTCAGTCGCAAACGTCGAATTAAAAGGAACAAAAGGATTCCACGGTGGGTGGATTTTGATTGGATTTGGTTATGGTATCGGTGTTATGGTACCAGCCATGATGTTTGGACCAATCTCTGGTGGTCAAATTAATCCAGCAATGACCTTGGGCTTGGCCCTTAATGGTCAATTCCCATGGCAAGAAGTTGGACCATATATTATCGCCCAATTCTTAGGAGCTATCTTTGGTCAATTAATGATCGTAGCCGCTTATAAACCTTACTATAACAAAACTGAAAATGTTGAAAGTATCTTAGGTACCTTCTCAACTATCGATGCTGAAAACAGTCGTCTAAATGGTTTTATTAACGAATTTATCGGTACCTTTATCTTGGTATTTGGTGCCGTAGCTCTTACTTCTGATCACGTCGATCCACGTGCTGACTTTATCGGATTAGGATTCTTGGTTATGTGTTTAGTTATTTCATTTGGTGGTCCTACTGGTCCAGCTTTGAACCCTGCTCGTGATCTTGGTCCTCGTATCTTACACGCTCTGTTACCTTTAAATCCAAAAGGTTCTTCCCAATGGAAATATAGTTGGGTGCCAGTTGTTGCCCCTATCTTAGGTGCTGTCTGTGCAGTTAAACTTTACGGACTATTCTTTTAAATAAATAATAACGACGATCTACTTTTTAATAAGTAGGTCGTTTTTTTTATTTATTACCAACTTGTTCAAAAGCAATTTGTGTTAGCATGATATTTAACACAGCTTTTAGGGGGATTTTCATGACTGATAAACAAAAGGGCTTTTTCTTTGCCATTACTGGTCCTGTTTTGTGGGGCTTTTCAGGAAGTATTGCTCAATATTTATTTACCCAAGAAAGCATCCCTACCGAATGGATCGTGGGGATTCGGTTGATTTTTGCGGGCTTAATGTTAGTGATTTGGTGTGCCTTCGTAGACTCCAAAGAGCTTTTTGCGATTCTCAAAAAGCCACGTTACATCATTCAATTACTGGCTTTTGGACTATTGGGCATGCTACCAGCTCAATATACTTATTTTATGGCCATCAAATATGGTAATGCCCCAACTGCCACCGTCTTGCAATTTTTAGGACCACTTTTTATCATTCTATATTTATCATTTCGAAAACTACAATTGCCTCGCCGTATTGACATGATATCGATTGTATTAGCTATTTTAGGAACTTTTTTGCTAGTTACACATGGACACATTAATCAGTTGATGTTGTCCCCAGCGGCTATTTTATGGGGAGTTGGGGCTGGTCTTAGCCAAGCTTCTTACACCCTATTACCACGAGAACTATTAAAACGCTTCGATGCCCGAATCGTTACCGGTTGGTCAATGCTTTTAGGAGGGATTGTCTTCGCACCATTTGCCCATTTAAACCAAGTACCACAATTAAGTGGCATCGCTTGGATTTCAATTATTTTTATTATTACTGGTGGCACCATGTTCTCCTACTTATTTTATTTACAAAGTCTCAACTACTTAACACCATCTACTACTGGCATGTTGAGTGCATTCGAACCTTTAACAGCAACCATTTTGGCAGTAACCGTTCTAAATACTAAAGTCAGTGGAGCCGAATTAGCCGGAGCATTATTAATCCTAGGGATTACCTTCTTACAGGCTTTGCCTCCCAATCTTTTCAATCTAAAAAGATACCAAAAAACACATTCTTCTGATAATTAGAAGAATGTGTTTTTCTATTACTTATAACCGTTAGCTTTGTTAAGTTGCGTTAAATTATCATTGATATCTTTATCCGCTGTAGTTAAGGCATGATCGATATCCCCACCGTTATAAACAGTTTCCATTGCTACCTCTTCAAGTTGACGAGTTAATTGCATTCCCTCCATCAAAATACCTGAATTGGAATAATTAGCTTTGGCAGTGGCTAATTGTTGACCGGGAACCTTTGACTCAGGACTCTTAGCATAAAGGTCTTTCAATGTTTGAGTCTTTTGAGAATCCTTATTAAGTGCTAAGTAACCAGTGGCCTTTTGCCATTGAGCTTGAACCTCTGGTTTCAATGCATACTTAATAAATTCAAAGGCACCTTGTTGAACATTTTTAGGTTTATCATTTGAAATCCACAAAGCAGCTCCACCAATGGCAACACCATTAGCCTTTTTGTTATCTGGATGTGGGAAATATGTAATTCCCAATTGATTCTTATTATTTTTAATTAAATCACCGATACTAGCTGATGACTGAATGAAAATACCAACCTTATCTGATAAGAATCCAGCCGTCTGGTTAGCACCAGCACTGGCACCAGAACCATAGTCAATAAAGTCATTTGATTTAATATTTTCTTTGATCCATTTTAAAAATTCAACTGAATCTGGATTATTCAATTTAACTTCAGTTGGATTACCTGTATGTCCATCATTATTATTAGCCAATTGAGTTCCAGCATTAGCTAGTGCTTGTTCAATGAACCAACCATAAACTTGAACTGTCATTCCCTTAACCTTATGACCGGACTTTTCATAGATTTGTTGAGCCACTCTAGTGATATCACTATATGATGGTGATACTGGAGGTGGTGTAATACCATACTTTTTCAATAAACTAGCATTGTAATACAGAACTGGTTGCGAGGTGTTAAATGGCATTGCTTGTTGTTTCCCGCCATTTGAATAAAATGATCTAGCAACTGACGAAATCTTACTTACATCATAGTGATCCGCATCAATAAAATTCTGAACTGGTGTTGTATAACCACTGTGAAGCATTTGAGCGGTTGATATATCAAATGCTTGGAAAACGGCTGGCGAAGTACTTGTTCCGTGAGTTTGTAGAATCTTCTGAATTGCTTCATCATAAGATCCCTGATACTTAGGAATTACTTTGTATTTAGTCTGTGATTTATTGAAACCATCAACGACTTGTTCCAAAGCTTGTTCCGAAGGTCCACCCATCTCATGCCAGAAAACAATCGGTGTTCGGTTGTCATTTACAGCTGATTTGGCCGAAATAGCTTTCCCAAAAATTGCCACTAAGATAACCCCTAGAACTATAACCAACGGCATCGCATATTTTTTCAATTTCGACATTATTTAACAGCCCCCTCATTCATACCTGACTTAAAGTAATGTTGACCAACAAATAAGACAATAATTGTTGGTATAACAATAATAGCTGCACTGGCTTGAATCATACCCCAATCGTTAAAAGTTTCTTCGGATTGTAATTGTTTCAACCCATTTTGAATAACACGAGAATTATTACTAAAGGTTGTTAACATTGGCCAGAGGTACTGATTCCAAGCGCCAAGGAAACTGTAAGCACCTAAGGTGATCATACTGATTTTGTTATATGGTAAAACAATATGCCAATAAAATTGAAAATGATTCAAACCTTCAATATCTGAGGCCTCTTTCAATTCAGCAGGTGTTTGCATGAATGATTGACGCAACATAAATGTACCAAAAGCTGATGTCAAGAATGGAATTATCAAGGCTGCATAGTTATCTAACAAACCCATACTTTTAATAGTGGCAAAATTAGGAATGATTTCAGCTTCAAAAGGTAACATCATTGTGATTAGGAATAGAGAAAAAATAGTCTTTTGATATTTGAATTTCAAAAATACGAACGCATAAGCACTCATTGAACAGAAGATCAATTGAGCAAACATAGTCACCGTTGCAATTACTACCGTATTAGCTAAATAACGTAAAATTGGTGTCTTAGTAAAGGCTGAAACATAATTATTAAAAGAGACATTGGTGCTGAAAAGATCACCTTTGGCAATATCCATCGTTGGCAAAAAGCTGGCCCAAATACCGATAAAGAATGGTGCCAAAATAACTACTGCTAAAGCAATCAATAAGATATAACTAAAAACTCTTTTTAGGATTGCACTCTCATCAAAATTTGCCATTAGTAGTTCACCTTTTTCTCTAAGAATTTAAATTGTAATAAGGTAAAGAAGGCAATGATAACTGTTAAAATAATTGCTTCTGTACTTGATTTAGCATAGTTACCACTATAAAAAGCATCTTTATAAATTCGATAAACTAACATGTTGGTTGCATTTGTTGGTCCACCTTTTGTGATTAAATCGATTAATCCAAAACTCTTGAATGCCCCAATAATTGTAATTGTTGAAACAAAGAATAATGTTGGTGAAATCATCGGAATCGTAATATGGAAGAATTGATATCTTGACGATACCCCTTCAACATCTGCTGCCTCATAAAGTGTTCTAGGAACAGATTCAATCGCACCTAAGAGAATCAAGAAAGTAAAACCAAGGTTCATCCATACCGTCGTAATAATAACGGCCCACATTGCATTGGCTGGACTAGTTAACCAATTAACTACTGGTAAGTTGAACCAACCACTCATTAAAGCAAAGAATCCAGTTGATGGATTAAAAATAAATAACCAAAAGATAGCAGCTACTGATACTGAAACGCCCATTGTGACTGAGTACAAAGTTCTAAAAATACTGATCCCAGGCAATTTTTGACTAGCTAAGTTAGCTAATAATAGTCCCAAAGCAATCGTCAAAATAGTTACCGCAACCACATATAATATCGTGACCATCATACTTGAAATGAAATCTGGTGCAGAAATCAATTTAACATAATTACCTAATCCTACAAAAACGGTCGTATTACCCAAGGTATTAGTCAAAAACATACTGATATAGAGTGTTTTGATCATTGGATAAAATACAAATAATCCTAAAATTAATAACGATGGTCCTAAAAAAATTGAGGCGTAATATTTATCTTTAGCATTTAGTTTGAAACCTTGGCGTTGCTTTGCTTGAACCTTCTTTTCTGGAACAACGTCAGTTGTAGAAGTCTTAAGCATTAACGGCATCCTCCGCATTCTTTGTGATATTGACGCCTTCATTGTTGAACACCAAAACATTATCTGAGGATGTAACTTTGATTGTATCGTAGGCTTTGAATTGAGCATCACTAGCTACAATCGCCGCAACTTCAATATCATTATTATTCATCTTGGCGTAAACGATTTTTTCATCACCCAAAAATTCAATTGTTCGGATTGAGGCATTTGCGGATAACTCATCGGCTTCTTCAATCATCAGTTCATTCGGTCTGATTCCAATTTTGAAACTATCTGTTGGTACTTGTTGATCAATCTTAACTTGAAAATCATCGTTAACATTAACCGTCTTACCAGCAGTTTTAATAGCTGGCAAAATATTGATTGGTGGTACTCCGAAGAAGCTAGCAACAAATTCATTGGCTGGTTTCTTGTAAATTTCTGTTGGTGTTCCAATTTGTTGTACCTTAGAGTCATGTAAAACCATAATATGATCAGCCATTGTCATGGCCTCAACTTGATCATGAGTAACATAAATCAAAGTAAGTCCCAATTTTCTTTGTAATGCATAAATTTCTTGACGCATTTTAATTCTTAATTGAGCATCCAAGTTGGATAATGGTTCATCCATCAAACAAATCTTGGCATCACTAGCTACAGCACGAGCCAAGGCTACACGTTGTCTTTGACCACCTGATAATTCACGTGGTTTACGATCTTTTAGTTCTTCCAAATTAACCATTCTTAAAGCGTTGTTAACCCGCTCTTCAATATCAGCTTGTGAATTATTGTTTCTAGCTTTCAAACCAAAAGCCACGTTATCCCAAACGCTTAAAAATGGGAACAAAGCATAACTTTGGAAAACCATTGTTAAATTACGATCCTTCGGTGGTAAATCATTTACTACTTTATCGTTAATTCTGATTTCACCATCAGTAATCGGTGTTAAACCAGCAATCATCCGGAGTAAGGTACTTTTACCACAACCAGATGGTCCAACAATTACAAAAAATTCCCCTGTTTGGATTTCAGTTGAGACATTGCTCAAAACTGTTTTGTCCGAGTCATACTTCTTACAAATATTCGTTAACACTGTAGACATTATCTAATCCCTCCAAATAAGTCGTTGGTTATAGTATGGAATTGGATTGTGTATATATAATATATTTAATGTAAATTTCGCGTAAAAAAAATAGGCTGTTTTCACAGTCTATTTCATTTATTTACATTTGTTTGGTTGGATAAATTGTAAATTCATTTACATTAACATCTTCCGGTTGATCAACTGCAAAATTAACTACCCGAGCAATTGCAGCTGGTGAAATACCAACTTGTTTATAAAAATCATCCATATTTTTCTTAGTATCCGAATCAGTAATTGTATGTAAAAGTTCCGTATTGATTGCAGCTGGATAAAGTGTTGTTGTTCTAATATTAGTACCTTCTTGGGCACTTTCCATACGAATAACTTCCATTAAATTACGAACTGCAAACTTAGTAGCACCATATACTCCAGCCCCTGTAAAACTCTTGATACCAGCGACAGATGAGGTTGTAATAATATGTCCAGCTTTATTCTTTACAAAGTCAGGCATAACGGCAGCCACACCATTTAAAACACCCTTAATATTAATGTCGATCATGTCATTCCATTCTTTAGTATGTAAAGCACTAATGGGTGAACTAGGCATGATACCAGCATTATTGTAAATAACATCTAGGCCACCAAATTCAGTCTTAGCTAGCTTGACTAAAGCAGTTACTTCATCAGCGTCCCTGACATCAGTCACTTTATAAGTAGCTTGACCACCGGTCTTTTTTATATCGTCAACAATTTCTTGCAAACGATTTTCACGACGAGCACCAAGGACAACCTTAGCACCATTTTTAGCCAATAATTTGGCAGTTGCTTCACCAATACCACTTGAAGCACCAGTAATCACAACAACTTTATCTTTAATCATATATTTCTCCCTTAATAAAATGGTGGTTTTTCTCATTCAGTGTTGGGTTCAACTACACCGATATTTTGATGACTATAAAGTGAAGGTTCCTTAACAATATCTGTCACCAATTGTGACACCGCTTGTCTAGTAACTTGGGTTCCCTTATATAGTCTATCTTCAGGAACTATTTTATAATTTACATTATTATCTTGATCATCGATCGTAAAGGATGCTCCCTTAATAGCCGTATAATCACCGATTATTTGCGCATTCCATTGACCAAATTTACCCGCTACTTCATCTTACAGTTTGTTATATTCTTCATCAGTAACATGTTCAAGCCATTCAGAAGTACCCTTAGTAATAGCAACGTGACTGAACCAACTATCTTTTGTAGCACCGTGCCAGTGTTTAATGCCTTCTTTGATAACGACTACATCGCCTTGTTTCAATAATTGTGCTGGTTTGCCCCATTCTTGGTACCAACCTTCGCCACCAGTAACAAGTAAAATTTGGAAACCATCATGGTGAATGTGCCAATCATTACGACATCCTGGTTCAAAAGTTACATTTCCAACGCCAAAGTCGATATTATCTTCGGGACTAACCATACCGTTTAGATAACTTTGTCCGATAAAATATTTTGCATATGCATCATTTTTGTCACCAACGGGAAATACTCCGTTTGTTTTTAGTTCTTCATTTTTAGCCATAATTATTAATCCTCTTTCCAAATTTCTTTTGCACGATTAAAAGCACTCCAAGCCTTAGGCCAGCCTGCATAAAATGATAAGTGAGTGATTTCAGCAACAATTTCTTCTTTAGTAATACCGTTTTTCTTACCAATTTTTAAATGGGCATCTAATTGCTCAAGATTTCCTGCAGAAATAATACTTGCGATGGTAATTAATGAACGATCATGAGCAGAAAGCTCAGATTCCTTGCTCCAAACTTCTCCGAATAATACGTCATCATTCAATTCTGCAAATTGGGGTGCAAAATCTCCAAGTAAATCATGTCCTGCTGTTTGTTTTGCCATAATTCGTTCCTCCTTGATTCGATATTTATATTAAACAACTTAAAGTCGACTTTAAGTCAAGAAAAATAAAAAAGAAAATCAAATTCTTACTCACAATTGGGTAAAGTGAAGGTCTTCTTATCCTGCTGCCGTCCGCACAAATTCTGATTGGGCTGGAACA
>NZ_JQCF01000045.1 GCF_001438805.1 Companilactobacillus kimchiensis
TGTGGAAGACGGGAAGTTAAGCCCACTTCCGTTTTAACCAATCATGAATAAAAGCCTAAAATTAATTATGTCCCAGACTTTTTCTCAACAAAAAATCACTTATCCCACATGGCTCGTGAGATAAGTGATTTTTAGTAATTATTTAATATTAAGAGTTAACCGGTTTTTTATCCCTCAAATTGAAATTCTTCCATTTTCTAACTTGTCTACTGTAGTTAGTGAATGGTGATACGGCATTGATTCTGATCCATTTAGCAACTGGCCACATAGCCTTAGTAGTAGCCCACTTGCGTTCACCGGGTTTAAATAGCTCGTCATGTGACATATTTTCGATCCAAGCAATCAACTCAGCCACGACACTGCCGAGTTCTTCCTTTTCATTCTCAATACCATCTGAACCATATTTGATGTTAAAATCATGATACAATTCACGCATTTGATCCCATTGGTATCCAGGAGTTGGTGTTGTAATCTTAGTCCCACCGGCTTCTGTTTTTTCCCATGACAAAATCATATTGATCCAACCGACTTGATATGAGAGCATCTCACGTGGAGTCTTATCCACTTGGTCAATTCTTTCATCAGCGACATCGTCACCGATCCCCTCATATTCATCAATGAATTTATGATAACTCACTTTAATTTGGTCTATCAATTCTTCTGAATTTTTATATACCTGCATGCCTTCGCTACCTTTCATCGATTTAAAGTTCCCAAGATGGGAACGTCCCAATATCTATTATAGACTTGAATCTGTCACTGTGGGGAAAAAACGCTCATGATATAGCAAAAAAGTAGTGAGTAAGCGGTTTATTTATGTTATATTAGTAAGTTATACAAAAAAGACCGATGAATTTTCCACAAATTCATCGGTCTTTTCCCTATTTTAAACCAATCATGATGAAACAAATTTTCAGATTTTGAATGTTGTTTTACACTCTTTTTCCTACAAATTCGGGTCCATCTTGAAGGTTAATTTTGATAACTCTGTTCCCTGTGTAATCAAAGCGGCTAAATGAGCTTGTGTAGCTTCGTTATAATGCTTAGCAATCTCATGATTCTGCTCAGTTAAGTATTCGGTTAATTTTTCACCGCTCATCTTAACAGCTTTTTGATCAACTGCTGCGATTTTTCTTCTTGCCCAAGCTGATAATTCTTTTTGATAATCTAGGTTATCGCTGGCAAATTCGGAATAATGGCTCTCAACAACCATTGCTAAGGTCTCATATAACCAATAAGCACTCTTTAAATCTAATTTATCCGGCACGAAACTGTACGATTCATCGATATCGTTAGCATCCGTAAAGAATGGCACATAGGGACTAAAACTAGGAATACCTAAGGCTTTCCACTCTATTCCCAGAACACCATTTTTGGAGCCACGTAGTTGTAAGATATGTGAATTAGCAGTTCGAGACAGGGAAATAGCACGGTAACGTTTCTTATCGTCTTCGTTACCACTACCGATAGGATCAAATTCAGTTTCATTATAATGTGACGCCAAAATATACTGAATATCTTCAACAGAGATCTTCTTCTCAGCTTTTCTTAGGAATGGTAACTCTGAAGATTCAGGATTTTGCTCAATTGATGGGTTCAAATATTTCTGACCATACCAAACTCTTGGCGTGTTGTAATGTCGATCTTGTTTAGTGCTTGTTCCAAAAATATGTCTAAAGTCCCAACGGTCAAAATCTGGATTCAAATCATGTTCGGAAACAAATTCTTGAATACCATCTGACCACATATAGTTTTCAGGATCATTGAAGTCGATATCTTCAACTCCCATCTGATTAGCAGCCACAGCATAACAATCGTCTGGAATCCGGATAGCGACCCAATGGTGACCCGTAGCAAGTTCCATATACCAAACTTCATTTTCATCAAAAAATTCTACACCGTTACTTTCAGTCGAGCCATATTTAGCAATCAAATCACCTAAATACTGCACTCCTTCACGAGCAGAATTGATATATGGCAAAACCAAAGTCGTAATGGAATCTTCAGCGACGCCATCTTCAATTAATGGGTCATAGGCTAAAACTTTTTCATTAGCAACGGTACTTTCAGTCGCACTCATCCCCACGTTTTTTTCATTGATTCCATCTTCTTCATACCAGCCCTCGTCCTGATTGGCATCTGGGGAAGACGTATAACGATAACCTTCTTCTGGTAATTCAACACTTAATTTATTATAAGGCGATGTGTAAGTTTCATGACGTCCTTTTACTGCTGGTTGAACGAAGAATCTCTTAGGCCAATTAGCCACAAAATTATCTTCATTTCGGGCAATGTAGGTTACTCCATCCATTGATGCTTTTTTACCAACCATAATTGAAGTACAGGCGGCGTGGCTATGTTGTCTCATCTTAAATATTCCTTTCTATTAATCTCCAAAAATTTCTTTCTTCAACTTCAAAGCTGTTGGTGTTGTAGCTAGACCACCTTCAGCGGTTTCTTTCCACATTGATGGCATTTGTTGACCAACTTTGTGCATTGCCTCAACGACTTCATCAGTTGGAATTACACTCTTAATTCCCGCCAAGGCCATATCAGCTGAGATCATTGCCTGTGATGAACCCAAAGCATTTCGTTTTACACAAGGCACTTCAACCAAACCTGCTACTGGATCACAAATCAAGCCCATCATATTTTGCAAAGTAATAGAAATTGCTTCCGCGGCCATCTGAGCAGTCCCACCTTTAGCGCAAACTAACGCTGCTGCAGCCATGGCAGACGCTGAACCAACTTCGGCTTGACAGCCACCCTCGGCACCAGCAATTGAAGAATTGTTAGCTATTACCAGACCAAAGGCTCCAGCGGTGAAAAGGAAATCAACTTGTTGGTCACGAGTTAATTTTAGACGATCTCGCGTAGCCACTAACACTCCGGCCAATACTCCAGCGCTACCAGCAGTTGGCGTAGCACAGATCAAACCCATTTTGGCATTAACTTCATTAACCGCCACAGCATTTCGAACGGCCTCCAAAATTGGTTCACCACTCAAAAAATCACCTTTAGCTAAATATTCATCCATCAATTTGGCATCCCCACCAGTTAAACCAGTAACTGATTTAACCCCAGCAACACCTTCCTTGATCGACTTTTCCATAACTTCCAAATTTCGTTCCATTTGTGAGCGAATAAACTCACGACTACGATCAGTATTTTCCATTTCCGTTTGAATCATCAATTCAGCGACTGAATCATAATCAGCACTTTTTTTAACTAATTCTTTAATTGTATAAAACATCTCGTAATCCCCTATTCAAAATACGTTGCATTATCAACGTTTGGTAATGCTTTTAATTTTTCCAAAATTTGTGGACGATCACGCCGCTCATCAACTTCAATGATCATAATGGCTTTTTCACCTTTAGAAGCACGTGTAACAGTCATTGTTCCAATATTAATATTGAAGTTCATAAATACATCGGTCACCTTGGCAATCATTCCGGCAACATCTTGATGCACAGTGATATAAGTTGGTGTTCCCAAACTAAGTGACATCTTAAATCCATTGATCTCTGAAATTTGAATATTTCCTCCACCAATTGAAATCCCAGTCACTGACAACTCATGGTCACCTTTAACTAAATTGATTTTGGCAGTATTGGGATGATCAACCTTATCGCTCTTGGGTACAAAAGCTACCTTAATTCCTTGGTCATAGGCTATTTTCAATGAATCAGCTAGATGTTCATCATCTGGTTCCATACCCAACAATCCACCGACAATTGCGACATCAGTTCCATGTCCACGGTAAGTTTTCGCGAATGATTCATACAAATCAATTGTGATCTTATCAGGCTTTTCACCAAAAATATCATGAACCACTTTACCAATTCGGGCCGCACCAGCAGTATGTGAACTACTTGGACCAACCATTACTGGTCCGATGATGTCAAAAACACTTTTAAAACGTATATCTTTCATGGTAATTTACCCCTAAATCATTTTCGTTATTTAAAGTTTACAATTAATCTTTGTGAAATTCATCATTATTTTTATTAAGAATGTATTACTAAAGATTTTTCAAAGAAAAAACGACAAATACCCACTCCTGCTAGGGGAATTAGATATTTGTCGTTATTTTATTTTTAGAGATTATAGACATTAGACAAATGTGTGGAATCTAACAATTGCCCTTCGTTCTCTAAAGATTTGGATCCATCTTAAATGTTAATTTAGATAATTCAGTTCCTTTAGTAATTAAATCAGCCAAATGTATCTTAGTAGCATCATTATAATGTTTAACAATTGCCTTATTTTGTTCTGTTAAATAATCTGTCAGAGCTGAACCTGTCATTGTTACAGCCTTCTTATCAACTTCAGCAATTTTGCGACGTGCCCAAGCTGACAATTCTTTTTGATAATCTAAGTTTGGTTCAACAAATTCTGCATAATGTGCCTCAACGACCATGGCCAATGTTTCATACAACCAATAAGCACTCTTCAAATCAAGAGTCTTTGGCGTGTAACTGTATGATTCATCAATATCATTGGCATTAGTAAAGAATGGTACGTGTGGACAGAAGCTGGGAATACCAAAGCCAGTCCATTCAACCCCGGCAGCACCGTTCTTAGCTGAATCTCTCATTTGTAGGATATGTGAGTTCGCCGTTCTTGAAAGAGAGATAGCACGATAAGTTCGCTTATCATGATCACTACCACTGCCCATTGGATCATATTTTGTTTCATTGTAGTGTGACTTCAAAATATATTGGATATCTTCAATCGCAATCTTCTTTTCAGCTTTTCTGATGAAGGGAAGTTCTGGTGATTCCGGTTCTTGCTCGATTGATGGGTTCAAATAACGTTGAGCAAACCAAACACGTGGATAGTTATAATGGTGATCTTGTTCAGTATCTGTTCCAAAAATATGTCTGAAGTCCCAACGGTCAAAGTCAGGGTTCAAATTATTCTCTTCAACAAATTCTTGAATTCCATCAGCCCACATGTAATTTTCTGGATCGTTAAAATCGATATCTTGAATTGCAACTTGATTAGCAGCTACGGCATAAGAATCATCAGGAATGCGCACAGCAACCCATTGGTGACCCGTAACAACTTCCATATACCAAACTTCATCTTTGTCGTTGAATTGTAATCCATTACCTTCAGCCGAACCATATTTAGCAACTAAGTTGCCAAGATACTTAACACCGTCCCGAGCTGAATCGATGTATGGCAAAACTAAAGTAGCTAATGAATCTTCGGCTAAACCATCTTTCACATATGGATCAAAAGCCAAAACTTTTTCGTTAGCGTAAACACTCTCCGTTGCACTCATACCGACGTTCTTCTCGTTGAATCCATCTTCTTCATTAGGACCAGCAGATTGATTGGCATCAGGTGTTGAAGTGTAACGATAACCACTTTCTGGATATGGTGCAGTCATTTTATTATATGGTGAAACATAAGTTTCATGACGGTCAGAAACAGCTGGTTGCACGATGATACGTTTTGGATGAATCGCAACCATCCGATCTTCATTTCTGGAAATATAAGTGGCACCGTCCATTGAGGCCTTCTTACCAACCATGATTGATGTACATGCTGATGCTTCGATACGATCTAACTCTGTCATTTTTTATCCCCCACTTAAAATTTATCTATATAGTTTATGATACTCGTTCTTTCATTTTTAAAATAGATAATCATTGAAATAACCAACTTGTCAGATAACATCTCATATCTCTGCCATAAGATTATTCTTCGTTGGCGTAACAGAACCCGTCGTATATTTTTATTTAACTAAAGTTACGAAATGCTCCAAATTCTGTGAAACACATTCCAAATCGACATTGCCACCTGATACCAAGGCAACTACCTTCTTGTTTTTGATCCATTTCGAATCAATTTTATGTGCTTCCAAAGCCGCTGTTGGTAAAGCTCCTGCTCCTTCAACGACCGTCTTAGTCCTTTGTAAAAGATCTTTCATAGCTGTGGCAATTTCTTCTTCACTAACTAGCACCATTTCATCGACCAAATGTTCAGTGATTGGGAAAGTTATTTGCCCTGGAGTAGCGACAGCTGTCCCGTCAGCTAAAGTTTTTCCCTGACTAAAACTGATTATCCTATCAGCCGCATACGAAGCTGTCATTCCATGAATATTCTCTGATTGGACCCCAACAATATGAATTTGCGGATTGAATGATTTCAAAGCTGTAGCGATTCCAGAAATCAAACCACCTCCGCCAACAGGAACGATCACTGTATCAACATCCCACAGCTGATCAAGAATTTCCAAACCTATCGTTCCCTGACCAGCAATAACATCGACGTCATCATACGGATCAACAACGGTATAGCCCTTACGAATAGCTTCCTCTTCCATAAATTGGTGGGCCTCATCAAAGTTATCACCATATAAAACCACTTTGGCACCATATCCGGCAGTAGCCTGCTGTTTAGCTAAGGGAGCTCCATGAGGCATTACAACAATGGCATCAATTCCCAATAGTTGTGAAGTCAAAGCTACTCCTTGAGCATGATTACCGGCTGAAGCAGCAATTACTCCCCGGGCCTTTTCAGCGGCAGTTAAATGATTAATTTTGTTGAAAGCCCCGCGAAATTTAAACGATCCAGTCAGTTGCATATTTTCCAACTTTAAATAAACTTCGCCAGCAGTTACGTTACGACTCAAAAACATCGATTGTAACAATGGCGTTACTCGACCAACTTGATGAATAATATGGGCTGCTTCTTCAATATCTCTAATTGTTACTGGATTTTGAAACTTTGCCGATGAGTGTATATCTTTTACAGACATCAAGACGTCCACCTCCAAATTCATTGCATTTTCATATTAACGCTTACATTTGGAGAAGACAACCATTTATTGTGATAATTATCACATTGCTTATTTACTGTTCAGGACTAGTGAACACCTGTCTTTAAGAGAATTTTATGATTCATAATTCTTTTGTTTTCATGAAAACCAGCCCTGAATTTACAATAAATATTTAGTTCTTACTCAGATTTAATTTTTAGAAAAGTTACGTCTTTCAAAAAAATCACGCTATATTATCATCTACAAATCCCAATTTTAAGGGATTTTGCGATAATATAGTGTGATTTTTGATTTATAATAAATTATTTACTTTAAATTTTCGCCATTAGATTGAATTACTTGCTGCAACCACCAATAACTCTTCTTAGGAATTCTTTTCAAATCCTTCAAATCATGATTGGTGCGATTAACATAAACCGTCCCATAACGTTTGTCCATATTGCCACTGGAACTAGGAATATCGATCAGCCCCCAACCCAAGTAACCTAGAACCTCTACACCGTCTTCAAAAATAGCGTCTTTCATGGCTTGGATATGATCACGCATATAAGAGATCCGCTCATCATCTTGAATTTCTTTGCCGGTAAATTCCTCACGTATGCCCAAACCATTTTCAATTGGAAACATTGGTACACCATATTCGTTATAAACTTTCGTCAAAACATCTCTGAATCCCAACGGATCAATTTGCCAACCAAACTCAGACGTCTCTAAATATGGATTAGGCTTGATACCGTAATCCAGGTATAAATTAGGAACCGTTCCTTCCTGAATTTGTTCCGCACTAATTGTGTCACTACGATAATAACTGAAAGCAATAAAATCAGAGGTTACTTTAACCAAAGTTTCACCATCATTTAATTGGTAATCCATTTCGATCTTATGTTTTTTAACATAAGTCATCACTTCATTAGAATAACGTCCATAAATAAATGCATCCAATAAATTACGATTCAAAAATTCATTGACTTGACGAACACACAAAATATCTTTTGGATTCGGAGTAGCTGGATAAACTTCACTATAAGCTAACATCCCACCAATTTGACAATCAGTTTTTTCATGAATATAGTTAGCCACGCCTGCATGAGCTAACATCACGTGGTGACTAATTTGATACAGTTCATTAATTGTTTTATCACCCGTCAAATAACCAGAAATATTGAAAGCTTCACTGGTATGATAAAGGTTTTGTTCATTAAAAGTAATCCAATATTTAACTCGGTCACCAAAACGTTTAACCATTTCCGTACCATAACGGACAAAAGCACTAACGACAGGACGAGATAAAAAACCATTATATTTTTTAGCCAAAGCTAATGGCATATCAAAATGATACAAACAAATCATCGGTGTAATATTTCGTTTCAACAAAGCCTCGATTAATCGTTCATAAAAGGCAATTCCAGCCTCATTGAAATTCCCATCACCTTTGGGATCAACTCGGCTCCAAGAAATTTGAAATCGATAAAAGTTCATTCCTTGTTTTGCCATCAAACTAAAATCTTCATTATAAAGATGATATTCATCAATTGCATCATGCCAATCAGAAGTATTAGTCGTAGCTGGTTTCAAATCATAAACCGATTCACCTTTACCATCAAGATCAAAAGCCCCCTCTGTTTGCATACTGGAAGTGGAGTTACCCCAAAAGAAATCATTTGGTAATTTATCTAGCATCTTCATCCCGCCCTCTCCTTTTGAACACGCTTTCAGTATACAGTAAACTCAGTCAATGTAAATGTTCAATCGTAAATATGTATATACTTTTAAATAATGAGGAAATTGGTACTATATAATGTTAAACTTTTATTTGAAATGGTATTTGGGAACATTTTTAGGAGATTGATATTTATGGCATACAAATATAAACAAGTCGCTGATGATTTAAGAAAACAAATCAAATCTGGCAAATATACTCCAGGGGAATTAATCCCTGATCAAAATCAAATTGCAAAAAACTTTAACACCACTCGAATTACTGTTCACAAGGCGCTACAACTCTTAATGGTCGAAGGTATGGTTTATTCTAAGCGTGGTTCTGGGACCTACGTCCGTAAGGATTATATTGCAGACGACCACACTGATGATTTTGGCAAAGTTTCTCCAATCGATAAACCTTTTGGAGCCACTAAAACTAACCAGGGTAAAACGGTCACTAGTAAAGTCCTCGAATTATCAGCTCGTATCCCTACCGCCGATGAGGCCGACAAACTTATCATTCAACCGACTGAACCAGTTTATGTGATTCGACGGGTTCGCTATGTTAATGGTGAAATTTTTGCTTATGAACATACAATCATGCCTACCTCAATTACTACCTTAACTGAGGATATTCTTGAGAATTCAATTTACGGTCACCTTCAAAAAGAAGGTCTTAGTATTGAAGGAACCCATCGTATTGTTCGAGCTGATAAAGCTAGTCAAGCCGATGTTGAAACTGGAATTGCTCAAGAACTAGGTGAACCAGTGTTGGTAATCAATCAATTGAGTTATCTTGATGACGGTCAACCATTTGAAATATCGGAATCACGTTTTCCCTATCAAACTAGTCAATTAACTGCCGACATAACTTTATAAATAAAATAATAAAAAATTGCATTACTCTAATTTGCTTTTCTTACTCATGATTGGTTAAAGCGGAAGTGGGCTTAACTTCCCGTCTTCCACAACAAAGCCGATTTGGCTGGAACGCAGTAGGCCGACTTGAAGCCGATGAGGTTCACATCGTCTCCAAGCTCGACCTCATTCTAAGCAATAAATTGCTAAGAATGATTTTACTGCTGAGCCAATCGGCTTTGTTGTTCCAGACTAACGATATTTTTAAATAAAAGAAG
>NZ_JQCF01000046.1 GCF_001438805.1 Companilactobacillus kimchiensis
TCAAGAAACTGTTTTGTCACAGCCTCTTTTTGAAGACAATAGCTTTAATGACTCATTTTCCAATTTTTATAGCTTAAGCCTAAGAAGTAAGCTATAACTTCAAATGATGAGATGAAGAAAGTAACGGGCCAATTAGTGACAAAGGCAAGATACAATCCTAACCAAACACCGGCCAGTGACAAACCAACGGATACCATGATCATTTTAGGAACAGTATGAACGATATATTTAGCAGTTGCCCCTGGTAATGTTAATAACACGAAAACTAGTAAGGAACCGACAATTTGGGCACCGATACTGACACTCAAGGCCAAAGTTACCAAGAAGGCAATTGACAACAAACGGGTTTTTAAACCAGCTGCTTGAGCACCAATGTGATCGAAGGAATCAAAGGATAATGGTTTGTAAAATATAATGAAGATAAGGATTACAAACAAGGCCAAGATCATTAACTGATTAACTTCTTTGGCACTGATTCCGACGATACTACCAAAGAGAATATTGGTAGCATAACTACTCGATTCCGATGATAAAGATAGGAAGAGAATTCCTAAACCGATGAATAATGACGAAATAGCACTGATAGAAGCTTCACGTCTGGATGATTCACCACTGAGGCTACCAACGGCAATGGAACTTACCAAAGTGAAAAGAATCATTCCAGCTAAAGGTGAGATTCCTACCAAAATACCAAATGATGCGCCAGCAAAACCAATTTCTGACAAAGTATGCGATAAAAATGACATGTTTCTTGAAACAACGAAAACCCCAACGATTCCGGCAGTTATTGCAATAAAGGTACTGGCAATAAAGGCTTCACGCATAAATTCATATCCAAACATAATTAACCACCCATCTCAAACATATCTTCAGAAACATCGCTGACGTTAACTTCTTCAATGGTTTTGTTCTTAAAGAAGAGGGCACGTTTGGTGTACTTTTTAGTTAACTCATAATCATGAGTGATGAAGATAACTGTTAAATTGTATTTTTGATTTAACTCTTGAACCAGATCCATCAGTTGCATTTTGACTTCAACATCAAGACTGGCAGTTGATTCATCCAAAATCAAAACTTTGGGATCATTTAATAAAGCTTGAGCTAAGTAAGCTTTTTGTTTTTCACCACCGGAGGCTAATCCTAATGGTCGATCCTTTATTTTAGTTAATTTAGTCCGTTCGAGGATATTCTTGATTAATTCATTATCCTGTCGGCGTTGGTTGGGACTGAGTGTGAATTTTAAATTCAATTTGACGAACTGTTCAATACTTAAAGGGAAGTCGAGGTCGATATTTCTAAATTGTGGAACGTAGCCGATAACTTGTCTCTGATTAACAATTAAGGTACCACTTGATTTTTTTTCTAGTCCCATTAATATTTTGACTAAAGTAGTTTTACCAGAGCCATTGGGACCAATTAAACTGAGAAAGTCACCATCGTTGATCTTGAAATTTAAATTTTCAAAAACTAATTGTTTTCCAAATCTTTTCGTTAAATTTATTGCTCTAATCAATATTATTTCTCCCTTTGTAAAATTCTATTTAAATCTCGATATTGGGATAACATCCATTGTTGATAGTTTTTATCCTTAGGGAGAGTTTCCGTAACTTTTAGAACGGGGATATGGTTCTGTTGAGCTAGTTGGACTAAATTGTTAATTAGCTTACTGTCAGTTTGACTGTTAAGAACAAAGAAGGCAATTTTATGATCTTTGATTCCTTCATGCATCTCTTTGATAGTAGTAGGAGTTGGATCAGTACCATTTTCAACGGCCTGTTCAAAACTACGATTATCTACTTTGAAGCCCATTGCTTCCAATGAATAGTCGAAAACTGGTTCACTAACGTAAACATTTTTGTTAGTAGATTCTTTAGAATGTTGTTTTAGTTTGGTCAATTCCTGTTGAGCTGGTTCAAGTGTCGCAATGTAATTTTTAGCATTTTGTTCGAAATAAGCCTTATTCTTAGGTTGTTTCTTGGCCAACTGAGCCGCTAAATAGTTAGCATAACGAGGTATGGTCTCAGGATTGTACCAAATGTGAGGGTTGTTGCCGGTTTTTTTATGCATAACATCTTCACCCACTTTGATGAAGGTGTCAGATGGTTTGGTATTATTATTCAACTTGTTCATCCAAGAATCGTAACCAAGACCATTGGCGACGGTAATATCAGCATTACTAACATTCTTGGCGGTCTGGGTGGTAGGTTCATAGTCATGTGGATCAATTGCAGGGTTGTTGATAATGGAACTAACGTTACCTTTATTACCAACAACTGCTTTAGCAACTTCACCATAGAAGTCGGTGGTAGTAACAATATTTAATTTTTGTGAAGAACTATTAACTTTTTTATTAGAGCAACCAGATAAAATGACACTAAATATAGTAAAGATTAGAATGAGTCCTAGAAACGTTTGTTTCCTTTTGACCATAAAGATACCTCCTTGGTAATAAATATCACTGCTTAATCTTAGATTAATATGCCAAAAATGTAAATGATAAATTTTACTATTTGAAAATAAACTAAAAACTATCTAGAAGATAATTGCTTTTAATTTTAAATTTGTGTCATAAATTCGAAGTGAAATATAGTCTTTTCCAACTGACAAAAATACCCCATCAATTTTAAATTGATGGGGTATTTTGTTAATTCTTGAAAGCAAACTGTATTTGTTTCACTCTTATTTTTTTTGCTCGTTAATTTGGGCGACTAAATTTAATATGTTTTGTTTAATATCATTGCGGACATCTCTTAGCGTAGCGGCTACCTCAGTATCATTTCCGGTAGTGATGATAGGATCAATTAATGACCAATGTAGCCAACGAGTATTTTTAGGGATTAGGCATTTATCGCGTGCTTCACCACAAAGCGTTACGACGAGAGAAGCGTGTTTCAGAAAGTCATTGTCAACGACCTTAGATACTTGTTGAGAAATATCGACACCATCTTCAGCCATGATTTTGACAGCTAAGGGATCAAGTTGATCTTTTCTGACGCCGGCACTTTGAATGTCCCAATTGGAAAGATACTTTTTGGCATATCCTTCGGCCATTTGACTACGAATAGAATTACTGCTGCTTAAGAAATAAATACTATTAGTCATTACTTTTAATTCCTAATTTAATCTGACATTCAGGGCATAAACCGTAAACTTCCATATGATTACCGGAAATCATATAGCCAGATAATTCAGCCGTTTTCTTTTCAAGATTTCTTTCAGTTTCATCAAATCCAGGATAGGTAACGTCAACTATCCGTCCACAATTAGTACAAATAGCGTGATAGTGTGGTGAACCAAAATAATCGTAATGGGTACTACCATCACCGTTTTGTAATTCAACTACCAAATGATGATCAACAAAAGTATTTAAAGTATTATAAATCGTCGATGAACCAATATTAGGCAATTCTTTACCCAGTCCGTCGCGAATTGTTTCCACAGTAGGATGATTATGATGGCTAACTAAATAGGCCAAGATAATATGTCGTTGTGGCGTAACCCGGAGTTTATGGTCCTTTAAGACTTGGAGTGTTTCCTCCATTACAGCGTTACTAGCCATGAGCAATCTTCCTTTCTACCTTAGAATCATTACAAGATGATTATATTACTTAATGTGTGACAATTCCAAATAAACCATCTTTTTCCAAGAAAACGGTTAATTGTTTACTTTTCTGAAAGCATGAGTTATTATGAACTCGTTAGTAAGTGAGAACCATTCCAATGTAACAAACAATTAAGGAGCGAACATTATGCCTAAAGAAAAGAAGAAACAAAGCTTAGCTGAAAAAATCAATGTTATGCGTGCCAGTGTTATGGGGGCCAATGATGGAATTGTTTCCGTTGCCGGAATCGTCGTTGGTGTTGCCAGTGCCCAAAGCAATAATCATGCTATTTTTCTATCAGGAATTGCGGGAATGTTAGCCGGAACTATTTCAATGGCGATGGGTGAATGGGTTTCTGTAAGTACACAACGTGATAGTGAAAAACGTGCTTTAGAGAAAGAATCTGCTGCGTTGGATACTAATTATGCTGGTGAAGTAAGTTTTATTAGTAATAAATATCAAACGACTGGTATTTCTGCTGAATTAGCAACTCAAGCTACCAATGAAATGTTAAGTAGTGATCCCATTGATGTGGCAGTTCGTGAAAGATATGGCTTTAATCCGAAGGAACAAACTAGTGCCATTGCGGCTGCCATGGCTTCAATGATCTCGTTTCCAACTGGCTCAATTTTGCCACTAGTATCAATTACAATGTTCCCACAAGATATTAAAATGATTGCAACTGTAATTGCTGTTATCATTGCCTTGTCCATTACCGGTTATACTGCCGCTGCCTTAGGCGGAGCCAATAAATTCAAAGCGGTTATCAGAAATGTTGTTTCAGGTTTATTAACAATGTTAGTAACTTATGCGATTGGATCACTATTTGCACATTAGTAAGGAGAAAGAATGATGAAAACTATGACTATTTCTAAACCAAAGAAACAAAAGAAAACTATGGCTGAACGTTCCAATACCTTACGTGCTGGTGTGCTTGGCTCAAATGATGGTATTTTAACAGTTGTCGGTGTATTATTCTCAGTCGCTGTTGCAACAAGTAATACTTTTACTATTTTCATTGCTGGTCTATCAGATTTACTCGCATGTGCTTTTTCAATGGCTTCAGGTGAATATGCTTCAGTTAGTTCACAGAAGGATACAGAACGTGCTGCTATTGAAAAAGAACGTGAGATGATCAAAACTAATTATCAAGACGAACTTGATGTAGTCGCTAAATATTATGTTGAACGTGGTGTTACTCAAGAAACATCTGATAAAATTGCGAAGGAACTAATGGAACAAGATGCTTTGGGGACTGTTGTTCGAGTTAAATATGATTTACAACTAGGACATTATATGAGCCCTTGGGATGCTGCTTTTTCATCATTAGTTTCCGCTGCATCCGGTGGGATTTTTCCTCTAGCTGCGATGACACTTTTGCCAGCTTCAATTCAATGGCCTGGTACAATTTTAGCCGTAACATTATCAGTTGCTTTAACAGGGTTCTTGAGCGCTAAATTAGGCGATGGACTAGTTAAGACTGCAATGGTTAGAAATATCATTGTTGGTTTGATTACTATGGCAATTCACTATTCTGTTGGTTTGATGCTATAAAATTATTATTGTTAATTTAAAAAGCCGATGAATGAGTATTAAATTTCATTCATCAGCTTTTTACTTTGTTTTTAACATTAGATCAAGTGATTTTTGCAATTCAGCCAATTGTTGCTCATCCTTACAATTACTTTTACTACGGATATTTTGAGCAATAACTAATTTCATAGCCTTGTCGACACTAGATTTGACGGCAGATAGTTGCATCAAAACTTCGTCACATGGTTTACCTTCATCCATCATTCTTAGGACAGCGTCAAGCTGACCGCGGGAACGTTTCAGACGACTAGTAATTTTTTTATTAGATTCTTCGGGCGTCTGTGACATAATTAACCTCCCAAATTGATTTATTGTTTCTAATTATACCCATGCGGGTACCGGGTAGCAAATATTTACTTTAATTTAGGTATAAAAGCTAGTGAATCAAAATATTTGCTTAATTTTACCCTAGGGGGTATATTGATTTACATAGTAAATAAGAAGGAGATTGAATGATGGCTAATATTACAGAATTATCAGATAAGACATTCAATGATGAAACAAGCAATGGTCTAGTAATCACAGACTTTAATGCAGATTGGTGTCCTCCATGTAAAATGATGAACCCAATTTTGGAGAAGCTATCTTCAACTGAACAATTAGGCGACAAGATTAAGTTTACTTCAATGAATGTGGATCACAATCCAGATACTCCTAATAACTTTGGTATCCAAGGAATTCCAACTTTTATTATCAAGAAAGACGGTAATGTAGTTGGTCGTTTAGTTGGTTATCAACCAGAAGAGAAATTCCGTATGGAATTAGAGAAGTTTATGTAAATCTTAGAACTAATAAGACAAATTAGATAAGATGAATTTGTCATTTTTGATTTAAGTAATACTTTAGTCGATACTTTCGAGTATCGGCTTTTTTTTCGATTAAAAGGTGGTATATTCATATGGAGCAAACGGTTTCAAATCTATTCAAAGGGATGATTGCACATGGCAAATTTACCCAGAACACTTAAATATATTAGTTGGTTTGAGGGAGAGACAATAACAATTGATTTTAATCGAGCAGTTGATTTTGATCCCAAGGCATACCCCAAACTAGCCCAAATTGGTCGTTGGATAGCATCAGATGATTTATCGAAATATTATTTAGTATACAAGACTGGTACGACATATCCTGATAAGACCATTAATAAAGTATTAGGAGATTTGAATTTAAATGGCTATGAATTAATTCATAGTGCAGCTACATATGCTTAGAACCATCAAAAAAAGCCGCATTAGCGACTTTTTTGATTTTTATTGAAAAGTTACAAACCGTTGATCCCAAATATGTTCAAAAAATGAAATAGTATTTTCAGCAATCATATAATCATTGTCAAAAGTAGTTGTCATATCATGTTCCATTAAAATTTTGTAACCTAAACCATGTGCCATGACAATAGAGGCATTGCAGCAATACTCCGTTTGGGCACCACAGAGTTCGATTGTGCGACTGCCTTGTTGCATTAAAACTTTATTCAAATTTGTTTGGTAGAAGGCATTGGGATGGAATTTTTCCACAACAACGTCTTCTTTTTGTTTGTCCAGTTTACCTGATAATTGCCATAAATCACTACCACGAACGATATCTTGGTCATTGTGTTGAATGAAAATTATTGGAAGGTTAGCTTGGCGGTATGCAGCGATTCGATGGTTGATTTTATGGACCAAACCAGTGAAGTCATAACTATATTGCAAAGCTTTTTGCATATCAATAACGATCAAAGTTTCTGCTAATTCTGGCATTGTAAAAGCCTCCCCTAAAAGATATATCTAATTTGAGCCTACCATTATGGTTCAAATTTTGAAAGCGATATTATGGAAATATGTCTCTAAAAAATTTGCTGAAAGTGGCCAATTCGTTTTATAATTGAAAATATAAAAATATAGGATATAAAAAATGAAAAAAATAAAAATGATTTCTATTGTAATTGGAATAATCTTATTAATAGTTTTAGGTATTGGAGGATTGTTCATTTATCGAACACAACAATCGCTTAATTCCTTAGATACAAATAAAACTAGCGTTTCAAAAAAAATTGATAATAGTAAACCATTTTCAATACTATTGTTAGGGGCAGATACAGGGACTGATGGTCGAGTTGATCGTGGTAATTCAGACACAATGATGCTGTTAACCTTGAATCCTAAAAAGAAAACAACCGTTGCTTATTCCATTCCTCGTGATGCTTTAGCAGAAATGGTTGGTGATAAGCAAAAGAATGTTCAAAAAATCAATGCTGCATATAATGTTGGTCTTTCCAAGATGGCCAAGAGTACAGTGGGTAGTATGTTAGGGGTTCCAGTTGATTATCACGTTGCTATCAATATGGAGGCCTTAGAGAAAACTGTTGATTTTGTTGGCGGTGTGACCGTCACTAGTGATCTGAAAGTATCCTTCGATGGCGTTACGATTCCTAAAGGAACACACCATTTGAATGGTAAAGAAGCTTTAACTTACGCTCGAATGCGTTATCAAGATCCTCGTGGTGATTACGGCCGCCAAATTCGTCAACAACAGATTTTAAAAGCAGTAGTTAAAAAATTGGAACAACCTAAGATCTTAGTGAAAGTTCCTGATTTGATCAAGACATTAGGCGATGACATTAGTACTGATTTGACCACAAAACAAATTGATCAAATCGTTTTGAAGTACAATGGCAGTTCTAAAAATATGAATTTTAATCAAATTCAAGGGAAGACAGCTTGGATCAATGAAAGTTCATATCAAGTATTACCAACTTCAACGATGCAAAAGGCCTCTGATAAGTTACGAGATAATTTGGATTTGAAACCAGCCACTTTGGATAATACTGAAACTAGATTAAATCTAAAGAATAAATCATTCTTCGAAAATGAAGATGATTCTGATTACAATACGTATGGTTTGGATACAACTTATTATTCTAATAATACTTATTAGAATAAAAATGACATTAATTCAAAATTAAGTCTTACTCATGATTGGTTAAAGCATAAACAAACGGAGTTGTTATTATGCTGCCG
>NZ_JQCF01000047.1 GCF_001438805.1 Companilactobacillus kimchiensis
TTTATTTTGAGCAGAAAGAGCTATGTTATGTCCCTAACTCATTTTTTTAATTGTTGATATTTTGTTTGATACGTTGATCCCGACGAATGATCTCATATAATCCAAAGAGTAATAAGATCAAAGTAATTGTAGTTAAAACGGCCTTAGTATTTCCAAACAATAATTCATCACCACCAAAGGCATATAAAAATGAAACCGGCAATGAACCTAGGAAAATACAACTGGCTTTATTTCGCAAGGACATATGAAGTTCGAGGGCGGCGTAATTAACTAATAAGGTTGGTAACATTGGCACTGCATAGCCAATACTTAAACCAATGCGTGGGTGTTGCATATTTTTTAAACGATCGGCTAAAGGACGAAAACGACTTGGTCTAATTTTATGTGGAAAGCGACCGAGAATATAAATTGCAAAGAGATTACCCAAAACAGTTCCTACAACGTTGATACCAAAACCAGTCCAACGTCCGAAACAGACACCAGAAAGGACCGCGACCGCGGCAATGGGCATACCGGGAATGGCGGATCCAATCGCAATCACTGCCATAAACAAAACGGCGTTATGTTTGCCTTGATGGCGTAACAAATTGATTAGTGTTTTTCGGTCAAAGGCATAAGCAAAGAAGGTTTCGACTATTTCACGATAGTTATACCAAATAACGGCAAACAGACCAATTAAACCTAAGAGTCCCAATGTGATGAAAAAGATTTTGTGGTGGAGTTTCATTAAGATACCTCCAAAATGAAGTTTCTAGTCCAAACTTAGCATACCTAAACTAAAAAGTAACTAAAAAATCGCCAAAGCATAGGCTTTGACGAACAAATTAGTCTTGTAATTCACGAATAGCTAGAGCGAAGTCACCAAGAGTAGCGGAACCATTATTCTTAATTACCGGCATGGTAATATATTTATCTAAATCAGGAACCTCAACGTAGTCATTTAATAATTCTTTAAATTGAGTTCTTACTTTATCTAAGAAGGCCTCACTGACAACACCACCACCAAAGACAATCTTATCTGGACGAAGAATCAAAGTGGCCTGAATTGCTGCTTGAGCAACGTAATAAGCCATGATATCCCAAACATGATCAGTTAATGGAACATCTTTACCTGATTTACCTAAACGGGCGTCAAAAGTTGGCCCAGCAACTAATCCTTCTAGACAGTCGCCATGGAAGGGACAAATACCTTTAAAATCAAGATCATCAGGGTGACGTTTTAAGAAAGTATGTCCCATTTCGGGGTGTCCTATGTTACCGACAAATTTTCCGTCAGCAATGGCACCAGCACCAACACCGGTACCAATTGTGTAATAAACTAGTGAGTCGATTTTTTCGTTGGATAACGTTGACATAACGTATTCACCATATGCTGAACCGTTGACATCAGTTGTCCAAAACATTGGTATATCGAAATTCTCCTTCATTTTGCCAATAAAGTCAGTATCCTTCCAACCTGGTTTAGGCGTTGATGTGATATAGCCATACTTGGGTGAATTTTTACGTAATTCAATTGGTCCAAATGAAGCAATTCCCAAAGCCTCAATATCGAATTTTTTAAAATAATCGATGGCCTGTTGTAAAGTTTCCTCAGGTGTTGTGGTAGGGAAATGAATACTATCTTTGATTCGATAATCTTCGTCACCAACGGCACAAACAAACTTAGTTCCACCTGCTTCAATACTTCCTACTAGCATATTAATTTCTCCTCAATAAATAAAAGTAATCGTTTTCAATATTTAAACGATACTATTATTTATTTTTTGCGTCAAATTAAAATTAATAAATAGTATGTGAAGTATCATCTTTAAAATCGTTAAAAGCTTTAATAGTAGTGTCACGATCATGTTGTTGTAAATCAAGAACATTTTTATCTGTGAGACCGTTATTCATGAACTGATAGATGAAATCATCACGGAAACCAATGTTCTTGGCATCTTCCGCAGTATTACCGTAATAACAAGTTTTGATATTTGACCAAATAATGGCGCCTAAGCACATGGGACAAGGGTAAGCATTGGTGTAAAGTTCACAGCCGGATAAGTCATGAGTGCCCAATTTTTTACAAGCTTCTCTAATTGTGAAGACCTCACCATGAGCAGTAGGATCTTCATTAGCCAACACGTGATTGCGACCTTGAGCAATAATTACGCCATCTTTAACGATAACCGTTCCGAAAGGTCCACCAACTTGGGTTCCAACATTCTTTTGAGCCTCTTCAGCGGCTAATTTCATAAATTTTTGATTATATGCCATAAAAATACCTCCTAAATACGATTAGGGTCAGTATAGTTCAATTGTATTTCGCATAAAAATATTAGTAATTTATCATAAATAAAAAAGCTAAGGAAAATTTTCCTTAGCCAAGTTTAGTTAATAAATTTTAGTATCACGAATATCTTTTAAAATCTTTAGGGAACCATCTTTATAAGTTAAGAAGCCATAAACTCCAATTCCAATAATTCCGCAGATAGCGATATCGATAATTGCGCCAACTTTAGTTGCGTCAGAGATAACTTTTACGATTAGGAAGTTAGCAATGGCAACGACGATCAACATTATAATGCCATCAATCAAAATACGTAGTAATTTTTTACCAATATCTTGGTTGATAATCTGGAATTGTTTGTTGATCAGTCTAAAGGCAAAGTGTCCCATAATCATAAACGAAATTGTTGTAGCAACTACGGGGCCATAAACACCTAGGGTAACAGTCAATGGCAACTGTAGGACAATCTTGATCAAATAGGCTAAGGCTAGATAGATCATTGATTTTTTCATGTGATGAGTAACTTGTAAAATATTTTCCAAAATCATGAAGACACAATAGAAGAAAGCCTCAAAACAAGATACAATCAAAACTTTAGATCCCAGAATACTTTGGTTATAAAAGACAAAGGCGGTCCATAATTGACGACTAATGGCGATTACACCAAAGGTAGCAGGAATAATGATGAAGAGGGTAAATTGAACAATTTTTCGCATAAAGTTTTGAATTTCTTCATCTTTGACTTTCCGACTAACCATTGCTGATAAGGCCGGAATAACCGATGCTGAAACAGAAATTGCTAGAGAAACCAAAACCATGATGATCTTATTAGCTTGGAAACCAAACATCGCATAAAGATTATCAATCGTTTTTTGACTAGCATGAAGAATTAATTGATAGATCCAAGTAAAGGTTGTTTGATCAAACAATTGCAAGACAGTCATGATCGTATCAACTAATAAGAATGGAATGGCCGAACGTAGCATGGAGCTAAAGTTGATATCAGCAACTTCTTCATCAGGAACCGTGGTGGTTTGTTTAACGTCTTCAACAGTGACTGACTTACGAACTCGTACACGAATCCAAAGTAAGAAGATATAAGCTAAAGTGGCACCAATGAATGAAGCTAGAGTAGATTGATTAACTGCTGAAACATAGTTACCCTTTTGCAAGACCATGATTGTATAAGTAGCGTAGAGCATATAGGCGACACGGGCAATCTGTTCGATAACTTGTGAAAAAGCTGAATAGGAAATGAAGGCATATCCTTGGATATAACCACGTAAGATTCCTAGAGCAGGAATAATCAGCATAGCAATACTTAAGTATTTAATTGGCGTTACAACTCGCATATCACCAGCTGCTAACACGATTGCCACATATTTGGCTCCAAAGAACATAATGGCGGCACATACGATACCGACCAAAGTCATATAGATCGTATATTTTTTAAATAACTTCTCACTTTGATCAAAACGACCTAAGGCATTGTGGGCAGCAACTTCTTTAGAAATAGCCGAAGGAATACCTGCCGTGGCGATGATTAAAAACAAGTTGTAAATATTATAAACTTTACCGTACATCGCATTGGCAGCGTAAACAGCTACAGGTCCAATCCAAATATTCCAAGGAATAATATAGATAACGGCAAGAATTCTAGAAATTATTCCACTAATGGAAATCCATAGGGAACTTTTTAATAATGAATCTTTTTTCATTTTGTTTTCCATTCTTAATAAAATTACTTATATTATAGAAGGCTCTGATTTAGTGATAGAAAATTATAACGAAAATCAAGGCAATTAAAGCGGGTAGTCCTTGAAGATAAAGAATCTTCTTTGTGGCTGTGAAAGCTCCATATACCGCAACAACGATGATATAAAGCAACATTAGAATCAAAATTATTTTTAAAGTTGAGCCAGTGAAAAACAAGATCATCATCATAATCAAAACGCCAAACATACCGTTATAAATTCCTTGGTTAGATAGGGCCGTTTGGGCTTCTTTGGTTTTTACGAAATTAACGGGCATATCGAAGGCGTTCGCTTGAACATCTGGTTGGGCAAACATTTCGAGTGCCGCAATACCAACATGTTCCAAAGCAACCAATGCTACTACAAATAAAGTTAAAATTTGCATTGTAATCTTCTTTCTATTAAAAGTATAAGTACCATATTAAACTGTTTTGATTTGTTCTACAAATAGTATTTTTAGAACAAAAAAGAAGAATCATAAACTTTTTTACGATTCTTCATCAGGTTTTATCATAACAAATTTTTGGGTAAATTTACCTTTTTGATTGATTTTTGCTTGGCGAAGACTGTCCATTTCTTCATATGTGATTGATGCATCTTCTAAGATGGCATGGATGACTTCCTCAAGATCTCCTAGTTCATCGACAAGATTGGCCCGCGTACTAGCAGCTTTTACTTCGGTTGCTTCTTCAGTTATTTTGTCACGAAGTGACATACGATAGTCCTCATTTGAGAGAACTTCAAACTGGGCATCATCTGATGAAATAATATCGGGTATTTTATCCCGAACCAATTTTTTCATAATATTTTCCCCCTAAAACGTTCGTAGAGAAATCTTACCATGAAGAATTCAATCTACCAAATCAAAACTCACAAGCGCTTTATTTGATAACAATAATATTACCATGATATGATTTATTAAAATAAAAATATAAAAGTGTTGATTATTATGGATTTTACAAGTGTAGAGATTACGAAAATCTATGGCGGATTACTTTTACTTATTATAGCAGGAATAATTATTGTACTATTTATAAATGATTTTATTCGTAGACGAATGATACTTGCCTGTAATCGTATTTTGCAAAATAAAGAAAAGATAACCAAGTTGGCTGTTGATGGAAAAACGGCTGATTATTTGGCAAGAAATCAGAGTTATGAACTTTATCGGGTCGATGAAATCATATCAAAGAAGAACGATGTTATCAGATATCGATTATGTCTGAAGAAACGTAGTTTTGATTTTTATTTAAAAAAGAAAAATTTATTAAATTATAATGTTATTGCAATAAAAATGTATTGATGGGTCTGTCGTTATAACGATAGACTCCTTTTTTTCACAAACTTTGATTGACTATCACAAAAAAATCAGCTACCATGTTTATAAATTTTATCTACATATAATAGGTGAAAACGAAAAATCAGGAGGAATATCATGTCGGCATGGGATACAAAATTTGATAAAAAGGGCTTCACATTTGATGATGTTTTATTAATACCAGCAGAGAGTCACGTTTTACCAAATGAGGTAGATTTATCAGTACAATTAGCTAAGAATATTAAGCTAAACACTCCAATCTTGAGTGCAAGTATGGATACAGTTACTGAGGCACCAATGGCTATTGCGATGGCTCGTCAAGGTGGACTAGGTGTCATTCACAAGAACATGTCTATTGAACAACAAGCTGACGAAGTATCTAAAGTTAAGCGTTCAGAAAATGGTGTTATTATTGATCCTATTTATTTAACAGCTGACGATCAAGTTAGTGAAGCAGAGAGGTTAATGAGTACTTATCATATTAGTGGTGTGCCTATCGTTACTAATACAACCGATTTAAAATTGGTTGGTATCATTACTAATCGGGACCTTCGTTTTATTACTGATTATTCCGTAGAGATTGGGACGGTTATGACAAGTGAGGCTTTGATTACTGCACCTGTTGGAACATCGCTCAAAGAAGCTGAACAAATTCTTCAAGAACATAAGATTGAAAAATTACCATTAATTGATAAGAATGGTCGTTTAGGTGGTTTAGTTACCATTAAGGATATTGAAAAAGTTAAAGAATTCCCTAATGCCGCTAAAGATAAATATGGTCGTTTACTAGTTGCCGCTGCCGTTGGTGTTACTAGTGATACCTTTGAACGTGCTGAAGCTTTACTTAAAGCTGGTGCTGATGCAATTATTATTGATACTGCTCATGGTCATTCAGCCGGTGTTCTTCGTAAAATTTCACAAATCAGAGAAAGATTCCCAGAAGCAACTTTAATTGCTGGTAATGTTGCTACTGCTGAGGGAACGCGCGCACTTTATGATGCCGGAGTTGATGTTGTTAAAGTTGGTATTGGACCTGGTTCAATTTGTACAACTAGAATTGTTGCTGGAGTTGGTGTACCTCAATTGACAGCCGTTTATGATGCTGCCAGTGTGGCTCATGAATACGGTAAGACAATTATTGCTGATGGTGGTATCAAGTATTCAGGAGATATCGTTAAGGCTTTAGCTGGTGGTGGTAACGCCGTTATGCTTGGCTCAATGTTGGCCGGTACTGACGAAGCTCCTGGTCAATTTGAAATCTATCAAGGCCGTCGTTTTAAGACTTATCGTGGAATGGGTAGTTTAGCTGCTATGTCTCACGGTTCATCAGATCGTTACTTCCAAAGTGGTGTTAATGAAGCCAACAAGTTAGTTCCCGAAGGTATCGAAGGTCGGGTTGCTGCTAAAG
Organism: Companilactobacillus kimchiensis; assembly: GCF_001438805.1. Lineage (GTDB taxonomy): Bacteria > Bacillota > Bacilli > Lactobacillales > Lactobacillaceae > Companilactobacillus > Companilactobacillus kimchiensis. Next base: position 6,750 of record NZ_JQCF01000047.1, read on the forward strand.
GTGCCGTTGGCGATGTAATTTATCAATTGCTTGGTGGTTTACGTTCAGGAATGGGTTATGTTGGAGCACATAATTTAATCGAATTACAAGATGCCCAGTTTATTCAAATATCCAATGCCGGATTAAGAGAATCACATCCACATGATGTTACAATTACTAAAGAAGCACCTAACTATTCAGTAAAATAGAAAACAAAAAGAATAGTCAATTCTTGAAGATTTTCATTGAGATATTTCGTTAAAGAATCATCTGCAAAATTAATATTTGTGCGATGGTTCTTTTTTTGTGGAGAAGTATGACAATAGAGTTAAAGGGGATATTAAATATGCGAGAAAACGTTAGATCAAAACATGGAAGAAATTCATATTTTGATGGGGGATTATTGGAACTAATATTTATAAGTATTGGTGGAACAATCATGACTGTTTTTACTCTAGGAATATTGTATCCTTGGTCGTTATGCTTGGTTTATGGTTGGAGAATCAATCATATGGTGATTGATGGCAAGAGAATGCACTTTTCTGGAAGCGCCGTTGGGTTATTTGGAAATTGGATTAAATGGTTGGTATTATCAATAATCACTTTAGGAATATATTCATTCTGGGTTCAAATTAAATTAGAAGATTGGAAAGCTAAAAATACTAGTTTTATAAATTAAAAAAAAATACAGAGTAATAGTTAGCTTAACTTTCCGTCTTCCATAAAAATCGGAAATAAGGTGG
>NZ_JQCF01000048.1 GCF_001438805.1 Companilactobacillus kimchiensis
CTTTTTAATATCATTTGAAATAAATTAGTGGGAATCAAATCATTTTTGACTGAATAACAAATATCGAAACTCTAGTCGGTAGCATAAATTCTGATGGGCTCAATAGCAAAATTATTCTTAGGCAGCGCGTAGCGATGTCTTAGAATAAGGCCAAGTTTTGAGATGATGCCGAACTTGCATTAGCTCAAAATTGTGCCTGCTATGTTCCAGCCCAATCAGAATTTGTGCGGACGACGGCAGGATAAGAAAGACACCACTTTAACCAATCATGAGCAAGAATCAAAAAACGATTACTACGGTCTTTTCTACATACCTGTGTGTTTAAAATTAATCTTTATTTTTGAAAATGAAAAATTTCGAAAGAATATAGTTACCGCCAATGGCCAAAATTTGACCAATGACTTTTGAACCGGTTCCACTGAAGCTGAGTAAAGAAATTCCGACCCAAAGGGTGGCTGATTCAATTAAAAAGGTTAAAACACGTGTACCATAAAAAGCCAACATCTCACGTAAGGGTGCATCTGACTTGTGACGGAAGACGATAATTCGATCAACCCAGAAACCAGCTTGAACTCCTAAGAACCAAGCAACAATATTAGCAAATTGATAGTTTAAATTCATAGCGTGATAAAGTACAAAGAACGTTCCAAAATTTACGACAACTGAAAGTAATCCCCAAAGTAAATAACGAACAGCTTGTTTTCCGTTACTTTCTTGAAGTGGTTCTTCATCCTGAGCAGTGAAGACCGGACCAGCCTCATTAATGCCATCAGCGACGTCATCAATAACCTTAGTTAAAGTGCTTTCGTCGTCAAGATCTGCTTTTTTATTCATATATATCAACTTCTCCCAATTTTTAGTGCCTATACCTTTATATTAAACCCTTTTAACCCTTACAAGACAATGATAGTGCATTGCTGTAAAAAAGGTGATTGACACTTACATCTAAAAGATATATTCTGTATACATCTTTTAGATAGTTGGAGAATCAAAAAATGATGAATGAATTATTTATTTTAGGGGAATTAATGGAAGCTCCCCAAATTGGATATCATTTGCGCAGTGCTTTACAAGTATCTCTAGGTCGGAACCGTAAGATTAGTTTTGGCGTGTTATATCCGTTGTTAGATAAAATGGCGGATCAAGGATTGGTTACGATTGAAACCATTGAAGATGGTAGAACTCAGAAGCAAGCTACTATTACTCCTAAAGGACAAGCAAGATTTTTTGAATTAATGCGGGAAGATGTTCCTGAAGGTGCCAAAAATCGTGATATTTATTTAATTAAACTTGATGCGATGCAGCATTTACCCTTAGTTGATCAACAGGAATTATTGAAGTCATTTATTCGTGAACAACAGAAAACAGTCGATGAATTGCTACCATTGATCAAAGAATTTGCTGCTGATGAAAAAATTGATCATTGGTATGCCGAAAAGAAACAAGAGTTGAAATTATCCGAGGCCAATCTAGCAATTGATTGGGCAACAAACTTTTTGAATGATTTACCATACCGAAAATAGAAAAAATTTAAATAAAATAAACTTTTTTTTATCAAAATCAATACATCTTTTAGATGTATATAAGGAGACTTTTATGTCAAAAGAAATTAAATTAGCACTATTGATGGCAACCAGTCTATTCATGGAAATGTTAGATGGAACCATTGTTACAACTGCTTTACCCAAAATGGCACAGTATTTTAATACCACCATGTCCCAGATATCATTTTTAGTTAGTTCCTATATGGTAGCGACGGCTATTTTTATTCCCTTGAGTGGTTGGTTAGCTAGTCGCTTTGGAAATAAACGTATTTGGTTAATTGCCATTGTTTTATTTACTACTAGTTCCTTAGGCAGTGCCTTGTCACCTAATTTTGCTATCTTAATTCTTATGCGTATCATACAAGGATTTTCAGGTGCCTTGCTGACACCAACAGCCCGATTAATTGTTTTAGAAAAAACGCCAACTAAAATGTTACTACGAATGACTGGTTATTTTGTTTGGCCAGCTCTAATTGCTCCAGCCATCGCTCCAGTAGTTGGTGGAATGATTATTACTTACTTGAGTTGGCATTGGATTTTCTTGATCAATCTACCAATCGGAATTATAGCTTTTATGATTGGTCGAAGGATGATTCCTGGAGATATTAAACGTGAACACACTAAGTTTGATTGGACCGGTTTCTTTGAAATTGCTCTAGCCTCTGGTTTGATAGTGGTTGGTGCGGATGTGGTAACTAATAAGCAAACCAGTATTAAAATATTAGGATTAGGAATGATTGTACTAGGAATTTTGTTTGGTTATTTAACTTGTCGACATCTATTAAGAGCCAATAATCCATTGTTTTCACTGAAAGCGATGGGGGTAAAATCATTTCGAATCAGCCAGACCAGTGGTTCAGTTTTGTGGCTGTCAGTTGGAGCAATGCCATATCTATTAACAATATATTTACAAAATGTTTTCCACTGGTCGGCCGTTGTAGCTGGAACCTACGTTATTTTTATTTTCTTAGGTAATATTGGCATTAAGCCATTTACGACAATAATTATTAAAAGCTTGACCTATAAAGGTGCCTTGTTGAGTTCATTCATGACAGTTTTACTCAGCTCGATAGCGTTCTTCTGGGTTAGTCCTACCACCCCAGCAATTATTATTATGGCTTTGGCATTCTTTTCTGGAGTAGGTCGTTCTTTAGGGTTAACGGCTTTTAATGGTTTGATTTTGTCTGAAATTTCGCCAACTGATCGTAATAGTGCGAATACTTTAAATTCTGTTACTAGTTCTTTGGTACAGGGATTGGGAATTTCATTGGTTTCCTTGTTAATCAGTTTATTATCTAATTTTGTTACACTTCAATATGCTTATAGCTTTAGTTTTATTTTCTTAGGATTATTGATGATTTATCCAATAATTGAAATTCTAGGGATTTCTAAAGAAATGGGTAGTCAAACAATTTAAGAAAAAATGAGTTGGCTTTTGCGAGGTGCTCTTAAAAAATAAGCTGTGATAATCTTTTTTCAGATTACCACAGCTTATTTTGATGTTGAGCCTATGTTAGGAGATTCAATCGCACATATTTTTTATTTATCAACATTTAAAGCACGATGTTTTTTGAGATATTCTTTGCCATAATAAACCGCATAACAGAGAATTAAGAATGGAATCATATAGAAGAGAGCGGTTCGTTGATTAGGATCGAAGACGATTAAGACACATGACAAGAGACTCATGATAAAGGCAGCCCAAGGAACAACGGGATACCAAGGTGTTTTGAATTTTAACTCATCGACCGTATGACCAGATTTGAGAAAACTCTTACGGAAGTTGATTTCTGATAATGCAATTGCCATCCAAACAATTACGACTGCTAAACCTGAAATGGAAACTAGGACTAGATAAACAGTTGAGGCGGCAACGACACTGGAAACTAAGGCAAGAATTCCACCGACCATACTCAAACACAGAGCAATCATTGGTACATCACGGGAGTTAGTTTTAGCATACTTTAAAGGAATCATTCCTTCGTGAGCTAGGGACCAAAGCATTCTGGTTGAGGCATAAAGTCCAGAGTTGGCAGCTGATAGGATGGCGGTTAACACAACGAAGTTCATTAAATCTCCAGCAAATGGTAAACCAATACTTTTGAAAACTAAGACGAAAGGACTTTGATTAACTCCAGCCTTTTGCCAAGGAATCAGTGCAGACATAACGACGATACTACCAATAAAAAAGATGATTAATCGGAAAAGTGTGGTGTGAATAGCACGCGGGATATTCTTGCCAGGATTCTTAGTTTCTCCAGCTGTGACACCGATCAATTCAGTTCCTGAAAAAGCAAAATTAACAGTCAACATAGTGGTAAAAACGGCTTTAAAACCGTTGGGAAACAAACCATCCTTGAATAAGTTGGAAAACATTGGTGCATGGTTTGTACCTTGGACATGAATGACACCGAAGATGGCCAAGAAACCGACAATAATGAAAAGAATAATTGCGATAACCTTAATACTTGAAAACCAGAATTCAGTTTCAGCGAAGAATCGCACTGACAATGCATTAGAAACGAAAATTACGGCCATAAATAGGGCACTCCAGATCCATGTTGGGGAATGGGGAAACCATTGTTGCATAATTAAACCAGCCGCGGTAAACTCAGAGCCCAAAGCAACAGTCCAGGTCAGCCAATATAAAATGGCGACGGTGAAGCCAGTACCTGGTCCAATGTAACGATCTGCATAGACGTGAAAAGAACCAGTTTCGGGCATGGCAACCGATAATTCTCCTAGACAGAGCATGACAAGATAAACAACAACTGCTCCAATGCCATAGGCTAGAATAGTTCCAATAGGTCCAGCTTCATGGATAGTGTAACCAGAACTGAGAAATAGTCCGGTTCCGATAACACCACCTAATGAAATCATGAAAAGGTGCCGTGATTCCATATTTCTTTTTAATTTGGTATGTTGTGTATTTTCTTTGTTTTCCATGGGTAAGCACCTTGTATTATTTATAATATTAGAATAAAATTAAAAAAGCCTAATATTTGTATGATAAACTACATTATTTTATATGGCAATAGCACAGAATTTTGGGAGATGTTAATTTGAGTGATTTAATAGCTGAAAATTTGAAGAATAAAACTGCTTTGGTGGTCGATGGCGCGATGGCAACTGAATTAGAAAAACACGGCGTGAAAACTGATACCGATCTTTGGTCAGCAACAGCTTTGATTGAAAAGCCAGAAGCTATTACGGCCGTTCACAAAAGTTATTTTCAAAGTGGTGCTGATGTTGCAATAACCAATACTTATCAAGCTAACGTAAGTAAATTTATGGAGTTGGGATTAACCGGTGAAGAGAGTAAAAAACTGATTATAAAAGCAGTTAAAGTAGCTCAAAAGGCTCGTAAAAGTTATTATGATTCACTTTCTGATGATGAAAGGTCTAAGCGTGCTCAATATCCATTGATTGCAGGAAGTATTGGACCATATGGTGCATATTTAGCTGATGGTAGTGAATATCGTGGCGATTATAAATTAACTACCGAAGAATACCAGGCTTTTCATTTGCAGAGAATGACTTTGCTGAATCAGGCCGGAGTTGATTTATTTGCTTTTGAAACCCAACCTAATTTTGAAGAGACTAAGGCATTAGCTGATTTATTAGTTAATAAATTTCCAGACCAACATGCTTGGCTGAGTTTTAGTATTAAAAATCCTGAAAACTTGTGTGATGGAACTTCGATTTATGAAGCTGTGCATCATTTTGAAGATAATAAACAAATTTCAGCAATCGGGGTTAACTGTACGACCTTAGAAAACATTACTGAAACAGTTAAGAATATTAAATCTATCACTGATAAACCAATTATCGTTTATCCTAATAATGGCGATATTTATGAGCCAATAACTAAAACGTGGCAATCCAATCCTCAAGCCGATAGTTTCAAAAATTTGGTACCTGAATGGCTTGATGCAGGGGCTAAATTGATTGGTGGTTGCTGCCGGACAACGCCAACTGACATCAAAGGAATTGCCGATATTATTAATTAAATATTTGAATACCATATGTAGTGTTTAAGCAAGTAAGAAATACAATATGTTCCATGTGAAACATATTAGATATATTTTAATGATAGTTTAAACCTTTTGGCAGTAAAAAGTCTGATTTTTAGTGTGAAAGAAAAATTCTTACTTAAGTTCAGTTAAATCGTAAGTTAACGGAGTTGTTGTTGAATTGTCGCTCTCCATAAGGAAGAAAAAATAGCTGGAACAAGCCAGACAAGTACGCCAGCTAAGTCAAATTTGACTATTGAGCTATTTTTCTTCCTTGCTCCGAGCTAATTTTCTGTTTTAAATGTTGGATAGTTAAAATTTGCTAAACATTTATAAATTTAGGGAAACTAGACTGAGATGAAATTACGCTTGATGGATATTTTTAGTTTGGTTTAATTTGTTTTAGAAATAACGGTTTATTAAAATTTATATCAAAAAAGCTCATATCCTATGATGATATGGGCTTTTTGAAACTTAACACTATTATTTTCATTAAGAAAACAATCAAATAATCGTAGAATCTAGTCTGGTGTAAAAATTGAAAATAGGATCAGCAGCGTTCCAGCCTATTCCAATTTTTTACGGAACACGGGAAGTTACGTACACTTCCTGGTTTAATCGAACTTAAGTGAGAGTCTTATCAGTTAGTATGTGTCCTTTTATTGATGGAAAAATAGTTATGTCTCAGACTGATTTCTTAAATCAGTTAAATGAAATATTAAATGCATCGGTAGGAACAAATTCATTAGTCGAAACTCGATAGTAAGGTTTGTTATTGATATAAGCGATACGATCGGTCAACCACAGTGAATCAGCCCCTAATTCACGAATCATAACAAGCTTACCAGCAGAGTTAGTTAGACGTTGATTGTGATCACTTATTTTGACAACACCATTTGTAGGTATATAAAGATAGGCAAAGTTTGATTTCACCCATTGATTGGTTGCTACGCGGTAATACGTATCATTGTTAATAGTGGCCACTTGATCACTGTGCCAATCGGTTTTTTCAGCCAGATACGTATTGGGGATGAAATTCATCTTATCATTATCCAAACTATACAATTGTGTTTTATTAGATTCAGGGAGAATAGAAACATATTGTTCAGAGTTACTAATAGATGGACCAGATGGTTTGACAGTATTGCCACCACCATTATTGTTATTATTATTTATTTTTGTATAAGTAACATAACCAGTCGTATCAGGTTCAACAATTGAGATTCCATCTTTAGTGACATTTCCTTTAACGGAAGTTTTATCAGCAGTATAACCAGCAACTACAGGGACAGGAATATTGATAGTTGTACCAACCTCACCAGATGCTTTGACAGCTTTATCCCCAAGACTAGTTTTGATAGTTACATCAGCAGTAACAGAAGTAGGCTGATTTTTAGTATAAGTAACAAAGCCAACCCCATTGGGGTCAATAACATCAATACCATTGGCAGAGACAAGAGCGTTCACAGTAGATTTATCGGGAGTATAACCATCTATATTTGGAACATCAACGGGAATGGTCTCACCAACGTTACCAGTTTTATTGACAGTTTGTTCCCCAAGATTAGATTGGATGATTACATCAGCAGTAACAGAAGTAGGCTGATTTTTAGTATAAGTAACAAAGCCAACCCCATTGGGGTCAAT
>NZ_JQCF01000049.1 GCF_001438805.1 Companilactobacillus kimchiensis
CTTGCGGAGAGCGGCATCATAATAATAACTCCGTTAACTCTCGCTCTAACCGAGCTTAAGTAAGAACTTAAAATTTTGATGAACATACTTTTTATTAGTCGGTTGTCACAATAACTTGTCCCATTGGACGGTCATGTTTCATGATATATTCTTGTGCTGCTTGAATATCATCAAGTTTGAAAACTTTAGAAATTGGAATTGTTAAATGATTATCATTAATCAATTTGAACATTTCATTAATAACATCATCGTTAATATCAACACCATCAAAGGCCGTGATATATTTACCACCGATATTTTCAAACGGATCAAAGTTCTTCCAGAGCCATTCTCCTGAAAGTAAACCAATAGTTGTATAATAACCACCACGTTTAACATGGGATAACGAATCACTAACCACCGTTGCACCAACCATATCAAGGAAACCATCATATGATTTGTCCGTTTGTAATTTACCATCTTTATCGATTACAACATCAGCTGCACCCATATCCAACAACATTTGACGACGTTCTTCACGTCTGGTTGTTGAAGTAACTTTAATACCCATAGCATTGGCTAAAACTAAGGCTGCCATACCAACACCTGTTGTACCACCACGAACCAATAATGTTTGTCCAGCATGTAACTTAGTTGCCTTCAAGGCACCAAAGGCTGTATAAAATGTTTCTGGATAGTTGGCAAAATCTGTCCATGAACCGTCAAATTCAACCGGGTGAATAATATTATCAGGTACCAAAGCATATTGTTGTTCACTACCATCAAATTCACGACCAAAACCACCATTTACAACCAGAATCTTTTGACCTTTACTTAATTTACTATTTTTAGCAGGTTCAAAAACCTCACCAACGGCTTCAACACCGATAACTCTTGGGAACTTAACCGAAGGAGAACCACCCTCACGAGTCAAAACTTCATAACGATGAACGGCAAAAGCTTTGATGTGAATCACTGTTTTATCATCGGTTGCCTTAGGCATAGGACGATCTTCAATTTTTAGAACTTCTGGTCCACCGGCTTGACTAATTACGACTGCTTTCATATTTAAAAACTCCTTTGTATTTGCTTTATATATCTCTCTACAATTAAATACTATAAACTGTCCCGCAACGTTACAGTCAAGGAATAGTCTGAAAGTTTTTCAAAAAGTTTTGTGAAAGCAGAAAACCTCTATTAAATGGTATTCTTTATTTGGTGTTTAGCTACTGATCCCGCTCTCCACAGGAAAGAAAAATTAGGCTACACAAAAAAGCCAAGCACTCTGCCTGACTTACCCATAATTAATATATATTAAATCTGATTTTTTTCATTTCGAGTGCTATCTCGAATTGTCTTATAGACTTTCATCCTAGCGACGCCAACATCACGAACATTTTCCATCGCAAACTTCTGTGTGATACTGCCCTTACGAGAAATATAATGATACAGTGGCAAGTTATCAAGATAGAACTTTCTAGCTAAGGTAGCGTATTGGACATTAAAAACTTGATCCTCCATCAAATCCAGATCAGTTTGAAACAACAGATCATTCTTCACGATAATTGAACGAATATAAGCTTTGTTCCACGTGTAACCCATCACGGTACCAGTCATCTTGATGATTTGTTTCACGGCCTCATCACGACCAACAATTGCTGTTTGATGCTTAGCAATTTTATTTTTGATTTTGCCATTCTCGCTCTCATTAAAGAATCCGCAAGTGACCATATCAACATCTTCATCAGCAAAGATTTTGATAAAATGATCAACGTAATCAGGTTCGACCTGATCATCACCATCAATAAAAGTTACTAATTCACCATCAGCATGTTGTAATCCGGTATTTCTCGCTGAAGAAACACCTGAATTTTTTGCGTGGCAAACAACAGAGATCCAATCATATTCTTTTTCATAAGAACGGATTATCTTCTGAGTTTGATCTGTAGAGCAATCGTCCACAATAATTAGATTGAAATCCTGATTAGTTTGAGCAATCACTGAATCAATCGTGCTGGAAATATAATCAGCCACATTATAAGCTGTCATAATAATTGAAAGTTTATTCTTCACCATAAATCACCTTATTATTATTTTACTTCTAATGACCTAAAATACGCAACGACTCGGGGAGGAGAAAAAATGAAACGCATATTAAATCTTGAAGGTGCAATAAATTTACGTGAACTTGGTGGATATCCCACTGCAGATGGTACAACAATTAAATACAATAAACTCTTACGTTCAGGGGATATAAGTAATTTAACAGCCGATTCTTTAAGCTACCTTAAAAAATATGGTTTACGTTATGTTGTCGACTTTCGTTCTACTGATGAACAACAGAATTGGGCCGATACCACATCTGACTTTTATAAAATATATTCAGATCCAGTTTATCCACTAAAAGGTAATGGTGAGAAATTAGCTGGAATTATTAATCATGATAATTTTTCATACCTGGGAATGATTTATCAAACTGTCGTTCTTGATACTAAAGGACAACTGGCCTATAAATTCCTATTTAATTTATTACTTGAGAACAGTAAAGCGGATCAAGCCTTATTATTCCATTGTGCTGCTGGCAAAGATCGAACTGGAATTGGTGCTTTGTTAGTCCTTAAGGCCTTAGGAGTTGACGACGAAACAATTACGAAAGATTATCTTTTAACTAACTTAATGTACGAGAACAATGAAACTATTGAACAAACTCTCAACGACAAAAATGGTAACCAAGATATCAATCGGATGAATATGACTAAAGGTGATTTAGAAAGTATTACTTCAGTTTTTGAAGCCATCGATCACTATTATGGTAGTTTTGAAAATTATTTGGATTCGGCTTTAGGCATCGATAAGTCCAAGTTACTTCAATTGAAAGAAATTTATACTGAATAATCAACCGTCTAATATCTTGATATATCAAACTAGGTTAGCGGAATCGGTTTTAGATTGGTTATAATGTTTTTACGGGGAAGGCGAACCCTCACCTCTTACCGCTTATTATAAAACCCAGCCTGTCCTTCTCCGTAAATACTGATTTGCAACATTTCCATACCTTAAAGTTTGACTAATACAAAACCAGCAATCGTTTTCCTCACTCATTTCCCAATGTGTGAGGTTTTTTTGTTTCCTCAAAAATAGTATTCTGTAACTAAATCGACTACAAAGGAAATCAATATGCAGTTTAAAAAATTTTTGGGCTTTTACTTGCGAATGCTCATACTTTTCATCGTCATCATTGAATTAATCGTTAAAAATTTATCTTATCAAAACAAAATCATTTTCATATCCTTCACATTTTTGGCAGCTGCTTTAGATATTTGGAATTATAGCCCTTGGTTAAAAAAACACTCTGTTCAGATAATCGAATGTTCAACCTATTTAATATTTATTATTCTAGGGTTCATTAACTTAATGAATCCCAAAACTATCACCATCATGTATTTTTACTTTATGATCGTAGAAACCGCTGAAAGTACCATCAGGCATACTCCTCGACCCAAACATATCATTATTATTCAATTTATCATTTATTTTGCTTTCGTTGTTCTGCCGACTGTCACCCAACTAAACTTCAGCACTTGGGTTGGTTATTTTGAACTAATCCTCTCTCCATTTACAATTCAATTCTGGAGCACCTACCTTATTTCCTATTTGTATCTCAATTTAGTCGAAAAGAATCGGGCCATTGATAATTTGAATAAAGAATTAATGACTAAGGTTGATCAGTTACAGGATTACTCTGCCAAAATAAAAGAATTGACTTTGATTGAAGAACGGCAACGAATTTCTCAAAATTTACATGATATGTTGGGACATTCACTGATTGGTTTGAGATTGCATCTGGACGCATTAAATCAATTTATCGACACTGATCCACAGAAATCTCATCAAATCCTCGATAAATCGAAAAGTATTATCGACCACAGTTTGATTGAATTACGAGAATCAGTTAATGAACTTAACGAATCGAAGGAATTAGCTGATTTAAAAACAGCCTTGGAAGAACTTCAAAGTTCAATTTCCGTAACTGGTAAAGTCAAAGTTGATTTAAAAATGTACTTTGATGTTAATAAGCTCGATATTTCAATCAAAGATCTAATTTATAAAACAGCACAAGAATTCATCACTAATAGTCTCAAACATGGTCACAGTTCATTAATTATTATCAAATTACGTTTAAATGATAATCAATTGATTTTTAATTTGAGCAACAACGGTTTAAATGCTACCGATATTACCGCCTCAAACGGTATCAATGGCATTAAAGATCGCGTTAAAAAATTACAGGGTACCGTCGAATTTACCGATAATTATCCGGTAGGTTTCAAAACTGACATCACCCTTCCGATTGGAGTAACCAATAATGATTAAAATGATTATCGCTGATGATCAAGCAATTGTCCGTGAAGGACTGGCCTTAGTATTAGGTTTCGATGATGAAATCGACATTGTTTTTCAGGCTAGGAATGGCCAAGAAGTAATTGATTATTTACAGAATAATAACTGCGATATCGTTTTGATGGATATCAAGATGCCTGTTATGAATGGAGTCGATGCTACTAAAATCATCCATCAAAATTACTCGGATGTTAAAATTTTGATTCTAACTACCTTTAATGATTACGAATATATTTTTCAAGCTTTAAAAAACGGTGCTAATGGTTATTTACTTAAGGATACTGATGGCAAAGAATTGATTACAGATATCAAAAAAGTACAAAATAATGAGTCAATCATCGGCAGTCAGATCAGTAACAGCCTTGTCGCTGGTATTCAAAACAACGACCAACAAGATATGATTACTTCTTTAACATCCCGTGAATTGGAGATAGCCCGTGCCATCGCTAACGGTAAGAGTAACAAGGAAATTAGTACGATTTTGTTCCTATCCGAAGGTACTGTTAAAAACTATGTCACTAATATTTTTGAGAAACTACAACTGTCTAATCGGACTGAAGTAGCCCTATTTATGAAGAAATATGACTAAAGTCATATGAAACTTATGACCTATTGCAATAGGTTGAAAATCAAAATCATTATATACTTCTAACTGTTAAGAAAATAAGAACAATATTTACACACAAGGCATTAAATTTTTAAAAAGTTCAAAATAAATTTACAATTATTAATATAGCGTTGACGATGTGTGTCAAATATAACAGAAGAGGGGTAAATAAATGAGCTTACTTGAGTTAAAAGACGTAAGAAAATCATTTACGTTAAACAAGCAAGAATTTCCCGTACTAAAGGGAATCGATTTGAAACTAGACCGTGGAGAATTTGTTTCTATTCTTGGTGAATCCGGTGGTGGTAAAACTACCCTACTAAATACCATTGGTGGCTTGGATTCACAATTTAAAGGTGACATTTTAGTTGACGACAAATCTTTGAAAAAAGGTTCCGACAAGGCTTTAGATAACTATCGTAGCCACACAGTTGGCTTCGTTTTCCAAAGTTTCCATTTAATTAGCCACCTAACTATTCTTGAAAATGTTATGGTTCCACTCGAAATGTCTTCATTAAATAAAAGTCAGCGAACTGGCCGTGCTAAATCCCTACTTGCTAAAGTGGGTCTGGCTGAACATCTCGATAAACATCCTAGCCAATTATCCGGTGGACAAAAACAACGTGTTGCAATCGCCCGTGCCTTAGCAAATGATCCTGAAATCATCATCGCTGATGAACCAACTGGTGCTTTGGATTCTGAAAATACTGAAGAAGTTTTGAAGATTTTAGATGACATTGCCAAAGAAGGTAAATTAGTTATCGCCGTGACTCACTCACAAATCGTGGCTGACTATGGTACTCGTGTGGTTCACTTGCAGGATGGTAAAGTTGACTCTGACAAAACCTTACGTGATCCATATCCAATTCCTAACGAAATTACGACTGATAAGAATATTACTCACTTAAGTTTTGGTGATACTTTTCGTTTAGCTTGGGAACATATGCGTTATACCAAGGGTCGTAATATCTTGATTATTCTGGGAGCTGCAATTGGTATCTTCTCAGTCATCTTTATGTTAGGACTAGGCTCTGGTATTACCGGATACATCAACGGTGAAATGACTAAGCAAGTTAATCCCAATGCAATTCAAGTAACTAAGACCGTTTCACGAGATAATACTGATCCTAGTAGCATCAACATGAGCAATTCGGATCTGAAGAATTTCAAAAGTATCAAGAACGTTAAAAAGGTTGAAAAAGCTTATTTTGCCCAAGGTCCTAAAGTTAATTTCAACAATAAAAATGTCGCTGTTCAATTCTTCCAAACTTGGAATGCGACTGAAAAACCGGACGATATCACTACGGGTAAAAAACCAAGCAATAATCAGATTATACTTTTGAAATCTGATGCTCAAAAACTAGATAAAAAGAATTACAAGAATATGGTTGGTAAAAACGTTAAGATGTACGTTACAAGTCTCGATAAGAATAACCAACCAACCCAAATTACAATGAACTTAAAAGTTTCAGGTATTATCAAATCCGGATCATCAGCTATTACCTATAACACACTAGAAACTGCTGCTAAGGATGCTAATGTTGCCATTAAACCTAACTTTGCTACCCTTTCTGTTAATGACACTCTTAACGTCAAAGGTGTCCAAGAAAAGGTTAAATCTTACAAGACAACTATTGATAAGAAGAAACAAAACAGATACACGATTACTGGTGTCGGTGCCATTATCGATTCTCTAAATACTTATCTAAGATTGGCTTTTGACGTCTTAGCTGGTATCGCTGGAATTTCTCTAATCGTCTCCGCTATCATGATCATTGTTGTTCTTTACATCAGTGTATCCGAACGTACTCAAGAAATTGGTATCCTTCGTGCCATTGGTGCCAGAAAGAAAGATATTAGAAATATGTTCATTTCTGAATCCTTCTTAATTGGCCTATTATCAGGTGTCTTCGCTTCAATCATTGCCTGGTTAGCTCAAATGGGAGTTAATTCAATTGCCCAAGGTGCCTTTAAGGCCACGATTGTTGCCATCTCCCCAGGTAACTTTATCTTCGGTATCGTGGTCAGCATTGTGATCAGTTTACTTGCTGCCCTAGCTCCATCAAGACGTGCTGCTAAACTTGATCCACGTGATTCATTGACTGATGAATAATAAATAAAAGTTAGTACCATCATCTTTCAAGTTCTCACTAAAGATTGGTTAAAGCGGAGGTTTTCTTATCCTGCCGTCGTCCGCACAAATTC
>NZ_JQCF01000005.1 GCF_001438805.1 Companilactobacillus kimchiensis
TCGGTAATTAAAAATTACCTCCTACTCGATTGGGTGTTACGAATATTAGGCAATAATAATTCTAAGGCAACCCAGAAAAGTGCGGTTACACTGACACCCAAGAAGGCAATTTCAGGCCACCAAATGGCAAGAAAACTAACAATTATTTGAACTCCAATTAAGGACCAAAAGGCTAAATTACCGGCGCTAGGGATAACTCGCTTAGTAATTCCCTTATTAATTTCTGTAGAAAATAGTCGGAATGATAAATTGGTTAGCAGGAATGAAAGTCCATAAAGTATTTCTGGTGGGGCACTGTGTGGAAAACGTCCGACCCAACCAGTAGTGAAAGGAATGAAGGACATGGTCAGCAACAATAGACCATTGATCCATAACACGCGGACATTGGGTTCCTTGAGTTGAACAAGCATCCAATGGTGAGTGACCCAAAATGAAAAGATTAAAATAAAACTGACAACATAAGCGATGAAGGTTGGAATTAATGGTTGCAGTGCATTCCAAGTCGAATGTTCTGGGACCTTTAATTCTAAAACCATGATCGTCAAAATAATGGCAAAGACTCCATCTGAAAAGGCCTCTAGTCGTGATTTACTCATTTATAATTTACCCCCTCAAGTAAACATGTGAATTTCATTTATTATCTTACAATATTTATTAATAGTATGGCATTACAAGCTATTAATAAGTAGAAACTAGGTCGCAAAGTCGATTTTTCTTCACAATTAAGTACCATTTATTTCGTACTTTCCAAACGTTAAGTTCATATTTTCCCGTTATTATATAAGCATAGTCAAGAAACGAAGAGGTAACTCTTCAATGACTATATTAAATAGATAATTAACTAACTGAAAAAATCCTATGAACTAATCTTTTATATATCCTCCCCCAAAAAGACAACAAATAGAATTTAAAAATATATTTCCTCCCCAGAGATATAGTAGAATTTAAAAACGAAAGAAGATAAAGCCTATGAAAAATAATCTAAATACGAAAAGAGCTAGCCAATCGGCTAGCTCTTTTACTTTGTAAAATAATATTTTTGGTATTGGATTTTGTAGGATTTGAATTTGTATCAGATACATTGATCAATGATGTCTGCACGCATCGTTGATTTCCGTTTTCTTATTGAAACGAACTGCAATCAACAGCTTTCTGTGCTTACTACGTATTGGCAACGACTTGCTTTGCAACTCATAACCGATACTAGGTAATGCTCAAAAGCTAAACGTTGATTTCCGTTCTCTATTTCTTATACTTAGCGGCTTCTTCATTACTGCAATAAAGGAAGTGACCAGGTAATACTTCTTGAAGTCTTTGATCGTCCTTGAAAGGACTCTTGTGATCAAAGTCGATTCTTGTTCGTTGCTTTTCAATTTCTGGATCAGGAACTGGAATGGCTGACAAGAGGCTTTGAGTATAGGCATGTAATGGATTGTTGTAAATCTCATTAGATTCAGCCAGCTCAACGATTTTCCCACGATACATAACAGCGATACGATCACTGATGTATTTAACCATGGAAAGATCATGGGCGATGAAGAGGTAAGTCAAACCTTGTTTCTTTTGAATATCTTGCATCAAGTTAACAACCTGAGCTTGGATAGAAACATCAAGGGCTGAGATAGGTTCATCGGCAATGATGAATTGGGGATCAACGGCCAAAGCACGGGCAATTCCGATACGTTGACGTTGACCACCGGAGAACTCATAAGGGTAACGAGTCATATGCTCAGGATTTAAGTTAACCATGTCGAGCAATTCACGGACTCTTTGGTCACGTTCTTGGTCATTTTTGACAAGATTATGAACATCAAGACCTTCGGCGATAATATCCTTAACTTTCATTCTGGGATTCAATGAAGCGTATGGATCTTGGAAAATCATCTGCATTTCACGACGGAATTCCTTCATCTTAGGACCGTGACTCTTGATCTTACTGATGTCTTGGCCGTTGAAGAAAATGTGACCATCAGTTGGGTTGTAAAGTCTGATAATACTACGTCCAGTGGTACTTTTACCAGAACCAGATTCCCCAACGAGTCCAAAGGTTTCACCCTTATAGATGTCAAAGGAAACATCATCAACAGCTTTAACTTCATTAGGTTTACCAATGTTGAAATATTGTTTTAGATTTTTTACGGATACGATTACTTCTCTGTCATCTGCCATTATTTAGCATTGCCTCCTAATTTCTTAAACTTCTCATAACGATTGAGAATTCCTGCTGGTGGTGTAACTTTTGGTGCATCTGGATGAAGCAACCAAGTAGCAGCAAAGTGATGCTTGGATACTTGGAAAAATGGTGGTTGTTGTTCTTCATCAATTTGCATAGCGTACGCATTACGTGGTGCAAAGGCATCACCTGCTGGTGGGTCCAATAGGTTTGGTGGAGTACCAGGAATTGAGTTCAAACGAGCATCTTCGTTGGTATCTAGGGTAGGCATTGAGTCTAACAAACCCCATGTGTATGGATGTTGAGGATTGAAGAAAATATCATCAACGGAACCATATTCAACGAAACGACCGGCATACATGACAGCTACACGATCGGCGATACCAGCGACAACACCCAAGTCATGGGTGATGAAAATGATTGAAGTACCAATTTTTTGTTGTAATTCTCTTAATAGATCGATGATTTGTGCTTGAACAGTAACGTCAAGGGCAGTAGTTGGTTCATCAGCGATTAGTATTTCTGGATAATCAACGATGGCAATTGCGATAACGATACGTTGACGTTGCCCACCAGAGAATTGGTGAGGGTAGTCATTCATTCTGGCTGCAGGGTTAGGAATTCCAACCAAGCGAAGAACTTCTTCAGCACGTTTTAAGGCATCTTTTTTGGAAACGTTATTGTGAATCAAAAGAGGTTCAGCAACTTGTTTGCCAATTGTCATAGTAGGATCAAGAGATGTCATTGGATCCTGGAAGATCATCGAGATTTTGTTTCCACGAAGATTATCCATTTCCTTAGCATTCTTTTGAAGTAGATCATCACCATGATAAAGGATTTCTCCTTTAGAGATTGTGGCGTTTGAGGCCAATAATTGTAAGATTGAACGAACTGTGATGGACTTACCAGAACCAGATTCACCAACAATAGCTAAGGTTTCACCGGCATTTAAATGGAAGTTAACACCACGGATGGCATGGACGACACCATTATAGGTGTCAAAATCGACATGCAAATCTTTTACTTCTAGAATTTTATCCATTACGATTTCTCCTTAGTTAGTGTTCAGATGATTGTGGGTCAAAGGCATCACGTAAACCGTCACCTAGAAGGTTAGTGGCAATCATGATAATACTCAAGATAATAGCTGGAGCCCACATTTGATATGGTAAGAATCTGAAGGCTTTTTGACCATCTGATAAAAGTGTACCTAATGATGCGTTTGGTGCGGGAATACCAATACCAATGAAACTTAAGAAAGCTTCGAAGAAAATGGCATTGGGGATAGTGAACATTGTTTGAATGATGATTGTTGAAGAAAGGTTAGGAATTAAATGTTTAGTAGCAATCTTAGTAGATGATTCACCAAGTGTTCGAGCTGCTAAAATATATTCCTGTTCCTTCAATTGGAAAGTCTGCGCCCGGACCAGACGGGCCATGGTTACCCAACCAGTGATAGCAATCGCAATAACGATTGATGTTAAACCTGGTTTTAAGACGATCATCATCAAGATAACAACGATCAAGTTAGGAACTGATGAAACAATTTCAACGATACGTTGCATGAAGGTATCAGTTTTGCCACCTTTCCAACCAGAAACGATACCGTAAGGTACCCCGATTAGAAGGTCAACTAATGTAGCAAGAACGGCAACGATTAATGAAAGTCTAGTACCATAGATAATTCTTGAAAGAAGATCACGTCCAAGGTAATCAGTACCAAGGATAAATGAAGTTCCCTTAGGTGCACCGGCCTGCTTGTAAGCATCGACCATTTTGCCACCCATATTTTGATATCCATTCATACCAGGGATATTCAAATTACCTAATTTAGGAGGGAGGTTAGACATGGTAACATTTTGAGCATTAGGATTATGTGGAGCAATGATTGGGGCAAAGATTGAAATTAAGACAATGATTGAAATTAAGGTTAAACAAACAACCGCAACCTTGTTTTTAAACAAACGACGACGAACATCTTGCATGTATGTAAGTGCCGGTGTGCTGATTTTTTCTTGTTCAGCATTATTTTCATCATGAACTAATTTAAATTTTTCCTTGGGAGTTTGAGGAATCTGTTCCATTATTCTTTACCTCCATTTCCTAGTCTAATTCTTGGATCGATTAGTCCGTAAAGGATATCGACGATCAAGTAAACTATGATTAATAAGAATGAATAGAAAATTGTAAGACCCATGATTGTAGGGTAATCATTTGTTGTAATAGATTTAACGAATTGTTCACCAATACCAGGAATTGAGAAGATGTTCTCAACAACCATTGAACCAGTCATAACTGAAACAGCCATAGGACCAATGATAGTAACAACTGGAATCAACGAGTTACGAAGTGCATGTTTAGTAACTACTTTCCAAGAAGAGTTACCTTTGGCTTTGGCTAACTCGATGTAATCACTACTCATAACATCGACCATCTCAGTTCTCATGAACCGGGCGACAGTACCTAATGGTAAAGCTGCCAAGGCGATTGTTGGTAGGATACTTGATTGGAAGTTATCCCAAAGAGCAACTGGGAAAATTCTCCATTTGTAAGCTAGGTAGAATTGAAGTAGTACGGCTAAAACGAAAGATGGAATTGATAGTCCAAGGATTGATACGAAAGTTGCCAAGGTATCAGCCCATGTGTTCTTACGAATAGCAGCAACGGCACCTAGTAGGATACCGAAAACAGTACCAACGACCATTGCTTGGGCACCAATTTGCATTGATGGAGCAAGTCTTTGACCGATTAGAGCTGTAACAGGTTCATTGTTAAATTGGAAAGAAGTTCCAAGGTTACCTTGTAATAATCCACCCATATAACGAACATATTGAACAAATACCGATTGATCTAATCCATACTGCGCTTTAACGATCTTCAATTGATCCGGTGACATCCGGTTCTGGTTAGAGAACGGAGTACCAGGAAGCAACTTCATTAAGAAGAATGTTAATGAGGCAATAATGAAAAGGGTCAAAAAGAGGTAAAAAATTCTTTTGAGAATATATTTAGTCATTATTTAATCTCCCTCGCCTTTGATTATTTTTTGAAAGTAGTAACAAGGTTATAACTACCATTTGGTGTAATTGTGTAGTTCTTAACGTTAGTTCTAGTTAAGTTAGCTTGACTAGATTGATACAAAGGAATGGCACCTTGTTCATCGTTCAAAATCTTAGTTGCTTGTAACATATCTTGCCATCTAGCTTCTTCGTTAGTGGCATCAGTTGTAGCGGATTTATTAACTAAATCGTCATATTGTTTATTTGAGTACTTACCATTATTTTGAGGATTACCAGTTGTGAAGATACCTAAGAATGTGTATGGATCTGGGTAATCAGCATTCCAACCGGTAACAACCATGTCGAAAGCACCTGATGTAGATTTATCTAGACGTGATTTAAATGGTACGTTTGATAAGGTGATGTTAATACCAGGAAGATTTTTCTCCATTTCACCTTGTAAGTATTCGTTTTGTTTCTTAGAACCGTCAGTATCATCACCTAGAAGTGTGAAATTGAGATTCTTTTGACCGGTTTCAGCGATACCTTCCTTCCAAAGCTTCTTAGCTTCGGTTGGGTTGTAGGTTGAATACTTGCTAGTTGATTGAAGAGCTTTTTCCTTAGTGAAATCAACCTTAGTCTTAGGATTGTATGACATACCTTCAGGAATAATAGTATTTTCAATACTACCAGTCTTACCAAGCACATTATTTGTTAATTGATCACGATTGATCGACATTGAAATAGCCTGTCTGATTTTGGCATTTTGGAAGAATTTGTATTTCTTTTGGTTAAGTTCGATATAGAAGTTAGCTGCTTGTTTATCAATAGAGAAAGTCTTGTAATTGGAAACTTGACGAGCAGTGTCACCACTGATTTTTTCAAGACGGTTGATACGGTTAGCATCGTAAAGGTTTAAACCAGTATTAGCATCCTTAACAACGTAGTATTGAACCTTGTGTAGTTTAACTGCTTTAGCATTCCAATACTTGTTATTCTTAACTTCAGTCCAACTGTTATTTGAAACAGTCCAGTTAACTAGTTTGTAAGGTCCGTTGAAGACCATACCAGCGCTCTTTAGACCATATTGTTTGCCGGCCTTTTCTACAGCTGGTTTGTATTGAGGGTAGAATGTTGAATTACCCATTAAACTATTGAAATATGGGATAGGATCTTCAAGAGTAACTTGAAGTTTGTAAGGTCCTAAGGCTTTGATCCCCAAAGTATCTACGGGCTTCTTACCAGCATTGATCTTATCAGCGTTGAGAATACCAGAATAGATGTAGGCATATTGAGAAGCTGTTTTAGGATCAACAGTTCTGCGCCATGCGTAAACGAAATCGTTAGCTGTAACGGGTTTACCATTTGACCAGTTAGTATGTTTCAAGTCGAAGGTATAAGTTTTACCGTTATTAGTAGGCTTAACAATCTTCTTAGCTATGGCAGGTTTTAATTCTTTACCATCAAATCGGTAGAGACCTTCCATAGTGTTGGTAATATTTTGAGCCCCGATAACATCGGTGTTCATAGATGAATCCATTGTTGCAATAACATCACTGGAACTGATTGATAGGGTGTCTTTGCTATCTTTTTCAGAAGCGGAACCACAACCACTCAGAACTAAAGCTAATAGAAATATCGGTAACAATGTAAGTAAATACTTCTTGTATTTCATTGTTCAACCTCCCTAAAATAATTATTATTAGAATACACTAATGAATATTAAAAACAAGTGCCCTTAATTAGAAAAAATCTAATGTTTATAAAAGAATAATACATTTTGGGATAAATTGCAAAGAAAAACGTGGTTAAAGTGAGATTCATTCAACATTATTATAACAGCAAAAAAAAGACATCCAACCCAATTTTGGATTAGATGCCTTAAAATTAAGATTATTTAATTAGAAAAAATTAATTCTGTTCCAAATCAGTTTGGACGTATTTATTAAATCTTTCTAATTCTTCGGGACTGAGGTTGGCCTTGATTAAGGAACCATCATTTGTAAACTCCTTTGTGAGCACTTGTGAGTTTCTAAGAACTTCTTCAGCAAGTTTTTGATCACTATAAGGAATCAATAGTTTAGTTTCTTGGTAATGAGCGAAAACCCTTTGTTTGATCAACCCAACTAGCTTACTGATTGAATCTTTGTCGATAGCTGAGTAATAGATATTATCTCCCTCAATAGAAGGGAATTCTTGACCAGGTTTCAAATCAGCTTTGTTGAAAGCATAAATCATTGGCTTATCAACGACACCGACTTCCTTCAAGGTCTTCTCTGTAACTTCGATCATATTTTGCCAATGTTCATCAGAAACATCGATAACTTGAATTAAGAGATCAGCATTTTGAGCCTCTTGCAAAGTAGTTTTAAATGATTCAACTAAATTGTGAGGTAGTTTGCTAACAAAACCAACAGTATCAGATAATAGGAAACTTGAATTATCCTCAAGATCTATTCGGCGAACACTAGTGTCAAGGGTAGCGAAGAGCATATCTTTTTCAAAAACCTTACGATCTTGAGAGTCTTCTTTATTGAAGTTCAAGATACCGTTCATTGTAGTTGATTTACCAGCATTGGTATAACCAACTAATGAAACTAGAGGCAAAGTCGTATTAGTTCGACGTCTACTTTGAATATCCACAGTTGTATCGACCGTTTTGAGTTCGTTACGTAAAAGGGTAATTCTATTTCTGATAACACGGCGATCCAATTCTAGTTTAGATTCACCAGCACCACGGTTAGCTAATCCACCGGAGGCAGATTGTTGATCCAATGGGTTACCTGATGGATGAATTCTAGGTAATTGATATTTTAATTTAGCAATTTCTACTTGTAACTTAGCTTGCTTAGTTTGAGCACGATTAGAGAAGACTTGGAGAATCAATTCTGTTCGGTCCATGAAGATCAGACCAGTTTCTTTTTCAAGATTTCTGATTTGTGAAGGGGTCAATTCATCGTTTAAAACGATAATTTGAATGTCGTCAGCATTGGCGATTTCCTTGATTTCAGTAACTTTACCAGAACCAAAGTAAGTTTTACCACTGACACTGTTCACATTTTGGACAATTGTGTCGGCAACTTCCATATTATTTGCTTCCACTAGGGCAGCTAGTTCTTGCATCGTATATTCAAAGTCAGGCTGTAGATGGCTGACACCGGCAACGATGACGCGTGTTTTTTCAAAGGTTAATTTAGATTCTTTCATGTATCCTCCTGGTGGCACTTATTACCCCGGGGATAAGAAATGCCATTTTATTATATAGTTGTTGAAATGATATTAGTCTTTAAGCGCATGATGAAAATACCATCCTTTCATAAGCTGTAATAAATAATAACATGTAAGAGTTTGAAACGCCATATAATAGGTAGGAAGCGATTTCTAACGTTGTTAAGAATTCCGCCTTCTCCAAAATTGGGATTTGGCTGGAACGTAGTGGGCACAACTTGAAGGCTCTTGTCCCAAGAGTCTTCAAGCTTGGTCTTATGCTAAGCCAGCAGAGTTCACTGACCAAGAATAATTTCACTACTGAGCCAATCCCAGTTTTTGCTCCAGGCTAGTGTCTTAGTATTTATGAAATATATTTAAGGATATAAAAAGGGTTATTCCGATTAATTTATCTAATTAGAATAACCTGATATTTTCCTTTAAAATGACTACATAAGTTAAATTGAATTCAAATATCTTTTAATTTAAACAATAATTTCGATTTTTGTGGAAGACGGCAGTGAATAATCCAAAAAATTACAAAATAGGAGTTTGGTCATCTTCTGATTTTTTAGGCTTTGGTGTGTGGAACAGGCTCAACAAAAAGAACACAACGGCTGAAATGATAAAAATAGCATCA
Organism: Companilactobacillus kimchiensis; assembly: GCF_001438805.1. Lineage (GTDB taxonomy): Bacteria > Bacillota > Bacilli > Lactobacillales > Lactobacillaceae > Companilactobacillus > Companilactobacillus kimchiensis. The sequence continues at coordinate 9,020 of NZ_JQCF01000005.1, forward strand.
ACTAAGATCCAAGTTGATTTGATTGAATGGTTGATAAAAATTAATCCAACAACGAGCATGGTAACGCCGTACCAGAAGTTGATAGTTTTATAAAATTGCTTATTCATATAATTAATCTCCAAATATATTTCTCAAAAATGTATACGTTTTATTATACACCATGGAGCATTTGAAAAATGTTTCACTTAGTCGTATCTATTATTGAAAAAATCAGTTATATTTGTATATGGGTGAAAAGACAAATGGATTATTCAAAACAAAAGTTACTACTATCAATATTAATTGAATTCAAAATTTCGTTTAACAAACAAATTAATGAATCAATAATTAATCAAGAGATTGATGGATTTATCAAACAGTCAGTTGATGAACTCGCTGACAAACAATTTCGAGGTTCATTGTTTGATAAGGAAGTTGATAAAATAATTACCAAAGTTAATCAAGCAAGGACTGAGGATGAATTGGTCTTTAATGATTATACTGGTCGTCTCTGGGAAGCTATTCTCAAAATAACTGAACGGACAACTAGTTTTGAAACAGCTTATTCTTTGATTGATATCTTGGGTTCAAAAAATGCTTCTCTTAAATTATAAGAGAGGCATTTTTTAATTGAGTGATCCAAAGGTAATATGAGTTGCAATCAAACCATAACCAAGGTTTAAATCACGTAGGCGTTTACGATCCATTGTTTTTAATTTTCCTTTGATATATGAATAAAGAGTTCGATTGGCCGTTGGTAATGACATCGGTGCTATAAAATTATCATGATAATTTTTGTAAATCTCAACACAAACGTCTATTTCATCGGTACCATTTAATAGCCTTTGAGCACTTTTGAAAAGGTCTTTTTTGTATTCCTGAGGTTGATTGGAAAGGTCTTCTTTGTATGAAGCATCGATTAAATCGAACAATTGTGAATTTTCCAATTAAAAGCATCTCCTTAAATATTATTTTGACCTAGAATTTTTCCTTAACTAAATTAACTTTTGTATTAGTGTTGGTTTCCAATAAACTAATTACTTGTTTAATACTCGTTTTATCCTTTGCATTTTTTGATAAATCCAAAGCTACTTCTTGATTATTATTTAATTTAAATGCCAAATAATAAGGGCTTTCGAAATGTTCTACCATTGAACCAACAACATAAAAGCTAGCTGAAATGGGACCATTAGGACCAATTCCCTCAGGAACAGTCATTCCTTCTCCGACAACTAATGAAATTGACTTAATTGTCGGATATTTTACTAATGATTCCTTAGTAACAATAGGTAATAAAATTGCTTTGATTTTTTTACCTATCGTGGTGTAATCATAATAATGCAGTCCTTGATCATCCACTTTCCAGTAACCATAGGAACTACCAATATTTAGAGAATAAATAATTGGTACTATTATCAGAGCAAAAACCCCAAATACTGTTGCTATAGTCAGTTGATGTGATACTAAAAACATTATATAACCAACGATTAGACTAATAATTAGGCATAATAGTAAAGGAAAATAATTAATCTTTCGACCAAATTGTAAACTCATATCAATCACTATCCTTAATTTTTATTCTTGACCTAAAACTTTGAGTAATAGATTCAATTTATCAATTGTTTTGTTGCGACTGTAGGTATAATCACGAGCAATGCTCATATTAACGGTTGAACCATCAATCAGATTTAATCTGACAAAATCAGGATGATGCGCCATGGAAATTGCACCGGTAAAGACCCCGACAGCAGCTGTGTAAGGCAAAGCCATTGGTATTTCAAAGCGGTTGTCTAGATCACCAATGAAGGTAATCGATTTGATAGAATTTTTGTTAATCGTGGTATATTTTGATAATGGTGGCACCAACATACTTAAGAGACGATTGTTCCATTTATCAACATCGTAATATCTAATTCCATCACTATTGACGTCCCAATAAACGAAGAGAATGGGAACATTTAGAAAATAGTAGCCAAAGAAAACGATACAGAAAAAGACAAAGCCGACGCCTAATCCATAGAGACCAGAGTTAAGTACATCAGCGGTTGGATAACCAGCGATTAAACCAATTAACAAACTAATTATTAATGGACGATAAGAAACTCTTTTACCAAACTTCAACATAATATGACCCTCTTTTAAATTCAAGTTTTATTATCCGTACCAGTTAAGAATAACCTGTTTGAGAACTGGTAAATGTATAACATCTTGAATGCCTATTTTTTATTCCTGAATTAACTTAAACTGACGTTATGATTGTTGTGGTAGTTGATTTTAATCTGAGTATTATCAAGACTGTCGAAGAATTGATCTAATTTTTCGAGGGTCTTTTTAGAGCCGTAAACATAGTCACGAGCAATACTTAATTCGATTGTCTTGCCATCATTCATAGTTAGAACTAAAGTGACAGGTTTTTTGATCATTGAAAGAACAGGTGTTAAAACAGCATAGAAAGCTGAATACTGGGCGGCATAGGTAACTTGTTCGGGTTTTACCAACTTACCAGTAACGGTGATTGATTGAATGTCCTTTTTATTGATGGTTATCAATTGATTTTTGAATGGTAAGAAAATCATTGAGAGACGATGAGAAATACTAGTCATATCGTTATATTTGATAATATCTTGATCGGCTTCCCAATAGTTAAAGGTGACAGGTAAACTAGGTAAATAATAACCAAATAATACGATTGAAAAGACTGCTAAACCAATTAATAATCCTAGACCTAAATCGTTAGTTACTCCAAGTGCAATGATAGGAATCAAAGCATAATAGAAGCTAATTAAAATAGGTCTGTATGAAACTTTTTTTCCAAATTTAAACATAAGATTACCTTCTTTGAAATTTTAATTAATAGTTTTAAATCAAAATCCAATCAGTGAAAAGGCCTTTTCGTTTCCCTCTTGCACCTTGAGTATAGTTGCTGTATCAAGGGAAATGCACGCACTTAATGGTTGCAAAATTCCAAACAAAAAGCACACCGTTATAACGGTGTGTTTTAAAGTGTCTGCTGAATAATATTTTTAAGCTTCTTGGATTTACCAATTGAGAACTTCCGAGAACTACCATCAGCAAAACCAACTTCTCTAATTGAGAAATCGACATGGTGGATATTTTCAGGATTGATCAAACAGGAACGACTGATTCGGAATAAGAACGTATATTTAGTTTCTAGTTCACTCAGTTTGCCGTAAAATTCAAATTTGCCATTAGTTGTATAAAGATTCAGGCGATGGGGGATATCAGATGCTTCTAAGAAAACCACCTCTGATTTATCTAAATTAAAAACTTGTGTCCCAACTTCAAAGGAGAAGCCTTTCTTTTGAACGGTTCTGGTCTCATCAATGATTTGCTTAGCGTAATCTAAAGTATCGTAAATCTCTTTGCGATAATCATCTAGTGGTTGGTCCTTGGCAATGAAATCGAGGGCAGCCACTTTTCTTTTTAAGGTCAAAGGGGCTAATTCATCATGAGTGGTTACAAAAATAATTTCGGCTTGAACGTCTTTTTTACGAATGATCTCCGCTAATTGAATACCATCAATCTCAGACTTTAAGTCGATATCTAAGAAATAAATACCATTTTGTGGTTCAGCTTCATTGAGATAGTTGCTGACTTGTTCTGGTTTGGAAGCTTGTAATTCAACTTTAAAGAGGTCGCTATGAAATAGGATATAATTTTCTACTAAAGTATCCAGTTGTTCTAATTGAATCGGATCGTCTTCGCACATGATGATAGGATAACTCATAATAATTAATCTCCTTTGGTGATTAGTGTGATATGAAATCTAAACCACTTGTCATTTTTACTATATTGGATAAAAATATTGGAATACTTTTTTTTCAAATTTTTAATATGTAATTTTTCTAAACCATCAGTTTCCTTCTTAGTTGTCGGTACCTTGCTGACGGTGTTATTGATTAAAAAGGCCAACTGTTGATCTTCTTTAGTGATGGATAATTGAATTGCACCATGTTCTTGATCCTTAGTGTACTCGATAGCATTGTCGATTGCCTGACTTAGCAGATTGATCAAATCAAGGATATTGATCGGAACATCGGTTAATTCATCGTAGCAATTGAAGTAACTGACAATATTATTTTTATTGATAGTATTTAATTTACTAATAAAAAGACTCTTTAAATACGGATTTTTGACGTTATTCAAATCTTTATAAAGATCCATCGAGAGGTTGTTGAGATAGTCGTCGGAGTAATTTTCCAGATTATCTAAAGCTTGGTTCATCGCGTCATAATCTTGTTCATCCGCAACTGTTCGCAAACTAAAGAGTAAATTTTTATAATCGTGTTTAAAATGACGTAATTTTAATTGATCTTTCTCGAGACGGTCAGTATATGACTTGAGATTTTCAACCTGTTCCTCAGTAAATTTATCTTGATAAACTTTCTTTTGGCGCCGACGAGAAATGAAGAAAATAATGATGATAAAAAAGGCCTGAATTAATATAAAAAGTAGAATTCCTGCAATCAAGATGGCATATCTAAGATTGAAATGTTGTAGGAATAAATACATCATGTCGAAAGTTATATAGATATAACCCAAAATAATACCGGTAATAGCTGACTTTCGAGTTTGGAAGTAATTAGTTAGTTTAAAGTAATTGAAAAAATAGACAAAAGCTGAAGCAATGACAAAATACATTAGATTAATTACCAAAGAAATCTCATAAGATCCTGACAAATTAGTAGAATAAAAATGAATTAAAATCGCTATTGATATCATTGTGATGAGAAATCTAATCAAAACACTTAGAACGATGATATTAATCAAATAATAATCGGTTCGTTTGTGATTCCCAAAGCTAAAGTACATCAGAATCATAATGAAGAAAATCCCATAATCTCGTAAAAAAACATTTAAAATAATCGAAATAATTAAGAGTATCAAGGAAGTGATGATTCTTCGTTGGGCTGATATTTTGGCATGATAAAGTAAATTAAAAATGTAATAAAAAATTGACCATGATAAAAACATTACTAATAAATTTGGTCCAATAATAGATGGCATCGGATATCCTCCTCTCGATTATTTGATAATGATGATACTCAAGTTAAACCATTTATTATTATTGTGATATTGCACAAACAGGCTGGGATACTTTTTCTTGATATCTTGAACGTTAACTAAACCAAAACCGGAATGATGTCGCTTAGTTGTAAAACCTTCCTGCATGATTTCTTTAACATCTGTTTTAACAGCAATCGTATTATTAATAATGAAAGAAAGTTGTTTCTCTTCTTGAATGATTGCGATTTGAATTTGACTATTAGCTTGTCCCTTAGTTGCTTCCAAAGCATTATCCAGTGAAATTCCCAGCAGACGAACTAAATCAAAGATATTGATAGGAATTTCGTTGACGACATCACGACATTCAAAGTGGCAATCGATATTGTTTTGGTTAATCAAGGTTAATTTACTAATGAAAAGACTTTTTAAATAAGGATTTTGAACATTGTTGAGATCTTTAAATAGTTGCATCGAAATATTATCAAAATAACTATTGGAATAATCTTCCAAAGTACCTAATGAATCCTTCATTTTCTGATAATCACCAGCATGAGCAATCGTTCGAAGGCCTGAAATAGTTCCTTTATAATTTTGTTCAAAAGCCCGTAATTTAATCTGATCATGTTCTAATTGGTCAGTATACATTTTGAGATTTTTCAATTGTTCCTTAGTAAGATCACGTGAATAGGCTTCTTTTTGATTTTGATTACTCTTCAAAAAGATGATTACGATGAAGGTGCATTGAATCAAAATAAACATTAAAATCCCCGAAATTAAATCAGAATAAGCTTGGTCGTGTTGAATGATACGCATGAAGATGTACAGGACAATAAATAAATAACCTGATAAAAGACTAAAAAGACCAGACTTTTTCAAACCCCAATTTTCTTCGATATTGAAATATTTGTATAAAACTACAAAAATAATGGCAAAAAATAGTTTGATTAGGGCATTTGTTAGGACAAACATTAAACTACCGGCGATATTATGTGTTGAAATATTATGAGCGTAGAAAATAATAATCGCAACGTTAGCCAAGGTTTCAGAAATTAGCCTAACTAGTGAGGTTAAGAGAATCGTATTGATCAAAAGTAAATTTAATTTTTGATGATGCTCGAAAGCAAAGTAGATCATTAAAGCAACGATTGGATATGATAGGTCATTTAAAAACATATCTGCCAGAACAGATAGAATAAAGAGAATTATTAGAGGATAGAATTTTTGTGGCCGATAGAGTGATTTAAAGACAAAATAAAAAATCACCCATGTCAAAAGACGTCCCAGAGCGTAAACACCCGGATCAATGTAAATCATTTTTATCCCCCTATGATAATTAATATATTAATTATCACATATTTTACTAATGAAAAAGTAAGGACATCATGAATCCGATTAAATTTCGTCTTGAATTTGTATTCAGGAAGAGAAATCCACCAGTTCAGGATATTTTGATATCGCTTTATTCAGTAGATGGTACATTAGGGTCAGAAATAGAAGGGGAGCGTTTAAGATGATCTTGAAATATATAGTTGGTATTTTAGCGGTTCTATTTGGAATTTATCAAATGGTGAATTCATACAAGTACGTGAAAGTTGAGCAACATTATGGCAATAAAACGACTTCTAATTTTACAGCGTTTACCGTTTGGTACAGTTTTTTATTTGGATTATTTTTTTTCATTTTTGGAGTAGCCTTTCTTTTGACTAAAGGTACGCTATTTTAAGGAGAAATTATGGATATCAGAGAAGACGCTAAGTTACACATTCACAATTTATATAACTCATTGAACCAACGTCAGGAAAAACCCTCTTATCTGTTAAATATTACTGATGTTTTAGCACAGGTTTATCTAAAAATGGATACAGCTAAGAATCCAGAAGTATGGCTTAATCGTTTGGCCAATTATATTTATAATGAAGAATTTAATCGGATTCATTTAACCCGAGAAGAAGATAAAGATTTAATGGCATTAGGTAATTTATCTAAGAGTGCTGGATGGAACGGGATGAATCGTGGTAATTTCAATGATAAATCACAGTTTTATAGCATTTTTGAAAGGATGCCACGACGTTAAAAGACGGTTCGTCTAATTAGGACGGATAGTTGATGGTTAAAATATTTTGATTGTAGACTGAATTTGGTAGCAAACCTATTTTATGTATCGTTTTGTGAAGGAAGAATAAAAGATGAAACGTGAAGAGAAAGTAACATTATTAATGGATCAAATGAGTGAAGCATACGCTGATCCAGAAGTTAAAAAAAATCCTGAACTAGCACAATCCATTTTGAACTCAGCTAAGGAATTAGAAAAAAATGGTAACGTCGATTTAGTCTCAACCAGACTTTGTAAAAAAATTTGGTTGAGTGATATTGGAAATAATAATAAAATCCCTAAGGCAGCACTTGTTTTATACAATCAATGCAAAGGTAAAGAAATGAAGTACGATGGTATTGCAACAGCAGCAATTATGTCAGGATTTTGGTTCTAAAATAACCTAAGTTCATTTGATTTTAAAAATGAATTTAGGTTATTTTTTTAGTATTGATAAATATTAATGGCCTTTCTAGTTGCATTGGATAAATGGATTATTTCAGGATTAAATTCATTTAAAAATAAATTTAATTTACCAATGGTTTCATCTTGATGTGCAACGTAATCGCGGGATAAGTCGAGATCAATATGACTGTTATCAGTCATAATTAATCTAATTTTAACTGGATCATTGATCATCAAAATTAGATTATATATAAAGCCGCCTTCTTCAGAAACGATTAATTCTGAAGATAAACTAGGATTATGTTGGGGCAATCCCAAAATAGAAATAGAGATGATTTTGGCCTTATCGATAGTGTGTATAGGCAAGGTGATTGGTAAGAAGATAGCTAAGAAGCGATGGTTTAACTTTTTGATATCGCTGTAATGGATGCTAGTTTTATCTGAATCCCAATAATTAAAAAGCACTGGTAAAACCAAGAGGTAATGTCCCAAAATCATTAGTAAAAACATGATGGCGCCAATTTTTAGACCGAGGGATTTAGAAATATTCAATCCAAAGAGTGCTCCGATGACTAAAGCAGTGCTCAGACTGATTAGGAGCGGTCGATAATTAACTTTTTTTCCGAATTTTAACATGACATATCAGTTCTTCCATTTCATATCCAATCCCAATTCATTCTAAATTTAGCATGAATTGGGATTGATAATGTGAAAGATAGATTGACGTTTAGTATAAGAAATATTTAAAAGTAATCACTAGAAATGATTGCTTTTTTATTCCGCCTGTTATACTGTATTAGTGTACTAGAACAGTAAGAAGGTGAAGAAATGGAATATATAGACAACATTCCCATTTATCTCCAAATCAAGGACATTTTATATCGTAAAATAATTAGCAACGAATATGAACTAGGATCTCAGTTGCCCTCAGTACGACAACTAGCAGTTCAATTTTCAGCTAACTCAAATACGGTTCAAAAGGCACTCAAAGAGATGACCGAAGAGGATGTCATTATTCCTCAACGTGGTAAGGGAAATTACGTAACTGAGGATGATGCTATCGTGAATAAATTAAAAGATCATATCGTGACTGAGATGTTTGATACAACTTACGACAAGCTGCATTCGTTGAATATGAACGATACCGAGATAACCAATAGTTTTAGCGAATATGTCAAACAGCGGGAGGACAATCATGAGTAAGGTATTGGAAATTAACAATTTAAGATACAAAAAGAACAATAAGTTAATTTTGAATAATATTAATCTTGATTTAGAAACTGGCAAAATCATCGGCCTATTAGGAGCTAATGGTGCTGGTAAAACGACTCTGATGCGTTTGATTGCGGGAGTAAATTCTAGAACATCTGGTAAAATCACTGTTTCTGGAGTCGATAGTAAAGCTGCTATTAAGTCATGTGTCAGTATGACCTATTCGTTAAAAAGTTTTAAAAGCTTAGCTGGTGGTGGTTGGTCCAAGCGTTCCGACCGAGTAAAAGATGTTATCAAATTTTATTTAGAAGTTTATCCTGATTTTTCATTGGAAAAGTATCAACAGATGGCTAAATTTTTGACAATTGATAATAATCAAAAAATTGAGGCTCTTTCAACCGGTGGACAAGAGAAGTTGATGATTGCCTTAACTTTAGCTAGACAGGTTTCATTGTATTTGTTGGATGAACCGTTGAACGGGGTCGATATTATGACTCGCAAAAAGATCATCAAAAGTATTATTCAATGGAAAAGTGATGATTCAACTATTATCATTAGTTCACATTATGTGACTGAAATTGCTAGTCTGTTAGATGACGTGGTGATTATCAAAGATCAGACTGTTAACCAAGTGATTTCCGTCGAAGAAATTCAAACTAAGTATCGCTTAGGCGTTGAAGATTATTACGAAAAAATTTATGAAGGAGGGCTGAAAGATGAGTAGTTTAGGGCGTATCAGCAAAGGTTTAATGCGAGAAAGATTCCGAATAATTAGTCTCATTTTAGGCCTCCACATTGTGATAATCGTGGCTTCAAAACTATGGACGACTTTATTTTCACATAATTCGGAGCCGGTCAGTTACATCGGTGGAAGTTTTATCGCGCTAGTTTTGGGAATAGTTATTTTAACGGTAATGAATGAGGGCATTTATAGTCGTGATAAATATCGTTTGATTCCAGTGACTGATGGAACTCTGTATTTCGGCAGCATGTTAACAGCCATTGTTTCATTTGTTTATCTGATGGCGGGAGAAATCGTAATTTACATAGTATCTTATAAAATTGCCCCCAATCCTTACGACAAAATAATGATTGGTGATTTCAATTCCGTTCAACAATATCTCTTTAAATTTGAAGCTTTAGTAGCTTTTATTTTAGGCGTGATCTTAGTTTGGTCAGGAATCACACTCTTGCATTTATTGGTTGAAGGAATCAACGATTTCTTGCCATTTAGAAATCAAAGTTTTGTAAAAATTATTTTGGCAATCGTAATTATTTGGATCTTTATGATTCCTTTTAATTTCATTACTGAAAATGTTTTAAGACTAATGGGTATTAATAATTTGGATAGTAGTTTCAGTGCAGTTACGCATGTAATGTATGCCAGCATGGGAATGATGGTTATCTGGACTATCATCTTTACTATTATCAATCTGTATTTATTAAATAAATGGTCTGAAACAACTAAATAAAGAGGGGAGAAAATTATGACAGAAATTCTCAAAATAAATAATTTGAACTATAAAAAGAACAATAAAACTATCTTAGCTGATATTAATTTGAATATAGATAGCGGCAAAATAATTGGTCTCCTTGGTGAAAATGGAGCCGGTAAAACAACCTTGATGCGATTGATTGCTGGTATTAATTCAGTGCCTGAAGGCGTTATAACGGTTAATGATATGACTAAAAAATCTGCAATCAAGCAGAATGTCAGTTTTAGTGATCATTTGGATGGTTTTGGTAAGAGCGTTAAATTGAGTGAGATCGTGCGTTTTTATCAAAATGTTTATCCTGATTTTTCGCAAGCTAAATATGTCGAAATATCCGAATACTTGGGATTAGATGAAACGAAACGTTTGTCAGCACTCTCAACTGGTACTCGCGGTAAATTGATTGTGGCATTAGCATTATCACGTGAAACTAAATTGTATCTTCTCGATGAGCCACTTAGTGGAATTGATAGTATGTCACGTAAAAAAATTATCAGCAGTATAATTCGCTGGAAAGATGATGATTCAACTATCATCATTAGTGATCATTATGTGACTGAGATTGCTAGTCTGTTAGATGATGTCATTATTATCAAAGATGAAACCGTCTATGAAGTTAGTTCAGTGGAAGATATCCAAGAGAAACATCATTTGGGTGTTGAAGAATACTATGAACAGATTTATGAAGGAAGTGTTACGAAATGACCGAATTTATGGGCTTAAGTAGAAATTTAATCCATGAAAAATGGAAAACAATGAACTGGATCGTCGGAATTGAATTAATTGCCTTTGTAGTTATTTATTTACTTAGATTAGTTACTGGTGGTTGGAATGGCTCAATTATGCCGGGATATTTTGTCGGTATTTATGCCTTTGAAGCGGGGATCGTCAGTCTGGTAGGGTTTGTTATGTTGTCACGGAGTAACGAACAAGTTTTTACTAGTAATAATTATCGTTTGATACCAGCATCAGATACAAAGTTATATTTCAGCAATATTTTAACAACTGTCGTAGCTTATCTTTATCTCCAAATTTTGGAAGCTATCTTGGGAAATATCGTCATGTTTGCTAGTGGAATGGGCAAAAGTTTAATGATGAGTCCTGAATTTGGTGGGTCAAACTTTTTAATGGGATTTGAATTGTTTTTAGTTCTTGTTCTAGGCGCATTGCTCTTATGGACAGGTATTACCGTAATTCATTTTCTAATTAATTGGATTAGTGGCTTTTTACCATTTGGTCGCCAAAAACTAGTAACATTTATTCTTTATTTTGTAGTAACTTGGATAGCTTTAGTGATTTTTAATTTCACAACTGGAAAAGTTATTTCATTCCTTTACAAGAATATCAGTTTACAAGGAATTTCTAATATGGCTCAATTCAGTAGAATTATGTGGCTCAGTATCGCCATTACTTTTGTTTGGGTTGCTATTTTCACAGCGGCAAATATCTATCTTTTAAAGAGATGGACAGAAACAACTCGTTAATAGCACTACAAAATAAAGACTATGGGATGGTCCGAGAAATGAGTAGCGTACTGGGTATAAGTAGGGATTTAATGAAAGATAAGATCAAATCCATCAATTTGGTCTTACTGATTCAAGTAGTAGCAGTTTTAATGATTGAAACTATTAGAAGGAATAATAAATATTTCCTTTATTCAGAAGGGAAAGTAACTTTCAGCACGATGTTGATGTTATTGTTAGCAGTTGTTTTATTGGTTCGAAAGAATGAACAAATTTTTAATAACAGTAAATATCGTTTGATACCAATGAGTGAAACACGATTATATTTTGGGAATTTAGTGACATCATGTTTGACCTATTTATATGTAGTGTTTGGAGAATTTATCATTTTTAATATTGCCTTTTATATGGTGACTGATGGGCAGAGATATGCCTTTACCGTCGCTAATTTAACTGATACGAGGCTGTTAGCTTATCGTCTTAAACTTGTTTTGATTGTTAGTTTAGGTGTGGTATTAGTTTTGACCATTAGTACCATGTTTCATTTCTTGACTAATATGCTGAGTAATTTTATAGTTTGGAAAAATTTAAAAATAATGATGACGATGTTTTATAGTGTTATTTTGGTAATTACATTTTTGACTTTTTATCAAACCATAAGATTTGTTTCCCGATTGTCACTGGAACAGTATGGGGGAATGTCTGATTCATTTATAAAAATAATCTTAATTTATCTAATACCAATAATTATTTTGACAGTTGTAAATATTTATTCACTGAATCGCTGGTCAGAAACAATTCGTTAAATTACGTTCATGACGAAAAAATGGACGTTCATGATTTAGTTGGCACGTAAATAATTTTTAGGAGTATCATCAAGTCAATGACAGAGTAAAGAGGGAATCGTTGTGAGATTTAATAATGATTTTTATAGAGGAAAATACTTTTGGTTAGGCGTTGTAGGAATGTCGTTTGTAATAGATTTCCCGTGGAATAATGTCTGTACGGTCAGTGGCATTATCTCCTCAATAATGATTGTTATTGGTTTTGTTTCGATTATTGGTTCGATGTTTAGCTTTTCGAAGTATTTTTCTTGAGATGAGTTTAATTTAATAAATATATTTTTTTAATATTAATAACATTAAAATAGCTCTATATTGATTGGGTATTTAAAAGACAATTAATATAGGGCTATTTGTATATAATGATTTTTTAGTAGGACTTTTTCTTATCCTAAAATAGGTATCAGGCTTTAAAATAAGGTAAGAAATCAAGATAAAGAAGTGTGAGTGTTATGAAATATTTCATTGCGCTGATTACTTTGGCACTAGGAGGCGGACAGATATTTGTCACAATTAAAGCTTTACGGAATTTGAAATATCGTGACAAAAGGATAGTACCTAGATTTGTTTATTTTGCTTTGGCATATGGTTCGCTTTTTGGTCTGCTATTAGTATTTTCAGGATTTGATATTATTTTTAAATGGATATAAATAATTAGGGACGAATTTGATTTTAAGATCAAATTCGTTTTTTAGTTTATGATGGAATAAGAAAGAAGCTGGTCTGATGACAACTGAAATTTTTGGAATTTGTATAATTTTAATCGGGATTCTCCAAATTTATACTGGTCGAAAAATGTACTTTAATATCAAGAAAAATGTTAAAAATACTCAATCCTATATGTTCATGGGTGTTTATGTCTCTCTAATTATCGGAATCGTCTTTTTAGTTTGGGGAGCATTTTTGATTAAATAACAGTTTTTGCTCATGATTGGTTAAAGCGTAAATCAACGAAGTTGTTATTATATTGCCGTCTTCCACAAAAATTGAAATTTGGCTGGAGCGTAGTGGGCACGACTTGGAGCCAACAAGAACCATGTTGTCTTCAAGCTCGGCCTTGTTCTAAGTGGGTTCCCCACTAAGAACAACTTCACTACTGAGCCAATTTCAATTTTTGTTCCAGACTGGATAGCTGTTTCTATTTTTAGTAATTTGAATCCAATTTAGTAGATTTTTTGTTTATTCAAATTTACATCAGTTAATATGGGAACTTACTTTAAAAGTAATCATATAAAACAAATTATTCAGCAACCAATCATGAGCAAGAGCCAAATAGTGACAAAACTAATAAGTGCGTGCATTCTTGACTAACTAGTATCTATAATTTAGGTAGTAAAGGGGTGTGTGTTAAATGGCTTTAGCAACTAATATTGTTAAATATCGTAAAAAAAACCAGCTGTCACAGGAACAATTGGGCAAAGCTCTTAATATTTCTAGACAATCAATTTCAAAATGGGAGACGGGGGAAAATCTGCCTAGTATTGATAATCTGATTTCTTTAAGTGGTTTATTGGATATTTCTTTGGATGAGTTGATCACAGGGGAACCATATCTACATTTCCCATTTAACTATGGTAAGCCAAAGAGCAAGGGGCCAGTCATCTTTTTGATAATTATGATTCTATTGGGAATTATATTAGGTTCATTTGGCAATATTCTGATTGGTTTGGTGGTTGGATTGGGGATTTATGTTGCAATAGTCTGGGCATATCCAATCGATTATAAGAAATACTATAATTATTGGAACCTGGAAAAGAATGGTATTAGATATTTAGCTAAGAGTACTAATGTGGATAGTGCTGGTCAAAACCTGATCATACCAATCAAAGCTCTATTACATCTTCGCAAAACTCAGTTTATTACCTACAAACAAATGAAAAAAATTGAAATTAAAGTTGATCTCTTTGGTTATCAACCGACTAAATCGGACTATAATGCTAACACTCTACAAATGATGACTGAACCATTTTATTTTGAGATCACGACTGCTGATGGACAGATAATTTATCTTAATCTCAAAGAATTTTATTGGAAAAATTCTCGGGAACGAAAAATGTTACCAACGATTATTTCTTTTTTAAAACGAAAAAATATGGAATATGTTGATCGACAAGGTATCTCTGATTTGGTAACTGATCCAGAAATTCGCTTGGTTGAAAAATTGTATCAACTAAGAGAACAGAGTCGACAAGTCTAATTAGAATTGCATAGCTTTTCTTAAAAGCTGTATGATGGAATTACAAAAATATTTTTAAAGTTAATTACGGAGGATATTTATTAGTATGAGTTTAAGATTCGGTCGTAAAATCAGTTATTTACCATTTTTAGTTTGTTTATTTGCTGGAGTTGTCATTGGATTTTGTCTTTATTTTTTGTCAGGTAATGTTGTTATTGGGATATTATTTGGAATTCTTGGATTTATTGTGGGTGCTTATATTTATTCAATTAATTTATCTAGCTATTATGGTTATTGGGAAGTGGATAATGACGGCGTCCACTATTATGATTATGGGACAACTAGTAAAAGAGTTAGAGCCATTTTGTTACCAACATTTGCTAAAAAAATGATCATGCAATTTGATGATATCAAGTCTTCAGCGTTAGTTGTGGGCAAAGGAATTCAAGCTCCTAAAGGTACGTTTGGGGGCGTTAACTATGCACCTGATGTAGTTCTATCACGATTTCCAACAGCCTACTTTTTAACTATTACCTTAAGTAACGGGCAAGAAGTTGATCTTGATTTGGCAGAACAATCTAATAGCAAAGCTGATATTCAAGAAATGGTGAAAGTATTTAATGAAAAAACTGGTAGTAAAGTAAAATTTTTAGAACAAAAAGCTTAATAAAAAGACACTTAATTCGTAATTTGAATTAAGTGTCTTTTGTTATTTAGTATTAGTTCCGAAAACACGATCGTAAATATCAATGCCAAAACTAGTTTTTAATGGAGTACCTTTGAGTAATTTGAAGCTGCGATGACCATTTTGATCTCGTTCGGGTCTCAGAAAGATGGGTTCAATATCATCATTCAAAGATAACATCTTAGAGAATTCGAATTGATGAGTAACAGAAATCACAGTAGTGCCACTGTTGACTAGGCCAGAAACAACTTGGGCATTGATTTGGGAACCTTCGTGTTCATTAGTTGAAGAGAATGATTCATTCATCAAGACTAAACTCTTGGACTTGATGTTTTTAACGATATTAGACATCCGAGATAATTCGTTATCTAATTTACCGCTAGTCAATCTGGAGTCCTCCTCGCGTTTAAAGTGAGTACAAATTTGATCATAAAGTGGTGCCTGATAGTTGTCGGCGAAGACATACATACCAGCATCCATCATTAATTGTGCTTGGCCGATACTTCTCAAGGTAGTAGTTTTACCGCCTTGGTTGGTTCCGGAAATAATTACTAATGACATGTTAGGACCTTCAAGATCATTACCGACTACCATACTAGGACTGTCTTCACTGATTAATAAGACTACATTTTTTAAACCAGTGATAGCAGTTTTAGAATTGACAGTTGGGTAGGAGATATTAATATTAGGTAAGGAATTTTTAAGACGTACGCTACCAAGTAAAAAGCCTACTTGAAATTGTAATTCATTAAAGAATTTTTCCAATTCGTATTTGGTGTTAACTACCTTGGTAGCTAAGCTCAGGTCGGCCACGTTATTGTAATGTCCCAAAGCATTGCTACTGTCATCATCACGTTCAGGAATCATAAAATTAGCTTCCTTTTTATCAAAGCGGGTCATAACGGACCCCATCATGCCACTAAAACGCCCAGCTTTTTTGTTAAAATCTAAATCTGATATGTCGCTACCAAAATTTTTATTTAGTTTAACAGGATAACTATAAGTGCTATTGGTGACAATGTTGTCAATCAAAGCATGCATTGTATTTAAGGCATCAGGTGGGAAGATTTGAGTCAAACGAGTAAAAAATTCTTGGAAATTTTTTGATTGCCAATCAGTATTAGAAAATTCTTTGAGTTTGGCAATGTAGTTCAAATAAATATCGATTTGGCGGGAAAAACTATGCAATTTATAGGATGCCGAACCAGAATCCAAGGACCAAAACTCACTTCTAACGGTCTTGATCGTGTCGATTACTACTTGATAGAGATCATGAATTTCTTGGGGATGAGTTACTGCATCTTTGACAGCGGCTTGGCGATAAAGCAATTCTTCGTTAGTTTTTAGTGGTGTAAACCAAGTTTTTAAAATTGTATTGTTAAGAAATTTATCTTTATCAGACATGGTTTCTAAAATAGGCTTTAACTCAAGATCTTCGAAGACATCTTCTTGAAGGTCACTTAATTCAAATTTGGATAAATCGAGATCAGTGGGTGAAATCAAGGTGGTTTTCATTTTGATAACTTCCCTTCAATATCAGCTTGGCTAAGTTGATATTTCTTTAATAGAATATCTGTGTAGGCTTTACCATTTAAATCTTCAGGGATAACTTTGAAGGTTCTTTCAGCGTCTTTAGTAACTTGACTCATTAATGGTTGAACGTGGGAATTGTTACCTAATGATTCTAGGAAGGTAACGTAAATTCCTGAAGCTTGACGGTCATTTAAGGCATTGAGGACGCGGTTGCCTAATTCAGTTGCATCCTCTTCTGAAGTTGAAGAAAAGAGTTCGTTTAAGATAATAAAACTATTATTATCGACTTTTTCAATGATTTGATGAATTCTTTCAACGTCGGTTTCGAGTAAACCACTAAGTTTATTGCTAGATTCTTGTCGGTCGAAATGGGTGAAGATGGCTGAACGTGTCCTAATTTTGGCTGAAGTTCCGGCAATGGCAATACCTAAGGTGGCCAAGTATAAATTTTGACCAACCATGCGGGCATAGGTCGTTTTACCACCTTGATTAGGTCCGGAGATGACTAAAAATGGCTTGTCTGGTTCCAGTTTGAATTGGTTAGTAACAATTTTGGGATTGTCATGACCGTGATCCAATTTAAGTGCTAAACGAAAGTCAAAACTATTATCGATTCGTTCAGAACCAGAATCTACAAGGATTGGGATAGTAAAAGCCAAATTTGTATCTTTTTGAATCAAATGTTCAATCTTTTGCCAAGCTAGAAAAAAAGTTAATTCTTGAACAGTGTTTTCAATCAACAAATTAGTATAGTCAGCGTACTTTTGATAAAAGTCGCTTAACTCGGCGAATTGCTCTGGATATAATTTTGCCAATTCAGAAATAATTGAAACTTGTAAATTATTCATATTATAAGCAGCGTGAATATCTTCCATTTTGACGGGAGCGGTCATGTCATTTAAACTGTCGAAAATTGGGGCGAAGATTTCTCTAAAGTTATCGTCCATACTTTCCTTATGTTCTGGTAAAGCTTCGACAGTGACGGAACGTCCATTGAGGTATAACCGATAATAAATATCACCAAAATCTTTATCGATTTTATCGATATAAGTTTTGATTTCTTTAACTTTGTCAGAATTGTCATATTGTTCTAAATAATCGATAAATTTAACTAATCCCTTAGAATCAAGCGATTCATTCGTTAAAGTGCTCAATAATTCATGGATAGCATTAAATTCACTGTCTAAAATATTAACCAATTTATGTTCTTTATATGCTTGAGGGTCTAAATGGCTTAACTCTTGATGATCTTTGAATGAATAAAGCATTTGTTTAGTAAATTTTTCAAAGGCTTGATAAATTATGCCATTTTGAAAATCTTTAAAGGTTTCCTGTCGATATCTAATTTCATCATTATCAATTAATGGTTGGTGGTTAAATTTGGTGATATTGTAACCAGTTAATTGATTTACTTGAGTAAAAAGATCTTCCAAATCAAGATCCTGAAAAATGGGATCACTTGTTAATAATTCTTTAGGTTGGTTATTCGTGTCTTTAAACAGTAAGCTGTCAAACATCATAAATACCTCCTGAAATATAAAAAAACGACGTCTACCTTTATTTAAAGGTAGACGTCGTCAAATTCTCACGAATTTTTACGGTGAACGTCATCACCGGTTCTCTGGTGTTAATAATATTACTAATTTCTTTTTACGACAATTAATTTGAATTATCGATAATTTATTTTGAAATTCTAAAAAATTGTCTTTTAATTCTAGCAAGTCTACACTTATTTTGAAATAGATTTTAATCTAGGAGTGATAAATTATGGATGTATATTTCATTCGTCATGGAGAAACATATTTTAATAAACTTGGTAAAATGCAAGGTTGGTCTGATACTCCGCTAACTAAAGCAGGTCACGAAGAAGCCTATCGTATGGGCCGAACATTGGGTAATTTAGGTGAAGTAGCTGATACGATTTATTCAAGCGATATGAATCGATCTGTCCAAACGGTTACTGAGTTAAATAATGGAATTAAGGCTGCTGGTGGCAAACCACTCAAGATGTTAACAATGCCAGAATTAAGAGAACAATTTTATGGCAGCTTTGAAGGTCAATCTAAAAAAGATACTTATGCTAAAATTTCTGGAAAATCAGTTGAAGATACGCTTAAAGAAATGAGTGCCAATGATATGCAAGATAAACTGGCTAAGTTGGATCCAACACATTTGGCTGAAACTAGTAAACAATTCTGGAATAGATTTGCTAGTGGAATTAAAAAAATTAGTGAAGTTCAAACTAAACCAGTAATCGTGGTAACTCATAGTGCCATTTTGACAGCGCTAGTTAATACCTACGCACCATTTTTATTAGATCAAGTTGAACCTAATAATTTGTCATTAACTAAAGTACATTTTGATGGCGATAAATTTGAACCTAAAATTGTTTATTACAATGAACAGGTGGAGCAAGATATTTAAACTTATAGGATACTGATTTCATCAAGAAAAAATTATTCTTCTGATATTTTGTTGGAATGATGTGAATTTTAGCGCCTTTAAGTTGGCCTACTGTGTTCCAGATAAATCAGATTTACTCTCAAACAACATAAAAACAGGTCATTACATTAAATTGTAATGACCTGTTTTGGTATTAAATATTTTCTTTTTGTTTATTCAAATTATCCATATCGTCCATCAAAGCATGAACATCATTCATACTGCAGACGTAAGCGCCACTGGCAAGGGGATGACCGCCACCGCCAAATTTTTCAGCAACTCCATTGATAGAAACATTTTTAGAACGTAAATTGACACGGAAACGATTTAAATCTTTTTCGCTGACAACAATCCAATTATTGACACTGTTGATTCTACCAATCAATGGGACTACATGATCCAATTCACCATCGGCTAAATGGAATTTTTCCAAAGTATCTTTGCGAATTATGATATAACCGAATCCGGAATCGGTAACTTTGAAATTGTCTAAAATGTAGGCTTCCAAACGAGCCACGTGAGAAGACATTTCATCTTCATGTAGGCTAATCTCCGAGATGTCGATACCTGTTTTGGCCAATTGAGCGGCAATGTTTAAAGTTTGATAAGTCGTTTCAGCATACAAGAAACGGTTTGTATCACCGATAATACCAGAATAAAGACTATAAGCACTCTTTTTAGAGAGTTTGAAAGTTGAAATTTTTTCGATTAGGGTGTAAATCATTTCAGCACAGCTGGAGAAAGTTTCATCAACCCAATTCACATCGCCAAATGGATCAACATTGGGATGATGGTCGATTTTAACAATTTTGGCAGCTGTTTTATATTCACCGTTGTTATCAATTCTGCGAGCATTAGCAGTATCAACCGCAATAACTAAAGAATTTTGATATGTTTCAGGTGAAACATTTTGCATATTACCAATCCAATCGAGAACTGGTAAGTCAATTCCTGTAATGTAAACATTTTTTTGAGGGTAGGCCTCACGTATCATGGTCGCTAAGGCAGTTTGTGAACCAATCGCATCTGGATCTGGATTTTGATGTCTGAGAATAATAATCGTATCGTATTGCTCAATATTCTTTTGAATTTCATCAATCATAAGACTACTCCCCAATATTATTAATTTATTTATAGCGTTATCTTAAAATTAACCTTTATTTACTTGATAAGTCAATAAGAAACTCTTTGGCCTTTTGACGATAGTTTCGATCAAGATTGATTTTTTTTAACTTCTCTCTATCATGAGTTGATGCGTGACCAGTAGTTAAAAGTTCTTTATACAATGCTGGATATGGAAAACCAAGTTGGTCAGCATTATTAAGTTCAGCCTGAATATCATATTTAACGCGACGGAAATCAACATCCTCAACGTTCCCATCGGAAAGTGTTAATAACATATAACTAGCATCACGATTTTTCATAAGTTTTTGTCGACTGTACCAAGGTTGCCCAACTGAACCAGGATTTAAGATCATTTGTCCCTCAGTAGTATAGCGCCACAGTGGAGTGTGTGTATGGGCATAGATGGCCACATCTATGTCTGTTCCAATATTTAATTCATCAAAATTTGCTTGGGTTTGATAAGCAAATAATTCATGACCACGATTAGTGGTTGGTAAATTATGTGTTAGAGAAAAGGTTATATTTTCTATAGTTTTTCTACTCGTCAAAGGGAGTTCCTTAACTTGTTTTATTCGTCCTGGTGTTAAATGTTCGTAATCATATTGAACCAAATTAGCAAAATAAACCTGACTAGGATTATCAAGGTCAACGCTTTGAGTCGCAATTACCGATAGAAAAGCAGTTTCCCAATTTCCCATCAAATATTGAGTCGTATTAACCTCTCCTAGTAGTTGAAAACATTCTTCCATGGAAGAACCACCAATAGCAATATCACCCATTGACCAAACTTCTTGGGCGTTATTTTTTTCGGCATCTTTTAGGACTGCTTTTAGAGCCGTGATATTACCATGAACATCAGATAGTACCGCAATTTTTTGTTTCATAAAGGATCACTCCTAAATCTTTTCTTTTAGTGTACAACAAAAGCAGAGTTAGTTAATTTCTTTTGATCGTTGATATTTAGCAATTAAAGGTAAAATTACTCCGACCGCAATCATTAATAAATATAACAATGACTTACAAAAATGTAAGAAAACGTAAGGAGAATCCAACGACCCAAAATAGACTTCCAGTTATGATAGATATATCGAATGAAGAGGAAAAGCGAATATCGCTTGAATCTATTTTTCATGGAGGGAAGTACAAATGCAAAAAATCGTTGAAGTTCAAAACGTTGAAAAGATTTATGGAAAGGCTAGCGAAAAACAATTCAAGGCCTTATCAGATGTTAACTTTGAAGTTAAACCCGGCGAATTCGTAGGAATTATGGGTGCCTCAGGTTCTGGTAAAACAACGCTATTAAATATTCTATCTACTCTAGATACACCAACTAGTGGTCAAGTTAAGATTGCTGGTGAAGACATTACTAAATTAAATAATAACCAAATGGCTGATTTTCGGGCCAATAAAATTGGCTTTATTTTTCAAGATTTTAACCTCTTGGAAAATTTAACAGCTTATGAAAATATTGCTTTGCCATTGGCACTACAAAATCGTCCAGTAAAAACAATCAAACCAGCAGTAATGAGTATTGCTGAAAAACTTGGTTTGGAAGAAATCCTCAATCATTACCCAACTGAATTATCTGGTGGTCAAAAGCAACGTGTCGCTGCGGCTCGAGCTTTGGTACACGAACCATCAATCGTCTTTGGGGATGAACCTACTGGGGCCTTAGATTCCAAGAGTGCTAGAGCCTTGATGGATACGTTAACTAAGATCAATCGTGAAGATAATGTTTCAATTTTATTGGTAACACATGATCCGTTTTCAGCCAGTTTTTGTGACCGGATCCTCTTCATTAAAGATGGTGAAATTGGTCAAGAATTGAAGAAAGAAGACGTTTCACGTGCCGAATATTATCAAGAAATTTTAGATTCTTTAGGAACATTTGCAGAATAGGGAGGAAATTATGTTAAATAAATTAGCCTTGAGTGGCATTAGACATCGAATTCGTGATTACAGTGTGTTGTTTTCGGGATTGATGATTGCTTCAGCTATTTTCTATATGTTTATGTCACTAGCAACTAATCAGACCTTCTTGAGTTCCAATTCTCCGGCTGCAGCGACTAGTTTTATCTTTGGCTTTGGAATCGTACTTTTAGCTATTATTACAATTGTCTATGTAAATTACGCAAATACTTTCTTGTTGAGTATGCGTCAAAAAGAATATGGGATGTTCATGATGCTCGGCGCTAAGAGCAGTAAAATCTCACGCATGATTTTTGTGGAAACTTTTACTATTGGTGCTATTTCAACGGTAATTGGTTCAATTATTGGAATCTTTGCGACAGGACTTGTTAGTCGTTGGATTATCAGTGCTATGGATATGCAAGTTAAGCATTTCAACAGTTTTTATCTACCAGCATTACTTTGGACATTTGTATTCTTTATCGTCATCTTCATGTTCTCAGCTATTCGCAATTCAATTTCATTACGTAGAAGTAAGGTTTTAACTTTACTAAAACGTGACAGTCAACCAGTGAAAATTAAACGTAACGGCGTTTTAAAATCTATTCAAGCTGTTTTAGGCTTAATTCTTTTGGCAATTGGCTACTTTGCTCTCTGGTATGCTGGAACTAACCCTGGGTTCATTTACTTAGGGATTCCAGTTGCCTTAGTAACAATTGTTTTAGGAACTTATCTGACAATTAATTCTTTTGTGACAGCTGTTATTGTCATGTTAAAACGGAATACTAACTATTCTCAAAAGGGCTTAAATAACTTTACACTTTCACAATTGAGTTTCCGAATTAACGACTATACTAAAATCCTTTCAATGGTTTCAATGATGTTCGCGTTGGCTTTAGGTGCTATCACTGTTGGTCTTGGCTTCAATAATCAGATTGACAACGTTGTTAATGGTCAAAACTATTACGATGTACAAGTAATTAATCCAGATGCTGCACAACAGAAGCGAATGAAGAGTTTGAGTATCAAAACTAAGGATGTTTATAATTACAAAACTGATGGTAAAAAAGTTTACTACCGTGCTAGTGAATTTAAAAAACAACCAGTTGGATATTCACAAATTGATACTAAAACAATGATATCTTCAACTAAAACTACTAACAATCCAAGTAAAAATACTAATGCTGGTTATGAACTAATGAATACTCGTTTGCCAGATCAACGAACTATGGAAGTTGGTTTTGTCAGTGATAGTGCTTATGCAGCAATGAATGGTAAAGAAACAACGACTGTACTTGTTAAAACTAATTCATTTAAGAATAATTTGGCTACTATCAAATCTATTTCTAAGGCCGAAATTAAACGTTATCCAGCTTTGAAAAATGCCGGTGGCGACAAATACAGTGCTTATACATTAATCAATGGTTTCTTCTCTGGGTTAGAGTTCATGGGCTTCTTCTTAGGAATTGCTTTTCTAGCAATGTTAGCTAGTTGTCTGATGTTCAAAATCCTTTCAGGAGCTAATGGTGACGTCAAGCGTTACAACATGCTTTATAAGATCGGTACTAAGCAAAAAGTCTTACGGACTACTATTAACAAAGAAATTGCCGTTCTTTTCTCAGTACCAGCTATTTTAGGAATTATCCACGTACTTATGGGTCTACAATTATTTACTAAGATTTTGTATAAACCTTATGCAAATATTGAAATACCATTTGCTATCTTCATTGTTTTATATCTCGGTTATTACTTCCTAACTAGATATCTTTACAAGAAAATCGTTTTAAAATAATGATTCACAATCCCTTCCGAGGGACTGCGCACATCGGGTGATCACCTTGTGTGCGCAGCTTCTCGGAAACGAGAAGCACTTCCCCCCTTAATAATTTAAAATATTTTGAAATCCTCAACAATTTTTCAAAAATTAAAAAAGCCCAAATAATTTCTAATTATTTGGGCTTTTGCTTGTTCGGAAAAATTATTTTTCGATTCAAATGTTTAGATTATTAACCTAATAACATTGGTGTTATAGTTTTCAGGGACCTTGGTCGGTCGTGATAAAACCGAACAATAATTTCACAAAATGTTTTTTTGTTGCCAAACCACCAATTAAACATTAAAATTTTCTTAATATAAATTTTATGGGAAAATTTTCCAAGAGTAGGGAAGGGAGTAGTGAATATGTCATCAATGATTGAATTCCGTAATGTGCAAAAATATTATGGAGAATTTCACGCTTTAAAAGATATTAACCTTGAGATCGACAAGGGCGAAACAGTTGTTTTAATTGGACCTTCAGGATCAGGTAAGAGTACCTTGTCTAGAACGGTTAATGGGTTGGAAACAATTCAAGAGGGACAATTGATCGTCAATGGACGTGATATTGCTGATAGATCAACTGATATCAACCGAATTAGAAGAGATGTGGGGATGGTTTTCCAACATTTTAACTTATATGCTAATAAGGATGTTTTGGAGAATGTTATGTTAGCACCAAGAATCGTCCTTAAGATGAGCGAAGAAGAAAATAAAAAACAAGCCATGGCTTTGTTGGATCAAGTTGGATTGGCTGATAAAGCTCATAATATGCCATCACAGATTTCTGGTGGTCAACAACAACGTGTTGCGATTGCTAGATCTTTAGCTATGAAACCACGTTGCATGCTCTTTGATGAACCAACTAGTGCGCTTGATCCCGAAATGATCGATGATGTTTTGAAAGTTATCAAGTACGTTACTAGCCAAAGTGATATGACTTCATTAATTGTTACCCACGAAATGGGCTTTGCTCAAGAAGTAGCCAACCGAGTTATTTTTATGGCTGACGGGCAAATTCTTGAGGATGATTCTAAGGATAAATTCTTTGATCACCCAACTAATGAACGTGCTACACAGTTCCTAAGTAAAATTATTAAACACTAGGGGGATACGGATATGAAACGATTAAAATATTTAGCGTTAGTCATCACTTCCTTACTCCTAGTCTTTACTTTGACGGCCTGTGGTTCACAACCATTGTCATCACAAAATATTTTGGAGAATGACAAGAAATCAAAGACAGTTACTTGGGGTGTAAAAGCTGATACTAAATTACTTGGTTTAACTGATGTTAAGGATGGCCAAGAAAAGGGTTTTGAAATCGATCTTGCTAAAGCTATTACCAAGAAAATGTTAGGTAAAGATGCTAAGGCTAAGTTCGTTACCGTTACATCACAGTCACGTATTCCATTGCTGAAGAACGGTAACATTGATGCCATCATCGCTACAATGACTGTAACGCCGCAACGTCAAAAGACAATTGATTTTTCTAATTCATACTTTGATGCTGGACAATCAATTTTGGTTAAAGATGGTTCACCAATTAAGCGAGTACAAGATTTGAATAATCGGACTATCATTGGGGTTGTTGGTTCTAACTCAGTTGAAAACGTTAAAAAATTTGCACCAAAAGCTAGAGTTTTACAATTACCAGATTATGCGCAAGCCTTAACAGCTTTGAAGTCTGGTCAAGGTGATGCTTTGACAACTGATAATGTTATTTTAGCTGGTATGGCCATTAATAATCCTGGTTACAAATTACAAGGGAAAGCCTTTACGACTGAACCTTATGGTATCGGGATCAATAAGGGACAACCTGCCTTTAAGGAAGCTGTTAACAAATCACTTAGAGAGCTTGAAAAAGATGGTACTTATAACAAATTGATCATCAAATGGTTTGGTAATGTGCCTGGATTTAACTACAAGGAGGTGTTACGCAAATGATTCATTTACTAACAAGTAATTGGAGTGCCTTCATTAGTGGCTTTGGCTGGACACTTTTATCAAGTGTTTTAGCACTATTCTTTAGTTTGATTATTGGGTCGCTGTTTGCCATTCTAGAAGTTGTTCCTAATAAAGCTTTACGTATTATCGGAAATGTTTATGTTGAAATCTTTCGTAACATTCCGTTATTAGTTATTACTATGTTTTTCTATTTAGTAATTCCACTGTATATCGTTAAAATTAATGGTTTCGCAGCCGGAACAGTTGGATTGACGATTTACACTTCAGCCTTTATTGCTGAAACTGTTCGTGCCGGTATCAATTCTGTTGATCCAGGACAGATGGAAGCTGCTCGTTCTCAAGGAATGACTTTCTGGCAAGCAATGCGTCACATCGTGTTGCCTCAAGCCTTTAAGTATGTTCTTCCACCTTTGGGGAACCAATTTGTCAACTTGGTCAAGAACTCGTCAGTCCTAGCTTTTGTGGCCGGATTTGATTTGATGTATCAAGGTAATGCGATTGCTTCACAAACCTTTGATACAGTTAATACATACGTAATTGTTGGTATTTTCTACTTGATTATTACTTTACCAATCAGTTATTACATGCAACATCTAGAAAAGAAATTGGCTTAGGGGGAGTAAATTATGCAAAATTGGATAAATGCTTATTCATGGATAAATATTAGATTTCTTCTCCAAGGCCTCTGGATCACGATTTTGATCTCCGTTATCTCGGTGATTTTAAGTTTTGTCATTGGTTCGGTCTTAGGGATTATTAGATATGCTAAAGTTCCATATTTTTCAAAAATAGTTGGTTTTATTATTGATGTTATTCGTAATTTACCATTACTATTGATTATCTTCTTCGTTTACTTTGGATTGCCTGCATTCGGTTTTAAACCGGATACGATTCCCGCCGCAATTTTGGCAATGACTGTTTTTGAATCAATGATGATTGCTGAAATCATTCGTTCTGGGATAAATGCAGTCGATGTGGGTCAAATGGAGGCTTCACGGGCAATGGGGATGAAGTTACCTCAAGCGATGTGGCACATTGTGTTACCACAAGCTTATAAAAAAATGATTCCAGCACTAGTTAGTCAATTTATTTCATTGATCAAGGATACATCATTAGCCACAATTATCGTGGTGCCTGAATTGATGCAACATGGTCAAGTTGTTTATGGACAAGATCCAAACTACATCATTCCTGTCTTTGTGATGATGGCTATCATGTACTTTGTGGTCTGCTATGCGTTGTCATTGTTATCTAGATTCATTGATCACCGGATGGCCTAAAAAATATTTATAGGTTGACGGATGAAAAATAACCTGTTATTGTTGGTGTCATTCAAATAAACAAATGTAAGTATCTGAATTAATTAGTAATGCATCTGGGCGTAAGAAAGCCGGTGGTTAATGCGAACCGGTCAGGGTGTAATTATGAAATACCAGATACGACTTGGTTTTCCAAGCGGAATGAGAGGGCCGTTATCCTCGAGAGTGGAGTAATAGTTTATTTAGACTAAACTATTCTCAAGCTGGGTGGTACCACGGTAAACTAATCGTCCCTGTTGCAATTTTTTGCAGCGGGGACTTTTTTTATACTTAAGGGGTAGGAATATGATGATAAATACTTGTGGTGGCAATCCCCGATATTTGTTTTTCGCGTAATAGATAAAAACAAATCGGAGGAATCGTAATGAATAAAAAAGTAAAAACAGTCAGTTTTAGAGAAGCAATTTTAATTTTAGTAATGATGTTGATCGTCCTAGGTTTTGGGGTTATCAAATTTGGACTATCACCTCAAACACCAGTCTTAGTAGTTATCGGTCTGTTGATGTTATGGGCCAAAGTTCGTGGTAGTGAATGGGATGATATTTTTGACGGTATTATCGATGGAGTTAAAAACGGAATTATCCCAATCTTCATTTTTATCTTAATTGGTGCCTTGATTGGTACTTGGATTGCAGCCGGTATTATTCCATCAATGATGGTGGCGGGTTTCCATATGATTTCAGCTCAATGGTTCGTGCCTTCAGTTTTCTTGGTTTGTGCTTTGATCGGAACATCAATTGGTAGTGCCTTTACCATTATTTCAACTATCGGGATCGCTCTTTTCGGAATGGGTCAAACTTTAGGAATGAACCCAGCCTTAGTTGCTGGAGCTATTATCTCCGGTGCTATCTTCGGTGATAAGACTTCACCACTTTCAGATTCAACTAACTTGGCCTCAGCTATTGCCGAATCTGACTTGTTCGCTCATATTAAAAATTTGATGTGGACGACGATTCCAGCCTTTATCATTTCATTAATTCTTTACGCAATTTTAGGTAATGCTGGTTCTGGCGCTAGTTTGGGGAAAATTGATACAACTTTGAATGTTTTGAATAGTAATTTCGTCATTTCATGGTGGTCAATTTTACCAATTGTCTTGTTGTTTGCTTGTTCGATTATGAAGATACCGGCCATTGCTACTTTGATTTTAAATATCACTGTTACTATTGGTATGATTTTCATCGAAAAACCAAGTACTTCAGTCAAAAGTATCGCTGGGTTTATCGAAACAGGTTTCGTTTCAAAAACTGGTAATGCCAGTGTCGATGCCTTGCTTACGCGTGGTGGGATTAGTTCCATGATGGGTACAGTCTCATTGATTTTCCTAACTTTGTCATTAGGTGGTCTTTTAATGAAGTTTGACATCATTCAAACAGCCATGACACCATTGGCACAACGTTTAAAGACACCGGGATCAGTCGTAACAGCCACAATTCTTTCTGGTATTGGAGTTAATATCTTCGTTGGTGAACAATACCTCTCAGTTATCCTTCCTGGTAAAGCTTTCAAGGAAACTTTCAACAAACGCGGTTTGGATAACTTAGCCTTGAGTCGTGTTCTTGAAGATGGTGGAACCGTAATTAACTACTTGATTCCTTGGGGTGTTGCTGGTGCTTTTGCTGCCAATACCTTAGGCGTACCAACTTTGGCCTTCTTACCATTCTGTTTCTTCAGTTTACTTTCACCACTTCTTTCCATTATTAGTGGCTTCACAGGAATTGGGTTGAAACGAATTGTGAAAAATGATGATTCAGATACTGAAAATAAAAAAACAGTCACAGTTTAGTAGAACTAGACATTATTATAGGTAAGAACCGGACTTTATCAGTTCAGCTTGAGTTAGTAATAGGGGGCTGATCGAACAGTTGAATAAATGGAGAAAAATATTATTGTGTCTCTACAAATGAGTTTGTAAACGCTAACGATGTTGGTATCATTTAATTTAAGTAAAAAAATAGAGCAGAAATGCTCTTTTTTTTCGTTTTCAAGCATTGACAGTACGCCAAATTTTGTCTAGTTTAAGACTGTTATGCTATTTAAGATAAGCAAATTTAGGGAGACTATTTATGAAGAGAATTAAAATTGCCATTTGGAGTATTAATGTTATTTTAATTGCCGTTATTCTGTTTCTAGTTTTGGGAAACGGTTTCAAGAATGATAATAATAAAGTAGATTATCAAACTTATACGGTTCAACGTGATAATACTAATTATTTCAACGGTATTGTTCAAGAAAACGACAAACAAGCTGTTAGTGATCAACCAAAAACTGAGGATGAAACTTTAGCTTCAACACACGTCATCAGTGGTCAACAAGTTACTAAGGGTGAAGTGCTATTCACATTCTATCGTGATATGAGTAGTGACCTAGCTAGTGCTAATGCTGAAATTCAACAAGCTCAATTAGCTATCCAAGCTTATGACTCATCTGACAAGCAAACTGCTGACAAGATTGAATTAAGCAAGGATCAAGAAGCACTTGCTGAGGCACAAGCTAAGGTTATTAAGATTAATAAGGTGCAAAGTCGAACAGTTGTTGCACCGATTGCAGGTACTTACTTTAAGGATGATGCTGGTAGAGGTTATATTTACGGGGCTCCAGTTATCCAAGGTAATGTTAATGAGTACAGTATTGATAAGATTAAACTTGGTGCTGACGTTACAGTAATCAAGAACAATGGTACAAAAATTTCTGGTAACTATGAACAAAAAGATGCTATTCCTTATAGCACACACAATGTTTCTTATTATCATTTCCGTGTTGCTACAGAAGATAAACTTCCATATGGTATGCACGTTCAAATCAAGACTGAATCAGACGGATACAAGATTCCTTCAAAGGCCGTTTGGAGTAAGAACACAGTTTATGTCTTAAAGAATGACAAGAAGCATAAGAAACACGTAACTATGACTAAAAAAGATCAAGACTATTACGTGATCGACGGGCTTAAAGCTGGCGACAAGCTAGTTTTAAAATAAGGCGGTGAAATAAATGCTTAAAGTTACTGATGTAAAAAAGGCTTATGGCAAATTCACTGTTTTAGAGGATATCAATTTGGAAGTTGCTGATGGAGAATTTTTAGCTATCATGGGACCTTCCGGATCTGGTAAATCAACTTTGATCAATATCTTAGGATTGTTGGATCAAAGTTATACTGGTGAATATTTGCTCGAAGATAAAAATTATCAAAACGTTAGTGACAATGAGTTATCACGAATTCGTGGTGACCAATTGGGATTTGTTTTCCAAAATTTCAAGTTGCTAACAACTTACAATGTTTATGAAAATATTGAAATTCCACTTATTTATAGTAAAAAAGCTCAAAATAACAAACAAGAATTGATTGCTGATGTGATTGATAAAGTTGGTTTGACGGGCAAAGAAAAAAATCGTCCATCTGAATTATCTGGTGGTCAACAACAAAGAGTTGCCATTGCTCGAGCAATCGTTAATCGTCCAAAATTAATTATTGCTGATGAACCAACGGGTGCGCTTGATTCAAAAACTAGTAAAGAAATCATGGATATCTTCACGAAGTTAAATAAAGCTGGCACAACGGTAATTATGGTTACCCATGATAGCGAAGTGGCAGAATATGCAATGCGAACTGTTTATATTCGTGATGGACATTTATATAACGATGAAAAGAGCGTGAAAAATCATGACTGATAAAATTTTGATCGCTTTTAAATCAATTGGTAAAAACAAAAATAGAAACTTCCTAACAATGCTTGGAATTATTATTGGTATTGCTAGTGTTATCTGTATCTTAGCAATCGGGGATGGCTTTGCTCACACCGTTACTAAGGGTATGGGAAATCACAATACTCGTAATAAAGTTATCTTACAGTGGGAACCAACGTCTGATTACAATACTGATGGTGGTTTTACTCAAAATGATGCTTCAGTACTGGAAAAAGTACCGGGTGTCGATCATGTTAAATTAGCTAGTAGTATTGCTGAAGCAGGTGCTAAAGTTTCATACAAAACTAAAACTGCTTCAATTGGTTTGAACAAACAACCAAAGAACTTAAAGCTGGTTAAAGGTACCTACTTTACAATGACTGGGGCTTCCAACGGGATTTATATTTCGGAAGATTTGGCCCATAAGTTATTCAAAGAAAATGCTATCAATCGTTTGATTTCAGTTGATGGAACCATCTTTGTTGTTCAAGGAATTTATCATATTAGTAATATGAATTATCGTCCGGATGCCTATGTTTCTAAGACGATTTTTAAACAATTATTTGCTAGTCAAATTTCTCGAGACCAAGCTAAATTGTACGTTCAACCTGATGCTAATAAGAAACAAGTTGGTAAGACAGCCGTTAAACGGATGAAAGCTATGGGTGAACAGAAGCAAACTGGTAAATACTCAGTTTCTAATCCAGATGCTATTAGTAAACAATTTACGAGAATTTTAAATGATATTACTTACTTCATCGCCTTTATTGCTGGAATTTCACTCTTGATTGCTGGTATTGGGGTTATGAATGTGATGTATATTACTGTTTCCGAACGTCGCAAAGAAATTGGGATTCGTCGGGCCTTTGGTGCTACATCAAGTGATATTAGAAACCAATTTTTGATTGAAAGTGTTGTTCTCTGTATTATCGGTGGTGTCATCGGAATTATCTTAGGATACATTCTCGTTTCAATCATCAATGCATTCTTACCATTCAAAGCTGATATAACGTCATATGCAATTATCTTGTCGTTGTCAGTTTCAACGGCAGTTGGTTTGATCTTCGGATTTATTCCATCTAATAAAGCTGCTAAATCAGAATTAGTTGGATTATTGAAAGAAGAATAGGGGAAAATATGAAGAATTTATATAAAATAGATAAACTTTCTGCTTTGGGAGTAATCTTAATCAGTATTTTTATGGAAGTTATTCAAATGATCGTTTCAGATCCAGATGTTGCTAATATGCCACAAATGGGGAAATGGCTAAAGCTATTGATCTATGTAGTTGGATCAGTTCTTTCGTTTGCTATCGGTTATTGGGTGTTTACATTATTGTTGAGAAACAATGATAATTACAAGCTTAAACTGATCGTTAATATAGCAATTGGTTTAACAATTGATGCTTTGCTGATTATAATCGTTGTCCTAATTGCTGGTAAAACAGATATTTGGGCTAATGGTATTGCTGGGGTTATTGGATTCGGTGCATTAGCTGCATTGAACTGGAGATTCCTAGAAGTGTCACAATCAGATAAAATCAAAATCAGTGTCTTAACTGCTATTTGGTTCATTTTGACACTAGTTTAAAAAGAGTCTGTAAATAAACTAACTGATAATTAAATTTCAGTTGGTTTATTTTTTTATCTTTAGGTCAGGGGTAGAATAAAGATAAATATTCTTATTTTAACGGAAGAGGCGTCTTATGAGTCCATATGAGCAGGTTAAAACAGAGTTAGATAGTTAGATGTGCCATTTGATATCGTTGAGCATCCGGCTGTATTTACCACTGATGTAGCTGATGAATATATTAAAGGGAAAGTCGGAGTTAGAACTAAATCACTTTTTCTAACTGACAAAAAGAAACATAATTTCTATTTAGTTTTTATGGATGACGACAAGCGACTTGATATGAAGCACTTCGCTGAAATAGTTGGTGAAAAACATGTTAAATTCGCTTCGGAAGTCAGTCTGATGGAGAAATTAGGCTTAAAACCGGGCGTTGTTTCGATTTTTGGTTTGATGAATAATAAGGAAAAAGATGTTCAAGTTTATTTTGAAAAAGATATTGTAGGTGATATTCCTTTGACATTTCATCCGAATGACAATACAAAGACTATTTTTGTAGGGATGACGGGATTAGAAAAATTTTTGAAAGATTTAGGATTTGAATATCAAATTATTACAATGTAAAAGCTAGAGCAATTTGCTCTAGCTTTTTTAAAATCTTAATTGTGGTAATAATGTTTTTACTAATGCAATTAATTTTTGGATTTCATTTGAATTCGCTGTTTTAGGATTGATCAGATAAAATTGATTACAAAAATCATTCGACAATTGCTCATAAGGTAAGAGCGTATCTGTAATTGAGCGTTTGGAAACGATAGCTCTACCAATACCACGTGAAACTAATTTGATGATCATATTATTATCGTTAACTTTGATAACTTTTGTCGGCCGAATATGATGTTCGTTGAAGTACTTATCAGTATATTCCCGTTGAGTAGAACCGGGTTTACCAATGATCCATTCTGGATTATCGGCATCACCAGCCAGAACTAATTCATCTGAGGCAAAAGGAACTTGTTCAATTAAGTGCGTGACAATAGGCTTTTCAACGATTCCAAAGTCTATTTCTCGTTTAGTAATTTCCTCCAAAATTTTTTCAGAATCGGCAGTTATTAATTCAAAATCAAAACGATCAAAATAATTTTTTAGGCTGTTCATTAATGGAGGTAAAACATGATTAGCGGTTGTCGGTGAGGCACCGATGACACATTTAACTCGATTGCTTCGATGTTTTTTGACTAGATGATTAAGGGAATTCTCCCAACCATTTAAAACCAATTGAGAATCACGATAAAAACGATTGGCATTTTCAGTTGGAATTAACCCTTTATTACCATTGCGTTTAAATAACTGAACTCCTAGATCCTCTTCCAGACGTTTTATTTGAAGTGAGACAGTTGGTTGAGTGACATAGAGATCTTTAGCGGCACGGGTAATACTACGTGTTTCATAGACCTTTTGGAAAGCGATAATATCACGAAACATAAGCGTTTTCTCCATTATAAATAATATTTATGAACATATATATATAAATAATAACGATAAAACTTTGTGAGTAAATTAATAAATATATTTGTGATTGCACCAGGGTAGATATAACAAATAAAAAACTACATCTGTAACATATTAACTTTTTCACAATTGAAATATAAGCTATCGCTCTTACAAACAATTACATATTAATATAATTTATGCTAAATTAACATCATAAACACGCGTGGTATTAGTAATTATTCATTTAATAATGAAAGGGGCTGAAACTAATGATTGGAAAGAGTATGAAAAAGTATGGTTTAGATGCCAAACAACCAATTATTGGACTAATTGTTTTTGCTTTAATTATTTTTTGGGCATTTTATTTAAATACACAGGTAAGTAAGTTACCAATGGCGCTTTTTGCGGGTCTGTTAATTGGTTATGTTCTAACAAGATCTAGATTTGGATTTGCCGGAGGTATTAAAAGAGTTTTTTATCGCGGGGAGGCAAGTTTAACTAATGCATTATTAGTTATGTTTGCAATTACAGCGATAGTTAATGTAGGTATTCAATGGGCAGCAGCAAGTAAGGGAGCATTACCAGCATGGACTGTAACAAGTGATGCTCAGTCAATTATACCTGGCACACAGAATGTTAGGATTGGTAATATTTCCACGGCCTTAGGTGGATTTTTATTCGGAATCGGAATGATGCTTGCCGGAGGATGTGCTAGTGGAACTTTGTCAGATTTTGGGGAAGGTGAAGGACATTCATGGATAGCACTTCCATTCTTTGTTTTGGCAGCAGCTCCAGGACAAAAATTAGGTTATGATCTTGATCAAACGGCTATTGGACAAATTGGTATTAAAGCTTGGATGCCACAATACATTGGTTATGGTGGTTCCATAGTCGTAACATTACTGATTTTCTTAGGATTGTATTATCTAGCAAAGAAGTATGAAAATCATAAGAAAGAAATGGGGATGTATTCAGAACCAAAATCTGATTATTTGGAATATGAAAAACCAATTAAGGATAGTGGGGAACCTGTAAAATTCTTATCATGGGAAACATATCATAAATTTTTCGTTGAAAGATGGAGTTTTATAACCGGCGCAATTGGTATTTCCATTGGAGCAATATTTATTCTTATAACAACTGGAAAGGCATGGGGTGTAACTACACCGTTTGTATCATTAGATCAAAAATTTCTTGGATTATTTGGTGCTAAATTTACATCACCCGCATTTGATGAAACTGCTGAGGCCATGAAAGGAAGTCTTTTGGTAGATGGAGGAACAATTCGTAATATTGGCCTCGTGCTAGGAGCATTTTTAGCCTTTTTAATGGCAGGTAGATTTTCAATGAAGTTCCACTTTACTAAGAAAGATATTTTAGTTTATGCAACAGGTGGATTATTAATGGGCCTAGGTAGCCGTTGTGCACGTGGATGTAACATTGGGGCATTATATTCTTCAATTTGTAATTTCTCAGTACATGGATATATTTTTATGTTATTCCTTGTTTTAGGTGGAATGGCAGGCATTAAATTATTTGAAGGTAAAGTTGATCTACTTCCTAAGTATCTAACTTCAGAAAATATTGATTAATAGAGGAGATTTTAAATTATGGATAACAAAAAAATCGTAGTAGTCGGAGGAGTTGCTGGTGGTGCATCTGCCGCTGCTCGTGCCCGTCGTTTAGATGAATTTGCTGATATTACAATGTTTGAAAAGGGACCTAATGTATCATTCTCCAACTGTTCATTGCCTTACCACTTGAGTGGCTTGGTACCAGATGCTGACAGTATCGTCCTGATGACACCAGATCAATTCAAGAATCAATATAATATTGATGCTGAAGTTAACTCAGAAGTTATCAATGTTGATCCCGATAAAAAGGAAGTTGAAGTTAAAAATACTCAGACGGGTGAGTTGAAGCGTGTAGCCTATGATGAACTGATTTTGTCACCAGGTGCTAATCCAATTATGCCAAGCTGTATTAAAGGCATTGATCACGATAATGTTTTCTCAGTTAGAAACGTCGTCGATATTAAGAAAATCCAAACTTATTTAGATGTAAACAAAGTAACTGATGTGGCCATTATTGGTGGTGGTTTTATCGGTTTGGAAGTCTGTGAGAATCTAGCTCAAACTGATAAAAATGTATCATTGATTGAAGCATCAAGTCACGTTATGGGTACGATCGACGATGATTTTGCCGAAATGGTCCACAAAGAATTGTTCGATCATGGTGTAAATGTTGTTTTAGATGATGGTTTAGCAGAAATTACTGACGAGAATGTAAAGTTAGGCTCAGGTCGTGAAATTAAAGCTCAAGCGGTTATCGTTGCTATTGGGGTTAAACCAGACACAGCTTTAGCAAGTAAAATTGGTTGCAAATTAGGCCTAACTGGTGGGATTGCCGTTGATCAACATTATCAAACAACAATCCCTAATATCTACGCTGTTGGTGATGCGATTGAAGTCAGTCATATGATAACTCGTAAAAAGACTCGTTTAGCCTTAGCTTTCCCAGCTCAAATGGAAGCTCGTGATGCAATTGATCATATCTATGATCGTACAGTTGAAAATAGAGGCGTTATTGGTTCACAAGCAATTCATATCTTTGATATCAATGTTGCTTCAACTGGTTTAACAGAAGTTGAATGTCAAAAAGATGGTATCGATTATCGTGCAGTAACAGTTATTCCGAAGAGTCGAGTTGGTTTGATGCCAGATGCCACACCACTTTATATGAAATTAATCTTTGGATATCCAAGTGGAGAAGTATTAGGTGCTCAAGCTCTTGGTAAATCTGATGTTGATAAGCAAGTTGATATTGTAGCCACTATGATTTCAATGCACGGTCATATTTCTGATTTAACACATCTTGAAGTTTGTTACTCACCATGGTTCAGTACTGCTAAAAACGCGGTTGATATGGCTGCTTTAGTGGCTGAAAATGTTTTGAATGGTGAATATCAACAAGTTCAAGTTAGTGAAGTTCGTAAGTTAATTGAAAAAGGTGCCTTCATTATTGATGCCCGTGAACCTGCTGAATATGCAGAAGGTCACATTACTTCAGCTATTAATATTCCATTGAGCCAATTCCGTCAACGCTTAGAGGAAATTCCAACTGATCGTCCGGTTTATGTTCACTGCTTGTCAGGTCAACGTAGCTACAACATGGTTCGAGCTTTAAATAACCGTGGCTACAAGAATGTTATCAATATTTCTGGATCATATTTGGAAATTTGTGAATATGAATACTTCAAAGATCAAACAACTGACCGCAAACCTATCGTGACAAATTATCGTTTTGATCTATTGTAATAAGTAGGGAGGTGATGGGATGAAGAAGAGATCGCTACTAATAACAACTTGTGTTTGGATCGTTTTGTTGGCAATTTGGTTCTTGGTAACTAATTTGAAATTAGTTTCACCAATTCTTTTTCCGTCACCACAAGCAGTTTGGTCAACTTTTATCAGCATTCTGCAACATGGCTATAATAATATTTCGTTTTGGCAACATTTAGGAATTACCCTATTTCGATTATTCTCAGCCTTGATATTAGCAATTTTAACAGCGGTACCGTTGGGGCTAGCTTCAGGAATGTCAGAGTTAGTTCATTCGTTAGTAGACTCGTTGATTCAATTTTATCGTCCTATTCCGCCACTGGCTTATTACACAATTTTAATTCTGTGGATTGGAATTGGTGAAGGTTCCAAGATAATTCTTTTGTATCTGGCAGCTTTTGCACCGATTTATCTAGCTTGTGTTGAAGGGGTAAAACATATTAATCAGGATTATATTTTGAGCGCTAAGTCGTTAGGTGCTAATAAGTGGTTCATTTTTAAATGGGTAATTTTTCCGGGAGCTTTACCAGATATTTTTACTGGGATCAGAACGGCGATGGGAGTTTCGTTTTCTACTTTGGTAGCGGCTGAAATGGTTGCTTCAACTTCAGGAATTGGTTGGATGGTAATAGATGCATCAAAATATTTGAAGAGTAGTGTGATGTTTTTAGGTATATTTATCTTAGGGGGACTAGGATTATTATTAGATTGGTTGCTTCAATTACTCGAGAAGAAGTGGATTTTTTGGAAGGGTAAAAACTGATGAAAAGATTTATCCGTTTTATTCTAGTGGATTTGTTGATGATTTTAACATTCAGTCTGGTTAGTTGTTCTTCCAATGATAACCTTCAAACTAATGAAATTCGTATTGGAATTTTGAATACACCAAATGATGTGGCTGTAGCACGAAATAAAAATTATTTTCAAAAAGCCTTTCCTAATAAAAAAATCACTTTTATCACTTTCGATTCTGGAGTCGATGCTAATAAAGCATTGATGTCTGGAGGAGTCGATTTTGCAACAATGGGGGATACAAATGGGATTGTCGCTTTAACAGCGGGGATTCCAGTTAAACTTCTTTGGATTAATGAGATCTGTGGTAGTAATGAGTGTTTAATCGTTAGAAAAAATTCTGGCATTAAATCGATAGCAGATTTAAAAGGTAAAAAAATTGCTACACCGTTTGCTTCGACGTCGCATTATAGTTTGATGATAACTTTAAGAAATGCTGGTCTGGAAAATAAAGTTAAATTATTGGATATGGATACTCAAAATATAGTAGCAGCTTGGAAACGTGGAAACATTGACGCTGCATACACTTGGCAGCCAACTTTATCGCAATTACAAAATAATGGTCAAGTTTTGACGGATAGTTCTGATTTGTTCAAAAAAGGGTACTCGACGGCTAATATTACCCTAGTCAGCAAAGTGTTTTTGAAGGCACATCCGAATGAGGTTAGAAAAGTTGTTCAAGTATTGGCAAAAACACATCGATTACGAAAAGATAATTATCAGATGACAGTTGAATCGGCGGCTAAACAAACTGGTATTAGTCAAAGTGATGCGGCTAAACAAATAAAGGGTACGAAGTGGATTTCTTTGAATGAAGAATACTCCAAGGATTATTTAGGAAATGAACAAGAACCAGGACAATTTATACTGGCAATGCAACGGGCTGGAAAATTTATGTATGGTCAACAAACCATCAGTTATGCCCCTAGTTTGAAGCAATTTCAGGAATTTGTTTATGCAGGAGGTAATTAGAATGGAATTAGTTAGAGCTGAGAATCTTTCAATTAAATATCCTAATTCTGATGAAACTGTGATTAAAGACACTAATTTCACGATTGCCGATAATGAAATATTTGTCCTAGTGGGCCCTTCCGGTTGTGGCAAGAGCACTATCCTACAAGCCTTGGCTGGTTTTATTCAGGCGGATGGATTGTTGACGATGAATAATGAAACTATAACTGGTCCTGATTGGCGCCGCGGAGTTGTTTTTCAGAATTCTTCACTATATCCTTGGTTTACTGTTAAAGAAAATGTCGGTTTCGGTTTAAAAGCTCGTAAATTTTCATCAGTAGAGATTGATCAGAGAGTCAAATATTTATTGGATTTGATTGGTTTAAGTAATCAAAATAATATGAAAACTTTTGAATTATCTGGTGGAATGAGACAACGTGTGGCTATTGCTCGTGTTTTAGCTAATAAGTCGCCCTTGCTATTAATGGATGAACCTTTCGGGGCCTTGGATGCTTTCACTAGAGCCAAAATGCAGAAGTTGATTTTGGATATTTGGCAACAAGAGAAAACCAGTATCTTTATGATTACCCATGATTTAAATGAAGCGATTCGTTGTGGCAATAAAATTGCCATTATGAATGCACATGATAAAAAAATTACTAAGATTCAAGATAATCCCTTTCAGAATATTAATTTGGAAGAATTAAATGATTTTGAACTAGAGAAGAAAATTGATAATTATCGAAAAGATATTTTGAAATTGATTAATAAATAAATGAAAACACCTATAAAAATGGTTTTAATACTATTTTTGTGGGTGTTTTTTTGTTAAGCTGACCACAAAAAAATCTCTAATTTATATAAAATAATCGCGGTACAACAATCTTGTAACACGTGCGATAATGGCAAACGAGGAGAACTGCGATGAGAAAAACACTAATGATTTTAGCTTTATTAGTATTTGTATTACCGTTATCCGCATACAGTGTGAATGCACTGAAAAGTACGACAGTGCAGCAGAAACAGACGAGTAACGTTCAGAAGTCGGCTACAATAATTAAAAAGAATCAGAATCTTTGGAACAAACAGCTACGTAAAGCCGATGTAATTCATAGGGATGGCTTTGACAGTGATGATGGCTATGTAGGAACGTCCATGGATCAGTTGAAAAATCATAATAAGGCTTTTATTAAGGGAACTGTTTACAATCTTCAAAAAATGAATAGTCCAAAAAATATGGCGTATACAAAGGCAACAATCCATATCGATAAAGTTTTAAGTGGGGATAAATCGCTTCAAGGGAAAAATATTTATGTCGTTTTTGATGGTGGATTAGTTTCTTTTGACCATTGGTACGCCAATATGAGCAAACCGAAAGATTTTGATCATGAAATGTTAGTCAAGAACGATGAATTTCCGTTGCCCAGCATTGGAACTAAAATAATTACAGGCTTAGTTCCCAATCAATTGGATCAACCGTTGGAGTACAACGATTCTTTGAAACAAAGTGGTTTTACAGTGAAGAATTCTTATGCTTTAGATGTTCCTAAATATAATTTCTGGGTAAAAAAGACAGGTACTGAAAAGTATATTTTGAATAATCCTAAAGTTCGTAAGAAAACTGATTCATTGTCAAAAGATTTACAAAAATTAACAGTTGAAATTAATCAAAAGTATAATTCAATCAAGAAATAGAAGTGTAAATTTTTAATCCAAAAAGACCCATACTGATATCTCGGTTAGAGTGTAAATTAATGGAGTTATTATTATACTGCCATCTTCCGTTAACCTAGCCAAGTATGCTAGGTAAGAGAACTCGCACTGCTGAGCCCCCAAATTTTTGTCGCCACATACTAGATATTCATCCTTTATTTTTAAAATATATCGATGATAAAAGCCATACCAATTTAAATTTTGGTATGGCTTTTAATATAACTTGAAATAAATTTAATGTCGTCATATTATTTTTGACTAACTAACGAATAATAGAAACTCTAGTCGGTAGCCCAATCAGAATTTATGCGAACGACGGCGTTTAATCAATCATGAGTAAGAAACGATATTTATTGGTCTTTATTAATTTATAGGGCACGCTCCATTTTTTAGTTATTCATTAATTCATTCAATAATTCTTGTGCAGATTCATGTAAGCTATCTTTGGATTTGTCATAGCCCAAATGAGTATAAATTTCACCAACATAGATTTTATCTTGATAGAGTTTATTAAATACTTTATCGATAATTGGACGAGTCATTGCTTCCTCTTGAACAGGACCAAATGGATTGGCGAAGAATGTGGTACTCATACCAACTTCATCAGTTGTTCCAAGAGCTTTACGTTTTCCGGAGATAAAGGTTTCCTTAGCATGATTTTCATCAGGGAATTGATGCAAACCTATTTTAGCATCATAGTTATTAGCATAAACCCACATATCGATTTCATGATGTTCAACTACATGCTTGTAAGTGTTGGCTGGCAAGATGACTCGGGCATTTTTTAATTCTGGATTCAAGTAAATACCACGATCCATATTATTGAAGGCCACGGAACTACTCAAATCATCTAGGCGAACGAAAGCACCCGTTTCAGTACCTTGAGCATAGACGTTTCCCTCATCATCAAAAGCAAAACTACCCATATCATCAAAGATAGTTTCAATATTGATGATTTTTTCATCGGCAATTTCTTGTAGAGCTTCAATTGATTCAGACTTTCCAGCACCAGAATCACCGAAGAAAACGACTGACTTAGTTTTTCCATTGGAGAAACTTATTCTAACCATTGAACCATGGATTGGCAAACGATTCTCATAAATCATGTGAAGGTTATGGACGGTCAAGCACATCTTCTTCATATAACCGAAGTAAGTTGTTTTGTCATTATAAGGAACTTCACCGACCCAGATATCATTTTCTTCATCATGATAATAATGACTGACGTCGCCTTCAGTTTTCTTGAGACCAAAGAGAATGATTTCATCGGGCTTTTGACCGGCGATACTGGCTTCATCAGCGACTTCAAATAAGTTGGCTAGTGCAATACCACTGACAAAATAATCACGTTGGAAGTAGATGAAAGCCAAACTTTCACCAATTTTAGCGGGGAAACAGTACCAGTCATTTTGAGTACCATCGAATTTAGCGATTGGATTGTCGGCAACGGCACTGAAGACACCTTCACGCTTGTTACTCTTAGTGTGCATCATCATTGGTGGACGTAACATGATTGTATCCAAGAAACGAATGTTTTCCAGAGCCTGATATTTTTTTGGAGTATTCCATTTAATTGATTGTGTTAAAACGCAGGCATTAGTACCGGCGTTGATTTGACGATAAGTCCGATTAGGGAAACCTTGCAGTTTTTCCTCAATGGCCCGATATAAATGAAGGACGACTTCGTTATAACGGTTATCAATATTCATGAAATTACCTTTAACGATGTCACTGTTGTGTTTGTTGATCAGAGAAACTCTAAAGTATGACCGGTAGTATGAATAAAAATCTTCAATACTTTTAAGAATTAATTCTTTACCGTATTTTTCATAGGTAGGTTTATCATCAATTAGGATAGCCTTCAGGATATTGATGTAAGTATCACTTGATAGTCCCTCAACTTTGTTGGTTACAGCAAGTTGGCTTTCAGACAAATAAAGGTCAACTAGGTTATGAAAACCTTGGCTGTTGACTAA
Organism: Companilactobacillus kimchiensis; assembly: GCF_001438805.1. GTDB lineage: Bacteria > Bacillota > Bacilli > Lactobacillales > Lactobacillaceae > Companilactobacillus > Companilactobacillus kimchiensis. The sequence continues at coordinate 52,025 of NZ_JQCF01000005.1, forward strand.
CTGAAAAATATCTTGAATATATTCCTCGTTATAGTTAATAACGGCAACTGATCGATTAGGATTAGCATAAAATGCCTTTGATTCAATAGCTTTGGATGAGTTTGACATACGTTAAAGATCTCCTTTCAAATTTGAACTTAGGTATCAGTTTATAGTATTTTTCAGTAAATCGGTAGTATAAATTAGAGATTATTTAATCTTTGAATTATTTAAAATTCTGCGGTTATTGACATATGGACATTTTAAAATGATTATTTAAAATTTTTCAAATAAAAAAATTATTTCATTAAATTATTTGTAATAATATAAAATGCAAAAAAATAACATCTTTGAAAGTTTATTTTCAAGGATGTTATTTTTGTTTTTAAATTTGAGCAAAAGCTTGTTTCAAATCAGCTAATAGATCTTCTTCGTCTTCCAAACCAACGGATAGTCGAATCAGTTCATCAGTGATCCCATTTTGTAGACGAATTTCTCGAGGAATGGCAGCGTGAGTCATAACAGCAGGAACCTCAATCAAACTCTCAATACCACCAAGGCTTTCGGCTAAGTCAATTAATTGTAAACTTTCAACAAATTTTTTGGCATCAAGACCAGGTTGTAACTCAAAAGAGATCATGGCTCCAAAACCACGCATTTGTTTTTTAGCAATGTCATAACCAATGGAATCAGGATTACCAGGATAGTAAACTTTGGCAACTTTATCGTTTGAGGTTAAGTAGTCATAAACCAGCTTAGCGTTTTCGTGGTGAACACGCATTCTGACACCAAGAGTTTTGATACCACGCATCAATAACCAGCTATCATCAGGGCCCAAGACACTACCAATAGAATTTTGGAGAAAGGCTAGGTCGTCAGCAATTTTCTCGTCATTGGTTACGGCTAAACCAGCAACAACGTCACTGTGTCCACCAAGGTATTTAGTAGCACTGTGGACCACGATATCAACTCCCAATGATAAAGGATTTTGATTGTATGGTGTAGCAAAAGTATTATCAACGATAGTCTTCAAATCGTGTTCCTTAGCAATTTTGGCGACAGCAGCGATATCAGTGATTTTGAGTAATGGATTAGTGGGTGTTTCAAAATAAATAGCTTTAGTATTTGCTTGGATAGCATTTTCAACAGCAGTTAAATCTCTCGTGTCAACAACAGTGAATTCTAATCCAAAGCGTTTAAGAACTTTGTTAGCTAATCGGAAAGTACCACCATAAACATCGTTACCGATGATAATATGATCTCCACTTGAGAAGAGCGAGAAGGTAGCGTGAATAGCAGCTGATCCAGAGGCAAAAGCAAAACCACGCTTACCATTTTCAATGTCAGCAATTAAATCTTCTAGAGCTTGGCGAGTGGGATTACCAGTACGAGCATATTCCCATTTAGGCTCAGCACCAAGTTTGTGTTGATGGAAAGTTGATGAACGGTAGACAGGAATTGAAACAGCACCAGTTGTTTGATCTTCACTGATACCACCATGAATAAGTTTTGTATTAAATTTCATAATTGTTCTCCTTTGTTTTTAGGCGTAAAAAAGGGTGCAAATCAAATTTGATTTGCACCCTACGCGTGAATTACTAACAGTCTAGCTTGATTTTAAATACTCAAACTGACAGCACGCATAGAATGCGAACTGCAACAACATGATGATGTTTGAGTTGTAAATAAAATCATAGCATTGTCCTCCAAGTAATTGATGAATTGAGAATATATTAATTTCTTTATTTTGTCAAATAAATTTTCTCGCCGTGTTGACTGAATAAAGGTTCTTTCTGATGTTCGGTTAAAAATCCCGCCTTCCACAACAAAGTTGATTTTACTGCTGAGCCAATCGGCTTTGTTGTTCCAGACTAGATAGCTGGTTGATTGTTATTAATTTAAAATAAAAATCACACCACATTATTGTGAATCCCTTAATTGCTGTTTTAATTCAACATTTGGTTGTAGCTAGTGACAGTGTTTTTGCCGTTATCACGAGTCATCTTTGTTAGACTAGAGTTTCTGGGGCTGACCGTTACGTCAAAGTTACCGTCGTTATAACGGTCAGTAATTGAACGAATTGTTGTTCCATGGGAAACTAGTAAGATTTTATCACCATCTTTGGCGATTTTATCCAATTTAGCGAAACCACTATCAACACGGGTCCAGTATTCTTCAGCATTTTCAGCATCGTGGAATGGATCAGCTTCTTTCATGAAATCTTTGGTAGCGTCCATGCCGTGTTTGGCGATGATTTCTGCAAATGTTTTGGCACCATGTGGTTGTCCCACCATGAACCAGGCTTCAGGAGAATTCATACCTTCGTAATAACCGTAGAATTCTTCTCGAAATTCCATCATTTTTTGGGGCACTAGTTTATCGTGGTTGATGTTTTCATCAACAATCATTTTACAAGTGTCAATTGCTCGTCTGGCATCTGATGAAAAAGCAGCAGCAAAGTCAACATCTTTCAAAGCCTTAGCAGCTTGTTGGGCTACTTCAACACCTTCTGGAGCAAGGGGAGTATCAGACCAACCTTGCATTTTGTTGTAACGATTGAACCAAGTCCGTCCATGACGAACTAAGTAAATTTGGTATTTTGCCATCAGTAAATGAAATCCTCCTCAATGTATGTAATTTAATCTTACTACACTAAATAAGTGATTGATTGTACTTGGTAACTTTATTGACACCATTGTCGCGTTCCAAAAGCGTCAAACTAGCATTTGCAGGAATATCATTTAATTCAATATCATCGGTTTTGTAGCGATAGGCTAGACCTAAAATAGTAATACTATGGGTGACTAATAAAATTTTGTCACCATCTTTAGCAACTTGATCGATTTTCTTAAAACCACGTTCAATGCGATTCCAATACTCTTCAGCATTTTCGGCGTCATGAAGTGGATCGGCATCCTTAACGAAATCCATCGTGGCATCAAAACCATATTTTTTAACAATATCTCCAAAATTTCTGGCGTGATGTGGTTTACCAATAGCAAACCATGATTCATCAATACTACGACCCTCAAAATAACCATAGAATTGTTCCCTGAATTCAGCCAATTCTTGAGGAGCTAGATGATTTTTATTTCTTCTGGTAATAATTCGGCAAGTGTCGACAGCTCGCTTCATGTCGGAAGTCATTGCTGCAGCAAAATCAACGTTTTTCAAAGCTTCGGCAGCTTTTTGAGCGACCTCAACACCCTCATTAGTTAAAGGAGTATCGGACCAACCTTGCATTTTTTCATATTCGTTGTACCAAGTTCTACCATGTCTCACTAAATAAATTTGATATGCCATTAAATTACGCCTCCTAGTAGGATCAGTTTACTATAAAAGTAAGCGTATCCTTAGGGATTTGGCTTACGATTGTGTAAAGTAATCTTATTGAGAGAATTTGGAGGTAGTTATTATGAAAGTAGCTGTTATTGGTGCCAATGGTAAAGAGGGTTCTTTGATTGTTAAAGAGGCTTTGAGTCGGGGTCTAGACGTAACTTCAATTGTTCGTGATGCTAAAAAATCACCTACCGAAAAATATTTGGTAAGAGATATTTATAGTTTAAAAGCTGAGGATATTAAGGATTTTGATGTCTTAGTGGATGCTTTAGGATTCTTTGGCCCAATGGTTAAGGAATACGTTCCTGCCACAGAGCATTTAATTGAGATTTTAAAAGATAGTCAAACTAGATTGTTAGTTGTTGGTGGCGCTGGTTCATTGTTTGTTGATGAAGCTCAGACAAAACAACTTTACCAACAATCTGATTTCCCTGAAGCGGTTAAACCTTTAAGTGAAGAAATGGGTAAATCATTGGATATTTTGCGGGACAGTACACTTGATTGGACTTTTATCAGCCCTGCAGCAATGTTTGATGCAACAGGTGCTAGAACAGGTAAGTATGTCTTAGCAGGCGAAGTATTAACTTTTGACGCTAACGGTAAGAGTGAGATCAGTTATGCTGACTTTGCCATTGCGATGGTTGATGAAATTGTTGATGCTAAACATTCGAAAGAGCGCATTAGCGTCAGATGGTAGGTAGAATATGAAGATACTTTTAACATATACCAGTATGACTGGTCGTAATAAAAAGCTTGCCAAATACTTGGCTGATTATTTAGAAAAAAATGGGGCTGAAGTTACCTTGCAAGAGATGATTGATGCTGATGCTTTTGAATTAGTGAATTATGATGCTTTGATCGTTGATACGTATACTTATCACGATGGTGAAGTGCCTGATGAAGCACAGGATTTCTTTGATGATCTAAAAGACGTTGATTTAGAGGGTACTAAATTTGCTGTTTTAGGATCAAGTTCGAAGGATCATTTACACTTTGGTCGTGCAGTTGATTACTTTACGATGGAATTAAATTCTAGCAATGGTGAGCAAGTTGCCGATTCTGTGAAAATCGATAAGGATCCTGATGCTGATGATTTGAAGCGAGTGGATATGCTTGGCGATAATGTTTTGAAGAGTTTGAAATAAAATATTGATGGTTTGAGTTGGTTAGTCCAGTTCAAACCATTTTTTTGTCTTGTTTGGGAACAAAATATTCGATAACATTAGTGTGAAAACAATTACAGGGGGTCAAGGGGATGACTGGATTTATTGGACTATTGTCCTTGATTGCGATTATTTATTATGCAGTCAAATTGTTCAAGAAACGTAAGATTGCAACTTTGAAAAAACGCTATCGAATTGGATTGATTATTAGTGCTGTGATATTTATTTTTGCTGTGGGGATTGATAGTGGTCATAAGAAGACTGAGAAACAAGCTGACAGTTCTAATACAACAAAGGTAGTAAAAAAGACAGAGTATGTAGGTAAAGAGAAGTACAATATTGCTAAAAAGGAAAATGTCGCTCTAATAGCTAAGAAGAAAAAGTTAGTTAAACAAGAGGACAAGCTCCAAGAACAAAAGGATCAAATTACAGTTGATGCCGCCGCCGCTCAACAAAAAGCCAAGGATGATCAAGCTGCCGCTCAGAAACAACAAGAAGAGCAGGCTAAAGCGGCCAAAAAGCAACAGGAACAAGCGCAACAAACCCAAGCACAGTCGTCACAAGCAACATCACAAACAACATCACAAACTAAGGGTGATATGAATACTGGTGATACTGGGACTGTTGTTGGGAATTCGCAATCTCATATTTATCATGTACCAGGTCAACGGGGATATAATATGAATTCATCAAATGCGGTTTATTTCAATAATGAACAAGATGCTATCAATGCAGGCTATAGGAGGTCAAAAGTATAATGAAAAAGTTAGCAAGATTAATGGTACTTTTAGCCGTAGTTCCTTCTATGGCATTGGTAAATGATTCTGGTTCAGTAGTAGCTAGTGAAAAAAGCGAAACCGTTAAGAATTATTCATACCAAACAAAAACCAAGAAGATAGTAACTAAGAATAAAAAATTAAAGAAGTCTATTACCAAACTACAACAACAGATTGCTGATGATCAAAAGTATATCGATGAACATACCAACAAACAGAATCAAACAGCTAGTAATACTGATGTAGCGAACCTTGATTACAATGGTACTCAAGAGATTATTGTTAATAATAATGATCCCAAGTTTAGTCAGGATGATTTGAGTACAACAAAAGGTGCTTGGCAACAATATGGTGAGTTGGATAATCTAAATCGAGTCAGTGCTGCGAATGCTTTGTTGAATGTATCATTAATGCCAACAGCTAAACGAGCACCTTTGAACTGGAATCCAACGGGCTGGCACAACAAAAAGATTAGTTCAGGTTGGTTATATAATCGTAGCCATTTGATTGGTTATCAATTAACAGGACAGAATAATAATCCTAAGAATTTGATGACAGGAACGCGTTCATTAAATAGTCCAGAGATGTTAGCACATGAAATGGATGTTGCTTATTATTTGAAACAAAGTAGTTCAAATTATATTAGGTATCGCGTTACACCAGTCTTTCGTGGGGATGAATTATTACCACGGGGAGTGCAAATGGAAGCTCAATCTATTGGTAATAATTCAGTTCATTTTAATGTTTATATTTTTAATGTTGAATCTGGAGTTACCTTAAATTATACAGATGGTACTAGTCAGATTGGTTAAATTATAGATTAATGGGATTATTATCCTGTCGCTACAGACTAGCTATTTGTTTTTATCAATGTAAAACATTCTTAGAATATATCGATGACAAAAGCCATACCAATTTAAATTTGGTATGGCTTTTGTCATTTTATTTTTGACTGACTGACAAATATCGAAATTCTAGTCAGTTTAGTTAAATACTATCTTCAAAACTCCAATTTAGGGTAGTAGAATATTTGCCGCCCTTTAAATAATTGTCATTGATATGGAGTAGAAGACCGTCTTTTTTGTCCCAGTCAATAGATTCTAATGCTGTGCCAACGTCAGTTTGGTAAATTGGTGTTTTACTGTTGAGAATATCAGAGTGATTGCCACTATCGTAATAACGCAAACTTGCTGCTAGGACATCACCATTATCGTTGATCATCTCACCATTTTGAGTTACAAAAACTTTGAGGGATTTCTTTTCGCGACGATCATCATTAACATTGATCATACTATTAGGTGAGTTTAATGTATCGGGTCGGTATTTGAGGGTGCTTTTACTAAAAGCTGAAATTGATCCAAAATCAATGTCTTCAATTTTAGGAAAAATTTTATTTGTGATGTAGTCGATTCTTTCATCAGTAGCTTCGTTACGATAAACTTCACCGTCATGATTCACCCCATAAACGTAGGAATTGAAGGAGAATTCTTTCTTGGCAGTGATGTCAGGTGCAGTGGTATTTACGACAATGTCCTTGCTAACATCAGGATTAAGATCTCCCACGGTTAGAATGAGATTATCAGAGCCCGTGTCAGAGTCGGGAATGATTTGATAGTCATCAGTAGTCAATTCCTCACCAGCAACTTCAACACTGTTGACCTTGGTTCCAGGTAACATTGGGATGACATAATAGCCATCTTTTAAAACACCGTCATCACTCTTGTTGATCAGATTATCGTAATAGGTAATATTATCATCACCAGTAGAATCGATCAGATGTTGATCGGTATTATCTTGATGTTGATAGGTATTGTTAATTAATTTATTGGTAATTTCAATATCAGGTTTACTTGAAGGGATGACTGTTAGCTTAGCTTTGTTTGACGTAATAGTTTTCGTTATCTTGCTTGTTGAGAAAGTAATAATAGCTTGGAAATATGAACCATCATCAGCCATTGTTGTTGCAGGTGTGGTATAGAAGGTTTCGTCGCCACTCGATACTTTGACCCCCTTAGAAGCGCCTGGGGCATATTTATACCAGTCAATGGTGACAGTTCCATTACCATCGTCGTCATCCCCATCGGCATCGCCACCAGTATCTCCAAGCAAAGTAAAGGTAGCAGACTCTCCGGAATCAACAGTTTGGTCATCTAAACCACCACCAATTATAATGTCCTCATCATCCTGAACTGATGTGCCATCTTTATTGGTAAAAGTACCAGTAACACGAACAGTTCCTGAAATAGATTTGTTGTTGGCAGTCACCATTCCGTTTTCATCAATTGTTGCAAGGGTAGTATTATCTACGGACCAAGTAATATCACCAGTGGCATTGGCTGGTGTTGGTATGGCATGAGCGTAAGTAGTATTAGATAATTGATCACTGGTGTTATATAGGTACTTATCATCAACGGTAACGTCTAATTTGAGTGCATTAACTGCTTCAGGTAAAGTATGAACAGCTGCTACGTTTGAGTAGATGTGAGTTTTAAAACCCAGCCATCCAGTCAAATAAGTATAGTATTGGGTATCTAATTGATACCAAACTGTTCCTACTTTATTAGGAGTTACTGTAAAATTTTTTCTGTAACCACCATCACCTTTGGATACAGGAGACCAGTTTTTACCATCAGTTGATTGTGACCAACGAAAATGTTCACCGTCAAAGATACCCAAAATAACGTTCCAAACAGATCTACCAGCATCGGTTCTTAAAGTAACCGGTGAATCAACGACGGTATAATAGTCTGGATTGGGCTGAAGTCCATAACCATTTGTCATCCAAATGCCCAGGAATTTTTTAGGTGGGGCGTGGGGTTTATTTGGTGGAATAACAACGACTTCATCATCAATTGCACGGGCTATTTGTTGTTCTCGGGAGTAGGTAAGAGTAATTAGTATCAAGGGAACTAATATTAATAAGAGCGATTTAATTACTTTTTGGAAACCTTTGCTTTTTTTATTCTTCATAACGTGACCTCCGAGTACTGGGCACCATAAGTGTACAGGAGGATGTTTAAACAATTATATTGTTTTATGCAAATTATTTTATTTAAATTTGAATATATTGATTAAAATCAATCGATATATTGAATTTTTGGGATATATTTTATTTGTTTACATAATGTATACATTAAAGAATAACGACACTAGCGATTGTTTATTGGCAAAATCGACGGGCAGCACTTAAACTATCACGTTTTTTTCCATGGATAATTTGATTTTCTAATTCAATACGTTGATTTAATTTATCCAAATGTAATTGGGCATCTATCAAAGAAGATTCGGCCCGTTCACGTTGTTGTAATAAGATTTTATGACGCTTTTTTAAGGCGGCAAGACCAGTCTTCTGACATAGCTTTATGTATTCCTTTATTTCAGGGATAGGTGTATCTAATTCACGCAAGAACTTGATTCCTTCTAGCCAGACGATAGCTTCATCATCAAAAACTCTTTGGCCTTTATCGTTTCTCTGTACGGAAGGGACCATATCCAAATCGGTATAATAACGAATTGTTGCGATTGGTAAATCTAATTTTTTACTCACTTCAGACATGCTAAACATTTAATCACATTCTTAGAGAAATCATTTTTGAGCAGTTGGACGAATGACAATTTCGTTCATAGTTGTGTCTTCAGGAGAGTCAATGGTGAAAGCAATTGCCTTTGCTACTCGGTCTGGACTAACGGCATAGTCATTATAAAATTTATCTAAATTTTTTTTAGTTTCAGGGTCTTTAATATGGTCAGTTAATTCAGTAGCAATAGCGCCAGGGGAAATTACAGTTATCCGAATGTTACTTTTAGCAGCGGCTTCCTCTTTACGTAAGGCCTCACTAATGGCTCTAACACCGAACTTAGTTGCAGAGTAAACTCCAGACCCAATACTAGTGGCATGACCAGCAACGGATGAAATATTAATGATCTGACCACTATATTGATTGCGCATAGTTTTTAAGGAAGCATTAATGCCATATAGGGTTCCCTTGAGATTGACATCAATCATTTTATCCCATTCATCGACTCGTCCCTTAATAAATTCAGAACGAGGCATAAGTCCGGCATTATTGATCCAAACGTCGATACGACCATAAAATTTTAAAGCCATTGCAGCTAAATTTTGTACCTGTGAGGCAACCGCTACATCAGTTACTTGATAGATTGCTGAACCGCCAGTGTCGTCAATATCCTGAACGATTTTTTGTAATCGGGATTCCCGACGAGCCCCCAAAACCAGTTCATTGCCTTGATGGGCTAGTAATTTGGCAGTAACTTCGCCGATTCCGCTGGAAGCACCAGTAATAACAATAACTTTTTTATTCATATGTAATTTCTCCTTTGAAAATATAAATCAGGTCTTCAAAGTGATATTAGCATCTTTAATATTAAATAATTATTTTAGAGCTTTATATAAGCTAGACAAGTTGTCTTAGAAAAAAGGGTACAAAAAAAGACTTAGGTGACCACACCTAAGTCTTCGGTTGATACAAAGCAGTCGAGATAACCGCTTATTAAATACGTATCGTTTTAAGTATAACAAAATTAGAATAAAAAAGATATAACAAAAAAGACATCCGAAGGGATGGCTTCAATTAATTTTTAAATTAGTCTTTTGAAACTTTTTCTTTCCATGAAGTTGCTGTTTCAGCAAGAACTTTGTTCAAATCTTCGATGTTCTTCTTACCTTCAGTGTTCATCCATTCTTTACCGGCTTCTTCACCGTCTTTAGCGAATGGTACGATAGCACCTCTCCATGTAGCACGGCCACATAGAACACCATTGAACTTAGCATCAGCATCTTTAGCCAAGTGTAGTTCATCTCTAAATGCTTGGGCTGTAACACCGGCACTCAAGAAGATATATGGTAGGTTAGTTGCGTCACTTTGTTCCTTGAAGTACTTGATAGCTTCATCCTTTGTGTAAACAACAGGGTTGTCGCCGTTAAATCCTTCAACGTAATCCAAGTTAATAGGAACTTCAACCTTCAAAACGTCAATGTGATATTGAGGCTTTGAGTATTCTTTCATAGCATCGATAACTTTACGAGGCTTTGCTTTAGCATATTCAGCACTCTTAACATCACCGATTGAATCATCATAAGTAACCAATTCAACGAAGAAAGGAATATCTTCAGCAACACATTCGTCACCGATTCTTTCTACAAAGGCTTCTTTTTGTTCAAGGATTGAATCATCTTCATCAGGATCAATGTATAGTAAGAACTTAATTGAGTCTGCTCCGGCTTCCTTCAAACGATGTACTGACCAGATTGGGATTAAATCAGGAATTCTACCTGCTTCAGTAGCGTCGTAACCTGTCTTTTCATATGAAACTAAAAGACCTGAACCTTCAGCACGTACTTTTGATGCTGGAAGACCATATTCTGGATCCAAAAGAATAGCTGAAGCGTAGGGTGTTAATTCGCTTGAAATAGCTTTCTTGAATTCAACGATATCTTTTTCGTTAGCTGGCTTGTTTGCGGCTGCGGCTAACATCTTCTTTAGTGATCCACGTTGGTCAATAGCAAGAGCTGCAATAACTCCGTTCTTGTCAGACATTTTCTCTAGTGCTGCGTACTTTTTTGCTGTTGTCATATACATTCATTCCTCCGAATAATAAATTAAACTTTAGTACTTAACTATGTCTACCTTTTCAAAATAATCTTTATATTGGCTGATGTCAATATTTCCAGTCTTTTCTTGCAAAGTATTTAGAATACCGACAGTCATAGCTCTTTTCATAACATCTTCTGGTTTTTCATCTTTAACCAAACCTGCAGCTAAACCAGCTACAGTAGAGTCACCAGATCCAACAGGGTTAATTGCATGAATTTTTGGAATATTTACTTTGAAGAAGGATTGTTGGTATTTAACAAATGCACCCTGTGATCCAAGTGAAACTACTACCCAAGGAATTCCTTTAAAGATTTCCTCAGTCGCCAACTTGTCTTTTAAATCGTCCAAATCAGTTATTTTTTGACCAATCAATTGGGCAATCTCGTCTTGGTTAGGTTTGATCATAAATGGCTTAATATCGCTCTCTAGAGCTAAACGTAATGCTACATTAGAACTATCTAAAATAACAGGGACATTGTGTCTAGCGGCAACACCAATCATTTTGGAATAAATTCCAGCTGAAAGACCTTGTGGTAAACTTCCAGAAATCGTTACTAAGTCGAAACCGCTTACTTGAGCGCCGAAATGATCTAAGAAATCATTTTCATCATCAGAGTTTAAAACTGGCCCGGCTTCAAGAATTTCGGTTTGGTCACCGTTATCATGTAAGATAGCGATACAGTTACGAGATTCTTGATTTATTTTCATGAAAGCATGATCGATGTCGTTTTCATCAAGTTGATTAGTGATATATTGGCCAATTGTTCCACCAATAATACCTGATGCGGTTACAGGAACATTTAATTGTTTAAGAACTCTAGTAACGTTTAATCCTTTGCCACCAGCTGTCTTGGAAACATCTTTGACACGGTTGACCGTATTAATATTGAGATGTTCTAGCGGGTAAGAGATATCAACAGAAGGGTTCATAGTGATTGTTAAAACTGATTTACTCATTGTGCAGACTCCTCTATAAATGGTCTAATTGAGGCCATTAAAAATGGGTTCTATGAAACAAACATTACGAGGTAGTCCAGCTTCAAGCACTGTACAAATAGTTCAGTGCTTGAAGTTGGGCTATCTTTTTTGTTCCATATAGCCCCGATGAGTTACACCTGGGTAGCTCACTTTTATTTTTAAATTTTAAATTAATTGGTTAAAACGAGTTGGTCCTGTTCCACTCTCTAGTCGTGGTAGAATCCTTCGTCCCATAGCTTCATTTCGTGATCGTAGAAGTGTGGATTGTCATGTTGTTCTGGATTGTCTTTGCTTTCAACGGCATCGATTTTCTTAACTAGGTCGTCATCTTCACCCAAGTATTTAGCAGCAAGGAATGTCTTAACGATTTCTTCGGCTAGGTGTTCACCAACAACGGCACCACCAAAACTGATGACATTAGCATTTAAGTGTTCCTTTGCATATTTAGCAACTGTTGTATCGGCAACTAAAGCAGCACGAACTCCTTGGTTCTTGTCAGCAGCAGTTGAGATACCAACGCCGGTACCACAAAGTACAACACCATAGTCAGCTTTGCCATCACGGACAAGGTTAGCTACACGTAATCCATAGATAGGGTAGTGAGTTCTTGTGTGGTCATATGTACCAACATCAATAACCTTGTGGCCCATAGCCTTTAACATTTCTGAAATCTTAATTTTAGTATCTGTAACAATATGGTCGTTTCCTAATGCAATAATCATAAATTTAATCCCTCCTAGTTAATATAGTTTTTCAAGCATGTCCAAACGGATTTGGTGACGTCCACCAGCATATTCAACACCTAAGTATTCATCAACGATTGATTCGGCACGTTTGTTTCCAACAATTCCTGCACCAATAGCAATGGCTTTAGCACCGTTGTGTTGTGTAGTCATGTGAGCTGTATTTTCTTCAGTAACGTTAGCTGTTACCATTCCGTGAATCTTGTTACTTGCCATAGCTGAGCCAGTACCATATTCATCAAACATAATTCCACGATCTGTTTTGCCATCTAGTACAGCATGTGTAACTGCAAGTGATGAGTCAACGAAATCTGCGGCTGGCTTTTCTGAAAGGTCAATGACTTCATAACCTTTGCCTTCATTTTCAAGGTAATTCTTAATATAATTTTTTAATTCAAATCCAGCTTTATCTGAAGCTAATGCAATTTTCATAAAAATAATCCCTCCAATTAATTGGTAATAAGTCTTACATATTGTTGATAGTAATCGATAGTTTCTTTTGAAGTGCTCTTGTTAGTAATCAGGTAATCCACATCGTCAAGACTATAGAAAGTATAGAAATCGTTTCTATTTAACTTGTATCTGTCAGCGACAATGAATTTTGTCTGAGAATTGTTTAAAGCAACGCTTTGAATTCGACCTTCTTCAGTGTTGGCAGTCATAATTTGAGAATTCTGAATACCATTGACACCGACGAAAGCTTTATCGAATTTCAATCCACTCACAGCATTACTTGCTAATGCACCAATCAATGTTCCTGAGCGACTACGATAAATACCACCAGCTAAAATTAATTCACAATTGAGATCTGAATTTTTAAAGCTTTCAAAGACAGGAATACTAATTGTTACGACTCTCAAAGAATTAATGTTTCTAATATTTTGAGCAATCAATTCAAGTGTTGTTCCTGGACCGATAAAGATAGTATCGAAATTATCGATTTGATCTGCAGCTAATTTAGCTAACTCCTGTTTTTCCTTAATATGAACTTCACGCTTTTCAACATGAGATGCTTCCTCTAATGGAGAAACACTCAATTTCTGAGCGCCACCGTGGATTCGGATCAACTTGCCAGATTCTGACAATTCTTCAAGATCACGACGGATGGTCATATCGGAACACTGTAATAGGGTAGTTAAATCATTAACAGTAACAATATCGTTTTTATCTAATTCGGATATTATCTTTAGAAAGCGTTCTTTCTTTAACAAAAGATCACCTCTTTTTGTTTACTATTGTTCGTTACAAACATTAATTTAGCATTAAGCTGGTTACTTGTCAAATGCTTTTTGAAAGCATTTCCAAATATTGACTAGTCTATAAAAGTGGTGGTCTATTAGTTTATATAGGAAGAGAAATTTATTGGTTTATATATTAATATTAGGTATTGACATATTTTATGATAGCGTTTACTATTGTTCTTGTAAACAAAAACAAACAAAAACAATAACAGGTAGGTGATGGTGTTAATGAGTGAATTAGCTACTGATCAACTATTTAGCGAAAGTGAAGTTTATATTTCAAAAGCTTCAACCCAAGAAGAGGTCTTTCGCGAAGTAGCCGCATCTTTATTAAAGAAGGATCTTGTAACTAAAGACTTCATTAATAACTTATTGGAACGTGAAGCAAACTATCCTACAGGAATTGATATGTCAGTCGTATCGCCAAAGATACCCAATATAGCAATCCCACATACGGAAAGCGAATTCGTTAAAGCAAGAATGATTGTTCCAATCAAGTTAGATAAGGAGATTTCTTTCCATAATATGATTGATCCAGCGAAGGAATTCAACGTGAAGTTTTTATTCATGATTTTGAACAATGATCCAGAAGGCCAATCTAATATCTTGGCACAGATCATGGACTTTATGGCCCGGACATCTGAGAACGAACTTGTACCATTCTTTAAGAGTGATAATCCTAAAGAAATCTACGCCTTTTTAAATCGTAAATTTATTAAATATGCTAAAAGCAATCAATAAGGAGAGTGTTAATTATGTTTAAAATTTTAGCTGCTTGTGGTGCCGGAGTTAACTCAAGTCACCAAATCAAAGATGCTTTGGAAACAGAAATGAGCAACCGTGGCTACGAAGTACAAGCTGACGCTGTTATGGTTAAAGATATTACTGAAGATATGATGAAGGATTACGATCTATTTACACCAATCGCCGCTACTGATCTTGGATTTACACCAAGCTGTCCAGTTGTTGATGCTGGTCCTATCCTATATAGAATGCCTGCTATGGCTGCACCTGTTTACGACCAAGTAGAACAAGCTATCAAGGATAGTGGCAAAGCATAGTAACAACAATATTCATCTAGGGGGAAACAGGATATGTCAGGAATTATTGATTTTGCCAATGCGATATTCAAACCTTTAATTGATCTTGGTGCTGCACCAATGATGTTAATCGTTTTGACAATTATCGCCTTGATTTTCAGGGTTAAATTTTCTAAGGCTTTGGAGGGTGGTATTAAATTAGCCATCGCTCTTACAGCTATCAGTGCTGTTATCGGATTATTGACAACAGCTTTCCAAGACGCTTTGAATGCCTTCGTTAAGTCAACTGGTATTCAATTATCAGTTACTGACTTAGGTTGGGCTCCACTTGCTACTATTACATGGGGTTCACCTTATACATTGTTCTTCTTGCTAGTTATGGTTATCGTTAATATCGTCATGATCGTAATGAACAAGACAAACACACTTGATGTTGATATTTTTGATATTTGGCATCTAGCTTTCGTTGGATTACTAGCAATGTTCTTCGGAGCAAACCTATTGATTACAACATGTTTAGTTATTTTCATCGGTGTTTTGAAGATTATCAATTCTGATTTGATGAAACCTACTTTTAATGATCTATTACATGCACCATCTTCAAACCCAATGACTACAACACATATGAATTACATGATGAATCCTATCATCATGGTCTTTGATAAGATCTTCGACGTTATCTTCCCATGGTTAGATAAATTTGATTTCGATGCTGCTGCATTGAATAAGAAGATCGGTTTCTGGGGAAGCAAATTCGCCATTGGTATTTACTTAGGTATCTTTATCGGTTTACTTTCACACCAAGGTGTTAAAGAAATCTTTACACTATCATTTACTGCTGCTTTCTGTTTGGAACTATTCTCATTGATCGGTTCATGGTTTATCGCTGCCGTTGAACCATTGTCACAAGGTATTACAGACTTCGCTAACAAGAAGTTAAAGGGTCGTACAATGAACGTTGGACTTGACTGGCCATTCGTTGCCGGACGTGCTGAAATCTGGGCTGCCGCTAACGTCTTAGCACCAATCATGCTTCTTGAAGCACTTGTATTACCTGGTAACAAGATCTTACCTTTAGGTGGTATTATCGCCATGGGTGTTACACCAGCCTTGTTAGTTGTTACACGTGGTAAGATTATCCGTATGATCATCATCGGTGCTTTGGAACTACCATTGTTCCTATGGGCCGGTACATTATCAGCTCCAATGGTTACTGCTACTGCTAAGAAACTTGGCGCATTCCCTAAGGGTCTTGCATCAGGAACAATGATCTCTCACTCAACTATGGAAGGTCCTATTGAAAAATTCTTGGCTTACTTAGTTGGTAACGCATCAACTGGTCAAATTAAATTTGTTCTTTATGCTGCACTTGCTTTAGTTGCTTACTTATTACTATTCATGTGGTATGCAAAGCAAATGAAGAAGAGAAACAAGATTTATGCTGACGAAGCTGCTGCTAAAGCTGCTAAATAATTAGATAAAAATAAAATCCTTCAGATTAAATTCTGAGGGATTTTTTATTTTGAAATGAGTTTGGATGGGGTGGTGGTAGTGGCGGTTCACTGCCGCCTTCCACAAAAATTGGAATTGGGCTGGAACGCTGAGGGCACGACTTGGAGGCTTTTGTCTTCGACGAAAGTCTTCAAGCTCGGCCTTATTCTAAGTGGGTTCCCCACTAAGAATAATTTCTCGGCTGAGCCCAATTCCAATTTTTGTTCCAGGCTAGAGGGTTGGTTTTATAATCAATATAATGATTAATTAATTTAGATCAAAAGCAATTTAAAAGCCATTAGAATAACTAATTCAATAGCGGTTAAAGTTAAAAATCTAAGCAACCCAAATCTCGATTTTTGTGGAGGACGGCATCTTTCAATCAACTAGTGTTTTTTATTAACTTCATTTTGCAATTAAGTTAATTTTTTAATATTAAATTTGAATATCTTAGCCTTGCTTAATAAAAATATTTAGTTATAGTAAACTTTAATGTAAAAATTTCTGAAAGCTAATAATTATCGGTGCTAGCTATTGTATAATAAAAATAAGGAGGCGAGGGCATGAGTCGCACACCATATACTTATCAGGATACTGATGCTTTTAAAAGTACAGAACAATTAATCATCAGAGGTCGTTTTTTTGCAACAACTGTATCTGACAAGTTTAATCAATTTGAACCAAAGAAAAGAAACATTCATAAGATTTTGACTATCAAGAACAAGCTGTTGGTTCCAGAACTATTAGCTGTTAAACGGGAAAGAATGTCAAAGTCACTCTTTGCATTTTTTCGGGGAACCGTTGATGTGATGCATTATGATATGTCGAGAAACGAGAACAGTGGTATCAAAGTATTAGTCGGTGGGGATGCTCATCTGGGTAACTTTGGTTTCTATGGATCTTCAGAAGGTCAATTGCTATTTGACATGAATGATTTTGATGAAGCTCATTTGGGACATTGGGAATATGATTTAAAGCGTTTATTAGTTAGTGCTTTGATTGTAGCTAGAGCTCATGGTTTCGTTGAAACGGATGTCCAAGAATTCTTGTTAACTGTCGTTGATACTTATTTTGATACGCTAAAACATATGACGAAAATTTCTGAAATGAAGCGGTTTATTTTACCAAATACACTTCAAAATATTACAGAGATTTTTGGTAAATTGAAGGATAATGAAGAATACTTTCAAGAATCCTTTAATAGTATGATTGCTAAGAGTATTAAGAAGGCTCAAAAGAGTAATTCTAAATTAGTGATCGAGAAATATACTGAGATAAGCGCCGCTGGGGAACGTCGTTTTGTCGAAAATAAACCTGTTACACAACACATTAGTGAAAAAGATTATAAGAATGTTGTCGATGGTTATAAGCGCTACAAGAAAAATCAACGCAGCGATGTACGATTGTTCTTGGAAGATTTTGATATCGTCGATATCGTTCGTCACAGTGTTGGTGTTGGTAGCGTGGGAACGTTGTGCTATTTGATACTTTTACAAGATTTAGATAGTAACTACCTAGTGCTCCAAGCTAAACAAGCTTTACCAATTTATAACGATGATAAATTGTATTCTGACGTTGAAGTTAGTCAGGGTCAAAATATCGTTAATAGTCAATTGATTCTTCAAAGTGCTTCAGATCCATTCTTGGGAGCTTTTGACACTAAGAAATATAGCTTTTACATGCGTCAATTTAAAGATATGAAATCATCAATTAATCTGGACAAATTAGATTTTGAATCATTTGAGGATTACACCAAAGTTTGTGTGATCTTACTTGCCAGAGCGCATTCACATTCACCGAACTATCCGTTGATCATTGGTTTTGGCGAAGAATACGCTGATATGGCTAACTCATTAATGAACTTTACTAATAGTTATGTTGAACAAGTTGAATATGATTTTGAATCATTTAAAAAGGAACAAAGGGATGAAGGTTAAATAATATATGAAGGCAAAATATTACAATAGGGATTTAAGTTGGATATTATTCGATGATCGAGTCATTGATCAAGCGTACGATGAAAATGTACCATTACTAGAAAAATTAAGATTTTTGGCAATTGCCTCAAATAACTTAGATGAATTTTTCCGTGTGAGAATGCACAACATTCATACTCTCGTTGATGAGCACCGATCAGAGAGAAGAACAGGATATTCTGGTAAGGAAATCTTGAGTTTAGCTTATGAATATAACTGTTCTAATATAGTGCGCCAATATACAGCCTACGATGCTTTGATCAAAGAAAGTGCTGATCGTAATCTATTTCATTTGATGAAATATAACGAATTGAATGATGCTGAAAAAAAGCATATCAAAAAATTCTATAATAAGAAGCTTGTACCAAGAATAGATATGCAAAGATTTGCAGAAGAGTATAAATTCCGAAAAAACTTATACTTTTTGATGAAGACGCCTAAATATAATTACATCTGTCCAATTCCAGAAGATATGGATCGTCTAGTTGAAACTGGAGTTGATGATCATTATATTTTGATTGAAGATGTTATGCGCAATTGTGCCAAGGATTTAATCAGAAAGTATAAGATTTCAAAGATGATTGTTTTCCGTGCTACTTATGATAAGAATAAGCCTTATGATTTCTTGGATAAGAACATGTCTGATGAAAAATATCTAAGCACAATGATCAACTACGTTGATACTAGAGATCTTCGTGAGATTATGAGGGTAGAGTTCTCAGGTGAGGATGAACAAAAAGGTCGCGAATACTTTTCTAAATTGTTGGGAATTAACAAAAAAGGTGTTTACAAGATTCCTGGTCCAGTTGATTTGAAATTCCTAGGTGGATTCTTCAAACGTTACAAGAGTCATGAAGACATGGTCTTTCCTAAGTTCAATGCTTTGAAGTGGAATCCAGCTAAGAATATGTTGCAATACTTGGATAAATCACCAATTTTTGTACAATATCCATACGACTCATTCAGTGTCTTTATCAGTTACTTGGAAGCAGCTGTTAATGATCCTAAGACAAAAAAGATTTGTATTACGATTTATCGTACTGAAGAGAATTCAGATCTCTTGAGATTGCTCAAGAAAGCTGCTGCTAAAGGAATTGATGTTACAGCGGTAGTTGAATTACGGGCTAGATTTGATGAAGTTCATAACATTGAGGTTGCCAAAACACTTGATGAAGCAGGTGTTAAGGTCTTATTTGGTGATAAAGTAAATAAAGTTCACTCAAAGATTTGTTTGGTATTGCACGCTGATAATACTGGCTATGTGCAAATTGGAACTGGTAACTATAATGCTATTACTGCTAATGTCTTTTCTGATGTCAGCTACTTTACAAGTAATCAAAGATATATTGATGATGCTACTAAGTTCTTCAATTATTTGGTTACTGGCGAAAAGAAGCCTTATGAATTACTAACTACTTCGCCTAACGGCATTAATAATATGGTAATTACTAATATCAAACATGCTACCGAAGCTTATTTGCGTGATGGTCAAGGAGAAGTCTTCATGAAGGTCAATGGTTTGACTGATGTGGATGTGATCAATGCTATTTATGAAGCCGCTAAAGTTGGTTTACCATTTAGACTGATTGTCAGAGGTCCTTGCTCATTGAAACTTGGTGTTTGTGGTTCCAAAGAAGATATTCGAGTGAAGAGTATCGTCGGTGAACTATTGGAACACAGTCGAATTTTCAAGTTCCAATATGGGAATGATCATACTGATGTTTGGATTTCTTCAGCCGATATGATGACTAGAAACCTGGAACGTCGGGTGGAAATTGCTGTACCAGTAGTTGAAGAAAAGCCTAAGCGCCAATTGTTGAAAATCATTAAGATGTTCTGGAAGGATACTGAAAATTCATATCAAATGAATGATAAAGGTGTTTACACGAAGGAACATGTTAAACATGGAATTTCAGCTCAACAAACTTGGATCAAGCGTCTTGAGTGGAGAAAATATATCCAAACTAATTAATAAATATTTTCCTAATAAATTTGCAAATCTATATAAAATAAAAACCAAAAAGTCGTAATAATTGAACCATGATTATTACGACTTTTTGGTTTTTATTATACGTTTCTCCACAATACATAAATAAATGAGTATTATTTCACATTGTTATATTTAAAATGTCATATTTAGTAATTTTTTTGTCAATTTTCTGGATTGAATAATCCCTGTATAAATTTATAATTTAGTTGAAGTCAGGATGAAAGCGGATACATTAAACCGTAAAAGGAGAAAAATTGAAAACTAAGGAATATCAACTTAATTTAGATTTTTTCGATAATAAACAAGAAGATACTCAAAAAACTATTTTTTCATTAGCGAATGGGCATTTTGGAGTGGAAGCAATCAATCCAATTAATGAAAGTATCAACTATGGTACTAATGTTAACGGTTATTTCGACACTGGAGAAATTACTTATGGTGAAAAAGCTTTCGGATATGCTTCAGAACATCAAACCATTGTAAATATTCCCAGTTTAAGAACAATTTATATTCAAAGTTTAAATGGAACGACTTTTGATAAGTCAATGTTAAAAGAAAGAACTTTGGATATGAAAACCGGAATTCTCACAGAAAAATTTGTACTAGAAAATAGTTCTGGTGAAACTATTCAAATGGAAGTCACATCATTTGTGGGACAAAGTTTAAAAAATTGGTATGGGATAGAATATTCCTTTGCTGCTGGAACGTATGTGGATGATATCTATATTACTAAGAATATTATTTTTAATAGGGATATTAAGCAAGTAGAAACAGATGATCCGCGGAAACAAAGTCTCGTTCAAAAAGTTACTGTTATAGGAGAACAAGAACAAGATTCATATTCATGCGTGATAAAGACGCAAAATACTAATTTATCATTACCAATCTTATTAAAATCTGCCGATGAAATTAACTTAAGTAACTATAAAGTATCATTGAAAAAAATGAGCAAAGTAGGATACATCTTTGGAATTGGTGATATTCAAGAGAATGTTAAAAATCCATTTTTGCAGATACCAAATTTAGATGAAATAAAGGCTGATTCAATATCATTTTGGAAGAATACTTGGGAAAACTCTGCATTAAGTATTGATGATTCTCCAAAGTTAAACAAAGCAAGTCTTTATAATATGTTCCAATTATTTCAATCGGCCGGTAGAGATGGCAAAACAAGTTTGTCTGCGAAAGGCCTTAGTGGAACCGGTTATGAGGGGCATTATTTCTGGGATACTGAGATGTACGGCATACCTTACTTTGCACATACATCACCAGGTATCGCCCGAAACTTATTGATTTATCGGTTTAATTGTTTGGATCAATCGAGAAAAAGAGCCTCTGAATTAGGTGTCGATAAGGGTGCCTTATTTGCATGGAGAACAATTAATGGTTTAGAAGCCTCAGCTTATTATCCAGCTGGAACAGCACAATATCATATCGATGCTGATATAGCTTTTGCAGTGGATTATTACTATAAAGCAACTAAAGATAATGAATTCATTGAAAAATATGGTATGGAATTGATTTTAGAAACAGCACGCTTTTGGAAAGGATTTGGTGATTACAATACAGTTGATGGACAAAGGCAATTTGAATTTCATACTGTAACTGGCCCAGATGAATATACGGCCTTAGTTGATAATAATTATTACACTAATCGAATGGCTAAATATAATTTATCACTGGTCAAAAAGTACGCTGATATTTTAAAGAAAAATAATTCCAATAAGACTAAAGAATTGAAATTAACTGATGAAGAAATTATTGATTTAGATCAGACGGTCAAAGATGTTTACTTGCCATATAACACTGATAAAGGTATTTATGCTCAAGATGATAGTTTTTTACAAAAGCCAGTTTGGCCATTTGATAAGACGCCAAAGGAAAACTATCCATTGTTATTACATTATCATCCATTAACTATTTATAGGTATCAAGTGGCCAAACAAGCCGACACATTGTTAGCAGAATATCTATTTGCAGGTGAAACTCCTGTTGATCAATTGGAACGTGAATATGACTATTATGACAAGGTAACAACACATGATTCATCATTATCGAAATCAATTTATGGCATTATCGCTGCAAGGTTAAATCGAACGGATGAGACCTATAACGCCTTTAAAGACAGTGTGCTCATGGATTTAGAGAACAGTCATGGAAATACTGATGATGGATTGCATGTGGCTAACTTAGCAGGAAGTTGGCTATCAATAGTAGCTGGATTTGCTGGTATGTCGTTGTGTGATGATTATTTATCCTTTGAATATCATTTACCAAAGCAATTTTCAAAATTGAAATTTAGAATGCTTTATCTAAATAATTTACTGGAAATATCATTAAGCCAAAATAGCATCACAATAAGCTTGATCAAAGGAACAGGTTTTAAAACAAAAATCAGCGACACAATTTATGAATTAAATTCGGAGAACAAGAAGATTACACAAGTAGTAACAAAATAAAATTTATAAATCTTAAGGGAAGAAGGGACAACGATGACAAAGTTGGTCGTAGGAACATATAATCTCCAGAGTACGAAGCCAAATGATAGTTTTAAACAGGCAGAATTATTGAAGAATAATCATGTAGATATCTGTGCTGTACAAGAAATTAATTATGACAATTATAGATTTAGTTCAGAAAAATTTAATGGGCTAGCTGGATTCAAAAAAGGTGATCAAAAGTATGCCGATGATTTTTTTGGTAGTGCCATTGAATTTGCTGAGGGCGATATGGGAGTTGGAACTGTAAGTGAGTTAGCTCTAAAAAATAATAGGATTATAAAACTTTATTCCGAAGATGCTAAACCGGAAACTATTGATGGTATGCATAAATACTATAAGGAATACAACGTTTCTAAACCGGGGACCTTAAAAAATTTGGAGGAATATAACAAGACACATACTTATATCGAACCAAGAATTGTTACTAGAAGTGAAATTGAAATCGATGGTAAAACATTAGCTTTCTATAGTACACATCTAAGTTTTGAAACAATTGCTTTAAGACATGCCCAATTGGTACAAATCAGAAAAATTCTCAGGGAAGATACAGCAGATTATAAAATTTTGGCCGGGGATTTTAATACTGATCAAAGTACTAAGGAAATAGAATTTTTACGTAATGAATTTACTCTAGCCAATGGTAATAAAGGTATTTGGTATGATACTTTCCACTGTATTGATCCAACCATGAACGTTTATTCAATTGACAATATTATGTTATCAGACAATATCAAGCTCTTAGATACTAAGCTAATTCAATCTGATTTATCAGATCATCTAGCACTTATTTCAACAATAGACTTGTTATAAGGGGATATTAAAAATGATGAAAACTAGTAAATTAAAAGAAAAATTTGAAAAACTACCATTATCTTCTAAAAAACTTTCTGAATATCTACTGGTAGTTGGTAGTGCAACAACCATTTATCTATTTATTGGATTAAGAGGAATTTTATATGAACCATTTAGAGCACAATTGGGAGCCACTAATACTCAACTAGGATTATTGATGAGCATTATGGGATTTGTCCAGATTTTTGGATACTTGGTTTTTGGATGGATTCAGGAAAGAATGAATGTTCGAAAACTTTTAACTTTTGATATGATTTGTTACGGGATAATTGGATTAGTTATTGCTGTATCATCTAATCCTCCATTCCCACTTTTGATTGTGTACTTTGTACTGTTTGGTATTTTTGGTGAAGCACTTTATTGGCCAACAATTCAAAAATCAGTAAAACATATTGGTGGTAAAAAATCACAAGCTACAGCCTTTGGTGTTATGGAATCATTGAGAGGCGTTGGGGGCTTAATCGTTAACAGTATTGATGTTATTCTTTTCAGTGCCGTGTCTGCTAGTTTAGGTATGATTTTAGGTATCAAGGCAGCGATGATCTTTAACTCAGCAATTACGATTCTATTTGCTTTACTTGTTTGGTTCAAATTACCACATGATTTTATGGACGATGCAAAGATGGAATCAAGTAACAAAGAAAAAAATGAAGATAAAACTGATAAAATTAGTTTTAATGCGGTTATTCAAGCGTTTAAATTACCGGTAGTATGGCTAACAGGATTGGGCTCCGCTTGTGCCTATATTACATATGTTGGTGTAAGCACTTACTTTGTACCTTATCTACAAAATTCTTTTGCTATCAGTGCTGCTTTAGTCGCAGTTTTTGGGATTGTTAATGGTACTGCAGTAAATGTTGCCTCATCATCAATCTCAGGTATTGTTTCAGATAAATTATTTAAGAATAGTGCTAGTTGGATGTCAATCTGTTATGCATTAATGACTGTTTTCCTAGGTATAACTATGTTTATTCCAAAGGAAAAATCGCTTGTTGTTGTCGCGATGATTTTCTTATTACTAACAACACTTTCATGTTTCTTAATCAGAGCCGTTTATTATGCACCACTTGGTCAGTACGGTATTCCAGATGATATTTCATCAACAGCTATGTCAATTGCTTCATTCTTCGGATACAGTCCATCATTTTTCGCTTATCCAATTTTTGGTAGGATTCTAGATTCATATTCAACTAACGTTGCTTATAAAAAAATATTTACGATTCTAATTGTATTTAGTATTCTAGGTATCATTTTGAATCTGATTAATTCAAGATTAATTAAGAAGGGATATAAAGCTCCCGTAACTGATTAATTACATTTTAAAGGAACCATGCCACAATCGGTATGGTTCTTTTTTGGTATCTGAACATTTTTAGGGGAAAATAGATGTTAATATCTCCATGATGTATAAATATGTTTTGTATAGATAACGTGTGACCTAATGAAAAGTGGTGTGAGGAATGAATGCCTATCATGAACAACAACAATATAGTAAATATTTACCCATCAGGGTTATTTTCCATAAGAATAATCCTAATTTCTATGTTATTCCGCATTGGCATGAGGGATTAGAACTATTGTACGTTTTGTGTGGAAATCCGGGGACGGTTTTAATTCAAGGGCAACGCTATAATTTGAAAGAACATGAATTACTGATTATTGGGTCGAAACAAGTACATAGTATGGATTTGAAAATTACGCAGATGGATAAATTACTTACAATAATCATTCCGCCAGAATGGTTGTTTGGTAAGAGTATTAATAGTGAAGTATTGAATTTCAGTCCTATATATAAAAGGGCAGAATATTTTCAAAAAAATATTCAATTTAAGGAATCACTAGAGAATTTAATATTTTTCTACCAAAAAAGCTACATGGATGAAGCCGAAAATATGAATGCTTTATATTATAGTCATGTTGTTGGATCTAACGTAGTTAAGCTGATTGGTGAAAATAGTATTGCAAATGAAATTGTTCAAAATAATGAAACTCCTGATTTTTTGAAGGATGCAATTTTATATATTAAACGAAATTTTGATCAGCAATTGGATATACGTGATATCTCTAGTTCATATCATGTTAGTCCAGAATATTTCTCTCGTATTTTTAAAAAATATACAGGCATATCTCCTAAAAAGTTTATTTTAAGGTTGCGACTTACTAAGGCAATTGAATTGTTAAGAACTACTAATTTGGATATGAATGAAATTGCTGTTATGTGTGGATTTGGCACAAATAAAAATTTCTTTGTATTATTTAAAAAGTATTACACGACAACACCGTTACAATATCGGAAATCATTGTTTGATTAATGCAAAATAAAACACAGCTTGTCTCATCAAAAAATTATCGATCTCAAAAGGATTGGTAATTTTTTGTTTGAGCGCAAAAAAATAGTCCTCCAAAAATGGAAGACTATTTTTTCGTTAGATTCGATTAAGTTTTGTTAGATTGTTAATCGTTAAAATTGTTGCTTTCGACATCCTTGATGAATGTCTCTAAGTGATCGAAGTAAACTGGAGCATTATCAATCATATGGTGGTGACCACCGTTTGGTGTTGTAACTAATCTTGCATGAGGGATTTCCTTTTGCATGATCTTAGCTGTAGCGATAGGCATTGTTTCATGCTCACCGAAAGTTATCAAGGTTGGGACAGTGATTTCTTTCAAATGACTTCTGAAATGCCAATCCTTTAATTTACCAGTGATAACAAACTCGTTGTCGCCTTGGAAAGTATTGTAAACGGGAACAGCAGTTGTGTCAACCAAGTGTCTAATAGCAGTTGGTTGTTTACGATCAACGTATTCGGCATTCAAAATATCAACGTAGCTTTGGTAAGTTGGATCTGAAAGGTTATTTTCAGCTTCAATTTTTTCCATATATTTAACTTTGTCAGCGCCTAAAGCATCTAGACGACATTTGTTGATATTGATAACATAGTCATCAATTTCATCAACCATACTTGAGATGATAGCACCTTTAAGATGTTGACCATATTTAGCAGCATACATTTGAACTAAAGCGCCACCCCATGATTGTCCAATGAGGTAGAAATTATCTAGTCCTAATTTTTGTCTAACTTCTTCAACTTCTTCCAAGAAGTAATCGTAAGTTAGATATTTTTTAGCAATTTCGGGATCACTATAATCTGGTTGATCAGAATACCATGAACCTAATTGATCATAGAATGTTACTTGAACACCAAGATCAGCAAGCTTGTCGCCAAAGTTTTCCCAGTATTCATGGTTTCCACCAGGTCCACCGTGTAGGCAAAGCAATTTAATATCGCCGTGACCAGCTGTGTGTGTCCATAAGTGGTATCCGTTGTCTAAAGTAAGGATAGTTGTTCCTTGTTTCATAAATTAGTCACCTTCCTGCAAATGATAGTTATAAGTATATATCTATCTCTTAGTTTATTTCAAATAATCTATAATATTATTTTAATAATTCTAATGAAACTTTTATTTTATATTTGCTGAAATATGTCGTAATATTTAAGTGTTTGAAATAATTATGATAAAATTGGTATATGTTAAAAGGGGCGATATGATGAAGAAGTTTCTAATCAGTCTATTGTCTGTGGGGATGCTCTTGGGAATATTTGGTGAAGTAAGTTATCATACCGGTTCACCAAATGTAATGGAAGAAACAGTTCAAGCAGATACAACAAACAATAGTCAAACAATTAATTATGAAGTTTTAAAAAGAAATTCTAATGGGTTATCAACTGAGATAAGTCCATTATTTACTAAAAGTGCAACTATTTATCCAAATAACGATGGAACTTACCGAGTAGTAATGACCGCTCGAATTAGTGATCTGACTAGTTTGGACGTTCAAACAGATGGTGGTCAAGCAATGAAGGTAACAAAGATTGATAATGATGCACATCATTTGAACGTTAGTTTTAACATTAATAGTTTAGATGATCTAGACAGTGAAATTCCGGCAATTGTTCAAACGAGTACTTTAGGTATTAGTGGATTTGAGCATCATGTTGATTTTTCCTTTGATAAGGATTCCTTGTTGCACCAAGGTCCAGTTAGCACCTTCGCTGATTCGTTAAATCAGATTACTAGTGCTGAAAATGATTTGAACACGACCGCCAATAATGTTAAAAATTTAGCCGGAAATGTAAAGTCAGCCGCTGACAGTGCTAAAGATATTTTGTCGACGCCAAAGAGTGATACAACAACTTCAACGACAACTAACAGCAGTAACGATACTGATCCAAAAACGGTTTTAAAAGAATTAACTTATAAAATTGCAAAGAATAACGGTGATGGTTCTTTGATCTCACCATACTTTACGAATACAGCTAAAGTTATGCAAAATCCTGACGGAACTTA
This sequence comes from Companilactobacillus kimchiensis, assembly GCF_001438805.1. Lineage (GTDB taxonomy): Bacteria > Bacillota > Bacilli > Lactobacillales > Lactobacillaceae > Companilactobacillus > Companilactobacillus kimchiensis. The sequence goes on from NZ_JQCF01000005.1 coordinate 80,059, forward strand.
TTATGTTGAAATGACGATCAAATATCCTAAAAAATTTGGTAACAATGCTTTTGAGCTTAATTTGATTAATAATCAAAAGCCATATAATCTAAGTTTCAGAAGTGATGGGGACAGTAATTATATTACCTTTGATTTCCCAATCAATAAGATTACAGATTTGAGTAAATCAATTCCTGGTAATATTACGATGAATATTCCAGATTTCGGTTTGAACAAGAATCTAGGATTCAATTTAAATTTTGATAGTTTGAATCCTTCTGATTTATCTAGCCTGATGAATAGTTCTGATACGTCAGGTTTATTGTCAGATTTGAGCAGCTTGAGTAATCTTGGAGATGTTAAACCTGCTACTTCAACAACGGATACTGAAAAAAACAAAGGAACCTTGCCACAAACTGGCAATCAAGCCAATGATATTCTAATTGTCATTGGTGGGGTGATTTTGGTCATGGTTTTGACCCTACTAAAGGGAACTTATTTGAAGGATTAAATAAATAGATTGTTCTGGTCGATGATTTTGACTGGAATGGTCTTTTTTTCATCTTTCAGTCTACTAGCTTTTTTTATTTATAATAATGTGTTAATAATTATCTAACAATAAAAATATCTAACCATTTGGAAGGAGCCATTATGGGGGCTATCAGTGAACGAGATATTGTCACTCTTTGTGGTCAAGTGGGTACGATTCTACTGGAAAACGGTGCGGAAACTTCACGAGTTGAAAACACGGTTGAGTATGTGGGTCGGGCTGTTGATTTACCGGTTATTTGTCACGCGACAATGACGGGTATTTTTGTTAGCTCGGAAAACAGTGCTACAACACGGATTTTTAAGGTGCGGGTTGGGGACTTTAATTTACAAAAAGTAGATGAGATCAATACTTTATCGAGAGAATTTTCTAGACATGAAATTACGTACGATGAATTAAAAAAGGAAGTAAAACGCGTTGATACCGAAACTTTGGATTTTTCGTGGTTAACGAAGTGTATCGGCGCTGGACTAGTATCGATGCCACCAATGTTGCTGTTCAAAGCCACTTGGGGTGATTTAGCATTGGCTTTTTTCGTTGGAATACTGGGTTATGTAGCATCACAAATAGTCGCCCATCATACCAAAACACCTTATATTCCAGTGGCAGTCGGCAGTTTAGTCATTAGTTTATTAGCCAATGTTTTAGGGATTGTAGGCATTGCTCACGATGCAAATTACATTATTATCAGTGCTTTGATGCCGTTAGTTCCAGGAGTTCCAATGACTAACTCTTTGCGAGAAATTATTGAAAGAAATACTATTTCAGGAATCGTGCGGGCGACTGATGCAATTATGGCCGGAATTTCAATTGGTAGTGGCGTTATTGTCGGCCAAATTATAATTAAGTCGATTTTTGGAGGTTAATTATGATGGAAATAGTTTATGGATTTATTTTTGGATTTTTATCCAGTGTTGGCTTTGGCATCATCACTAATAATCCCCGTCGAACACTGATACCGGCTGGATTGGTCGGAGCTATTGCTTGGATCGTTTATATTATTGTCGGTTGGTACAATCACGGATTGATTATGCCCAATCTCTTAGGAGCAGTCGTGATTGGTTTATTAGGAAATCTTTGTGCAATTTTAGTTCGGGCACCAGTTAATATTTTTTACGTACCTTGTTTGGTTTCATTAGTTCCCGGAGCAATCCTTTATGATAGTATGAAAAATTTTACTTTAGGCAATGATAATGCCGCTTTTGTAGGGTTTGTTAAAGCTTTAACAGTAGGAATGTCATTGGCAATTGGTTTTATTATCGCCGAAGCCATTGCTAACAAAATTTATCCACCATTAAAGAAACGGTTAGCTCAACGTGAAAATGATAAGAAATAATTTAGTTAGAGCATAAATCAACGGAGTTGGTATTAGACTGCTGTCTTCCACTGCTGAGCCCCCGAATTGCTCTCACTCCAGATTAGAATGATTGTTTCTATTTTTAGTAATCTAAATTAATTTATTAGTTTCTAGCTTATTTAGTTCTATCTCAATGACAAAAAAGTCCATATTATCTGACGTTATGATCAGTTAATATGGGCTATTTGTGCTGAAAATGTATGTAAATCTCCAAAACTTGATAAGCATCAATTTTTTAATTACCCAACCCCAGTAGAATAAGTCTTGTAAGTTAGAGGAGAGGTAAAGACGATGATTAAATTAAATATATGGATTTCAAAACATCAAAATAAAATCACAGCCGCAATCGCTATCCTGATTGCTTTAAGTTTAGTTTCAGATTACTTGATCAAATTACCAATTGCCGCCACGGTCTTCATGATCGTAGCCAGTATTCTTGGAGCGATTCCGATTGCACTCCACGCGTTCTCAGCCTTGAAGAATAAAGTTATTAGTATTGAACTATTGGTAACAATCGCCGTTATCGGGGCTTTTATTATCGGTGAATATGAAGAATCAGCTGTTGTTACTTTCTTATTCCTATTCGGTAATTATTTGGAACAAAAGACCTTGGAAAAGACTCGCTCTTCAGTTAAGAGTTTAACTAAGATGGCACCAACAACGGCTGAATTAGTTAATGACGATGGTCAAACTGAAACAGTCGATGTTGATGATTTGGACGAAGGTGACCATGTTTTAGTTAAACCAGGTGGTCAAATTCCTGTTGATGGCAAAATTATTAACGGAACTGGTTATATGAATGAAGCTTCAATTACGGGTGAATCAACCCCAGCTAAAAAGGGTATCGGTGACAAAGTTTTTGCTGGTTCCTTGACTGACAATGGAACAATTACCGTCGAAACAACTTCTGTCGGTGAAGATACTACTTTTGGTAAAATCATCGAATTAGTTGAAGAAGCTCAAGATAGTCAATCACCTGCTGCTCGTTTTATTGATAAATTTGCAACTTATTACACACCAGCTGTTTTGATTATCGGTATCTTAGTTTGGATCTTCACCCAAGATTTCCCATTAGCAATTACAGTCCTAGTTCTCGGATGCCCCGGTGCTTTGGTAATCGGTGCGCCAGTTTCAAACGTTGCCGGAATTGGTAATGGTGCCAAGAATGGTATCTTGATGAAAGGTGGCAATGCTGTCGATAGTTTTGCACATGTGGATACTTTAGTGCTTGATAAAACTGGTACTTTGACGACTGGTCAGATGTCGGTCACAGATGTGGATAACTTTGGCGAAGATAAAGAGTCCATGTTAGGTCTGTTATCCGCTGTGGAAAAAACTTCTGATCATCCATTAGGCCAAGCTATTGTTAAGTATATTAATGATTTGGGCATCACTAAAACACCAAAATTACCTGAACTAGATACTGTTAAGGGCCAGGGGTTAGTTGGTTCAATGAATGATACACAACTCTTGGTTGGTAACGAACGTTTAATGAAAGCCAATCAGGTTGAAATCACAACTGCTCAAAGAAAAGCTATCGATGCGCGCATGAATGATGGTGATTCTGTTGTCTTGATGGCAATGGATCAAAAATTACGTTTGGTAGTTGGGGTCAATGATCAATTAAGACCTGATGCCAAATCCGGATTACAAGCATTGAAAGATGCTGGTTTAAAACGAATCGTGATGTTGACTGGTGATAATAAAGTCGCTGCTCAACGTGTCGCTGACAGATTACCAATTGATGAAGTTCACGCAGAACTATTGCCTGAAGATAAAGTTGAATTTGTTAAGAAGTTCCAAAAGGAAGGAAGTACCGTCGCTTTCGTTGGTGATGGTATCAATGATAGTCCTTCACTTGCTACAGCTGATATTGGAGTTGGTATGGGTACTGGAACAGATGTTGCCATCGAAACGGCCGATATTATTCTAGTTAAATCTAGTTTTAAAGCTTTGGCTCACGCTTATGTTTTGGCTAAGAAAACAACTGCCAATACCAAAGAAAATATCATCATTGCTGTTGGTACCGTAGCCTTACTATTACTCGGTTTGATCGTGGGAGTAATTCACATGGGTAGTGGCATGTTTGTTCATGAAATCAGTATTCTAGTCGTAATTTTCAATGCAATGAGATTAATTAAAAATAAACCGGCAAAACTTGATTCAAATCAAGTTCTGAAACCTGCCGACCAATTAAGATAGTATTTGTAAGTTAAACAAGCAAGTGATTTTCGAATTACTTGCGAGCTGTAAGTGCTTCAACTTTGGAACATTTACAGCTCGTGGGTATTTGAAACTTCACTAGCAAGGATCTAAGAAATATGGAGGAATCAATTATGGCAAAAGCAATTTTACAATTAGGCGAATTAACTTGCCCATCATGTATGACAAAAATTCAAAAGGCTGTTGAAAATCAAGCCGGTGTTTCAAACGTCAAGGTTCTCTTCAATGCTGGTAAAGTTAGAGCTGATTTTGATGAAAGCCAAACTTCCGCTGAAGAATTATCAAATGTGATCAAAGATTTAGGATATGAAGTATTAAAAGTTAAAGTTAAGGAGATTGCCTAATGACTGAATTAACAATCGAGGAAAAATTTACCGCTGAACAAAAACAAGCTGATGCTGATCACCACAAACCTACTGCTGGTGCGATGACTGGTCACATTGTTGCTAATCATTTCTTATTAAATATCAAATTGCACCAATTAGAATGGTTCATTAAGGGCGCTAACGCCGAGAATTACAAAGCTGTTTTAGGACAAACTATCACTGACAACAACGCTTGGTATGATAAAATAGCCGATGAATTGTTGGATGAGGGCGAGCTTCCTCCTTCTACTGTGAAAGAATATTCTGACTACGCTATGATCGAAGAAGATGGCAAGAATAAATACTTGGACGCTGAAGCAATGCTCCAAACTGTTGTTAATGATTTCAATACTGACAATATGTTTGTTACGCGTGCTATCAAGTTGGCTGAAAATGAAGATCGTCCATTCATGGCACAATTGTTGGTTCAACTATTAGGTTTTAACAATCATCAAATCAGAATCTATCAAGCTCTTCTTGGAAAGACTGCTCGAGAAGGCTTTGAAGAAGAAGATGATGAAGACTTTGACTAAGGAGAATTAGTTAATGGGAAAATTAGCGCATGACCACACCGCAGAGGATTGTGTTGAATTAGTAACGATCTTTCAAAATTTAGCAAAGGTTGATCTGGAGACAGTGGCAACTTTGGTGACTCACCATCACTACAAAAATGGCGAATATCTTTTCTCTGCCGGTGATACTGCCGATTCGTTGATCATCGTGGCACATGGTCAGGCGAAAGTTTTCCAAATGTCTGCAAATGGTAAGGAACAGATGTTACGAGTCTTGCAGACAGGTGATTTTGATGGTGAGGCCGCTTTGTTCTCTAATTCAGAACACAACAGTTTTGCCCAAGCCCTGATGGATACTGATGTTTGTCAGATATCTCGTCAAGACTTCCAAAAATTGATGCAAGAAACTCCTGAAATGGCAGTGAATATGGTCAATGCCTTGGGAAGACGAATTTCTGAGCTGGAACAACAGAACACGGAAGTTACGACTGCCAGTGTTGAAAGTCGTTTAGCTAGTTATTTGTTGGAAACTAGTGCGGGACTTGATGAGGAAATATTCACTTTACCATTGAAGAAGAAAGATATCGCAACTTATTTAGGTACTACGCCTGAGACCATAAGTCGTAAGTTAACAGCTTTGGCCAATCAGGGTATGATTCAAAAAATCAGTAATAATAAATTTAAAATCTTAGACAGTGATCGATTGATGATGATCGATTAAATAGAAATACCGATTTCCTACTGGAAATCGGTATTTCTTTGTTTTAAAGTAAGTAAGATGTTACAAGTAACATTAATATATTAATATTTAGAAATATATATCTTATAATCGGGATAGATTGAATTTAGTAAACAACTTATGGGGGAATTATGCGTAAAATATTTTTCGCATTATTAATTGTTTTAGGAATATCCAGTTTTAGTATATCAACTGTGGTTGAGGCCGAATCAACTACTAATATCAAAACTGCCAATAACATTTATCATATTAAAATTGATGGTAAATTTAGTGATTGGGATGATACTCACAAAACGGATATTGGGTATGATTGGGATAAAATCATCAAACAAGGTGTCTTATTAGCGGACGATAAAAATATGTATATGTACATAAATATGTCTAAAAATAACAATGGTGATGCACCACTACAAGAGAACACCTATAAATTTACTATAGCAAATAAGGAATATAATGTGGATTTTAGAAGTGTCGCTGGAATGAAAAACAACGAAACTAAAAATGTTCGTGTTGATGTCTGGGGTCCGACATATAATGGTGCTGTGAAATCAGCTGATGCTAAAGTTCACCGGACTATTAAAAATGGTCATATACATGATATTTTGGAAACTAGAATTCCCTTTGCAGGAATCAAAGCTCCTGTTGCTGCTAGTCAGGATATAACAATGTATGCAACTAATTTAGGTCCCCAAAAGTTAAAAGTAACTGGTGGGAGTACTGGTCCAGTTGTTTTAGCAATCATCGGATTTGCGATTGCTTTATTTGCTGTAATTAAAGTGCCAAAGATGAGAAAAGCTAGGAAGGTAATTAATAAATAGTTATTTATTCTTTGGAATAATAATCTGGTTATATATGCTGTCAGTTTTGAAACGCGCTAAACTGACGGCTTTTTCTTTTATAGTTGGTAGTATTGGGTTCTTTTTCATCTTGATGGCGTTAAGTACCCCTTACTGGATCTGGTTTTTTACTCATGCAGTGATTTATGGAGTAGCTGGCATAGGAAATTTGACCCATATCTGTCAGGTATTACCCGAATATGGAATAGTTTATATAATAAATTCAATGGAACCAGTAACCATGACAATTGATTATGAATGTTCAGGAATAATTGAGACGATGGCTTTTATTGGTTTATTAGCATTCTATCCAACATATTCCCGCAAAGAAAAAGTTTTTTATATCATATTAGGGACATTATGGATTTATTTGTCTAACGTGATTCGATTATTGATTGTCGTTATTATAGTACATTTGGGTGGCGGATCGGTTTATTATTTGGCACATACAATTATCGGCAGAATAGTATTTTATTTATTGATCATTATGTTATATTACAATGTCTTCACCTATTCCAGTTTATCTCAGGGAATCTATAAAACTTTTAAGGAAAGAATAAAACGTATATGAGTTACTTTTGGTACTTAACAGTTAGGCAAATGGGTTTTTGGTTAACGTGGATCTTGATACCAATTATTGTTGAAATAATTCCGGCATTTATTTCGGCAATTGTTTTAGTACAAAAAAATCGTCATCCTGAGGAAGAACCAGTGCCAATGAAATTACCGTTTATTACGATAATTGTTCCTGTTTATAATTCAGAAGATACACTTTATAACTGTTTGAAATCTATTAAGGATTCAACATATCCCGATAAATTGATTCAAGTGATTTTAGCGGATAACCAGAGCACAGATAATAGTTTTGGTGAATTTGCTCGGGCTCAGACGGATCTTGGTTTAAATATGCAATTGATGAAGACGATAAAGGGCAAAGCTAATGCCTTAAATGCTTCGATTTATCAATCAATTGGGACTTATATAATTAATATTGATAGCGATGGAACTTTGGAAAAGAATGCTTTAATGAATGTTGTTTTAAAATTTGAGAATCATCTAGATATTTCGGCAATGACAGGTACTATTTTACCCCGTAAAGATATGATCAAACGAACTAAGAAGTTCTCGTTAAAACTTTTGAGAAAGAATGAATACTTTGAATATGCTCAGGCATTTTTATCAGGACGAGTAATTGAATCTTATAGTGACCAGATTTTTACCATGTCAGGAGCATTCTCGTCCTTTCGTAAATCTACATTAATGAAGACATTTATGTATGATACTAAAACGTTAGGTGAAGATACTGAAATGACTTTTCAGATTCGTGATCGATTGAAACAAAAGGTTTTGATTTGTACTGATGCAATTTTTTATATTGATCCCATCAGTAATTTGGATGAATTATATCGACAACGTCAGCGCTGGCAACGAGGAGAGTTGGAAGTAGCACATTCATATATGCGTAATGATTCGGCTATTAAAAATTTCTTCAATAATTTTTTAATACGTCGAATGATGATTGATCATACATTTATTTTTCCGAAAATGATTTGGTTATTTGCTAGTTTTGTCTTGCTCTTTTTAAGATATTCACCAGTTATTTTAGGAATATCATATGTAATAATTTATTTTTTATACGTACTAGTATCAACGCTGAATTATTTCTGTGTAAAGATGTTATTAAAAAAATTTCAAAATGAATTACGGTTTTATACACGAATTAGCTGGGTCGCATTAACGTTGCCAATGTACAATTTTATTTGCTCGTGGTTTAGATTGATTGGATCGTTGAATGTTTCGGAGAAAAATAAACAGTGGAATTCATTAAGTTTTGATGAGGAATCAAAACATGCGTTAAAAGTTGTAAAAAAAGATATTCGTAATTTGAGGAGAGAAAAAGATTGAATATAGAAGGTTATGAAACGTATAACACATATAAATTGACGTCGTATATTAATGCTAGTCATGCCGTTCGTTGGGAAGGTGGCATGGGGAAAGAACATATGCATACTTGGGCTGTAATCTGTGAAATCCATGTTAACAATGATCGAATGGTTCGTTTTGACGCAATTGAGGAAGAACTTAAAGAAGTTTCGGCTAATGTGTCTGGAAAGTTTTTGAATACAGTGCCACCATTTGATCGAATTAATCCAACATTAGAAAATCTAACGACCTATTTCTTTCAGGTTATCACTGATATATTACGAAAAAGTAATGCTGTTTTAACTCGTTTAGAAATTGGCGAATCACCCACTAGATTTTATTGCATAACTTTGAGATAGGGGAATGAGATGAAAGGTAAGTTTTTCAACTTTGGTAATCGATTGATTCGATATCTGTTTTATTTTTTATTTTTACTGACATTTTATTTTGCAATAACTTCACCTAACCTGATTCTTGGCGATAACAGTGTAACTGGTGCTGGGACTACTATGTATACGACTGTTTTTATTATTCTTAGTTTGATTCTGTTGGTCAGTTTTTTCACCTATAATGAATTTGCTGATTTTATAAAATTTATTTTTATCGATAGAAGTTTAATCACAGCCAGTGCGATTTTTGGTATCGCAATAATTGTTCAAATTGTTTTTGTATTAAATGTTCATCCAGTAATTGGATTTGATGCGGGTGCAATTCATGAAGCCCTAAGTAATACAACGGATGCTGAACTTCGAGGATACTATTCACTGAATCCCAATAATATTCCCGCAATGTTAGTGCAACATCAATTAGCAATGTTTTTTAATACTAAGTCGTGGTTATTTTTTGATTTAGTTACAACGTTATTAGTTGATATCTCAGCACTGCTCAACATTGGTAGTGTGATGATATTGGCTCGGAGAAAGACACCTTTAGCAATATATTTACATGCTGTCTGGTTACTATTATTCCCAATGATTATAGTTCCCTATACTGATACTTGGGTGCTGCCATTAGTATCGTTGTATTTTTTTTGCTACGTTTTGTTACGCTATGGTGATTTTTATTGGCGTGTGAAAATTCCAACTGCAATTATTTTTGGTATGGCGGTGATCAGTTCATATTTTATTAAACCGTCGTCAATCGTAGGTTTTATAGCAATTATTTTGATTGAATTTCTATATTTATTTAAAGAACGAAAGGATCTTGTAACAGAAGTCATATTTGGCTCCGTGATTATTCTAACTATGGTGCCAACGTACTTGATTGAAAATCATCAAATTGAGCATCAAGATTACATTCAAGTCAATACAGCTCGTAGTAAGCCGATGATTAATTTTATTAATATGGGTGTATCTGGTGATGGTGGTTATAATGCCAAAGACTCTTTGATGATGGCTGAATTACCAAATCGTAAAGCTCAAATTGATTATTCCAAAAGAATGTTAAAGAAAAGAATTGGTAAGATGGGGCCTTTCGGATATATAAAGTTTTTATTTAAAAAACATCGAAACAATACAGCGGATGGAACGTTTGCTTGGATCAAAGAAGGACATTTTATTCGCGGGAATACTAATCCTTCGTCGAAGGGGTTTCGCGGTAAATTACGTAATTTTGTTTACTTGTATGGGAAAAATCTAGGTGATTTTCGTTATGTTGCTCAAATCTGGTGGATAGTTTTTTTAGCAACAATAGTTCTTAATTGGCGAGATCAAACGAAAATTGTGCAAACTTTACGTTTAGCAATTATTGGAGGTTTTATATTTTTGTTGATTTTTGAAGGTGGTCGGAGTCGATATTTGATTCAATTTTTACCGGCAATGTTTATTTTGGCTTCACTTTCAATTGATAAGTCTTGGAATTGGTTCAAAGGACTCTTTTCTTGGGTTAATGATTAAAAAAATAACGCAGATTATAAAAAATCTGCGTTATTTTTGTGTATACGTGTTATCCGAACGATTTTTATAAAATCAATTGATAAGTTCGTGGATAGATGCTACTTTTAAGGAACTAAATCTTAAATATGGGTGGTTATATATGTTTACTCCGGAAGAAATTCTTCAGAAGAGTATCACGGCAGGTGTTAATAAACTGCAAAAGACCATGTTAGCCAAAGCAATTCTTGGCTTCATCGGTGGGGCAATGATTTCAATTGGTTTTTTAGCATATGTACGAGTGACGGCGTCGATTCCTAAAGATTTGGCTAGCGTTAAGGCCTTAGTTGGGGGAGCGGTTTTCCCAATTGGTTTGATCATAATTCTTTTAGCAGGTGGAGAATTGGCAACGGGAAATATGATGGCCGTTGGAACATCGATTTTTGCTAAGAAAGCTAGTTTTATGGATTATATTAAAAATTTGGTAGTAATTACATTCTTCAATTTTATCGGAGCAGTTTTTGTGGCCTATTTCTTTGGTCACGTGGTTGGTTTAACCCATGCAGCACCATTCCAACAGGCTGTAATTTCAATTGCAGCAGCTAAAACGGGTGCGTCATTTGTTCCTGCTTTTGTTTCCGGAATTGGTTGTAACTGGTTAGTGGGAATTGCTGTTTGGTTAGCCTTTGGAGCTAAAGATGCAGCCGGAAAGATTATGGGTATTTGGTTCCCAATCATGATTTTTGTGGCAGTTGGTTTCCAACATAGTATTGCTAACTGTTTCATTATTCCGGCAGCTATCTTTGAAGGTGGCAGTACCTGGATGTTATTCTTCCAGAATTTTGTGCCAGTGTATTTAGGTAATATCATTGGTGGAGTAATTTTTGTTTCAGGATCCTATTACTTTAGTTATATGAAGAAAAATTAATAATAATAATATTTAATACTTCAATGATGGAATATTCATTGAGGTATTTTTATTATCAATAATGTGTCCTATTTGAAACCGCTAAACAATAATGGTAACATTATATAACTTTAATTTAAGAGGTTGTTATGATGACAGATAAATCTAAGGTTAATGAACTAGATGAAAAACAAATTGAACAAGCACATTTAGATGATGTGGTTGACAAAATTAAGAAGTCTGAAAATCAGCTTCGTGAACACATGGACGTTGCTGAAGAAGATCTCAAAGTAATCAATAATGCATTTGATGATATTCACTTAGGTATGGATGGCGATGCTATTTCAATGGACGCAGCTCTTTCGATCCATCAACAACAACAGATGTTGGATGAAAGAAATAATAGTTGGCAACAATCGCGTCAACGTTTGAGTATCTTAAAGAAACTTGAAAAGACACCATTTTTTGCGCGCCTAGATTTTCAAGAAAAAGGTGAACCCAAACGAGAGACTGTTTATATTGGTTTGAGTTCCTTCACAGATAAGAATGATCATTTTTTGGTCTATGATTGGCGGGCTCCAATTTCCTCAATCTACTATGATGGTAAATTGGGCGACGTCGAATATCAAACACCAGATGGGCTCCAATCGGTTAATCTCTTCTTAAAACGTCAGTTTCTAGTCGACGGAGGTAAGATCAAAGCTTACTTTGATACCCAAGAAACGATTGGGGATCAGATGTTACTCGAAGTGTTGGATGGAAAATCTTCTACACACATGAAGGGTATTGTTAAAACGATTCAGAGTGAACAAAATAAGATCATTCGTGATACTAAATCTAAATTGCTTTTTGTTCAGGGTGCTGCTGGATCAGGTAAGACATCAGCAATTTTGCAACGAATTGCATATTTACTTTATCAATATCGTGGAACATTGACGTCCAGTCAAGTTGTTATGTTCTCACCCAACTCACTTTTCAATGACTATATCAAAGATGTTCTACCAGAAATGGGTGAACAGAATATGGTCCAAATGACTTACAAACAATTTTTGGCTCGTCGTTTGCCAAATTTAAAAGTTGAAAGTTTATCACAACAATTTGAAACCGTAGTCGATTCTGAAAGTAAAAATATCGGTAAGTTTGTAGCCGATGTTGATTTCTTTAAGACTTTAACTAACTACAGTAAATTGCTGGATCAAAGTGGTATGGCCTTTAAAGATATCAAGTTCCAAGGTAAGGTCTTCATTCCGAAAGAAAAGATTCAAGAAATCTACTATAGTTATGGCGAACAATATAATTTAGGCAATCGAATTGATGCTACGGTTGACCGTTTGATCAAAATGTTACATCGTAAAATCGGTGCCGAAATGCGTTCTAATTGGGTTTCTGAACGAATTGAAGATTTGAGTAAAGAACAATTACAAGCACTTTATACAACTGCTGATCAAGAATTTAAGAATGGTGATGAAGAGAAACGTTTCTTAGCCCGTAAAATTGTTACGGCCATGATGCAAGGGGTTAACAAGAATATTAAACATCTACGATTCTTGAATGTAGCCACTAATTATCTGAATTTTTTAAAGGCTGTTCCTAAGATCGTCGATTTGAAAAAATATGATATTACAATTACACAATGGAATCAATATGTTGATAATTTCATTCAAAACTTCAATCAGAAACAAATTTCAATGAATGATTTAACACCATATCTTTACTTATATGATTTAATAACTGGTAAACATGGCGAATTGGACATGAAGTTTGTCTTTATTGATGAGATTCAAGATTACACACCATTCCAATTGGCTTATATGAAGTACAAATTCCCCAGAGCTCGTTATACGATGTTAGGTGACTTGAATCAATCGATTTTCACTAAGAAAAATAGTCAGACGCTGTTGTCTGAAGTTCAAAGCTTGTTTGAAACTGATGAAACCAGAGTTATTCAATTAGTTCATTCATATCGTTCTACAAAACAAATTACGGACTTTACCAAAGCTATTTTGACTAATGGACAAAAAATTGAACCATTTAATCGTGAAGGTGATCTACCAAATCTTTTGATGGCAAAAACTGAAGCTGAATCTGTTCAGCACGTAATTGGCCAGGTTAAAGAAAATGATAAACGTAAATATACGACAGCTATCATTGCTAAAACTTTGGCAGATGCCGAACATTTGCATGAATTGCTCAAGGCAAAAAATGTTCCCTCAACTTTGATTCGTTCAGAAAATCAACGATTGGCAACTGGGACCATTGTTTTGCCATCATTCTTAGCGAAAGGTTTGGAATTCGATGCGGTAATTATGTGGGATGCTTCGAAGGATAAATTTGACGAGGATGAGCAACAATTAGTTTATACAATTGCTTCTCGGGCGATGCATCGCTTGACGATTACTTCAATTGGCGAGTTATCACAGTTGTTGCAACGAGTACCAGCAGAAGATTATGAAATCGAACAAAACGTTTAAAAATTTTTTCTTTCCATAAAAAAATCACACTACATTATTGTTTATGAATTCCCAGTTAGGGGATCCACAATAATATGGTGTGATTTTTGCTTTAGAATTCAATAACAATAAATGATTTTTAATTACGCCAATAACCATGTTCTTGATCAACTGCTACTTGAGCAACTAAATTCAAATAATTGAATGGTTCATCAAAATTAGGTGAGAATAGCATATCGAGAAAGGCGAGTTCATCGATAGTATTACCGTTTTGAATTACGACGGATAAAGTATTGGCTGATTGGGAAACTTCGTGGTCAGAAATCAATTGTGCTCCCAAGACTTTGCGACTGTTTTTATCATAAATTAATTCAATAGAAATCTCAGCAGTTGTAGGCATAAAGTCTGGACGATAATTTCCTTGATAGAGAGCACTAGCAGCCTCAAAATGAGCAGCTTTGGCCTTAGCTAAAGTAAGTCCAGTACAAGCAACAGTTTTATCGAAGAGCAACATACCAGTTGTGGCTTGAGTTCCAATTGATTTGAGATGCCGATCCAAGACATTAATTCCAGCTAGGGTTCCTTGACGGACTGCGTGTGATGCCAATGGAATATAAGCTTGACTGAGCGTTGGATTGTAGTGAACTTCAGTCGCATCACCGGCAGCAAAAATATCAGGGTCGGAAGTTCCCATATAAGGATCAGTGATAAAAGCACCATTTTTAGCAAGTTTTACTTGTCCTTTGAGGAGATCGGACTGAGGTATTACTCCAGGACAAATTGCGACCATATCAACGTTATAGTTACCATTAGTAGTAGTCAATTGTAATTGTTCATCGGGAAGATCACTGAATTTAGTAACTTCGGTGTCAGTATGTATTTCAGCACCCTTTTCTTCTAAAAGATCTTGAACTTTTTTAGCGATATTAGGATCCATGTATTCATCCAATAATTGATGATTGCGTTGGATTAAGGTAACTTGGTGACCGGATTTGAGATAACCTTCTGCTAATTCAACCCCAGCATAGCCACCACCAATAATAGCGACGTGATGAAACTTTTGGGCAGCGGCATATAATTCATGTGCTTGGTCACAGGTTTTACATAACATTACTTTGGGATTTTCGACTCCTGTAATTGCAGGAATAGCGGTGATTGATCCCGTTGCCATAATTAATTTATCATAAGTATCGTGGACTAATTCTTTAGTTTGTAAATTATGCGATAAAATAGTGTGTTCTTTTGCGTCAATCCGAATTACTTCAAATTGCATACGCATGTCAACACCTTGTTCAATGAAATCATCTGGATCAGCATAGAGGACATCATCCAAATTTTTCACAGTACCACCCAAATGAAGATAAGTCCCACAAGAAAGATAAGAAATTTCAGCATTTCGTTCGTAGACAGTAATGTCAGCATCTGGATAATATTTTAGAATCTGCTTGATAGCAGCAATACCTGCATGAGTACATCCAATAACAGCAATTTTCATATTATATGCACAGCTTTTAAAGAATCGATAATTTTAATTATAATCGTAACGTGGTCATCCTTTCGATTTGAAGTATACTACGATTATACAAGGATTGTGACGAATGTAAACTCGTATATAATAAGAATTGTAAAGGTGGTGGGGTATATGGAACCAGTTTACCGATATTTTGTGCAACCACAATTTGATATTCGCACACATACAGTTTTTGGCTATGAATTATTAATTAAGCAATTGACTTCTGAGGGATGGAGATTGCCAAAGTCATTTTCTAGTATTGATTCTAATGTAATGTCTAAATTGTTAATGGAAACAACTAAAATTTTGGGCTTAAAGGTTCAGTATTGTTCAGTTAATGTTAGTCGAGAACAGTTGATGGATACGATGATAGCCAAAGCTATTATTCAAAGTCAGATTCAACTTTATCCGGCTAAATTGGTAGTGGAGTTAACAGAAGAGGATGGCCCACGTAGTTATCCAGACACTGGTTTGATTCCACATTTACGTAATTTTGTGGAACATGGGATGCAAATTTCATTGGATGATGTTGGAACAGGAATTAATGATTTTAAGAGTATTCAAGAGATTCTGCCGTTGGCATCAGAAGTTAAGTTTGCTTTGCAAAACTTCAAAACAGGGATTGAGAATCCAATAATTCAACAAAAATTACATTTTTGGCATGCTATTAGTCGTGAATATGGATTGCGTTTGATTCTTGAGGGAATTGAGGATGCAAGGGATTCTAAACTAAGCAGTAGTTTTGGTATCAATTTACGTCAAGGCTATTATTATGGAAAACCACAATTGTTACGATTGCCAGGCGATCCGGTTGATTTTGGATATTAAGGCTGCCGTCTTCCAAGTTGGTTAATTATGAAAATATCTAAAGATTGATTAGCAGATAGAATTTTATAATTTAATGAAGTAGGTATTTCATTAAGTGAAAATTGAATATAGACAAAAAAGTTATTCCAGTAAAAGTTTACCGGAATAACTTTTTTGTCTATATATTTTGAACATAAAGGTAAAATAATATGCCGTTAAATTAGATATAATCCCACTGCACACAAATAAATAATCTAGTCTGGAATAAAAAAGCTGATGGGCTAAATAGTGAAATTTCACTTAGCTGGCGAATTTTGCCAGGTTATGTGAAAGGTCGATCTTCAAAATAACTCGTAGAGCTAGTTCGAAGTCGTGCCCACTATGTTCCAGCCCATCAGCTTTTTTATGGAAGACGGCAGTGAACTAACTCAAAAGCGTTAAAGTAACTCGGTTCAAGCGTTTTGAAAGTTCAAATAGCTTCTCATAGGTAGGATCACTTTGGTACAGATCCATCTTATCTTTGAGTTGCTTCTGTTCGAATTGTGAGAAGTAAAACTTCAAATCATGATTACCATATAAGGTAGCCAATAACGCAAAGGCCTCAGGCGAGATCTTATCAGCTGTCAAAATTTCCTTACGCAAATCAGCAACTAATTCCCGTTTAACACTACGGTTAGGTAAGTAATTATTGGTTTTGAAAACTAGGCCAGTGACAGCTTTGGTTACATCGACTTTATTAACCAGTGAATCACCAATTTCATTATAGATAGTTTGAGTGATTTTCTCATTAGTAGCCATCGCTCTCAATACATGTGTGACACTTTTTCCTTGGTTCTTGTTGATGATTTGGAAAAATTCGTTTAAATATGTTTTGTCGTCAGGTAAAACCTTGTTAATGATGACACTGTTGTCGGTTAAATCAATAATATCATTTAACGCCAAGTCGAAAAATGAGCTTTCGGCTAAATAAGCGCGGCGTCTGGTATTCTTAAAAATACGAATACTACCTTTTTCGTTACACGATAAAATAAAATATTTTTGTGGAATATTTAAATCCATAAAGTGCTCCTTCAATTCGACACTAGCTTTGATTTCTTAGCCAATGTAGCTTTAATTTCTGGTATTAACTCGTCTTCTAAGAGATTATAACCTTGCTTGGTAAAGTGCAAACCGTCTGTTTGTAGCAACTCTTTAAGATTAGCACAGTTAGCCATATCGTGAAGTAAATCGATATACGATACGTCTAGTTGTTTACTGAGATGTTCGGTGACCAACTCAAATTGTAATTGGCGAGTCCAAGGTCTAGTCGGATCTTTGATCCAGTCAATGTAAGGTGGCGAAAGTAAAATTACCCTTTCAGGTCCCAGAATTGTAATGATGTTAGTTAAGTTGGCCGCAAACTTTCCCGGTTTGATTTCATCGTCTAACGAAATGTCATTGACACCGAATCCTAAAATAACTACTTGTGGATTCAAACGTCTAACTCGTTCAACACGTGTCATAGCATTATTGGTTTTGTAGTCTGAAATCGACATGTTAATGACTTCGTGACCAGGAAAGTCATTCCGGATGCGTTTGGCCAAAGTATCGCTAGCCTTTCCATCACGAAATCCCATCATGGTTGAGTCCCCAAATAATACTATTCTCTTCATATATGTATCCTTTTTTGAAAATGTTCTATACTATACTAGAATACCAGATATTTTATAAAAGTTAATTACTATATTAAGCAGGTCTAACAATATGCAAAGTTTAGCAAACTATGATGAATTTACTCGCAAGCAATGGGAAAACTTCCACGGTGAATATACCAAGCAAGCCATTACTGATGGAGAGTTGCGTAAAATCAAGTCCTTGGATGATGAAATCTCGATTGACGATGTTCGTTCGGTCTATGCACCGATTCGCCATTTACTTCATATCTATCTGAAGAATTATCGTAAATTAACCAAATTAAAAAATGAGTTTGTCGCTCGTTCAACCCGAAAGGTTCCATTTATCATTGGAGTTTCGGGTTCCGTTGCGGTGGGTAAGAGTACCACGGCACGGCTGTTAAAAATCATGCTAGAGCGGGCCTATCCGCAATATAAAGTTTCACAGATGACAACGGATGGATTTTTGTATCCTAGTAAAATTTTGAAGGAACGTAACTTAATGGATAAAAAAGGTTTCCCGGAAACTTATGACATGGGCAAACTTTTGAAATTCTTGGGTGACGTTAAGACTAAAGGTGGCAAAATTCAATATCCTTTATACTCACATAATATTTACGATATTATTCCCGGCAAATACGAAGAAACAGATAATCCTGATATTTTGATCGTTGAAGGGATAAATGTATTACAATTACCTCAGAACGAACAAATCTATGTCAGTGATTTCTTTGATTTTTCGATTTACATTGATGCCGAGATGGAAGATATCGAAGAATGGTTCTTGAATCGCTTTGAAAAGCTTTTAGACTTAGCTAGAAACGATCCTAACAGTTATTACTACCAATTTACCCAGATACCGGAAAAAGCCGCGATGGATATGGCTAAGAACGTTTGGAAGACAATTAATTATCCAAATTTGCATGATTATATCAAACCAACCAGAAACCGAGCTAATTTGATTTTACACAAGTCTGAAGATCATCAAATCGATAAAATTTATCTTAGAAAATATTAAGCGCATACAATATATGACATGGAACAGATTTTCGTATACAATAGAATAAATAAAAAAATGGGGGAAATTGATTTGAGCAAGCAATGGCCTGATGCTGATAGCATCATCGTTCTAGACTACGGTAGTCAGTATAACCAATTGATTACACGTAGAATCAGAGATATCGGTATTTACTCTGAATTACTACCAAATACTATTACTGCTGCAGAAGTTAAAGAAATCAATCCTAAAGGTATTATTCTTTCTGGTGGACCAATGAGTGTCTACGATAAAGATGCCTTTTCAATCGACCAAGACATTTACAAACTGGGTATTCCAGTTCTCGGTATTTGTTATGGTATGCAATTGATGTCTTATAACTTAGGCGGTAAGGTCGAATCAGCTGATAACCGTGAATACGGACGCGCTGACATTACTGTAACCGACTCAGATTCTGTATTGTTCAAGGGTCTACCCGAAAAACAATTCGTTTGGATGAGTCATGGTGACCTTGTCCGTGAAGCACCTACTGGTTTTAAAGTAGTTGCCACAAGCAAGAATGCACCAATTTCATCAATCGCTGATGATAAACGTAAAATGTACGGTGTTCAATTCCATGCCGAAGTTAGAAATACTGAATTCGGTTTGGATATCTTGAAACACTTTGCCTTTGACGTTTGTGAAGCAAAAGCTAACTGGTCAATGGATGATTTCATTGATCAACAAATTCAAAAGATTCGTGACACTGTTGGTGACAAGAAGGTTCTTCTTGGTTTATCAGGTGGT
Organism: Companilactobacillus kimchiensis; assembly: GCF_001438805.1. Lineage (GTDB taxonomy): Bacteria > Bacillota > Bacilli > Lactobacillales > Lactobacillaceae > Companilactobacillus > Companilactobacillus kimchiensis. The sequence goes on from NZ_JQCF01000005.1 coordinate 99,526, forward strand.
GTTGATTCTTCTGTTGTTGGTGTTTTACTCCACAAAGCTATCGGTACACAGTTGACAAGTATCTTCGTTGATCATGGACTTCTTCGTAAGAATGAAGCTGATCAAGTTATGGACAGTTTGAAAGGCAAGTTTGGTTTGAACATTATCCAAGTAGACGCACAAAAACGTTTCTTAGATAAACTTGCTGGCGTATCTGATCCAGAAAAGAAACGTAAGATTATCGGTAACGAATTTATCCAAGTGTTTAACGATGAAGCTACTAAGTTGAATGGTATCGACTTCTTAGCTCAAGGAACACTTTATACAGACGTTATCGAAAGTGGTACAAGTACCGCTCAAACAATCAAATCTCACCATAATGTTGGTGGACTTCCTGACGACATGCAATTTAAGTTGATCGAACCATTACGTACTTTGTTCAAAGATGAAGTTCGTGAATTAGGTGAAAAACTTGGTATGCCACATGACCTAGTATGGCGTCAACCATTCCCAGGGCCAGGCCTTGGAATTCGTGTTATTGGTGAAGTTACTGAAGACAAGTTACAAATCGTTCGCGATAGTGACTGGGTTCTTCGTGATGAAATCGCTAAGAACGGACTAGACGAAAAAATTTGGCAATACTTCACTGTATTACCAGGTATTCGTTCAGTTGGTGTTATGGGTGATGGTAGAACTTACGATTATACAATCGGAATTCGTGCCGTTACTTCAATTGATGGTATGACAGCTGACTTTGCTCAGATTCCTTGGGATGTACTTCAAAAGATCTCAACAAGAATCGTAAACGAAGTCGATCATGTCAATCGTGTAGTGTATGATATTACTTCTAAGCCGCCCGCAACTATTGAGTGGGAATAGGATTCCGTAGAAAAATATAGAGCATCTCTGATTAGGGTCAGGGATGCTCTTTTTATTATTTCCGTAAAAGGGAGGATTTATATGCTGGGAAAAATCGAAAACTTTAGGGCAAAAAAAACAATAGCATTAAAAATGAGTGGAATAAAAGCTAATACCAACAAAATGAAAAAGATGCTTAAAAGTAAGGCGATGCCTATTTATATAACTCATGAACATGAAATGTACAGATATATAAATGGGAAAATCAATGTTTCCAAATTTGATTATGAATCAAATAATGATCAACCAGGAGCTAAGATAAAAGTGAATTTTAATGATCTTGACAAATTTGAAGAACATTATATAGAAACAATAGTGGCAGTTGAATCCTTTAGAAAATTTTTCTTTAATGATTCTTTTGATTATCAAAGGAGTATTGATTACTTTATATTTGCTCCCATTTCAGTTACGTTCATGAAATATGAAACTAAAAATGAACTTTTATTATATCCAGTAATTAAATATTCAAATGATGAAACTATTATGATGGAATTTAATTATTATCCCAATGAAAATGATAAACTTTCGGTTAAGGAGTTTTCAAATTGTATATTTGAAGCTACTAATATTATAAAAGAGATAAAAATCCCAATTGAATATATTCAAGCGTTAGATTTAAAATATGACATTAATTCAAAAGAAAGCTTTAATTACGATTCACGTGAAACGTATAGAGTGAAATTAGAGAATTCAAAAATTGATAATTTTCTTAAATTGATGGAATTATTTTTAAATAGTTTGTTCATTTTTGATAGTTATACATGGTTTGGAAGGTCTGAAATTATTATTGATAATATAACATTATCAGATAAAGAAATATACGAAATAAAAAATGGTATTTCTAATCAAAATGCGAATCCAAGATATTTAAGGGAGTTAAATGATTTTAGTGAGCATAATGATAGAAAATTGATTGTAATGGATAACATGACAATGGGACTAGGTGATATTTTGGATCAAACAGTGCCCATAACAGTAATTGATGAAGAGATATGTTCATTAAATGCAAAGATATTAGATCTTGCCACTATAAGTGCTGATAGTTCTATTAATGATTTATTAAATGCAAAAGAGTATTTAATTTTTTTGAAAAATCAAGTACAACATAAATATGATTCGTCCTTGATGGCTCATGAAATTATGAAATATGTCATTAATGATCTATTTGAGATTAATAATCAAATAAATCAAATTAGTGATTTGATTAATATTTATTTCGATAAGGCTCAATATTCAAAAACTAATAACGAAATATTATTTCAGGATTTTATTTCTGTTGCGTCATTAATGTTTTCTACATCAGTAATACTTGATTATGTTATAAAACCGATGTATATGATTGTTTTTAAAGAACAACTGTCAACGATTGGAAATTTATTAGGATATATAACTGTTTTGATATTGAGCATAATTAGTGTTTTAAAAATAAGTAAGATAATAAAAAAAGATTACAAATACGATTCATTAAAACAGCATTTAAAAAAAAGATAAATAAAATTAGTTTAAAGTCCCTTAATAAAAATATTTTTAAAAAAAGACAATAAAATAAGAGAATTGATAATAAAAATAGTTAATGATTGAAGAGTATTATTATAAATAAATTGTGTTACAGAAAAGGGCATATTTTCATTATCTTTGTAAAATGATGAATAAGATGACTGCCTGAATGAGTTCTGACGGTACTGTATCAGCTATATTTTGACTTAAATAAGAAAGTATCAGTTGCTGACATTGCTAGAGTAATTAAATAAAATAATTTACCCATTTATAATGAAGCTGCACCACATAAAAGTACTTTAGGGAGGCCCCGTGAGAAAAATCTTTTATAGCATGGATTTTGCGGCATTGATTGGGTTCGGTGGCTTGCAAATGGCTGTTAATGTGGCTCAAAGTAATTGTTCTAACCAAAAAGCTGAACAACGCAACGAAATGAGATCCAATATGAAGAGCCACATGCAAAATATGAGCCAATGTCAAGGTATGCGAAAAGGTCGTATGATGCAATACCGGAATGATAATATGGCATCAGTTGATACTACCGATAATAGTAAAATTACAATGCCGATGTATGGCCCCGGATATTGGATGAAGTTTCAAAATAAACAAATGATGCAAAATGATTTTATGACTACTTGTATCAGAATGAATAGTGACAACTTTACGAATAATTAAATAAAAATGCACGAAAAAGAAATAAAGCTCATTGATGGTGGGGCTTTTTTGTTGCCTTTTATTTTGATAATATGCTGAACTTCTTTTACAAATCGTAAATACAATTATAATTTTAGATAAATAAAAACCCTCACTGGGGAGGTAAGGGTCTTAAGAGAATATTCATCATACATATGTGTTTTTAGAGGGCTAATCAGGTGGCAACAATCATAGGGGGAGTTATTTCTGATTATCCTTATATTAACGGATAAATGTTAAAAAATAATAAATTGATTTGAATATTTTGTGAAGATTCATAGAGGATGTTTTGAAAATGCCGATCTGACAGTATTTGTGGCGTATGTTAGAATTTCCGATTTGTATATTGGTTTGATGACATGGTTATCTTTTGTGTGAATGTCTTCTTATGGGGTAATTGACTTTGAATTTTGTTTTCCGTCTTTGGATTAAAAAAAAATCCCAAACCAATTGAGGTTTGAAATTTTGAGTTGTTGTTGGAAACTATGCGAAGTCTTCAACAATAAGAAATGCATTGTTTCCGGATGTTGAATTTGTTGCTTCAGGAACAACGCTAACACCTACTCTTGTTGTTCCGGACTTTACTAAATTGTCGTAGTGATTTTGTGCAAATGTTTCACTCTTGAAGTCTTTTAGGACAGAGGCTGCGATTTCTTGAGCTGTTGAGCCATCTGTACCATCACCAAACGCGTTGGCAATATTTTCGCCGCCATCTTTGTAGGTGATTCCTAATTGAGTGTATAATTCATACCACTTATTTCCATCTGGACGAACGTGTCCTTCTCCACCGTTTTGAAGATCATTGATTCTGATATCTGACATTTTTTGAATAGAAGCATCGGTAGTCAATGTTGATAGTCCCTTACTTTGACGTTCCACGTTAATTGAATTAAAGACCGCAGATTTTACATCTTCAGCATTGATACTTGTTTGATTGTGACCAGCATCAGGATTTGTAATATTAGCGTGAGAATCTGTATTGATATTTGAGTTAGTGTTAGCAGTATTGGCAGTTGTTGACCCATCAAAGGTGTTGCCAAGACCAAAGTCAGACATCTTTGTTGGATTCAATGTTTTATTAAAAGTCATCTTGGATGCATCGGCATATTCGTCGGATGAAATTTGAACGAAGACTTGACCATCTTTGTTGACGAATGATTCACCAATTAACCAAGCTGAATCTTTGGCTAGTGAACGGTCAGCCATACTACCGGTTTTACGGTTATATAATGATAAAATGCTGTTAGCTGTACCAACTAATTTAGTTGATTGTGGTTGTTGTGTTCTGGCACTTGAAAGATCTGAGTCTGATGCACGAAGATATTCATTAGTTGATACTTGATACATTGTTACACCATTGATAGTTGCAATCTTGCCGACTAACCATGGAGTATTAGGTGCTAAAGCGCGGTCCATTACTCTGTGACCGTCTGCTCCAAACAATTGAGCAGCAATTCCTGAATGTGTCGTTGCAACGGTAGCAGCTTTTACTGTATTTTGGTTCAAAGCCAATGCACTTGTTGTAGCCATTGCCAATGCAGCGATAATTGCTGCTGATTTTGTTGAAAACCTCATAATAAATTCCCCTTAAAATATTATTTGAATCCGTATAAAATAAATTGATATCCTTGAAAAATAATATTTTCTTTTATTTCATAATCAGTTTGATTATAATACTTTTAGAAGCAATTATAACTATATTTATAAAAGCGAAATATAGGTCGATGTGGACTTGTTATATTTTTCATACATTTTCCAAACATTGTCTGTTGCATAACCTCAACAAAGAAATCATAATACAGTAACCATGTAATCAAACTGTATTAAACAAACGCATGATCAGCGCGTATAATAAAACCACTAAAACAACTATGAATAATTATATGAAATGGGGTAATCACATAAGAGTTAGAAGAAGACGAATTAAAAAGTTTTTCCGAATCTTTTTAATAACTATAATGTTGTTGGTTGGTCTGGCTTATTATTTCAATTATTCTTCGGCATCAACTATTGTGGAAGATATCAGGGCTAATCGGACTGCCAAGCAGAAACAAGCGATTATCCAAACCAATCTAACTAACTATTTAAAGACGGTCACAAAAGATGGTACGGCGAGTGTCAGCTTTTACAATTTGGGTGGTAACAGTAAATCAAGTGATGTTGATACGAAACTTTATCAAGAGGGTAGTCTGGAAACTGAATCCAACGCTTCGGATGTTCGAATCGCTGCCAGCACTTACAAATTATATTTGGCCGCATATCTGATGAATCAGAAGTCGAATGGTGATTTTGATTGGACGGAAGAAAATATTGATGGGTTTTCCAGAATGATCATTAACAGTGAAAATGATTTTTCGGAGAATCAAATCGATAAATATGGTGCTGACAAATTGAGTGCTTTCAACAAAGAGCAAGGTTGGTATCCAGAAGTTTTCCAATCAGGACAGTCAGCACATACGACGAGTCATAGTCTACAGTTGTTGTTGCAAGATCTTGAATCAGGAACGGGTGCTTTTAAAAACTCAGACGATCAAACGAAGATTCTGGATATGATGAGTAAACAAATTTATCGAAATGGAATTCCTACGGGTGCCGCTGAGGCTAATCCAGGGACAACGGTTCAGGATAAAGTCGGTTTCCTTGATGATACAAATAATGATGCTGCAATTGTGACGTTACCAAATGGTCAAAAGTATATTCTTGTCATCATGACTAATGGACATAATCAAAGTAATCTTAGTGGTTTCCCTAGAATTGCCGAAATTACGAAGAATATTCAAAAAATTGTTTATGGTTCTGATGCCGGTACCAAAGTAAATAATTATTCATAACAAAAAGCTCTGTCAGAGATGGCAGGGCTTTTTGTATACAGCAAATTGTAATCTTGTATCAAATAATAATTATTTATAAAAAGAATTTTTCCTGAAACTTGCAATTAGACTTTCATATTAATATAATTATAAAGAGAAATTTTAGGGGGATTTATTTTATGGTACAGTCTGTTGCATCCGCAAGCGATGATGATCTATTTTCAGTTAGTTTACTTGCATTTTGGGTAAAGGGGAGTATTACGCTGGATGATTCATTTTTGCATGTAAATATGCCAAATACCGTGTTATTTGGTCTTTTACCTGCTGGTAAGAACAAGGATTCTTCACCATTATCAGGTATTACAAATGTTTATACTTCAAAATCATATAAGCTCGGTTCAATTATTTGGGGCGCATTGATCATTCTTTTAGGAATCTTTTTGTTAAGCCATTCAATTTTTGGTGCTTTAGTTGCCATTTTAGTTGGGGCTGCAATCCTAGGTAGTGGTATTCAAACTTCATTTACTTACGAACGTTCAGGAATTACTAAAATCATTGAGTTTCCATTCTTTGAAGCTAGTCGTGTTGATGAATTAGAAAACAAAGTTACTAGCAAGTTAGCTCAATATCAAGATGATCGTAATTTCAGAAAACAATCTGAGATTTCCAGAACTCAATCAGTTAACAATACTGCTAGTGTCGTTAGTGCTATCAATAACAACAATACTGATGCTCCAGTAGCACCAGCAGCTTCAACTACTGATGCGGATACAGATTCAGATGCACAAGATTTCATGTTTTGTTCTCACTGTGGTGCAAAATTGAAGAGTGAATCTCAATTCTGTAATAAATGTGGTACTCAACTTGGTTAATCCTAGAGAAATCCTATCTTAATTGATTGGATTTTTTTATTTGAATAAAATTATGAAAATACAAAGGCTAATAATTATGAAAATGAGAAAATTACACTTGGCTATTATCATGGTCATGGGTACGTTGGTTCTTGCTGGATGTAGCAATCAGAACAAAACAAACAATGCGGCTAATCAGAAAACACCTGTCAGCTCAGTAAGTCACAAAAAAAATAATAATAGTAAACAATCATCAACTATCAAATCAGCTGCGAATGCAGCATCAATAGAACATACTGTTAGTTTGTCAGACTTGGAAGCTAAATATTATTCAACTACTGATCAAAAACAAACAGTTCAACAAGTAGCGGGACAAATGCCGGATATTGAAGAACAAGATGATTAGAAAGTAATGGGGAATCGTGCAAATTTTTGTACGATTCTTTTTTGTATGTTGTAATAGATATAACTAAATAATAATTGAAAATGATATATCGGTTTTAAAATATAGATTGACATTAATTATGCAAGGGCTTACACTGATGTCGTTGAAGGCAATATATTAAAAACTGTATATTGGGGAAGAGATGTAATCGATGAAAGAAACACAATATCAAAAAAAAGGTATTGCTTTGATATACCTAGCTAAGAAATTTTTCACATTAGGTATTGGGGATAAAATTCCCACGGTTGATGAACTATGTTCTGATACTAATACTTCAAGGGGAACAATGCAGAGTGCGTTAGAAACCTTGAAAAATGATCAGGCAATTAGAACTTTGTCTAAAGGCCATATGGGTACCTATCTAGTGGATCAGAATCAAGATAAGTTGCTTAATTATTTAGACGATAGGAATATTGTTTGTGCCATGCCATTACCATATACAAAATATTACGAGGGTTTGAGTACAGGGTTCTATAAATCATTTGAAGATAGGAAATTGAATTTAAATTTAGCTTATGTTAATGGATCGGTCAATCGATTGAATGGTCTCAAAAGTAATCGTTATGATTTTATTGTTACTTCAGGACTAACGGCTGATTATTTGATTAAAAATAACGATGTTGATTTAATTTCACTCTTTCCTCAAGAAACTTATGTTTCAGAGCATGTGATTGTGCATAAGAAAAATAAGAATAATTTCATTTACGATGGTATGAGTATTGGGGTTGATTCTAATTCAATTGATTACAAAATTTTAACACAAGAGATTGTTAAGAATCACAACGTTAAGCTGATTGAGACTCCATATAATCAAATCGTTCAAAGGATTGAAAATGGTAGCATCGATGCTGCCATTTGGAACCGGGATGAAGTGGAAGAAAAGAATTATCCAGTATCATACGATTCAATAGATAGTGAGCTGGTAAATAAATCATCATGTGCAGCTTTACTTTGCAAAAAGGGTAATTCATTTATTAAAGAGATCGTTCAAAGATATGCGGATGCAAGTAAAATTACAGCAGTTCAAAAGGCAGTTATATCGGGTGAGATTTTACCTGAATATTAGGGAGATGAAATCTATGAAAGAAACTACTGAGAAAAAATTAAATGTTTTAATGCGGGTGGGGAAGCTAGATCAAGATTCATTTGATTTTTTAACAGATGTGGATGAGTATTTTGATACAAATTATTACAGCAATGATAATGAAATGCTGCTGATTCATTTGTCGGTGGCGATAAATAGAATGTTTGAAAAAGAATCAGTTGATAAAATGCCAGATGAGTTATGGAAACAAATTAGTGATAAACCAGAGTATAAAGTTGCCAAGTCCGTCTGGAATGACTTAAAATCAAAAGCACCAGTTGATTTTACAGAAGAAGAAACAAAATACATCTTGTTACATATCTTGAACATATTAAGGAGGAATAATGATGATTAAAATTGTAATAGGCGGTCAAATGGGAAAAGATGAAATTAAAAAATCTTTGATTAAACTAATTGGTGATCGTGATGTCGAAATAACTGTTAAAAACGACTTGGATGCAGCGATGGCAATTCAAAACGGGGAATCAGATTATTATATCGGAGCTTGTGAGACTGGTGCTGGTGGTGCATTAGCAATGGCAACTGCATTACTAGGATCGGATAAAACCGTTACAGTAGCTTCTCCATCAAAAGTATTATCAGAGGAAGAAGTTGCTGATGAAATTAACAATAAGGGGAAAATTGCATTTGGATTTACGATTAATACCAAGGATACGGTGCTACCGATCTTAGTTAAGTATCTAGTGAAATGATTTAAAGAGTTTTACTTATCTTTCAATATACATTATACAGTATATTGAAAACAAATAAAGGATGGTATAAAAATGAACGTTACTACGTTGATTAACTATTTATTAATTGCCGCCGTTGGTGGTGTGGGTTCAATTTTAGCTAACCGTGGTATTGCTGTTTTCAATGATGGGCTAAGACCTATCATGCCGGAATATCTAGAAGGAAAGATCACTAGAAAAGAATTAGCAGCTACCAGTTTTGCGGTCAGTTTTGGATTAATTATTGGTTTTGGTATTCCAGTTTCGTTGGGGTCAACTATTCTAGTTGCTCATAGTATTTTACTATCAGCCGATGTTATTGGTACATGGACTCCTGATACTAAATGGGGTACTGCTTTAGCTGGTATTATCGGTGCTATCTATGGGGCAGGGTTATTATTTGGACTTTCATCAATTGTCGCATTATTCAAGATGCTACCATTTAATTTCTTACCAGCACTTTCATTAATGAGTGGTCCAATTCTATTGGCTTTCTGTGCTTTTCCAGCTCTTGCCGTTGCAAGTCAACACAGTCCTAAAAAAGGATTCATTACATTTGGTTTAACTTTCTTAGCTTACTTATTAGCAACTAAATTCGGTACGTTCAAAGTTAATGGTTACACGATCACATTAAATGCTATTGGTATGTCATTATTGGTCGCTATGATCTGCATGATTTACTTTGCTGCACAAATTAAAGGTGACGGTAATTCTAATGCTAGTTTAGTCAACGTTTTCTCAAAACGTGTTGGTCGCATCAAGGGTAATTGGATTTGGCTTTCAATCATGGGTGGTTTAATTACATCTGCCTCAAGTATGTTGATTCTTGCAGTTGATATTCTTCCTCAACAATTATTAGTTAAGAATCAAGTTATGGAAGCTGCTATTGCGACCTTTGCTCGTGCTATTGGATTTATCCCGTTGGTATTTTCAACTGCCATTGTAACTGGTGTTTACGGTATGGCCGGAACAACAATTATCTTCGCAATTGGTTTGTTATTAAAAGGGCAACCAATTGTGGCTTTCTTAGCAGGTTTTGTTTGGATGTGGATTGAGGTTCAACTTCTTGCTGCTACTGCCAAAGGTTTGGATAAATTCCCTGGTTTAAGAGACATGGGTGAACATATCAGAACCTCACTTCAAGATACGATTGCTATAGCTTTATTGATTGGTAGTGCGATTGCTTGTAATAAAATGGCGGCAAACATTGGATTCTTCTGGGTTATCGGTTTTTGGCTCTTAAACAAGAAATCCAAGAAGCCACTAGTAGATATGGCTGTTGGACCAATTGCTACAATTGCATTCGGAATTCTGTTGAATATCTTAAGAGTAATCATGATTTTTTAATATAAATGGAAAGAGGAAATTCATATGTTAGTACCAGGTATGGTTTATTCACACGAACATATTCCAATTGATTTGTCAGAAGTTAAACATAATGAAGATTGTCACTTAGATTCACAAGATTTAGTTATTAACGAATTTAAGGATTTATACGCAAAAGGTGTTAGAAATGTTATTGATATGACTAATAGAGGTATGGGAAGAGATATTCCTTATGCTCAAAAAGTTGCAGAGGAGTCAGGAATTAATATTGTACAGTCAACTGGATTCTATCAGGATGCTTTTCTTCCTATCGAAGTGTTTAGATTGTCAGTTAATCAATTGGCTGAGGGAATGATTAATGATATTGAAGTTGGAATCAAGGGAACCAATGTTAAAGCTGGAGTGATTGGAGAAATAGCTACAACCCAGGGTAAATGGACTGTTGGTGAAGGTAAGGTTTTTGATGCTGCTGTTATCGCGTCTAAAGAGACTGGTTGTCCAATTAGTACGCATACTTCAATTGGAACTTTGGGACATGAACAAGTTCACTATTTCCAAAGAAACCATGCCAATTTGAGCAAAATTGTCATTGGGCACGTTGATCTATCGGCAAAGTCCGATTATGTGATCGATATGTTAAAAACAGGAATCAACGTGGAATTTGACACAATTGGTAAGAATAACTATTTAGCTGATGCAATAAGAGTTCAGATGCTCAAAGACATTGAAACAGCTGGTTATACAGACCAAGTTGTTATGTCGATGGATATAACTCGTAAATCTCATCTAAAAGAAAACGGTGGAAATGGATATGCATATCTATTGGATAATTTCGTACCACAATTGAAAAATGGTGGTGTGTCAGAAGAATTTATCAATAAAATGTTGATTGACAATCCTCAAAGAATCTATGGTGATTTCAATGCCTAAATTTAAAACTTACCCTTTAGAAAGCATTTCACCTGAAGAAGCACTGAAAAAGCAATTTAAATTAGTGGATACGATGACACGTCATTTCATGGGTGATGAGTTATTAAGTAGAGGGGATTTAGGAGTAGTTCCAGGCCTGAATCAACCTAGATACACCAAAAAGGTAGAGGAAGTTTTAGCAGATTATTTTGGTGTAAAGGCAGCAATGCTAGTTCGTGGATCAGGAACTGCAGCTATTAGATTGGCACTACATTCAACTTTGAAACCTGGTGATACCGTGCTGGTTCACAAGGCACCAATTTACCCAACGACAAAAGTTTCAATCGATAGTATGGGTATCAAGACCAATGCCATTGATTATAACGATATTGAAAATCAAGAATTGCCTAATGATATTTCAGCCATATTAATTCAATACACACGTCAACAGCCAGAAGATTCTTATTCTATGGAAAAGGTTATTTCATTTTTAAAAGTAAATTATCCAAAAATCCCAATAATTACGGATGATAATTATGCCGTAATGAAGGTTAGACAAATTGGAGTTGAATTAGGTGCAAATTTAAGTTGTTTCTCAACTTTTAAATTATTAGGTCCAGAAGGAATTGGTTGCATTGTTGGTAATAAAAGGGAAATAGACCAACTAAGAAAAGAAAATTATTCGGGTGGTTCACAAGTTCAAGGACATGAGGCTTTAGATGTTTTACGTGGTTTGACTTATGCGCCGGTAGCTTTAGCTAATCAAGCCTTGGTCGTTAATGAATTAGTTAAAAGATTAAATAATAAAGAAATTCCAGAAGTCTCTTATGCATATGTAGCAAATGCTCAATCGAAGGTTTTACTTATTGAATTTGAAAACCCCATTGCTCAAGAAATTTTGAAGTATACAAATTCCTTAGGAGCAGCTCCCAATCCAGTTGGAGCCGAATCTAAATATGAAATTGTTCCAATGTTTTATCGAGTGTCAGGAACTTTCAAAGAGTATGACCCTGAACTACTTAAAACTACTATTCGAATTAATCCCTACAGATGTGGAGCTGATACGATTATTCGCATCCTAAAGGATAGTATCAGTAAGGTGGTGGAATAATGTTTTTAAAACAACTTGAAAAGCTAAATCCAGAATTAATTGATTATGCTTTTGAATTACATCGGACAGAAAAAATTTTGCCAGATACATATGTAATTGATCTTGATATGATTCATACAAATACAGAAAAAATCGTTGCTGAAGCAAAAAAGGATAATATTGAATTATTTTACATGACCAAACAATTAGGTAGAAATCCGATTGTGGCTAAAGAAATAGAATCTGCCGGAATTGAAAAAGCCGTCGTAGTTGATTATCGTGAAGCTGAAGTTTTTATGGAAAATGATTTGAAATTAGGTAATGTGGGACATTTGGTTCAACCACCTAAGTCATTATTGAAAAAGATTATTAATTATGGAACAGAATATTTTACGATGTTTTCACTTGAAAATACGATTGATCTAAACAACGCTGCTAAAGCAGTTAGTAAAATTCAAAAGGTCATTCTGAAGATTCAGGATACGAAAGATGATATTTATCCAGGTCAAGTTGGTGGATTTACTTTGAAAGAGTTAGATGATCAATTAGATAAACTAAGACAATTATCAAATATCGAAGTAGTTGGATTAACGACTTTCCCTGCAGTTCTATTTGATGAAAAAACTTGTAGTTATAAATCCACTTCCAATATGGACACAGTTAAAAGAGCAAAAGAGTTATTTACCGAACATCAGGTTGATTGTTCAGTTGTAAGCTTGCCCTCAGCAACTGCAACCAAATCATTATCATTGATTAAAAAATTAGGCGGTACGGAAGGTGAACCAGGACATGCTTTGACAGGAACAACACCAATGCACGCAGTTAAGGAATTACCCGAGAAACCTGCTTATTGCTATGTGAGTGAAATTTCACATAGCTACGGAGATCATAGTTTTATTTTTGGCGGTGGTTATTATCGCCGAGGACATTTAAAGAATGCTGTTATCAAAGATAGAAATAAATTTGAACATGCTGAAGTTTTACCATTAGATAATTCCAGCATTGATTATTATTTGGAACTAAATAAGAAATTTAAATCTGGATTGCCAGTAATCATGTCATCCAGAACTCAAATGTTTGTAACAAGAAGCACCATTGCACTAGTCAGAGGACTACATACAGGAAAACCTGAATTAGTTGGTTTGTATGACAGCCAAGGTAGAGAAATGTCGAAAGGAGTTAGATAAGATGGGTAAATTTGGAGTAATTGTTTTAGATAGTTTTGGTGTTGGAGCAATGGATGATGTTCCTAAGGTACGTCCAGATGATGTAGGGGCTAATACTGCTTTAAATATCATTAAAGCGGTTCCACAAATAAAAATACCAAATTTAATTAAATTGGGATTGATGAATGCAATTGGTAAAGAACGTGGAGATAATAAATTTTCTACAACAGCTAATTGGGGTACATCTAATTTGATGCATCATGGAGCTGATTCTTATCTAGCCCATCAAGAAATTATGGGTACAAAACCTAAAATGCCTTTGTTACAACCATTTAATGAAGTGATCGATATAGTCGAAGCTCAGATTAAAAAAGATGGTTTTGATGTTAAAAGATATGGTGATGCTGGTTATCAATTGTTGCTAGTAAATGATTGTGCAACGGTTGGGGATAACCTTGAAGCCGATCCCGGCCAAGTTTATAACGTTACGGCTGCTTTGGATGAAATGTCGTTTGATGAAATCACTAGATTGGGTGAATCAGTTAGAACCGTTGTTAAGGTATCACGTGTCATTGCTTTTGGTGGTCGAGATGTCACTTTGAAGGATATTCTTAATGCACGTAAAATTGAACATGAAACATACGTCGGGGTATCAGCACCAGAGTCCGGAGTTTATAACAAAGATTATCATGTTATTCATTTAGGCTATGGAATCAATCCAGCCGTCCAGTTACCATCTATTTTGCACAAAGCCGGAATTGATGTTGCTTTAGTTGGAAAAACTTCAGATATTATTAATGTTGATACGAAACGAAGATTCCCTGGAGTTGATACTAATTATTTGTTTGATAAATTCATTGAACAATCTAAGGATATGAAAAATGGATTACTATTTATGAACATTCAAGAAACAGATTTAGCAGGTCATGCTGAAGATCCAGTAAGTTATGCAGATGTACTTGAAAAGGCTGATAAAAAATTGAATGAAGTATTACCACTCTATACAGGTGATGATATTTTAATTATTATGGCTGATCATGGTGATGATCCAACAATTGGATTTTCACTTCACACACGTGAACGGACACCATTACTAATCTATAAAGCAGGTACTCATAATAAATATGTTGGTGACCGATCAACATTATCAGATGTTGGTGCCACTGGTTCAGATTACTTTGGTGTTGAAGCACCTGAAAACGGAAAGAGTTTCCTGCATCGAATTATTGATGGAACAGATATTGCTGATTAATAAAAAAATGAGAAGTCAATTTGTCTTCTCATTTTTTTATTTGGAATGCTTAATTCTTATCCTTTTTTACTGGAAAAATTATATAATTATGCCAACAAAAGTAATTGGAGGATAGAAACATGACACGAAAAGTTATCCTATTTATTGCTGAAACTCTTGATGGTTATATTGCTGAGGCAGATGGTAATATTGATTTTTTGATTGATAATGATTTTACAAGTGGTGAAACTAAAGATCGAGAATATGATAAGCTGGCCAAGCGGATCGATACGGTGGTTATGGGGCGTAAAACTTATGACCAAGTGGCTAATGAATTAGCACCAAATAATTATCCGTACACTGATTTTGAAAATTATGTTTTAACCAGACATTCAGGTGACGATATTGCTAATATTCATTTTGTTAATGGGGATGTCGTGGATTTAATCAGAGGCTTGAAGAAGGAGTCATCCAAGAAGGATATCTGGATCATTGGTGGCAGCAGTGTGATTGCACCATTAGTTAACAGTGATTTGATCGATGAATATCAGATTGGAATTATCCCAATTGTTTTGGGCAGTGGGATTCCATTGTTCTCGGATAAGACTAAATTTAAAGAATTTAATTTAGAATCAGTTAAAAAGGTTAATGGAATTGCTTATTTGAATTATCTTAAATAATATTCAAATGTAGTTACTAACGTTTAAATAAGAAACATTTGAATAAATAATGGTAAAAAGAAAGACATATTGAAATTAATTAATATGTCTTTCTTTTTATGTGATAAATATAATCAATATTTTTGTATAAACTTAGGAATTTTTGATTAATTAAGCATTTATAAAGTGATAAAATAAAACCCTATGGTAATTTTTGATGAAGTAAAATTGACAGTTCGAATTTAATAGAAATCAATTGTTGAGTATAAAAATTGTTCCTTTAAAAATGTAATTATGGGTTGATACAATGGGGTGCAACATGAATTGTATAATTATTCAATATTTGTATATAAAGTTATTTCAAATTAATTAAAATCAATTTTACAAAGTGATAAAGTTTAAGTATTAGATACTCGAGAGGGGTAATTATGAGTAAAAATATTAAATATATAGGTGGCGCAGTTGCATTAACGCTTCTGGCTACTGCTCCAGTGGTTGCTCCTATTATTGGGTCAATTAGTACCTCTACTGTTGTCAAGGCTGATAATAATGGTGAGAATGAGGGATTAACAGCTGAACAAATGGTACAAGCATTTAGAAATCAGTTTGCTGATCGCTATATTGCTAGTCCTAATAGTTTGATAACAGTTTTGAATGATATGTCTACATATTCTGATAATGGATGGGATTATTTTAGTGCACCTGATAAACATCATCTACATGATATGCAACGAGATATAGGTAATCATTTGAACCAGGTTGGTGGACTTTATGCCTTAAAGTATCCAGGGGAAACAACTTAGTCGTGATTATTTTTACGATGGAAAAACAGGACAATATTATTACTATGATATTTGGGGATATATAACAGTATCTGATAAAGATCATCCAGATATTAAAAACTCTGATGGGACTTATACATCAGGGATAACTCTTTCAAATGCAGATCATTTGAAAGAGTTTGCTGGAAAGATAAATGATGGAACCTATACTATGCCACTTAAAGTATCTTTTCATTTAGTAACAGGGACCGGTAATGATGATGCAACCGTAACGCCACCATCCTTAGACAGTGTCACACCAGATTTACGAGATTTCTCATTTCATTTCTATTTAAGTAAAATCAATATTAATAAAAATAACGTTAATGTTGCTACAGGTTCTAATTTCTCAAGATTAACAGATGCAACTAATGATTCAAAGAATGGTCTTTCAGTTACAGATAATTATTCAAATGAAAATAATAATAAATCTGCAATTGCTAGAGAACCGATTTATGGTGAAAGTTTGTATAAAGAATCTTCACTGCAAAAGGCTTTTAGTGATGCTAGTGCTGCTGATTTTGATCCTAAATCAACTAATGGTGATGCAACTGATGTTATAGGCAATGGTAAAATTGTCAAAGCAGGAACCTATTATCAAGCGGTAACATATAAAATGGATGATGGGGAAGATACGGCCATTCAAAATATTGTGGGTGTAAAAAAGGATGATTTGACCCATGGTTATTTGGATCCTTATGAAACATTTATAAACGGTGATGATGATGCAAATAAGGTAGCTATGTATAAAGATACCGACACTACTCCAAATGCAAATACTCAGTATGTTTTAAATCGTAATCCAGGGCTTGGAACGATTACCGTATTTCGTAAGATTAATGTACCCGGAAAAATCACTGACAGTTTAAATACCCCATCGGTAACAGTTGGAACCACAACTAAAGATTCAGCATTAAATAAAACTGATGGAATAAGTTTGATTGATCAAGATAAAGATAATTTAATTGATGATCCAAGTAAAATTGTACTAGATGATACTTATTATGATTCAAGTACCGATCCAAAAACTATTTTAGATGGAACTGCTACACCATCTATTAGCCCAGATGGTAAATTTACCAAAGCAGGTCAATACTATCGTAAAGTCACTATTCCTTTGAAATCAGGAATTTCAGGAAATGATTATAAATTTAATGGTGATTATCAGTTGAGTACTGACGGAGCATCAGTTACATTTTTACAAAAAGTAATTGTACAACCTAAAGCAAATTCAGGTTCTGGCTCACACTCTGGTTCCAATTCTGGATCAGGCTCAAACAACAATAATAATGGTCACAATTGGACAACTGAAGATATAAAAGGCATAGTAACAACTAAGAAAGATCAACCATATTATTCATTGAATAATACTGAAGATAAAACAGTTTCTGATCGTGCTTTAGCTGAAAATACAGCTTGGTTGACTGATCGCTCAAGAACTGATCAAAATGGTAACAAGCAATATCGCGTTTCAACTAGCGAATGGATTGATGCTAAGTATGTTAATTTTAACGAAATGCCAGATTCCTTATCTGATGTTCAATCTTCCATTGGGATTCTTTATGCCGATAAAACTAAGGAATATTATCGTCTTTATAATAAAGATGACCAATTAGTTCCTGACCGTGCGTTGGGTAAAGGTACGTATTGGAAAGTTGATCAAACAGCCCATGATGCTGATGGCAAAGAATATTACCGTGTTTCAACTAACGAATGGGTTAAACAAGTGGATGGTATTCATTATCCAGTTTCACTTGGTGAGGTTGAATAACAATTTAAAATTTTAAAGGACTGTATATAAATTTATATGGTTCTTTTTTTATGTGATAAGCGATTTAAAATATGACAATTATCATTATACCAATATAAATGTAATTAAATAAATGATTACAAAGTGTTAACATTTAACGTATTAGAGTATTTTTATCAGTAATTTAAATTAATTATGATGAAAATGTTTGTAAATGGTGATAGACCTTTTTGGTTTCTTTCGGATACAGACAAAAGTTTAAGACCGTTTTATCAAAAATATTTATAAAAGTTTAAATATATTTCATAAATACTTTTATTGAGAGAAGGATAATTTATGAGGAAATCAATTAAATACGCAGGAACAGTTGCTGTGGCGTTATTGGCGGTTGCACCAATAATACCTACCACATTTACAGCAATTGTTGTTAAGGCAGCAGATACTACTAAGTCAGATGAGGATACCGACGAGATTAATCAGGCAAAGACATTTCTGAGTCAATTTAATGGAAATATAGATGTTAAAGCGCATGCTGATGACATCCTACCTCATCTAGAGAGCTTACGAGATATGGATGAGCAAACAAATAACTTTCAGTACTTTGGTACGCCAAATCCGTTACAAGTTATGGATGATGTAATCGGAAATGAAGACATTGAATCATTAATGACTACAAAATTAGATCCTGATCAATTTTATAGTGTGAATACTAATGGTTTCCATTTCACGGCTAAATTTAATACCCTTGATGATGCTGATACAACAGCATATGGTGGTTCTATTGCAGATGAGAATCTCTTAAAAGACACTGCACAATTTGAAAGTGGAAATACAAGATCGATGCAATTAACTGCCCATATAACGCCTAGTGCAGATTCTACGGATGATCTTGTTACTCCTGTGAGTTTTGTGTTATACAAAACTGCTACTGAAGCAATCGTTCCAGATTTGACCGACTTAACAACCACTGATGCTGCTTCAAAGTTAAGTGATACATCGGGTTATTCATTATTAAAACAAACAACCCCTAGTTTTGATACTTCCTACTATAAAGGTGAAAAATTATCAACATCCGCTAATCCAGTAAATAATGGTAAATTAGTTGCGGGTACATATTACCAGAAAGTAACTTTCGCAGTCCCAAAAAGAAGCCTTGAAGTAATGTATCCCGAAAGTAAGGATACGACTGCTAGTCTTTATGCACCTACTGTTGTGACTGGTGAAGGTACTGGTGATGATGTTAAATCCACTGTTACCTTTGTCCGTAAAATAGTAATCAAAGCAAGTAATACGGCCACGTCTACTATCCCAACAATGACCGCAAAACCGGGTAGTTCAAGTACAAGTAAAGGCTTGGATACTAATGCTACTTTAACTGATAGTACTTCTACTGATTCAATAGCAGCCAGCTCTTCATTTGATAATACAAGGTATTATGATACAAGTCTTAATGCTCAAAGTATTCTTGACGATGATACGACTGCTACTACGGCTGGAGTCAGCGGTGATAAGTTTGTTAAACCAGGTTCATATTATCGTAAAGTTACCTTCAAATTGAATGATGGTGTTGATGGCAATGATTATGATTTTGGAACGACACCACACAAGGTTAGTACCGATGGTTCTGAAGTAACCTTTTTACAAACAGTTACAGTTGGCAATAATACTGTTGTTAGTCCGATTTCAACAACAGTACCATCTGTTAATGCTAATACAGCAACAACCGCTGATGCCTTGAATTTAAAAGCCACGTCTTTGGTTAATGGGCAAGGAGATTCAGTAGCTGATAGTGTTACTTTTGGTCCATTTACTGATAATAAAGATGGCAGTGGTACTCAATCAGATTCAATCGTGAATGGTAAATTTACTAAAGCTGGGATGTATTATCGTACCATTACTTACACCTTAAAAGATGGTGTTAAGGATACCAATGACTTTCCCGGTGGAACGGTCAACGGCAATACGGTCAGCTATGTTCAAGCAGTTAATGTAAAGAACATTCCTAACAAACCAAGTGGCTCTCATTCAAATTCAAGTACCGATACTGATACAGATAACAATCAGTGGTCATATCACAAAGAAAATGGTATTGTCACAACCAAGACCAATAAGAGTTTTTACATATTGGATAATGAAGCAGATGATGCAGTTGTAGATCGTGCTTTGGGTGCCAATACATCATGGAAAACTAATGGTTATCGAATTAACAAAGCTGGTGTTAAACAATACCGCGTTTCAACTGATGAGTGGATCAATGCCGACGATGTTAATTATGATCAACCAGCAGTGGCGACTGGTTTGACCGATATTCAAAGCATTAAGAAGATTGTTAATATCAATGGCGCTAGTCCTTTTTACTATCTTTATACTAAGGATGGTAAATTAGTGACTAATCGAGCATTATCTAAGGATTCATCATGGTTCACAGATTATCAGGCTCAAGACAATGCGGGGAATACTTACTATCGTGTTTCAACTGATGAATGGGTTAAACAAATCAACGGAGTTACATTATTCTGATATTAAATAAGTGCTATTGAATAAGCTTATGATAATAAAAAGCAATTAAGCTATAAATGGTCTAATTGCTTTTTTTGTTATAAAATAGAAATTATAGTTATAAAAAATTATTTTATGTATAAATATTTTGAAGAAAACATTAAAATGAATTTTGTTAAGAACCGAATCTGATTTATTTAAAGAGGGATTATCTATGAAAAAATCAATTAAATATGCGGGGACTATTGCGGCAGCATTATTGGCTGTTGCACCTGTAACGACAGTTATTTTTCCAACAACTGTCGCTATGGCTGATGAAACTGATGATATTTCACATATGAATGAAGATCAACAGGCCCAGCGTTTTATGAATCAGTTTGGTGATGTGACAGTTACTGGAGAAAATTCACCCACAGTCCTTGGAGTCTTAATTTCATTGAGAGACGATGATGGCATAGGCTTTCACTATTTTACGACGGATGTTAATAATGCCTCCAGTGTAGCCAATGCTCAGCATAGTGGTAGCCCTGATAATTATGATGATGAACAACGTCATTTAGGATTAATAGACTTGATGACAAATCCAGCGGCGAAGGAGCCAAGCGAAGATACATTTAATTTAATAGGAGATTATACATTTTATATAACGGCTCAATATAGCACTAATTCCGCCCCCGATGGATACAAGCCTGTTAGCACGAATACTGATCACACTTATTTAGAAAATATTTCAGAGGCTTTTGAGGATGGAAATAATAGATCAGTCCAATTAACTGTTCACGTGGGTCCGTTCGGTGAAGGAAATCTAAGTGAACATGGATTCAAGATTACAAAAAGCCCCACTGTAACCACCGTCCCTGATTTATCATTGACGACAAAGGATGATGTTTCATCATTAACTGATGGGACGACTAATGGTAAGTATAAACTTGGAGATATGCAGCCAATTGATCTACCTGGGAAAGCAGATGGTACCCCGGCTACTGGTACCCCGGTTACTCCAACGGTTACTTTTGGTGATAAGTATTATTTGAATAAAGCGTTGAGTGAAGAGGCAGAGCCAACAAACGAGGGCAAATTAATTGCGGGCACTTATTATCAGAAGGTATCTTTCAATGTCGATAGAAGGACACTTGAAGTATATTATCCTGAATTAGATGCCCAGTCTGAAACAGCAAAGCTTGCTAGCCCTACCGTTGATAATGGTGCGACTATGAAAACTCCGTCAACTGTTACATATGTACGTAAAATTACAATTACCGCTCCAAAGACAGCAGCAACGGCCACTATCAAACCAGAGACTGTTAATGATGGTAGTTCAGCTACGATTGCTTTAGATGATCAAACAACGTTAAAAGATGCTGATTCTAAGGATGTTGCTGGTAGTTTCTCAGCTGATAATGATAATTATTATGATGCTACAAGCGATAATGCCCAAGATATTTTGAGTGGTAATGGAACAGCTGATACAGACGCTGTGAAGGACGGTAAATTGGTCAAACCGGGTCAATATTATCGTAAAGTTACCTTTAAATTTAATAATGGTAGTGCTACTGATTATGACTTTGGTTCAACAACTCCACACAAGACTAATTCTGACGGTACAGTAACATTCTTACAAAAAATTGACGTTTCGAAGTTCGCTGTTGCCAATCCAGTGGCAAAGGCTTCAACAGCTAAGACTAATGATGCAACCAGTTCAGTTGATGTGACAGCCAATTCTTTGGTTAATAATAATAATCCAGCTGACGATCTTGCTAGTGATGTTTCATTCGGTGATTTCACGACAAATTCTGATGGAACCGCTGATGGCAAAACTGATTTTTCAGGTGGAAAATTCACTAAAGATGGCAAGTATTACCGAACGGTTACTTATACGCTAAAAGATGGCGTAGATACTGATAATAGTTTTGGTGATGCAACAGTTAAAGATGGTAAGGTAACTTATGTTCAAGAAGTAGATGTAACAAAGAAAGATAATTCTGGATCGGGTTCTAGTTCAGGCTCTAACTCAGGCTCTAACTCAGGTTCTAACTCAAGCTCTAATTCAGGTTCTAACAGTCACAATTGGACAATAACTTATCCAACTGAAACAGCCAAAACTAAGAGTAGTCAAGATAACTACGCAATCTATGATGATAATGATAAAATCATTGATGGCAAAACAATTCCTAAGACTACTGCGTTAAAGATTGATCGTGCTAGAACTGATTTAAACGGTAATGTTCAATATCATATTGCAGATAATGAATGGATCAATGCCAATGATGTTATTTTAAATGGAAATAATATCGATGGTGATTGGACTGTTGAAAAGATTGATCGAGTGGTTTTGACGAAACCATCTGCTAAATATTATTCTTTGTATAATGACCAGGATAAAATCAACGATGCTCAAGCACTGGCTAAGAGTACTGCTTGGAAAACTGATGAGGTCAGAACTGACAAAAATGGTAATAAACAATATCGTGTTTCAACTGATGGCTGGGTCAATGCGAAAGATGTAGTCTTTGGTGATGATGCAAGTTTCAATGGATTCATTGACGTTAATAATGCTGGTGGAATCGTAAAATGTGGTCATACGGCTTCTTATTATAAGTTATACGGTGATGATATGAAGCTTGTTGAGAGTCGTGCGCTTTCTTCTGATTCAGCTTGGAAAGTCGATTTTGTAGCACATGATGACCAGGGTAATACTTATTATCGTGTTTCAACTAGTGAATGGCTTAAACAAGGAACTGGGATTACTTATTAAAAATAATCGTAAGAAATAACCTTGCTTGAAAAGGAACCAGAATTTCGCGGCTGAGCCCCATTTCAAATTGTTATTTCGAACTAATGATTTATTGTTAAAACAGTATTTCAACTCAAAAAACATTATATTATGTATGACTCCACTGGGAATCATTCATTAATATAATGTTTTTTTTTACTAAAATTATTAAACACTATGTAGAAATAATCAATTTAGTAGGTTTAACTACCAATACAATTGGTTTACCAAATTTTGATATTAAAAATTTCTTTTAATCCTGATAGAAGTAACGTTGGTAAAGCTGGAATAATAATTACCAGTGGATAAATATATGTTGGTAATTGAGCGGTTCCCATAACGAGATTAAAGAAGGGGATAATTGTTACCAAAACCGAAGCGATTCCTGCGAATAAAACTGCCATTACTAATCGAGGATTCCCAAAAGGATTTCTTCTGAAAATAGTCCGTGAGCTGCGAGCATCAAAGACATGCCATAATTGTCCAAAAACTAGAGTCAAAAAGGCAACGGTCTGCGCTTCATTACGATTCATCCCTAAGTTGGCGGCCAAGATAAAAGCTATGTATACCATGGCTCCCATGATTGAGCCACGAATCAATACTCGCGACCAAGTGTGATTGGCAAGGATTGATTCATTAGGATCACGAGGTTTTTCTTTCATAATATCTGATTCAGCGACGTCATAACCAAGGGCAAATGAAGGTAATGCATCACTGACCATATTTACCCACAGAACCATTAAGGCTGTCAAAGTTGGTGTAGCAGCAGGAATATCGCCGACAGTTTGGTTGAAGAAGAATAGTCCCAATAACAGGGCCAAAACTTCAGCAACGTTGGTAGTTAATTCATGGCGCATGAAATTTTTGATATTGGCATAGATGGTCCGACCACTTTTAACGGAATTTTCAATTGTAGTGAATTTGTCATCTAAGAGAATTAAATCAGCCGAATCTTTAGTGACTTCGGTTCCATTGATTCCCATGGCAATTCCAATGTCAGCCACTCGTAATGCTGGTGCATCATTAACGCCATCACCAGTCATCGCTACGATTTGTCCGTGACGTTGCAACTGTTTGACAATACGTTGTTTGTGTTCCGGAGTTACTCGAGCGTAGACGTTCACACCGACAACAGCTTGAAAGAGTTGTTCATCAGTCATAGTTTCAATATCAATCCCTTTGATAACTCGGGCCGATTTTGATTTCACGATTCCCAAGTCATAAGCAATTGCACGGGCAGTTTTTTCATGGTCTCCAGTAATCATAACAACTTCAATATTGGCATCATTGAGTGTTTTAACGGAATATTTAACTTCTTCACGAGGAGGGTCGATGATACCAGCCACACCAGCGATGGTTAAATCAGTTTCTAATGCAGAAACATTACCAGTTTCTGCTGCAGCTTGCGTAATTTCTTTATAACCAACTGCTAATGTTCGTAAGGCTTGTTCGGCGTAATCACTAACAATTTGGTTAAAATTTTGCTTAGCTAGGTCGGAATTGTCAATTTGATCATTTACTAAGATACCACTGCTGTTACGTAATAAAACATCAGGTGCACCTTTGGTATAAAGCAGATAACCAGTGGCAGTTTTAACGATGACACTCATCATTTTACGACTACTAGTGAAAGGTAAAGTTCTGACAATTCTGTTTGTCTGTAGGAGTTCATCTTTGATCACATTAGCTTTTTGACCGAGAACGTTCAAAGCAACTTCAGTTGGGTTGCCAAAAGGTTTAAACTTGCCATCAACTTCTTTAACAGAGGCTTCATTACAGAGCACTGCCCCAGATAGAAAAATCGAAGGTTGAGGTGATAATTGACCAGTGATTTTACCAGTTGGAGTATAACCTAAACCGGCTACTTCATGAAAATTCCCATTTTCGTAGAATTTAGTTACAGTCATTTCGTTTTTGGTTAAGGTTCCAGTTTTATCAGAACAAATATAAGAAGTGCTACCCAATGTTTCGACACTGCTGAGGGATTTGATCAATCCCTTATTTTTCGCCATTTTCGCCGCGCCAATTGTTAAAACGATAGACAGAACAGCTGGCAGGGCATCAGGGATTGAGGCCACAGCTAGAGCGATTGAGGTTGATAGTACCGAGGTAATGGAATTAATACTGAATTCTCCAGCACGGATAATACCAATGACAAAAGTTAAAACAACGATTCCGGCTGAGAATTTCATCAAAATTTTAGTTAATTTGTTGATGGTAGTTTGTAATGGAGAATCTTTCACATCAACTGATTGAATCAGACGAGCAATATTGCCTAATTCAGTATTTTCACCCGTGGCAACCACTAGTCCAATTCCCTGGCCATTAGAAACTGTTGAGCCAGAGAAACCCATGTTGGCCTGATCACCAATTTCAACTGTCCCTTGAAGAGCTTCAGTATTCTTAGGGATAGCATCAGGTTCACCAGTTAAATGTGATTCGATAACTTGTAATTCATCAGTTTCGATCCAACGAACGTCGGTTTCGACAAAATCGCCCATCATAACTTTAAGAATATCGCCGACTACTAATTCGACTGTAGGAATTTTTTGCCAATCGCCATCCCGCAAGACCTGGGAGTAGCGATTATTCATTTCTTTCAAAGCATTGAGACTTTTACGGGCACTGATTTCCTGCCAGAATCCTAAAATAGCGTTGATAAAAATTAGAATTAAAATAGCGATAGCTTCATAAAGGCTCTCTTGACCATGTTTTGGATTACCTTGAACTTGGAAAGCATAGAAAGAACTTAAGAATGATAATAAAACTGCACCCAGTAAAACAAGTACGATCGGTTCTTTAAAACTTTTAAGAAAAACTTTCCAATAAGGATCAGCCTTCTTTTCAGACAACTTATTTTCTCCGTATTGTTCACGTGCTTGTTGAACCTGACTGGATGATAAACCAGTTTTTTGGTCAACTGAAAATTGTTTCAGTATTACGTCTTTAGTTTGTTGATAGAATTTAGCCATATAATCATTCCCTTCGATTTTGGCGAGAAAAAAAGCGCGAACAACAAGAAATCTTCCTTACCCTC
Source organism: Companilactobacillus kimchiensis (assembly GCF_001438805.1). GTDB lineage: Bacteria > Bacillota > Bacilli > Lactobacillales > Lactobacillaceae > Companilactobacillus > Companilactobacillus kimchiensis. The sequence continues at coordinate 125,795 of NZ_JQCF01000005.1, forward strand.
GGAAGTGGTTTCTTGAAGCTCACGCTCAACCTGTTTAAATTTATATGTACATTAAGTATATCATTTGGTTAAAATTGATGCTATTTTGACGCTTTATTGAACAGCATCTTTGGAGACGAATTTAGTATTAGGTTCAGAAGTGGAACTGTACATGGCATTTTGCGAGTTCAATGTGGAATAATTCCAATCAGCATCAAATGCGGCATCGCCATCAGTAATTCCAAGACCGACAGTTGGCCCAGAATAAATCAAAGCAGCACGATGACCGTAAGTAGCATTTCCTTCTTCATCATACCAATCCTTTAACAGGAAGTAGGCAGCATCTTTATCAGAATGAACATCACCATAATTTAGCATATATTCGTAACCGGCACTGGATAAATTTTCAGATGTGCTTCTTGTGGCTGTAGAATGATCAAGGTTTTGACCATCTTGTTGGCCAGCACGTTGTGTAGCGTAACTTATCATATCCGCTGAACTTTGAACTGGTTGGGTACCATTAGCGGCGTGCAAAGCGTTGAGGTACTTAACAAAATAATCGTTGATTTTGTTAAGATCTGGTTTGTAATCATTGGCTGGTTTATTATCAGTATTGTTATTATTTGTATTATTATCAATACTATTGTCTTCTTCAGGGTCATAAGCGCCTTTACCCAAAACGTCAAAATTAGGCACATATGTTGGAGCAGGTAGTGGACTACTGAAACTCATGTTTCTTGAAAGGATGTATTCATGAGGTGAAAGTTGTACGTAATCTTGACCATATTTATTGATAATATGTTTACCGATAACCCAACTTGTACCAGGAATGATGATTTTACCGTTGATATCGCTGGCTTGGTCGTTATAGACGAACTCGCTAACAATACCGTTAAGTGTCCCCACAATTTTTTGTGAAGTAGCTTGATTGTCAGATAACTGTGAATCATTAGCCTTTAAATATTCATCAGTGGAAACTTGATAGAGTTTGTTGCCATTTATAGAAATGGTTTTACCAACTAACCAAGCTGAATTTGGTGCTAAGGCACGGTTAGTAATTAATGTACCTTCAGAAGTGTATAATCTAGCCATATTTGTGGCGGTAACAGTAGCGACGGTGGCAGCTTTAGCATCGTGTTGTGATAATGCCAAAGTACCAGTTGTAGCTATTGCTAAGGCAGCAATGATTGTAGCAGATTTTGAAAATCTCATGAAATAATCCCCCTATAATTGATATTTCAATGTTTCCTAAAAAACGGATAATTTAAGCATAGGGGAACTTTATAAATATATCAATATTATTCAGGAATGATTGATTACAAAAAAAGGAACATAACTGTTTTTTGATTTAAATATGCAGCATAAACGTGGAACATAACATAGCTCTTTCCGCTCAAAGCAAATAGTCAGTAGTAATCAAAATACGATTACTACTGACTATTTGCCTTGATGCTCGAGGGCTGACCATGTTATGTCCCACTCTCTAAAATTTATATTTTATTAGATAGCATCTTTAGAGATGAATTGTGTATTTGGTTCTGAAGTTGCGTAGAACATTTTATTTTGAGCATCTAATTCTGACTCATTCCAATCAGCATCAAATGAAGCATCAGTATCTGTGATGCCAAGGCCAACATTAGGACCTGAATAAATCAAAGCTGCACGGTGACCGAAATGTCCTGGTTGTCCAACACCATCCATATTATTACCTTCATCGTACCATTCCTTTAATAGGAAGTAGGCAGCGTCCTTGTCAGACTTGATACCTTGATAACCCATATAATTAAAACCAGCACCAGATAGATTTTCTGAAGTATCTCTAGAAGCGGTTGAGTGATCAAGATTATTACCATCTTGTTGACCAGCACGTTGTGTAGCGTAGTTCATCATATCATCAGATAATTGAACAGGTTCAGTACCATTGGCTTTGTGCAAAGCATTTAAGTAGGCAACAAAATACTTGTTGATATTGGCAAGGTTTGGTTGATATGAACCATTGTCGGTATCGGTTGAAGTTGAACCACTGTTATCAGTATTAGTATCGGTAGTATTTGAACTAGTATTGTTATTATTTGATGTATCAGTGTTTGTATCTACAGAAGTATTCGTATTGTTGCTATTGTCATTTGTATTTGTATTGCTATTATCAGTATTGGTATCAACTGAAGAATTATTGTTAGATTGATCAGCACCGGAGATACCGAAGTTAGCACTGTAAGTACCATCGTCAGGATATCTGTTAAGTGACAAATGACTACCATTAACGTATTCGTGAGTTGAGACTTGGAAGAAATCCTCGCCATTCTTGTTAACGTAGTGTTTACCAATAGCCCAAACTGAACCATCAGATAATTCACGTTCGGCTGATAATTTATTAGTGTCGTCACGATAAAGGGTGGCGTTACCACGATTGATAGTCCCGATTAACTTAGTAGATACTTCTCTAGAAGGCTGTGTGAAAGCTAAATCGCCAGTTAAATAAGAGTCCTCAGAACGTAAATATTCATTATTTGATACTTGGTAAATGGCTTTATCATTAGTACGGTAAACTTTACCAACTAACCATTGTGAGTTTGGTGCTAAAGCACGATCAGTAATCATGTTACCGTTGACGTCATATAATCTTGCAGGTCCATCAGTAGTGACAGTTGCAATTGTTGAAGCATCGTCTTGCTTTTGTGAAACGAGCAAAGCTCCTGTAGTGGCCATTGCCAAGGCGGCAATAATCGAAGCTGATTTGGATAAGTTCATGAAATAAATCCCCCTATAATATTGATTCACTTTATTCCTTTATTAAGGACAAAATAAGCATAGAATATTTTTATAAATAATTCAATATGTTTTAAAAAATAAATAATACATTTACAAATGCCTAAAAAGCATAGTTCGTTAGTTAATTTAAGTATTAGACATAACATAATTCTAGCCATATTATAAACGTATAAATTTAACAGAAGGAAATATAAAATATGACAAAAATTATGATTATTGGTGCTCATGGTGCTACTGCAAGAATCGTCACAGATCGTTTGTTATCTGAAACTCAAGATGAACTAGTGTTATTTTTAAGAAATGCTCAGCGATTAAATCAATATAAGGATAATCCTCGAGTTAGCTTGGTCGAAGGGGATGTTTTGAATACTGCAGAATTAGCCCAGGCAATGGCAGATGTTGACTTAGTTTATTCAAATGTTGGTGGGCGAGATTTAGCTGATCAAACGGCCAGTATGTTGAAAGCTATGGAATCAACTAAGCAAACTCGTTTGATTTTCATCAGTGCTTTAGGAGCTCATCATGAAGTTCCAGGTAAATTTGGTCAATGGAATGAGCAGGCTATCAGTGCCGTTTTACCTAGTTTCAGAGCTTCTGCAAAATTATTGGAGGATTCAGAAATAAACTTTACGGAAATTCGTCCAGCTTGGTTAACGAATGATCAAGAAGTTAATTATGAATTGACTAATAAAAATGAACCTTTCAAAGGAACTGAAGTATCACGTGCTAGTGTCGCTGATTTAGTAGTTAAAATCATTGCTGATCCAACGCAATATATTGATGCTAGCTTAGGTGTTAATAAACCCAATACTGATGGTGATAAACCTAGCTGGATGTAAATTACGTAAAAAAAATATTCTGACGAATTCGTCAGAATATTTTTTTATTTGAAATCAGCCTGATAATCTTGAATAAAGTTTTGAATAGTTCGTGGTGGTCGATTGAGAACTTTACTAGCAATAGTGGTGACTTTTTTAGCATTACCTAATTGAGTGATTAGGTAGAGCATGACCATGACATTAACAAAGTCTTTTTTAAGACCACGTTGTAACATGACTTTCCGAAATTTCCAGAGACTGGGTTTGCTATAAGTTATCGTGGTTCCCAAAATCTTCGTCATAATTTGAGCAATTTCATTGTAAGATAATGCTGCAGGTCCAGTAATATTCAATTTTTGACCGATATAGTGGGAATCTAATAAAGCAATACCAGCAATCTCACCGATATCTCTAGTATCAATAAAACTGGTTCGTGAGTTTCCGGCAGGGATAAAAAGATCGTGGTTGTTTTTAATATCTTCTAGATGAGTTGTGGTCAAATTCTGCATAAAAAAACTAGGACGGATGAAAGTATATGGCAAATCAAGTTCTTGAATCATTTGTTCAATTTTGTGATGTGGCGTCATAGGATTTTTGTCGACACCCATTAAAGAAATGAAAACGACTTGTTGGATCATTTGTTGTTTAGCGAACTTTAAGAAAGGCAACATATCTTCCTTAGGATTGGCCAATTGAGGTGGCCGCACGAAAAAAACTTTGGAAATATTTTTGAAGGATGCTTCAAAAGTTGTTGAATCCAAGAAATCAAAGTGACATATTTTAACTTTAGTAAAGTCCTGAAATTTAACCTTAGCTTTTTCAACATTGTGAGTACCAGCAATTATTTGTACGTTAGGTTGCTGATTAAGGTATTTTATTAAAGGGAAACCGATATTGCCAGTTCCACCGATGACGAGAATATTTTCCATAATGGATATTCCTCTTTTCATTAATAAACTAATTATATTTCAAAACTTGGTTTATGTATTAAAATAATCAATAAGTTAATAGAGAAGAAGGTTTAAATAATGGATGTTGAAATTAAACGTGATAATTTAACTTTGCGAGGGACTTTGGTTAAACCAACCGCGAAGAGTTTTGATTTGGTTATTTTGATGCATGGATTCACGTCTAATCGAGGAATCGAACCGGATCAATTGTTGTATCAAGTGGCAGCACGTTTTGAAGAAAAAGGTTTGGCAACTCTGAGATGTGATTTTAATGGTCACGGGCAGAGTGATGGTAGATTTGAAGATATGACGGTTTTGAACGAAATATCCGATGGTAAAGCAATTTTGGATTATGCTCGTAAACTGTCAGGTGTAAAAAACATTTACTTGTTGGGGCATTCTCAAGGTGGAGTTGTTGCCAGTATGCTGGCCGGATATTATCATGAAAAAATCACTAAATTAGTTCTAATGGCACCGGCAGCAACACTGAAGGATGATGCTTTGAAGGGCAGTACCCAGGGATACACATATGATCCGGAAAATATTCCTGACCAGTTACCAATTAAAAAAGGTTTAACTTTAGGTGGATTTTATCTACGAACAGCCCAGACTTTGCCAATCTACGAAGTTGCTAGTCAATATCAGGGACCAGTCTGTTTAATTCATGGATTGAAAGATACCGTCGTCAATAAGATTGCTTCGCAGAGATATCACGATAGCTATGATAATAGTGGATTACATCTTATAGAAGATGCTGATCATGGCTTTTCCTTGGGCAATTCGAGACAAGAGGCAATTGATTTAGCAGTTAATTTTATTTTGAAATAGGATTGCACAGTTATATCACATTTTTAATCTAATTTGCCATTGAGAAATTGTGCCTCACCGTTGCCAAAACTCCAGTCTTCTTTAGTATTAGGCGTGATATTGATCATAATATCTTCTGGCGAAATACCGGCTTTTTCATGCAATTCAGTCACCAAGTCTTTGTAAAATAGTTCTTTGTCTTCACGTTTACGTGGACTGGAAGTTAAGCTGATCATGACGAATTTTTCAGTTCGTTGAAAGCCTAAACCGACGTCTTCAATTACCATTTCTTCAGGATCATGTTGGGTGACTATTTGATAACGATCATGTGGCAGTAAACTAAAATCTTGAGTAGCTACGTCATAGGTGATATCAAGAATCTGACGAATTTCATCCTTAGTTCGACCCTTATAAATATCGAATCTCATTAATGGCATAATTAAATCTCCTTAGTAGTTATTAGTTAACCTTATTTTCCTCGGGTGGGAGAGAGTTAGCAAATATTAGGAACTAAAAGAATATTTACTTATAAATTTTTACATGCTATGATACCAATTACGTTGTTTTAATAATTATAAAGAGAATAAAAAGTTTTATGAATACGTACCAACTATTGAAGAATAGTTGGTCATGTTCATCGGAGGGTTTGTCATTGGACGGGCTGGATAAGATGTCGCAATTAATGGATATCTTATTCAGCTCTTTTTTTATTCTCAAAATTTAGGAGGATATGTATGAAAACAACATTTACCCAGAAACAAAAGTTTCTGATGATGTTCATTTTATTATTGGGGAGTTTTTTGACTACTTTGGCTGAAACGTTATTAAATAATGCTTTGCCAGCCATCATGTCAGAAATGCGCGTTACTCAGCTGTCGGCACAGTGGTTGAGCACTGGCTATTTTTTAGTAGCGGGAATTACTATGCCGACGGCAGCTTATTTTACGAATCGGGTTAATTTGAAGCCTTTATTTGTCAGTATCATGTCGATTTTTTTGTTGGGATTAATTATTTCAGCAACGGCTAATTCATTTTTAGTGTTATTGATTGGCCGGATGGTACAGGCTATTTCCGTTGGTATCAGCATGCCCTTAGTGCAAAACGTGTTAACATTGATTTTTCCAGTTGAGAAACGAGGTTTTATTTTGGGAATTGCTGGGGTAGTGATTAGTTTGGGGCCAGCCGTCGGACCTACTTTGTCAGGGGTGATCGTCGATCACTATTCGTGGAGAATGTTATTTATTTTTTTGATTCCAGTAGCAGTATTAGCCTTATTGTTAGGAAACTTCTTTATTAAAAACATAACGCCGACTAAACCAGATAAATTGGACGTACCATCGGTATTAATGTCGACAGTTGGATTCGGTTCATTGTTATATGGTTTCTCAAATATCGGTGTGTCAACGAATTTTAATTCAATGGTGTTAGTAACAATTGTTTTGGGATTAGTAATCGTAGGATTTTTTGTTTATCGACAATTACACATTGAACATCCTTTATTGGAATTACGAGTTTTTTTAGCTCCATCATTTCGAAAGGTAATTGTATTAGCATCACTAGCGGCCATCTCATTGATGGGTCCAGAATTGATTGTTCCATTATATAACCAAAATATTCGAGGATTGGATGCCACGACTTCCGGTTTAACCTTATTAATCGGTGCTTTATTGATGGCCGTCATTTCATTAATTTCGGGAAAACTCTATGATTTATTTGGAATTAAAAAATTGGCCTATTATGGATTCGGCTTAGCAATTATGGCCAGTATTCCGATGTTATGGTTCAATCAAACGACTAGTCCTATCTGGATTGCGATTGTTTATGCCATCAGAATCAGTAGTTTAACACTGGTTTACATGCCAATTAGTGTCTTGGGATTAAATGCTTTGCCACAGAAATACGTTGTTTATGGAAGTACCATTATTGTAACGATTCAACAGTTGGCAACATCACTAGGAACGGCTTTGTTAGTCGCGATAACAGCATGGGGTAGTAAATTTGGACTTCGTCATGGTTTGGTTGGCAAAGCTGCTGACACGGTAGGTTATAAGTGGGCCTTTATCGTAACTTTGGTAATAACTATTCTTTGTTTGATCGTGTCTTTTAAAGTTAAGAATAGAACTAAGGTTGAAATTTAATCGAAATTCTGAATTTTCAACATTGTACGAATATCTGGTACCAGACTAATTTTTTACAGATGCCAAAAAGTAATATGAGAAACGTGAAAAATAAGGGCAAATTAAAAGAGGCTGTGACATAAGTCTCTAAAAT
>NZ_JQCF01000050.1 GCF_001438805.1 Companilactobacillus kimchiensis
CAAGTTAGCGCCCATGCCGGGCGCACATGAAGTAAGCATCCACCCGCATAGCGGGATGGCTTTTTTTATCGCCCTAGATGGGGCCCAGCAAAGAACTATCAACCACTATTCATCATATTTTATTTCTTAAACGGGTCAATATATTCTCTTTTACCTATACTATCTCTCACTCTATCTTCCGATTCTTGTTCTCTTATATATTTCGCTATGGTTTTTTGGTTTAAACCTACAGTACTAACATAATATCCTTAAGCCCAAAAATTTTTATTTCCATAGCTATATTTTATAATTAGCATGTCTCTCATGAATTATTACTGCACTCCTCCCCTTAAGATATCCCATGAAAATTGAAACACTCATTTTAGGTGGAATTTTTATAAGCATATGTATATGATCAGGCATCACATGAGCTTCGATTATTTCTACATCTTTCAGTTCACATAGTCTTCTTAAAATCCTTCCCATATCTTGTTTTAAATCCCCATATATCACCTTTCTTCTGTACTTTGGAGTGAACACTATGTGATACTTACAATTCCATCTTGTGTGTGCTAAACTACTATCGTCATTTGATTTAGACATAAAAAAATCCCTTTCGCTTTGTAATCGGTTGGTAACCAATTATAAGTACGGCGAAAGGGATTTTTTAACGCTAAAGCTAATCTCACTCCCACACGTAAAACGTGTGGTTTTATTCAACATATTAAGAAAGATAGCGACCGGTGTCTCCATTAAAGAAGATCAAACCTTCCTTTGAATTAATAGCATTGTCAAAATCATTTGGAATCAAATCATTTCTCACAACTAACAAATTAAATTTCAGCCCATTCTCCAACGATACTTTAGAAAATGGTCCCACACCATCATCCAAATCTAAAACCAAACTATCATTTCGGTTTTGATCATATCAATTTTTTCAAGGCTTCTGGTGCAATTTTGATTGTCATACGGTTTTCTCTGTTCTCAATGCCTGAATTGTGGTGGCAACGATTTGACGAATATCGGTTGGATACTGATTATCACGAACAGCAACTTGAATGCCATTATGAATCGTTAATAACTGTGTCGCAATCCCACCAATTTCTAAATCGGCACGTAATTCATCAGCCACTGGTTGTAAAACTTTAATGAAACAAGCCGTTAGATGCTCGAAGAGTTTGTTAGAAACCTCATTCAACTTAGGATCGATTTCATCAAACTCACTCAAAGAACTGATCACCATACACCCGTCTGGATAAGGCAGCTTCCCCCAGTCCAGAATCAACAAGGCAGCAACTTTATTGTCCCAAGTTTGATCACTAGCCACGATGCCATCAGCAACTTCACTGGTAACAGCCACATAATGTTCCAAGGCTTGATAATACAGAGCATTCTTACTGCCATAAGCATTGTAAAGACTCTGCGCCTTGATGCCGGTCTCGGTAGTCAATTCTCGAAAACCAGTTGCTTGAAAACCATGCCGCCAAAAATATATCATGATTTGATCTAATACTACGTTTGAATCAAAGCTACGTTTTCTTGCCAAATTACTAACCTCTTTTAGATTATTTAACGTTCGTTCAACAATCATAGTATAAGAATACTATTAATCAATGTCAATATGGGACTTTACTAATCTTTAGAGTAAACGAATTCTAAGATAAGTTTGGATAGTAAAGATTTTTTTGAAATGACAAATTTACTTGAAGGTGCTATATTAGTAGCATACTTATTTAACTTAGTTAATAAAGCTAAAATAATAGATTGGGAGCGTTTGAAAATGAAAATTGAACATGTGGGATTATTTGTAGAAGATTTGGAAAGAACCGTTGAATTTTATCAAAAATTCTTTGGAGCAACAGCTTCAGAAAAATACCATAATCCAGTCAGTACCTTTTCTTCTAGATTTTTAACCTTTCAGGATGGAGCTAGATTAGAGGTCTGTACCAGAGAAGATTTGAATTCGAATAAATTATCTGGTTATCCATTAGGATATATGCATATGGCGATGTCGTTAGGATCAAAGAAAGCTGTGAATGAATTGAGCGAGGCAATTGAAAAAGCTGGCTATCAACATCTCAGTGGACCCCGTGTTACCGGTGATGGTTACTACGAAAGTGTCGTTTGTGATCCTGAAGGTAACCAAATCGAATTGACGATTTAAATATTGTCACAGTACGTTTATTCCTAAACTTATTAGATTTTTAAATATATGATAATCAAATTATAGAATAAAATTTATGTAATTTTATATTGTGAAGTAGTTAGTTATTGAAAAAATTTGTTCGACAGATTAAAATATATTTGAAAATAAGGTAGGTGACAAGTGATGGCAATTATTCCGTTCTATTTGAGTGAGCACGATGAAAAGTTAATCGAGAATTATGCAAAGTCTAAACATATGAGTGTCTCATCTTTTCTCCATTCTGTAGCAATGGATAAAATTGAAGATGACATTGATACTGAATTATATGAACGAGCTAAAAGTGAATTCAAGGATAATCCAGAAGATGTTACTTTAGCTGCACTGAAAAGAGAATTGAAGACATACTGTTAAGAGTATTTTTATGTTTGGTTATCACAAAAAAATGGACTATCTAGAATAAACTAGGTAGTCCATTTTTGTGATAACCAATGTTAAGAAAAGAACTAAATCACACTATATTATTTAGAGTTAATAACTCGTTAATTTAACACTACATCTTTAATGTCATTGCATTTAAAGCAACCACAACAGTTGAAAGTGACATGATAATCGCACCAACAGCTGGGCTTAAAATGAAACCAACTCCGGCAAGAACTCCGGCAGCAAGTGGAATAGCAATGATGTTATATCCAGCTCCCCACCATAAGTTTTCAACGGTTTTACGATAAGTGTTGTGTGATAGTTTCAAGAATTTGATGATATCGCTTGGATCACTGTTGTAAAGAATGACATCAGCGGATTCAATTGCAACATCGGTCCCAGCGCCAATGGCAACACCGATTGTAGCAGCAGCCAAACTTGGAGCATCGTTGATACCATCACCGACCATCATAACGTGGTGACCCTTGTTTTCTAATTCTGTAATAACTTTGTTCTTATCTTCAGGAAGTAACTCAGCCCGGAATTCATCGATACCCATTTGTTTAGCCATGATAGCGGCAGCGTCTTTATTATCACCTGTCAACATGATTGGTGTAATGTTTCTAGCTTTGAGTTCTTTAATGAATTCAACAGTATTCTTTTTGATTCGATCGCCTAAGGCAACGAAGCCAAGGACTTTCTTGTTAAGAACTAAGTAACTGATAGTATTACCCTTATCCAAGTATGGTTGGACTAAAGCTTTATCAATTGTAAGGTTATTTTCGTTTAAATATTTCATATTGATCAAGTAATATGTTTGATCATTTAACTCACCGCTCATACCATAACCCTTGATGGCTTGGATATTTTCCAAAGCAGTAGGAGCAACTTTTTTATCTTGAGCATATTGCACGATGCTGTTGGCGATTGGGTGACTGGAACCACTTTCGACACCAGCGATAAGAGCTAATAATTGCTGGTTATCAATTGAATCGTCAATCTTTTGAAGGCCATTAACTGTAAACTTACCTTCAGTTAAAGTACCAGTTTTATCCATAGCGATGTAGTCGATCTTACGACTATTTTCCATAGCTTGATTATCACGGATGATCAAACCATTAGTAGCGGCAATTGAAGTACTGCGTGACATAACTAGTGGAATTGCCAATCCTAAAGCATGCGGACAAGCGATAACTAAGACAGTAACCAATCTATTTAAAGCAGTGTTCATATCTCCGAAGATCAACCAGTAAATGAATGATAAAATACCAGCCGTTAATGCAGCATAGAACAACCAACTTGAAACTCTGTCAGCTAACATTTGGGTCTTGGAACGACTGCTTTGAGCGTCAGAAACTAACTTACTGATTTGTGAAAGATACCCTTCACCAGCTGATTTATCAACTTGAATTCTGATTGTTCCTTCACCATTAATTGAGCCACCAACTACTTTACTACCCAAAGTTTTTTTAACGGCTTTGGATTCACCGGTAATTAATGATTCATTAACGTAACTTTCACCACTGATCAAATGACCATCAAGTGGGATTGATTCACCAGCACGAATCTCAACAATATCAGAAACTTTGACCATGGAGATATCGTGATCCATAGTTTTGTCACCGTGTACCATGTGAACTTGGTTAGGAACTAAGGTAGCAATTTTGGAAAGTGCATTACCAGCACTCATCGTGGATTTCATTTCGATCCAGTGACCTAATAACATGATCACAATCAAGGAAGCTAGTTCCCAGAAGAAGTCCATAATGTGATTACTGGAGTGTAGCAAGTCATTTTCAACAAAAGCATAAAGACTGTAAATATAAGCCACACTGATACCCATTGTGATCAAAGTCATCATAGCGGGCTTTTTCTCAGCTAATTCACCTTTGGCACCAGTCAAGAATGGTTTACCACCATAGAAGTAAAGCGCAGTTGAAAGAATCAAAACGATCCAATCAGACCCTGGGAATTGAAATTGAAATGGAAGGTGTAATCCCATGAATGGTGACAAGATGAAGACGGGAATTGCCATAATTAGTGAGATCCAAAACTTCTGTCTTAAATCCCCCATATCCATCATGTGACCACCATGCATCATCATATTGTGACCGCCGGACATATCCATTTTTTCGTGATCCATATTCATATCCATATCTTTCATATTCTTCATCTCATCTTTCATTTCAAATCAGCCTCCAAACAATTGCAATCAACAACTTCAGGAGCTGATTTAGCTTTGTCAGTTAATGTTTGAATAATTTGTGCAATATCTTTTTGGGAAATCTCTGAATTTTCAACCAAATCATTGATAGCTAAACCCTTTTTCATACAACAGAGATCATCGAACAGATTGTTCACACTCTGATGAATCGCGGAATCTTCAGCAATCAATGGTTGGTAGATATAAGGACGATTAGCTTCATCAGCTTTTAAAAATTCTTTCTTTTGTAAACGAATAATCAGAGTTTTGATTGTGGCAGCTTTCCAATCAGTCTTTTTCTCAAGAATATCAATAACCTGGTTACTAGTAGCTTGACCTAAAGTCCAAATGATTCGCATCACTTGCCATTCAGCTTTGCTCATAGTTTCAACTTCCTTCATGTCATCCCCTGCTTTCTTGGTTTACATTTGTAATCCTTATCAACAAATACAGTTTACATCCGTAAACAAAAGATGTAAAGATTAAACTCTCACTTTTTTATTATTAGAAATAATTAAGTAACAGTTTATGCTAAAATTTGAGACAGTTATTTGAGGGAGGATTCTCATGATATCACCATTTTTTACTGCTCTGATCGTTATTTATTTTATCCATGACCAATTCGAATTCAGTTCTATTTCACGAGTTAGTTTTTGGATCATTCCGATTTTTACACTCTATCAATTTTTCCATACTATTACGTGGACTGGCACTAATTTGTCGATTGTTGTCTTGCTAGCTCTGTTCGCTACCGCAGTCGGTTATTATCAAGCTATCCATACTAAAATTCGACTAGAAGAAACTTCCAGTACCTTCTTCCGCGACACTAATGATAAAGAAGTTCCTATTTACAAAAAAGTTGTCACTGCTCAAGGTGGACGCAACTACCTCTATGGTTGGCTGATTGTTTTGGCTGTCCAGATATTATTGGAAGTTATCTACCTACATGAATCTTTGACACCGTTAAAAATTTGGGATGTCTTCTTTGAAGAAGTTCTGGCTGACCTATTTAGTTTTACTCGTTTTGTTGGTAGTAAACACACTAGCTGGATTGTCTGGGCTTTAACCTCCTTTACCAGTCTGAGTTATACCCTATGGATTGCTAAATTATCACCCATGGCTCGAAGAAAACTCTTTAATAGGGATAAATACGTTCGGATCAGTGCTGAAAATACTGATACCAAAAAAGCTAATCGAAAATAAACTTCGATTAGCTTTTTTATTTGATAATTAATCTGTTAGGTCCTAAATCCGCTTCACGTGAACCGCGTTGCCCCGCATAGCTTTAAATTGCATTAAAATGCCGATTCTATGTTCTTTACGATAGAAATCCCAGTCCATTTTTCTAACCCAAATCTTAGCACCTTTATCCCCAATATCGGATACTAAAATTTTGGAATGACTGAATGGATAAACAACTATCAATAATAATGAAAGTAAAAATCCATTCGTAAAAAACAATAAACCTACGATCATCATGACCGTAATGACATCTAATACAGTAACCCTGCGATAATATGACTTCGCTTGATCCAACGTCTGCATCTTAAAGTCCCCTTTTCGATAAACAACTCTTCCTACACGAACACTATAAAGCTAATGATAATTAATGGCCAACTGTTATAAGAATCTTAACGAAAATTACAAGAACAAGTTAGCCACTT
>NZ_JQCF01000051.1 GCF_001438805.1 Companilactobacillus kimchiensis
TGGGGACGACTAACTGTCGTCCGTATTCCTTAATACTACACAATCAGTCTCCTTTCACAAAATCAATATTCACATCCAACAGATTAAATAAATTTAGACTTAAAACTCACAGGGGGAACCAAATATTATGACAACAAAAACAACAAGCAAGATAGGATTTCAACATGTAGGAAGTTTTCTAAGACCTATTGAATTAAAACAAGCCCGTAGCGACTTCGAGGATAATAAAATAACTCAAGATCAACTCAGAAGTGTTGAAAATAGCGCCATTGAACACCTAATTAACCAACAAAAGGATGCTGGTTTAGACTATGCCACAGATGGAGAGTTTCGCCGTTCATATTGGCACCTCGACTTCTTTTGGGGTTTTGAAGGCGTCAAACATACCCACATTGGCGAAGGCTATGATTTTTCAAAAGGTCGTTCCCGTGACGATACTGCTATTTTAACCGACAAGATCAGTTTCGATGCCAATACCCATCCTTTCATTCAAGATTTCAAATTCACCAAATCAATCACTGACAAAATCGGTGGGATCCTACCAAAACAAACTATCCCTGCTCCAGCTCAGCTCTACCGCGAATTGACTCGTGGTGAAAATCTTGAGGCGCTGAACCGCATTTATCCAGATAAACAAGAATTCTACAACGATGTTGAAAAAGCTTATCACGATGCAATAATTGCCTTTTACAATGAAGGCGCTCGTGTCATTCAATTAGATGACTGTTCATGGGGACGCCTATTAGACAAAAAATTCTTAGCCAGTGCTGAGGGAAAAAAGCTTGTTGCTGAAAATGTCCAAGATATTTATCTCGAACTAAACAATGGTGCCGTTGAAGACCTTCCTGATGATTTAACTATCAACACTCACGTCTGCCGTGGAAATTTCCATTCCGATTTCCTATTTTCAGGTGGCTATGACAACGTAGCCGATAACCTCTTTGGCAAAGAAAATATCGATACTTATTTCCTAGAATACGATTCTGACCGCGCCGGTAGCTTCGCCCCACTAGCCAAAGTCTCTGGTGATAAAAAAGTTGTCCTCGGACTAATCACTTCTAAAACAGGTAAGTTGGAGAATCGTCAAGATATCATCGACCGAATTCACGAAGCAGCGCAATACTTACCATTAAATCGACTATGGTTATCAACCCAATGTGGCTTTGCCTCAACTGAAGAAGGCAATGTGATTACCGAAGCTCAACAATGGGAAAAATTAGCTCTAGTTAAATCAATTCAAGCTGAGGTTTGGGGATAATAATTGTTAAATATACTTGATAGTGACAATATCGCCAACAAAAAACCACCAATTCAGATAATGAATTTGGTGGTTTTTTGTTGACTAAAATAATCATTCGTATTCTTTTATTTAATTGACACACAAGTTAAATATCCATTAATCGAAAATTTTTATTTCAATATTTGATTAGCAATTATTTTGTAAGCGGTTATAATTATATTTGAAATATCACACAACATACATCTTTTTGAGGGGAAATTTAAGATGAAAAGGTATAAAACTAGATTTGTTTATATAATATTTACTACTATAATTTTTCTGGCTCCGTTTTTTAATGTGACAAGTATTTTTGCTGCCACTGACGATAATACCAAAGTAGATCCCGAGCCCGATGAATCTGCAGCATTGGAACAAGCTCCAACTGGTCTCAACGTAAACAGCTACTTCTCCATACTAGCTCCAGTAAAGTCAGATGGTGTTGACGGTTCACCGTTCAATAACAACTACGCGACAATAGATAAAGCTTCTAAAAAGGGTGTCGTAGTTTTGTCCAAAGGATCTCGTGGTACATCAGGTACTTCTGGACTCGGCGGTATGTACGGTGCCGTTTGGTCAGATAAGAATGCAGATAACTATATTGATATTACTAAAAAACAAACTATCTCCTTTTGGCTATCGTTTGGATCCGGAAAATCAGAAAACCCGGTCACTAATGGCGAGGGTATGTCTCTAGTATTACAAAATGACCCTAATAAGAACAGCTCTAATCAGAGTCAAGCATTAGGTGCTGGATATCAGGGTATGGGAGTATTAGGTTACGATAAATCATATTATACGATCGGTATTTTAGGAAAAGAACACCTAAGTTCTAGTGAAGATATCGCAAAAACCGCCGTTCAAAATAGTATTGCTTTAAACTTTGACGCGGAACGTAATTCCCTTACGAATCCTATGTCTCCAGGAGCTATGGCAGCAGGCGGACCGATAATACTTGGATTTTCTACTGGTACTCTTAGGTCTGACGATTATTCGTTACTAGGATTTGATACGATTGATAATAGCGATTCTTTTGGAGGTAAAATCTCCAGTAGTTATCCTAGCTATACAGAATTACAAAAAATAAAAGCTGATCGCATAACTGCTTTACGTGCTGGTAATAATACCAACGGATTTGGAAATATTGCTTTAACTTATCCAGGCAATCCTCTAACCTATAAAGCAGTTAAAAATAATTACTCAGGCGGGACTTTCTCCAAGTTTGATCAAGCAACATCTACAGTTCAAGCCATGAGTCAAGGTACCGATTTAATTGATGGCCGTATTGGTTCTGATCGTATTTTCTGGCACCATGTGACTTTCACATGGAATCCAGCTCTAGATGTCGATGGTGTTGCAACCAAAGATGGTATGCCTGTTTCTGGCGGAACTGGTGCAACAATCGATTATAAATTCAATGACAAATTACTTGACGGCTCTATGAATCCATCAAGCAGTCTTTATAAAGTAAGTTCTGAAGAAATACCAGTTGATCCAACTCAATTCAACTTAACTGATGGTGATACCAAAGTTTATTGGGGACTCACAGGTTCTAATAGTAATTACACTGGAGTTTACAGCAAGATGGCTATTTTCGAATCCATTCCAGCTTTAGCTACGGCTGAAGTGAGTTCTAAAATCACCGATAATAGTTTGCCAGATGACGCCAATACTATTACAGACGACGCCTCAACCACCACAGTTCCAGATCGAACTGTTTCTAATAATGACAATTTAACTTTCAATTATCATCTAACACATGACCCTGAATCCAGTCATCAAAATTGGAATGAAATTCTATCTAGCATTCAGCTTCCCAACAAAGATGTCACCTTTACTGAACCAGGGACAATTACTTATCACTCTGATAATGGTCCTGACGCAGTTGAAAAAATACCGCTTGAATGGCTTAATGAAGATCCTGATACTTTGAAACATAATCTAGCATATTCTTTGGGAAGTTTTACTGATCCTGAAAATAATCCTAACCAATTTACAAGTGCTGATATTGATTTCACAGGTACCGCAAACAATCCTACTTCAGATCCAATTACAGTTGAAGCCCAATTAGCCAAGTTTACTGGGACTAATGCTATTCAATCAACAAGTTCACCCCAATTTATAATAAATAATACTGCTGAAATCGAGAAAAAATTGGAGTTAAATGTTCCCAATGATTTAGTTTTCAACGACATTAATTATAAGGTCACTGATCCATTCATCTCACGCAAAGCAGACTTTTCCTTAGATGTTACCAGCCTTGCCTCACCTTGGGTATTGGAAGTTTCAACTACCGGTCTTCATCTAAATGGTACCGGTACGCGATTTAATGGTGAATTGATTTTCAAAAACAATTCAACTGAAGAACCACTAGTTTTGAATAGCACTTTCCAACAAATCGCATCTAACGATAAATCCTATGACACGCTCACAACTGATCATTTGGCAGATAATTGGAATAATGACACTGGTATCTTACTCCAACCAACGTCAGCCAATAATCAAGCTGGAAAATACACTGGCAAATTGACTTGGAATTTAGTAAATGGTCCCGGCACTACAGATTCTATATAATAGCTATTAAACGATATATTTCAACGGATAATAACCATTGATAGCGCTTTCAATAAGAACTATAATATAGCTAAGAATTAAGTTTATAGATGTTGGGGGCGCTAATCATGACAAAACTATTAGCCACATTATTCAACCGGATCGTAGACTACACACTTAACTTTGATTGGTGGTAAGCCGACTTACAAATCTGTAAGAGTAATGTAAGTAAATCAAATGTATAAAAAACCAAGAAACTCTTAATATACTTTTCAGGAGGTAATTCAAATGAGAAGTTTTTTAAGAGTTTTTTTGTTGGGTATCGTTATTATGGGGTTAGGCTATTTCAGTGTTTGTATGTATGCCAAGGACAGCACAGGTCAGGCTGCCCAAGCCTTCAATGCTTATAATGTCTTAGTAAAACGTGAACCAAAGTATGTCAAAATTGATAATAGAGAAGCACGTGATGAAGATGGTTATGGTAATTACACATATGATCTTAAAAGTTATGATAGTAATGGTAATGAACATCCTGTAAAATTTATGGGCATGGGAAAATTGAAACAAGATCATTATTTAGAATTAGATACCAAAGGCAGTTATGTATATACCTACAAAGAAGTCCTAAAGAAGGACATTCCTAGTGATATTTATACTAAATTAAACATTCAATAATTGAGGATAAACTATGAAAAAATTTCATGATATTTTCTTTATGACCCTTATCTTTTTGGGCCTTGCCTATTTTATGACCGGTTCATTCGTTAAGGATAAAACTAGTCCCTTGGCCAAGAATTTTAACCAATATAATCTTCTTGCTAAACGTAGTCCTAAGTTTATTCAAATTGATCATGCCGCTTCTGATAAGGAAGACGATGGTAGTTATACTTACTACGCCGATGGTTTCGATCGTCAAGGTATGGGACATGAAGTCGAATTTAATTCTGATGAAGATCTAGCAGACGGTCAATTGATCAAACTAGATACCAAAGGTAGTTACATTAAGGATTATAAGAAAATCGAACCAAATGATATGCCTTATAAAGTTTACAAAATATTTGGAATCAATGAATAAACTTAACGATTCTTATTTATGATTGGTTAGAACGTAAGCTAGCAGAGCTGTTATTATGATGCCGCTCTCCGCA
>NZ_JQCF01000052.1 GCF_001438805.1 Companilactobacillus kimchiensis
GGCTGGATCACCTCCTTTCTAAGGATATGATGCGTAAGCATCAACGGAATACACAATTCGTTAAAACTTTGTTTAGTTTTGAGAGGCCTACCAGGCGTTTTTTGGGCCTATAGCTCAGCTGGTTTAGAGCGCACGCCTGATAAGCGTGAGGTCGATGGTTCAAGTCCATTTAGGCCCATTCTCAGACATTTTAATAAGTAATATGGGGGTTTAGCTCAGCTGGGAGAGCACCTGCTTTGCAAGCAGGAGGTCATCGGTTCGATCCCGTTAACCTCCATTGACTGAGAAGTCATACTCGTACCTTGAAAACTGGATATTAAGAAATNTCTAACTCTCAAAAACTCGTACCTTGAAAACTGGATATTAAGAAATAATGAATTAATGAAACACCGAAAACTGCGCGATAAGAACGGATGTATTTCCGTATTTTGTCAAGATTTTAAGATTAAGTTATAAAGGGCGCATGGTGGATGCCTAGGCACTAGGAACCGATGAAGGACGTAACTAACGACGATACGCCTCGGGGAGCTGTAAGTAAGCTTTGATCCGGGGATTTCCGAATGGGGGAACCCAAATATCGTAATGGATATTTACTTGTTTGTGAATACATAGCAATCAAGAGGAACACGCAATGAACTGAAACATCTAAGTAGTTGCAGGAAGAGAAAGAAAATTCGATTCCCTGAGTAGCGGCGAGCGAAACGGGAACAGCCCAAACTAAAGAGCTTGCTCTTTAGGGTTGTAGGACTGATGTTGTGAGAACAAAAGGTAATGATAGTTGAACAAGCTGGAAAGCTTGGCCAAAGAGTGTGAAAGCCACGTAAACGAAATCTGACCCACTCCATTCAGTATCCTGAGTACGGCGGAACACGAGAAACTCCGTCGGAATCTGGGAGGACCATCTCCCAAGGCTAAATATTCCCTAGTGACCGATAGTGAACCAGTACCGTGAGGGAAAGGTGAAAAGTACCCCGGAAGGGGAGTGAAATAGATCCTGAAACCATGTGCCTACAAGTAGTCAGAGCCCGTTAATGGGTGATGGCGTGCCTTTTGTAGAATGAACCGGCGAGTTACGTTAACATGCAAGGTTAAGATGAAAAGTCGGAGCCGTAGCGAAAGCGAGTCTGAATAGGGCGATTGAGTATGTTGATGTAGACCCGAAACCAAGTGACCTATCCATGTCCAGGTTGAAGATGCGGTAAAACGCATTGGAGGACCGAACCCGTGTATGTTGAAAAATGCTGGGATGAGATGTGGATAGCGGTGAAATTCCAAACGAACTTGGAGATAGCTGGTTCTCTCCGAAATAGCTTTAGGGTTAGCCTCGGGGATTAGGATTATGGAGGTAGAGCACTGTTTGGACTAGGGGCCCGTCTTGGGTTACTGAATTCAGATAAACTCCGAATACCATCAATCTATACCCGGGAGTCAGACGATGAGTGATAAGATCCACCGTCGAAAGGGAAACAGCCCAGATCACCAGTTAAGGTCCCAAAATTCATGCTAAGTGGAAAAGGATGTGGAAACGCATAGACAACTAGGATGTTGGCTCAGAAGCAGCCATTCATTCAAAGAGTGCGTAATAGCTCACTAGTCGAGTGATTCTGCGCCGAAAATGTACCGGGGCTAAGCATGATACCGAAACTGTGGATGTGTCGCAAGACACGTGGTAGGAGAGCGTTGTAATTGCATTGAAGCTGTACCGTGAGGAGCAGTGGAGTGATTAGAAGTGAGAATGCCGGTATGAGTAACGAAAGATCAGTGAGAATCTGGTCGGCCGAAAGACTAAGGTTTCCTGGGGAAGGCTCGTCCTCCCAGGGTTAGTCGGGGCCTAAGATGAGACCGAGAGGTGTAATCGATGGATAACGGGTTGATATTCCCGTACTAGTTTATTTTGTTTGAACGATGGAAGGACGCAGGAGGATGATGTGTGCACACTGATGGATATGTGTGTCCAAGCCGCAAGCCTTGGGATGAGTCAAATGCTTATCTCTCTAAGGGCAAGTTGTGATGGGGAGCGAAATTTANGTATGAGTCAAATGCTTATACCTTTAAGGGCAAGTTGTGATGGGGAGCGAAATTTAGTAGCGAAGCACAGTAACTCACACTGCCGAGAAAAGTTCCTAGTTAGAAATAAACTACCCGTACCGCAAACCGACACAGGTAGTCGAGGAGAGTATCCTAAGGTCAGCGAGTGAACTCTCGTTAAGGAACTCGGCAAAATGACCCCGTAACTTCGGGAGAAGGGGTGCTGGTGTAAAAACCAGCCGCAGTGAATAGGCCCAAACAACTGTTTATCAAAAACACAGGTCTATGCTAAATCGTAAGATGACGTATATGGGCTGACGCCTGCCCGGTGCTGGAAGGTTAAGAGGATCAGTTAGCGTATGCGAAGCTGAGAATTGAAGCCCCAGTAAACGGCGGCCGTAACTATAACGGTCCTAAGGTAGCGAAATTCCTTGTCGGGTAAGTTCCGACCCGCACGAAAGGCGTAATGATTTGGGCACTGTCTCAACGAGAGACTCGGTGAAATTATAATACCCGTGAAGATGCGGGTTACCCGCGACAGGACGGAAAGACCCCATGGAGCTTTACTGTAGCTTGATATTGAGTTTTTGTGTGACATGTACAGGATAGGTAGGAGCCATTGATCTCGGAACGCTAGTTTCGAGGGAGGCGTTGGTGGGATACTACCCTTGTTATATGAAAACTCTAACCTACACCGCTTAGCGCGGTGAGGGACAGTGTCTGGTGGGCAGTTTGACTGGGGCGGTCGCCTCCTAAAATGTAACGGAGGCGCTCAAAGGTTCTCTCAGAATGGTTGGAAATCATTCGCAGAGTGTAAACGTATAAGAGAGCTTGACTGCGAGTCTGACAAGACGAGCAGGGACGAAAGTCGGAGTTAGTGATCCGGTGGTACCATATGGAAGGGCCATCGCTCAACGGATAAAAGCTACCCTGGGGATAACAGGCTTATCTCCCCCAAGAGTTCACATCGACGGGGAGGTTTGGCACCTCGATGTCGGCTCATCGCATCCTGGGGCTGTAGTCGGTCCCAAGGGTTGGGCTGTTCGCCCATTAAAGCGGTACGCGAGCTGGGTTCAGAACGTCGTGAGACAGTTCGGTCCCTATCCGTCGCGGGCGTAGGAAATTTGAGAGGAGCTGTCCTTAGTACGAGAGGACCGGGATGGACATACCTCTGGTGTACCAGTTGTGCCGCCAGGCGCATCGCTGGGTAGCTACGTATGGAAGGGATAAACGCTGAAAGCATCTAAGTGTGAAGCCCCCCTCGAGATGAGATTTCCCATTCCTTTATGGAAGTAAGATCCGTTAGAGATTATGACGTAGATAGGCTGCGGGTGGAAGTATAGCGATATATGGAGCTGAGCAGTACTAATAGATCGAGGACTTAATCGAGTAAAA
>NZ_JQCF01000053.1 GCF_001438805.1 Companilactobacillus kimchiensis
TAAGATTCCTGGTAGTCCAGTTGCTTATTGGGCTAGTGATAAAATATTTTTATTGTTTCAAAAATATGATGAATTGGGAAAATATGTTTCACCAAGACAAGGAATTGCAACTGCTGATAATAATAAATTCTTACGTAAATGGAATGAAGTAAGATATACAAATACTTTCTTACCATTTCAAAGGGCAGGTAACTATGAAATATCTTCTGACATAAAATGGTATCCCTACAATAAAGGTGGATCATATAGAAAATGGTATGGAAATAATGATCTTGTTATTAATTGGGGAAACAATGGTAACGACATTAAAAGTTACAAATGGACCAATGGTAAACAACGATCTGTAATTAGGAATCCTAATTACTTTTTTAAAGAAGGTATAACATGGTCAGCAATATCATCCAATATGACATCATTTAGATATAGCCCTGTCGGTTTTTTGTTTGATCAA
This sequence comes from Companilactobacillus kimchiensis, assembly GCF_001438805.1. Taxonomy (GTDB): domain Bacteria; phylum Bacillota; class Bacilli; order Lactobacillales; family Lactobacillaceae; genus Companilactobacillus; species Companilactobacillus kimchiensis. The sequence goes on from NZ_JQCF01000053.1 coordinate 452, forward strand.
AAAGGGCCAATGCTGTTCATCGATAGAGAAGTTCAATATTTAAACTATTATTATTTATTGTCTCTTATGAATTCAAAAGTTGTAAAAAAATTATTGGGAATACTAGCTCCCACATTAGACTTTAGCCAGGGACCTATGAGCAAAATACCTTTAATTATCCAATATAATAATGATTTACAAAATTATGTAAAATCAAATATTGATAAGTCGAAAATTGAATGGGATTCATTCGAAACATCATGGGATTTCAAAAATCATCCACTACTAAATCACNACAATCATTCAGTACTAAATTGTTGGAATCTAGTTACGTATGTGCCAAAATTGTGACAACTGTTCCGTTCAGGGGGCACAAATAATGGTCAGTTATCGTAAAAGAGGCAACGTTTGGCAATATGAAATATCATATAAAGATCGATTTGGTAAATATAAAAAACTACGTAAATCCGGCTTCACACATAAGTCCGAGGCTATCCTTGCTGCTAGTCAAACACAGATTGAGCACCCTAATTTGTCCAGTGCAAAATCTAGTGAAGAACCATTGATTAGTTATTACAAACGATGGATCAATATTTTTAAGAAAAATGTTGTTTCCAAAATAACTTATAATAAATACCAAAATACAGCGCAACATATTTACGAAATATTTGGTGATTTAAAACTCAAAGAACTAACCAAATTAAAGTATCAAGAAGGTTTAAATTCATTCGCTAAGACACACGCAAAGCGTACTGTATCATGCTTTCACAAACAAATCAGAGCTTGCTTATTAGAAGCTTTAGATGAAAAAATCATCATAAATGACCCTAGTAGAAAAGCTGTTATTACTGGTGTAGAACGCCCTAAGGTGAATAAATTTCTCAGCTATAATAACTGGTCAAAACTGATAAAAAATTTAAATACAAATAAAATTGATGAAATGATTATCTTCATAGCAGCCGTTACTGGAATGCGTTATGGAGAAATTGTTGGTTTAACTTCTAAGGATATTGATTTTAAAAATAGTTATTTAAATGTAAATAAAACTTGGGATTATAAATATAAAACGGGTTTCATGAAGACAAAAACTACTTCTTCTGTCCGCAAAATTACTATCGATAATCAAACACTTTACAAGTTAAAAGAGTATTTAAAGTTACATGATATACCTGATAAACAACCAATTTTTATGAACGAAAGAAATCACGTCATGGTCAGTGCAGAGATAAATAAGTCATTAACTAACAAGTTAGAATGTCTTAATATTCCAAGAATCACTTTCCATGGTCTAAGACATACGCATGCTTCAATCTTACTCTACAAAGGCGTTAGCGTCCTTTCTGTATCCAGAAGATTAGGCCATAGTAATATTACAACAACCCAATCAACCTACCTTCATATCATTAAAGAACTACAATCCCAAGATCAAGATAAGATAGTTTCAATCTTAGATAATGTAACAAAATAATTGGCACTTTTCTTGGCACACAAAAAGACTTTTCCGGTTGGAAAAGCCTTTTTTATTAATTATATTTTGAGAGAATTTTCTCTCCATCTTGAAGTTTTTCATAATTCACGACAACACCATCATCTAAATCTAAGGTGATTTTTTCGTTAGCTATATGTTGAATAACAACGTCATATTTTTTAATTTCTGAAAGTTGTTTTGTTACATGGGCTATTTCTCTTTCTAATTTTTTCTTTTCTTTAGTAACCGATTCTGACTCTAATAGTTGATTCAATTGATCAATTTGAATTTCGTATTTACCCTGTAATGGATGTAAATAATTGGCTCTGATCATCGCTAATTCTTCTTCGTCATATCGATGTAGATACATCAAAGCCTTAAATCCATTGGCCTTACCGCTTGAGAATTCCCAATAGATTGGACGCTTTTGATATATCTGCTTGTGATCTTTGAAGAAGTCCTCTACAAAGTATCTTCTAATTGATGCTTCATCATTATCAGCCTTTTTTCCAATGACTGATGCAATATATTTAAGATTATCATCAACCGTACTTTCACCAAAAGTAACAGTTAAAAACTCTCTCAAACGATTCATGATATCACGTTTATCATCAAAGTATTTCTTATCATTTAGCATAAGAATATTATCGTCATTTGGCACAAATTTATTGTATTTTGAAGCATCCCATTGACCACCAGCAAAAGCTAGCCCATCAACATCTAAAGAATATCTTCCGAAGACTACCCCAACAAAATACGAAAGGAACGATTTAATATCACGTGACTCATCAGCTAAACGAACAGAAACATCCTTATCTGCTACTTCAGGAGTCAGCTCATCTTGTAATCCGTATAAATCAATGAATATCTTATTTAATTCTTCTTCATTTGATTTTAATTGATCAAATCTGGTTTTAGCTTCATCGTTCCAAATCTCAAAGGCATTTTTTAATTTTCCATCTACTTCTGTTCGCTTATCATCAGCGATGTGATTTAGTAGTGGAT
>NZ_JQCF01000054.1 GCF_001438805.1 Companilactobacillus kimchiensis
AACTGGATATATCCAGTTGGTACAACCTTTTCTTCTCGAGTGATTTTGATTCTATACTTTGTTTTAAAGAAGGCCACCCAAATGTCTAAATATAAAGAACTAGATTATAATAAATTACTTTTTGGTGAGAATTATTTTATATACAACGTAATAAATGATAATAACCGTTTATTGGTCAAAATCAAATCCCGTCCGCACATTTGTAAGTGCCCGTATTGTGGAGTTGAAGCTTCAAGGGTTTCCTCAACTTATCATAGGATATTACAAGATACTCCTATTCATAATGAATCTACGTATTTAGATGTTAATGTACACAAATACTATTGTTTAAATATAGACTGTCCTCACTATATATTTGATGAAGTATTGCCCTTTGCGGGCGCTCGGGAGGTACGCACCGACGCGCTCAATATATTTATATTAGGTGTATCCATATTTTTAAGTAATGAAGGTGCAAGTCATGTCTTGTCCTTATTAGGTGTAAATATTAGTAATAAGTCTATACAAAGACTTTATGACTGCCTTGAATTTAAAGATGATCCAAATGTCGAGGCCATAGGAGTCGATGACGTTGCCATAAAAAAAGGTAGAACCTATTGTACAGCTATTTATGATTTAAACGATCATCATCTTATTGCACTATTAGAAGGACGTAAGGGAACTGAACTAAAAAAATGGTTAAAAAATCACAAGAAAGTAAGAATAGTAGCCAGAGATAGAGACACTTCTTACGCAAAAGTAATACGTGAGGTACTTCCTAATTGCACTCAAGTAGCTGACCGTTTTCATCTTTTACAAGATTTGACTGATAATCTCAGTATTGTTTTAAAAAAAAAATTCCCCAAACAATATTCTTAAAGAATAATCAGGTAATCGAACAAAAGGATAAAGTTAAAAAAACGAATATCAATTCAATATATGATGCAATCAATAAAGTTCATTACGATAACACACCACCGACCAATAGGAACGGTGGTGTGTTTACTTTTGATAATAAAAAACGTATCCCTAAATCACCCCAATACAAGAAATACGCATTGGGACGTAAAAATAAACAAGAACTTATTAAGACTATACAATCCAAATTTTCATTATCTCCTAGTGCAATTAAGACCGCCACAATTGAATTCAAATTAAGCCCAGTTACTGTTCAAAAATATTTGAATATGAGTCCTACACAAATAGATGACTTAGACCATCCTATTCATTACAAAAAACGTAAAACGGTGATGGATGATTATATAAATATAATTTACAAAATGCTTCGTGATGGTTTCTCTAACCTAGAAATTCAAACTTATGTACTATCCAACGGATACAAAGGAAATAAAAATTCACTAAATAATTACATATATGATATAAAAAAGAATAATTTTCCCACAAGTGTTCTTGACGAGAGAATCTCGTCAAAAGAACACAAATCTAAAGACACCACTATTTCTATTTCGCGTAAAAGAATACTCAACGATATCACTAATATCAATATGAAAACGATTAGTAATAACTTTATGATTCTACAAAATCAATATCCTATATTAATAAAACTTAGATATGTATACATAAACTTCTACTGTGCATTGATGGGCGACAACACCAAAGCTATGGATGTCTTTTTATTCAAATACGAAAATACAATAATGCATGGTTTTTGTAAGCATATAAAAAAGGATATCGCCCCAGTTCACAACGCGATATCCCAAGAAATCAGTTCTGGATTTGTCGAAGGAAATAATAACAAACTCAAACTGATCAAGCGTATTGTATATGGTCGAAGTGGGATAGTCAATTTATATAAAAAGAGTTACCTGGCATTTCAGGCAACTC
>NZ_JQCF01000055.1 GCF_001438805.1 Companilactobacillus kimchiensis
ATCATATCCTTAGAAAGGAGGTGATCCAGCCGCAGGTTCTCCTACGGCTACCTTGTTACGACTTCACCCTAATCATTTGTCCCACCTTAGGCGGCTAGTTCCCCGAAGGGTTACCCCACCGACTTTGGGTGTTACAAACTCTCATGGTGTGACGGGCGGTGTGTACAAGGCCCGGGAACGTATTCACCGCGGCATGCTGATCCGCGATTACTAGCGATTCCAGCTTCATGTAGGCGAGTTGCAGCCTACAATCCGAACTGAGATCGGTTTTAAGTGATTTGCTTGCCCTCGCGAGTTCGCAGCACGTTGTACCGACCATTGTAGCACGTGTGTAGCCCAGGTCATAAGGGGCATGATGATTTGACGTCGTCCCCACCTTCCTCCGGTTTATCACCGGCAGTCTCACCAGAGTGCCCAACTAAATGCTGGCAACTGATAATAAGGGTTGCGCTCGTTGCGGGACTTAACCCAACATCTCACGACACGAGCTGACGACAACCATGCACCACCTGTATCCATGTCCCCGAAGGGAAAGACTAATCTCTTAGCTTTTCATGGTATGTCAAGACCTGGTAAGGTTCTTCGCGTTGCTTCGAATTAAACCACATGCTCCACCGCTTGTGCGGGCCCCCGTCAATTCCTTTGAGTTTCAATCTTGCGATCGTACTCCCCAGGCGGAGTGCTTAATGCGTTAGCTGCAGCACTGAGGGGCGGAAACCCCCCAACACTTAGCACTCATCGTTTACGGCATGGACTACCAGGGTATCTAATCCTGTTTGCTACCCATGCTTTCGAATCTCAGCGTCAGTTACAGACCAGAAAGCCGCCTTCGCCACTGGTGTTCTTCCATATATCTACGCATTCCACCGCTACACATGGAGTTCCACTTTCCTCTTCTGCACTCAAGTTTACCAGTTTTCGAAGCACTTCCTCGGTTGAGCCGAGGGCTTTCACTTCAAACTTAATAAACCGCCTACATTCTCTTTACGCCCAATAAATCCGGACAACGCTTGCCACCTACGTATTACCGCGGCTGCTGGCACGTAGTTAGCCGTGGCTTTCTGGTTGAATACCGTCAGTACGTGAACAGTTACTCTCACGCATGTTCTTCTTCAACAACAGAGTTTTACGATCCGAAAACCTTCTTCACTCACGCGGCATTGCTCCATCAGACTTTCGTCCATTGTGGAAGATTCCCTACTGCTGCCTCCCGTAGGAGTTTGGGCCGTGTCTCAGTCCCAATGTGGCCGATTACCCTCTCAGGTCGGCTACGTATCATCGCCTTGGTGAGCTATTACCTCACCAACTAGCTAATACGCCGCGGGTCCATCCAAAAGCGATAGCAGAGCCATCTTTCAAACTATAATCATGAGAAAATAGTTGTTATGCGGTATTAGCATCTGTTTCCAAATGTTATCCCCCTCTTTTGGGCAGGTTACCCACGTGTTACTCACCCGTCCGCCACTCACTTAGATCTGATTCATGATGCAAGCATCAATCATCAGGAAAGTTCGTTCGACTTGCATGTATTAGGCATGCCGCCAGCGTTCGTCCTGAGCCAGGATCAAACTCTCATATTAAAAGTTTGTGACTCATAAAAAAATATTGCTAGCGAATTGACTTCGTTGTATGTAATTCATTTCAACAATTAAATGTTGAACCTACACAATTCTTAGTGTTAAAACTTTGTTCAGTTTTCAAAGGTCTAC
>NZ_JQCF01000056.1 GCF_001438805.1 Companilactobacillus kimchiensis
TACCCGCGAGGATAGGGAGCTGCCACGCTAATGATAGGGACTGACACATGTCAGTCCTTTTTTTGTGCTCTCTTTTTATAGTTATGAAACTTATTTTTCTGATTTAAGAAATCTATATGGGCTATTTTTATTAGATATAAGGTGTAAAACAACCTATTGGTATTAAGGTAATAAAATGTATTCATATTTTATTAAAAATTCCTTCTACAATTTTTAACTGGGAGGAATTATAATGACTACATTTAGAATAGGGTATGCTTACCAACGTTCGACACAGGGTGTTAATCGACCATCATTTATTTTGAAAAAGAAGCTATCTTGACTGATGTGTTCAGGTCAAAAGATGCTAACGGGGAGTTAATTGGATCAATACTCATCATGTCGGATTCAAACATATTTATATAACTCATGTGTCCCATCTTTTTTGTGCTGGTAAACAGGTTACAGTGGATAGAATTACCTGCCATGATGAGTTCTACATGGGAGAATATCTTTCCAAGTAAATTACCAGAGAAGTTTAGCGACACTGCTGAAGTTATTAATGATATCTTGGGTTAGGAGGTCATTTAACCAAAATTATTAAATTGAAGAGGAGATTTACCGATACCTACAATAATTAGCCCCTGGATTCCAGATGATTGATAAGTGATCTAATGGAATTCATTCATACTTAACTGAGATTACCTAGGATGATCATATAGGATGAAACTACTCCAACTGAGCATGTTGTTTCGAGATATAAGGCTCCTTGAAAATGTAAGGGAGGTGAACCCTATTCACAGTACCTTGAAGAATTCAATCATCCGTTAAAAAGTTTTACACTGTCTATTGTTGATAGTTGATAATAGAGATTTATATCACTGATGACAGGCTTTCCATTTAATAGATAGATTGGTAATTCATTATAATAGTGAAAATCTATATTTGATTGTCATACCTCAATTCTTGAGATATGTTTTATACTTTCAACCTTTAGGTCTAGTAGCATGCAGGAATGATTTTTAACAGTTTTCTTTTTACTTAGTATCGGAAAGATGTAGTTTGAATAATAATGGGTAAGAAGATACATATTGAATTCAATTAAGCTTTCTAGTTATATATGTTTAAGTCTTGATAGTGTAAATATAAAGGCATTTGTCCAATTAAATATTCCGTGTCAGGCAAGTTTGTATGGTAATTCTCAGGTTAATGATAAGTTTTATCGGGTATATTATTCAAGGAGAAAATGTTTTATGGAATAAATAAGATAGATAATGGCTAGAAATCTGAATTATAGTTGTATATCTAAATGAACTGCAAGTAGTCTAGCCATATTAACTACAAACTAATCCGAATAATATGTGATCAAGATAGATGGAACGCACGGTTATTGAATAGCATTGAGGTGCTTCAGTATGATAACATTTGTCTTTTAAAAAAATGTCATTTATTTTTATATTTTAGTTGACGTAGTATCCTAGAATTGGTATTCTTATATACGTTGTCCCGCAGATCAGCAACTAGACCAATTCAAACGATTGAAATTAGCTGTTGACAGGGATAACCGAGAAATGGTACTATAACTTAGTTGTCGCTTGGCGATGACGAGCCAATCAGAAACGTTGTTAAATCAAATTTGTGGTTGACATCATATTAGTTAAATGATATGATAATTAAGTTGTTAACGCTTGTTAACAACAAGTAGACCTTTGAAAACTGAACAAAG
>NZ_JQCF01000057.1 GCF_001438805.1 Companilactobacillus kimchiensis
TGCGTTGCACAGCCACACTTGGTAAAGAACCTAAATCATCGAATTAGACTTCTTTTTTTTGTACTCTATGGATCATTTACTAGTCAGTTCCCGTGCCAAATCAATAACTTTTTTCTGAATTTCATCACGAACATTTCGGAAGACTACCAAGCGTTCTGATTCGTTACCAATGGCGAGCGCTGGATCTTGCAAAGGCCAGTGAATTCTTTTCACAGTTGTCGGTGTCATTGGACATCGATCCCTTGCATCACCACAGAGAGTTACAACTAACTCGCATTTATTCAAATAATTGTTATCGATCAATTTAGAGGCATTCTGAGAAATATCGATTCCCGCTTCATTCATTACCTTAATGGCCAAAGGATTAACGCCATGAGCTTCAATTCCGGCACTAGCGATTTCCCAATTTTTATCAAATAATTCTTTAGCAAATCCTTCAGCCATTTGACTCCGACAAGAATTGCCGGTACAGATAAAATAAATTTTCTTCATTTACTTAATTCCTGACTAATTATTTAACATCACTATTTCAAAGGTGTAACAACTTTCAAATCAAGTGCTTGTAGGAAACCACTATTTCCATCAACTACCATTGGAATTACGTTAACACTTGGTGCGGCACTAGTTACATAGCTCTCATCCAAAGGCATCATGCCATCAATACTGATGTCCAAGGCTTTTGGCATTCCTTCAATATGAATCTTATTATCGATGGCTGGTGTTTTAACAACATCGTTACAAATTTTGTGAACATAAATCAGGCTAACTTTAGCTTCACCATTAACCATGCCACTCATCGTAAAGCGGTGGCCACAAAGTGTACCCTTCTTGACTGTTCCAAAAGTAGGATGAAGATCCTCAGGTGCAGTGAACCATTCATGCTCGATCTTCATATCATCAAATTTAAATCCTAAACGTTCACCCATTTCATAAACACCTGATACATAGTATGAACCAATACCCAATTTAAGCTTATCTTGTGGGAATTTATCAGGATCCATTCCATATCCGAAAACTTTGACCCAGCTTGAATAATTGTGTTGATCATCCTCACCTGATTGAACTGTGATTTTATCAACTCGACCCATTAAACCAGCTAAGACCGTTGGAATATACGAAGCATAAGCCCCTGGTAACAAACCAGTTGGCAAATATGAAACACCATTCTCTTTAGCAGTATCATTGATCATCTTAAATAAATCAGGTGTCGTTGCTTGAGAATAATAAATTGGCAAAGTAGTAATAACATTCTTCTTGGCTTTCAATACTTTGCAAATACCTAAAGCACTTGGTGTAAATCCACCCTTCTCATCACGAACCAAAGGTGTGTAATCCAAAACTACATCAGCATCTAAATCCAATACCTTGTCGATGTTATCCACAACTATAACGCCAGCCTTATCAAAACCGAAAATTTCACCAGCATCTTGACCAACCTTCTTAGGATCAACATCAACTGCAGCTACTAATTGTAATGATTGTTTTTCTAAGATCATTCTAATTGCTGCTCTACCAACGTTTCCAAGACCCCAAACGATTACTTTATATTGTTTCATCGAATCACTCCAATCTGGTCTAAAAGCGGCCTTATCTATTGCTCATCGTATCACAATGTCTACTGATATTAAATAATTTATACGATTGAAATGTTTAAAATATGGTTCTTACTCAAGTTCGGTTAGAGCGGGA
>NZ_JQCF01000058.1 GCF_001438805.1 Companilactobacillus kimchiensis
AATTTCCTACGATTAGTCAAGTAAAGGTAGGCACAAAATGAGAGTAAACTAAACAGTACTTCATAATTGATTCTTTAAAATTATGAAGGTAAGAGTTAGTATTTAACTAGAGATGTTAGTGCATCTCTGTGGACCTCGAGTCCGTATACGTGTAAACGTACTTAGTCTTATTCTTTATCATAGAGAATAGGCACTTCAGTGTCTTGTTCATACAAGCCACAACGGCAACCTTGTCCCCTTTGGGGACGGGTTGCTTTTTTAGTCTATAGTAATAATCAACTATGTGATTAGGGGCACAGGACTGTTGTCTTAACATATTGCGAACGATAAGAAAAAGAAGAGATCTTGCCTTAGAATTACCGCGTTTATTAATATGATCGTCCCGAGTATATTGTCCTGATTGATATCTAATAAGATCGATACCAACATATGCATTCAACTGATTAGAATTACCAAATCTAGTAAAATCACCGATTTCACCAAGTAACATAGCGGCGCTCATTTCGCCGATGCCAGGCATTGAAGAAATGATATCAAATGCAGGAAGTTCCTTTCCCAATTGAGTCATTTGCTTTATTAATTCTTCTTTTTTAACGGTAAGATCTATTATTCGTTGAGTGTAATATCGTACCTCCTGTATTTGAATATCATCCGACCGTGATGCTGGACAACTATTTTGAGTAAAATTTATTAATTTCTGCGCATACTTTAAGGCTCTATCTTTTGAAATGTTCTTTTCAGTTTTATTTAACAAAATATTTTTTAATTTTGTACGTGAAAGTCCACGAACAAAATCTGGATGAGGAAAAAGATTGATTATATTCAAAGCTAATTTTGATGTTCTGTTAACAAAAAGCTGTTCTAACTCTGGGAAGGTCTGTTGTAATTCTGTATGCAATTGAACTTGGTTCGATTTGCGAGAATCTTCGATTCTCTCATAGAACCTGCATAATTCCCTAAGTTTTAAATATTTAGAATCTTGAAAGGCCATCAATCTATAACCACAATCGTATGCGCTCATAGCTATTCTATGAGCGTCTTTGTTGTCTGTTTTAACTCGACGTAAATTCTCCGTCTTAAGATGTAATTCAAGAGGATTCAGAAGAGCGTAAGGTATGTTTCCATCTCTACAGAATCTTTCTATAGGACGGGAGTAAACTCCCGTCGCTTCAAAATAAAACGTTGGGTTTTTAGCACAATCAACCGTTGCACGTAATCTATCAAATCCTGGTTTATTGTGCTTAAAATCAAACTCGGCGTCACAAACACCATCTTTATAATAGACACAATAACTGTGTCCTTTAGAAACATCTAAAGCAATTATATCTGACATATTTACCCTTTCTAAAGCATTCCGTATCAACATTTCGAATCTCATTTCCTATACACGGACTCAAAGTCCCACGACCTAAAAGCTGATTATAGAAATGGAGATAACGGAGATCATTTTCTAATTACGGACTCGAAGTCCCATTGGCTATGTGCGATCTTAGCTTTATCTTCAGTGTACAAAAAAAGTTCTAAGCGATGAAATACCTCATCACTTAGAACTAATCTTAGGTCGTTT
>NZ_JQCF01000059.1 GCF_001438805.1 Companilactobacillus kimchiensis
TGATATTTCTCAAGGTGGTCAGGTTGAAATTATTGGTTGGATTTATCAGTATTACAATACAGAGAATAAAGAAAAAGCAATTTCATCCCCTAAATCACATAAATTTAGAGATACTGAAATTGCTTCTGTAACACAGATTTTTACACCTGATTGGATTGTAAAATATATGGTTCAAAATTCATTAGGTAAAGTTTGGTTAAAATCACTCATCAAAAAGGGTGATTCCAGAGAAGAACAACAAATGGTCGATGATTTTGGTTGGAACTACTATCTACCTGAGGCCAAACAACCGGATAATATCGTTATTAAACTAAATTCTGTAGATTCATCACTGCTTGATTTAAAGCCAGCAGATATTAGAATTATTGATCCTTCAATGGGATCTGGACATATTCTCGTTTATGCCTTTGATCTATTAATGCAAATTTATAAATCACAAGGTTTTTCTGAGAGAGATGCATCAAAATTAATTATTTCTAACAATCTTTATGGTTTAGATATTGATACACGAGCATTTCAATTATCATATTTTTCAATCTACATGAAATTAAGACAATATAATCGTCAAGCATTAACAACTAGTATTGAGTTAAATATTTATGATGTCCCTGAAACAAACGAAATAAACATTGAGGATTTTGAAGTATTGTTTAACGAGTTAAACGATACCACTGTTAATGATATAAAATCATTAATAAATATTTTTGAAAATGGAAATGATTTAGGATCCTTGATTTCAGGATTAGATATTAATTATGAAAGATTAGTATCTGAATTAAACGGTTTAAATAGGGATCAATTGTCCTTTGAAGTAATACCGCTCATCAAATATATTAAATCATTGGCGAACGTTTCCTCACTATTAAGTAAGAAGTATCATGTGGTAATAACTAATCCACCTTATATGGGATCTTCCAGAATGAATAAAACTCTTAGTGACTTTGCTAAGAAGAAATATCCAAATTCAAAATCTGACTTATTCTCTATGTTTATTGAAAGATGGAATAAATCGGTTATTTGGGGTGGATATAATTGTATGGTTACTATGCAATCATGGATGTTTTTATCTAGTTTTGAAAAAATGAGAACTAACCTGCTTGATAACTATACAATTTCTAGTTTAATGCATATGGAAAACAATGTTATGGGAATTGCATTTGGAACCGCTGTAACTATAATTCGTAATATACAAATGCCTGAATTTATTGGCACATATCATCAAATAAGGACCCAGGATGCTGCTGGGAAAGTTCCTTCTACAGTTCCAATAAAGGGAAACAGATATAATCGAACTAACCAAGCGAACTTTTCTAAGAT
>NZ_JQCF01000006.1 GCF_001438805.1 Companilactobacillus kimchiensis
AGTCCCCCGATATTGCCGAGCGGAAGACGGCCGCATAATGACAACTTCGTTGACTTACACTCTAACCAAACTTTTGAGTAAGAACAAAAATATCTAACCAAAATAATCTGTTGATTTTGGTTAGATATTATTTTTAAGAATAATTAGTTTTTATTACTTTCGAAACGAGTGTTAAACAATGGACTAACTGGTTCATTGTCGTGAACACGTTTGATAGCTTCACCGATAAGTGGTCCAACTGAAACTTGTACCATTTTACCGATAATTTTATCTTTAGGAAGATCGATTGAATCTGTAACAACCAAAGTTTTGATTGGTGAAGCTTCAATTCTTTCGATAGCTGGACCAGAAAGAATTGGGTGTGTACAACATGCATAAACTTCAGTAGCACCGGCATCGATAAGTGCTTGTGATGCTAATGAAATTGTACCAGCTGTATCAATCATGTCATCAATAATGATGGCACGTTTGCCTTGAACATTACCAATAATGTTCATAACTTCAGCAACGTTGGCACGAGGTCTACGTTTATCAATAATAGCAATTGGTGTCTTCAAGAATTCAGCAAGTTTACGGGCACGCGTTACACCACCATGATCAGGTGAAACAACAACGGCGCCTTCTTCAAGATGATTTGATAAGAAATAATCAGCCAATAATGGGGCACCCATTAAATGGTCAACTGGAATATCAAAGAATCCTTGGATTTGTGCAGCATGAAGATCAAGTGCAAGAACGCGATCAACACCAGCACGTTGTAACATATTAGCAACTAATTTAGCTGTAATAGGCTCACGTGAACGTGATTTACGATCTTGTCTAGCATAACCATAATATGGAATCACAACGTTGATAACACTAGCTGAAGCACGTCTTAGTGCATCAACCATGATCAATAATTCCATCAAGTTGTCATTAACTGGGGCTGAAGTTGATTGAATCAAGAATACTTCTGAACCACGAATACTTTCGTCGATATTAATTTGGATCTCACCATCACTGAAACGTGTAACTGATGACTTACCTAGTGGTACGCCTACTTCTTTAGCAATTTTTTCAGCTAAAGGTTTGTTTGAGTTCAATGCGAAAATCTTCATTGGTTGTTCGTTATTTTGACATGACATTTAATTATTCACCCTTATTTCCATTCTTCACTATTTGATAATGGTAATCTATCCCAAAAATCTTCTTTATTTGTTTGTCTTGATCGTGCAATAGCCATTGCATGCTTAGGAATATCATCTGTAACAGTTGAACCAGCGGCAATAAATGAATGATCAGACATTTCAACTGGAGCAATAATATTTGAATTGCTACCAATAAATGAATGGTCACCAATATTACTGTGCCACTTCTTAACGCCATCATAGTTTACAAAGACGACTCCACAGCCAACATTGATATCAGTTCCTAAAGTAGCATCACCAACATAAGTTAAATGACCAACTTTAGTTCTATCACCGATTTTAGCATTCTTAATTTCACAGAAGTTACCGATATGAACGTCACGGCCAATTTCTGCTTTGGGTCTTAGATGAGAATTAGGGCCAATGTTACTACCCTTATGCATAACGGCACTTTCAATTGTAGAGCTAATAATTTCTACATTATCTTGAATTTCAGAATCTGAGATTCTAGAGCCAGCACCAATAATACACTCGGAGCCAATACTTGTCTTACCAAAAATTTTTACATTTGGTTCGATAACTGTATCGTTACCAATTTCAACATCAACATCGATATAAGTATTATCTGGGTCAACAATCGTAACGCCATCACGCATATGTTGTTCATTGATTCGACGACGCATGATTTTTTCAGCTTGTGACAAGGCAACACGATCATTAACACCTAATGATTCACTAAGATCAGCCATTTGATAAGCTGAAACCTTTTCGCCTTGTTCTTTAAGCAATGAAATTACATCTGGTAAATAATATTCACCTTGTGCATTCTCATTCTTAACTTTATGCAAGTTTTCAAATAGTAACTTATTATCGAAAACCAAGACACCAGTATTGATTTCTTGGATTTCTCGTTCACTTCTTGAAGCATCTTTTTGTTCAACAATTTTTTCAACATTGCCATTATCATTACGGACAATACGACCGTAACCAAATGGATTCTCAGCGTGAGCTGTCAAAATTGTAGCGGCTGCATCTTCTTTTTCATGAAAATCTAATAGATTTTCAAAAGTTTTTGCAGTAAACAAAGGCGTATCACCAGTAACAACTAAGGTTATTCCTTCTTTATTACCTAAATCCTGCTCAGCTTGTAATACAGCATGACCTGTACCCAATTGTTCAGATTGTAAAGCATACTTTGTTCTATCACCAAGTAAATCTCTAACTTTATCAGCACCATTGCCAATAATAGTTTCAACCATATCAGGTTTGATCTGTTCAATTTGAGTTAAAACGTGATCAACCATGGCTCTACCAGCAACAGGATGCAATACTTTGTACAATCTTGACTTCATTCTTGTACCTTTTCCAGCTGCAAGAATTATTACATAACGATTCGACATCAGAAACTCCCTTCAGTCATTCAAATATCCTTATATATAATAGCATTATTATATATGACTGCTCAATCAAGAATTTATTCAAAATAACTGAAATCGGTATTAGTTAAATAATTTCCTGGTTCAACGTTCAAAATTCGGTTCTGTGTATCAATTTTAGTTACTTTAAAGATCGAGGTAATATCGCCATCACCAAATTGACTGTGAATATTGATATTCTCAGCAAAAACAGTGGCACCAACAAAAATAGCGTTGAATTCAGAGATCAAGCTGCGCAAACCATTAATGGTACCGCCACCCTTCATGAAATCATCAACAACTAAAACTCTCGAACCCTCATCCAAACTACGTTTTGAAAGTTCCATCTTTTCAACTCGATCAGATGATCCTGAAGCATAGTTAACACTAATCGTTGACCCTTCAGTGATCTTTGAATCCCGACGAACGATCACAAATGGAATATTCAAGAAATTAGCAACGCTTTGGGCGATTGGTATACCCTTAGTTGCCACCGTCATAACGACATCAATTGAGCTTTGTGAATACTGTGTAGCAATCATCCGACCAATTGTTCTCAACAATTCAGGATCAGCCAATAAATCGGTTAGATACAAATAACCACCTGGCAAAATTCTTGTTGGAGCAACTAATTTTTTCGAAGTCGTTTCGATAAATTCAGTAGCTTCCTTCTTAGAGATTCCCGGTGTAAAAATAACACCACCACCGGCACCTGGCAATGTCTCCAGAACTCCAATACCCCTAATCATAAAAGTTCTTCTCAAAATACCTAAATCCTCAGATATTGATGACTTAGCTGATTCATAACGATCGGCAAAATATGCCAATGAAATCAATGTGTGTGGTCGTTCTAATAAATAGCGAGTCATATCAATTAAACGTTCGCTTCTTCGTGTTTTCATCTTTTTTTCTCCTAAAACATATCTTCCTACAAGATTATAAAGCAAAACAATGAACAATTCATGTTTTTTTGGAAGTAAAATGTAGCATTATCCAAACTTTAGTATTTTTATACATAAAAATACTATTCTTACTCAAGTTCGATTAGAACGAAAGTTAACTTAACTTTCCGTCTTCCACAAAAATCGGAAATAAGCTGGAACGCTGTGGGCATCGTTTCGAACCAACTCAAGTTCGGAGTTGTTTTGAAATCGAGCCTTCTACTAAGCCAGCAAAGTACGGAGGCTGACCAAGTAGAATTCCACAGCTGAGCTTATTTCCGATTTTTATTCCAGACTATATAACGCTTTGACTATTTGATTTTGTTAATTCAAAACATGCTCTTAACTCAAAAAGCTTATATTAACTGATTTTTTTCAATACAAGCTTTTACTAATTCTTAGAAAGATAAATTTTAATAATAGAAATTTATTTAAAATCAGTAACATAAAAAACAATTTCTGGTTATACAATATAGAAACCAATCAACTAGCTCGGAACAAGGAAGAAAAAATGGCTCAATAGCGAAGTTTAACTTATTCGGCGAACCTTGCCGAATTAGTTAAAGGCCAAGCTTGAAGACTATTGTCAATGCCTTGTGCATTGATGATAGTCTTCAAGTTGTGCCCGCTATGTTCCAGCCAATTTTTTCTTCCTTGCGGAGAGCGGAATCCTAACGCCAACTTCGTTAACTTTCGCCCCAATAGAACAAAAAAAAGAGGCTTGAACTATTATGTTCAACCCCCTCAGTAAGGAACGCTTATTATTCGGCTTCAGCTTCAACTTCTGGATCTTCAGTTTCGGCTTCAACTGGTTCTTCGCTATCGAAATGGATATCAATTGATTTTGTTAGTAGATCAGCATAGCTGTATGAAACTCTTTCAAATGAGTTTTCATTTTGGTCAAGATCGACCACGAAAACGGAATGGAATGTTTCAGATAATGTTCCGCGACGGCGGACAACCTTTTTACGACCTGCTTGTGCAACAATAGTCAAATTCTCACCTAAATGAGAATCCAAACGACTCTTAATTGTGTTCAATGATGTTGGCATTATAATAATCACTCCTTAGGAGTGAAATTTTACCACGTCTTACTGAAAATTACAAGAAAATAATATAATTATAATCTATTTTTTGTTCATTTCTACGGCTAACTGTTTAAATTGTGGAATAGAAACTTGTTCGCCGCGCGCATTCTCAGCAATACCACATTTTTCAAAAACTTCTTTG
Source organism: Companilactobacillus kimchiensis (assembly GCF_001438805.1). Taxonomy (GTDB): domain Bacteria; phylum Bacillota; class Bacilli; order Lactobacillales; family Lactobacillaceae; genus Companilactobacillus; species Companilactobacillus kimchiensis. The sequence continues at coordinate 4,714 of NZ_JQCF01000006.1, forward strand.
ATCATTTCCCGATTTTCATCAGTACGTCCTTGCCAATTTAATAAATTGTTCATCAAGTTCTTACGCTTTTGCATGAAAGAAGAACGAATCAACGTATTGAAGAAAACTGGATCTTCAATGTCGATTTGATCTTTGGGCAAACGGTCCAAAACAGCTACAGCTGAATCAACTTTAGGTCTAGGAATAAATGATTTACTCCCAACGATGCGGTCAATTCTAGCATTCATCTGTGTTTGAACGGCAATTGTCAATGAACCATATGATCTGTGCCCCGGATTGGCAGTGATTCTTTCGGCAACTTCCTTTTGCATCATCAAAACTAAGGATTGGAATGGATAATCACTATTGATCAAGTTCAACATAATCGGTGTCGTGATGTAATAAGGTAAATTAGCAACAACCTTGATGGTCTTCCCTTGTAATCCATTCTCTTCAACAAATTTATCGAGATCAACTTTTAGAATATCTTCATTGATCACTTCAATATTGTCGTAATACTGTAATGTGTCAGCCAAGATAGGAATCAAGGCTTTATCAATTTCAAACGCAAAAACTTTTTCGGCAACTTGCGATAACTTTTCAGTCAAAGCACCGATACCAGGCCCGATTTCAATAGCAATCTCATCGGATTTCAAACCACTTGCATCTACAATACTATCTAAAACAGTTTCATTAGTTAAAAAGTTTTGTCCTAAACTCTTTTTTGCACGTAATTTATATTTACGCATAATATCATTGGTACGAATAGGATCAGCAATACTTAATCTAGTTTGTGTCATGAGTACTTCCTTCATCAAAATTTTTAACTGCAGCCACCAAATCACTTGGGACTACCTGAAACATATTTAATCGATTTAAAAATTGTTTTGCATTTGTATAACCGATCTTCAACTCCGCCCCGACTGCCAATCTTCGCTGATGCGAATCGGGATCTCCTACTAGTCCTAAATCAACCATATCATCTTGATCATATTTTTGAAAATCATGATCCGTTCTCGTATAAACGGCTTGCAAAGCGGCCTTAATATCTTCATCTCGAGCATGTTCAATTCCTAAACTACCATCACTATGCTTGGGAACTGCTTTATCTCTAGGTAAAAAGGCTTGTTTAGCATTAGGAACTGCCTTTTGAATAATGGTTCGTAGGCGATTGCCATTGAAATCAGGATCAGTAAAAATAATAACCCCGCGTTTTTCATTAGCAATTTTAATTTGTTCAACTGTTTCTTTATCAAGTGCCGAACCAGTCGTTTCAATTGTATCGACATCACCGAAACAATCTTTTAAACGATTGGTGTCTGACTTACCCTCTACTACAATAATTTCTTTTATTTTCGTCATAGTTATAGATTATACACTTGGTGAGCATTGTTAAAAGTATGTTCAGCAACTTCGTCAGGTGTAATCCCTTTATATTTAGCAATCGCATCGACCACATATCTGGTATAAGCGGGTTGATTAGGTCGACCACGATATGGTTCAGGTGTTAAATATGGAGCATCAGTTTCAACCAATAGGCGATCAAGTGGTGTATTCTTAGCTGACTCTTGAACCTCAGGAGCATTTTTGAAGGAAACTACTCCACTATATGAAATCCATAGGCCCAAATCTAAAAACTTATTGAGCCAATCAAGATTACCATTAAAACTATGCATGATAATTCCGGACTTTGACATATCATGATTTTTTAAGATCTGATACATATCGTCAAAAGCATCCCGACAGTGAATAGACACTGGCATATTGTATTGTTGAGCAACATCTAGCTGTTGTATCAAGACCTTTTGTTGAATCTTAGGGTCAGGATCTTCTTCCCAATGATAATCGAGTCCAATTTCACCAATTCCTACTACTTCTGGTAATTTGATTTGATTAACTAATTGTTCTTCGTTATATTCTTCAACGAATTCTGGATGCCAACCGATAACCGCATGTAATGGTTGGTAATTTTGAGCCAAACGAATTGCTTCAATATTGAAAGCTTCGTTGGAACCAATAATTGCCATTTCATCAACATCTAATTCTTTAGCATTATCAATGTATTGTTGGGTTTTACCAGCAAATGCTTCGTCATTTAAATGTGTATGAGTATCAAAAATTTTCATTATCCTAAAATAGCTCCATTTTTGTGTGAATTATCAACAATGGCTAGTTTTACTTCATCACCCATTTCAGTTGAAAGTAACATTCCGTTACTCCATTCGCCAACCATCTTACGTGGTTTCAAGTTAACAACAGCTAGGACCTTTTTACCAACTAATTTTTCATAATCAGGATAGAATTTGTGCATCCCTGAAAGAATTTGACGATCAACTCCTGAACCATCATCAAGTTTAAATTGTAATAGCTTGCTTGAATTTTCAACTGGCTTAACGTCAAGAATCTCAGTTACGACCATCTTAACTTTTTCAAAATCATCAAATTCAATTTCCTTAGGGAAACCATCGTCTGATTCTTTTTGAGCCTTGGCTTTAGCTTGAGCGGATTTGCTCAACTTACCAGCACCGTGTTTAGCTTGTTCTTCAGCCATCTTACCCTTGATGTAGTTAACTTCTTCTTCAGCGTCTAGACGTGGGAAGATTGGTTCTGGTTTAGCAGTAACTGTTTTACCAACCACTGTGTCACCAAATTCTAGGGACTTGTCATTGTCATAATCAAGACCAAGTTGAGCAAACATCTTAACTGGAGATTGTGTCATAACTGGACTGATCAACAAGGCAATCAAACGGAGTGATTCTGCTAAATGACCAAGAACTGCTTGTAATTCAGCCTTCTTACTTTCATCTTTAGCAAGAACCCAAGGTTGTGTTTCATCAATATACTTGTTAGCTCGACTAATGAAGGCCCAAACACTAGCTAAGGCATCTGGGAATTCAAACTTATCCATATGATCACGGTAATCCGTTAAGGTATCAGCATATGATTTTTCAAGATCTTTATCGAGATCAGTTACAGCCGCAATTGAAACTACTTTACCAGCATCATATTTGTTGATCATTGAAATAGTTCTGTTCAACAAGTTACCCAAATCATTGGCTAGATCATAGTTAATCTTGTCGACGTAATCCTCAGGAGTGAAGACTCCATCATTACCAAATGGCATAGCACGCATTAAGTAATAACGAAGTGAATCAAGTCCATATCTTGAAACTAACATTTCAGGATAAACTACATTACCCTTAGATTTAGACATTTTACCGTCTTTCATTAACAACCAACCGTGGCCGAAAACTTGTTTAGGTAATTCCACGCCTAAAGCCATCAAAATAATTGGCCAATAAATAGTATGGAAACGTACGATTTCTTTACCAACAAATTGTACATTAGCTGGCCAGTATTTCTTGAACAAAGAATCGTCGTCACTTTCATAACCTAAGGCAGTAATATAGTTCAACAAAGCATCGATCCAAACATAAACCACATGTTCAGGATTACTTGGAATTTTGACACCCCAGTTAAAACTAGTTCTTGAAATAGCCAAATCTTCAAGACCCGGTTTGATAAAGTTATTGATCATTTCGTTTTTACGAATCTCTGGCTCGATGAAAGTTGGATTGTCATTATAATACTTCAATAAACGATCAGCATACTTGCTCATCTTAAAGAAGTAACAAGGTTCTTTAACTAGTTCAACTTCGTGACCTGACGGAGCTTTACCACCACTAACGTTACCGTCTTTATCATGGTAAACCTCAGCTAATTGTGATTCAGTAAAGTATTCTTCATCATCAACTGAATACCAACCAGCATATTCACCCAAGTAAATATCACCTTGTTTAATTAAACGTTCAATGATGTTTTGAACAGCTTTAACGTGATAATCATCAGTTGTACGAATGAACTTGTCATTAGAAATATCTAACTTCTTCCAAAGCTCCTTGATACCTTTAGCCATCATGTCAACGTATTCTTGAGGTTGCATGTGCTTTTCTTCAGCCTTTTCCTCAATCTTAAGACCATGTTCGTCAGTTCCCGTTAGGAAGAAAACGTCGTAGCCTTCATTACGCTTGTAACGAGCCAATGTGTCCGCTGCAATCGTTGTATATGAGTTCCCAATTGTTAATTTTCCTGATGGATAATAAATGGGTGTTGTAATGTAAAAAGTTTTTTTCTCTTCAGTCAAAATATATTAACCTCCACCGCTTCTAAATTGATATTAAGTATAGCATTTTTTTATAATTGTGAAAAAACGTTCATAGCATCGTCATCAATTGCTAGAATCGACGAATCAATGTTTAAATCTTCTTTATTAATGACTACTAATTTAGCTTCTGGCGAACTGTACTCTAACAAACCTGCGAAAGGATAAACCTTAAAGCTCGTACCAACGACTACTAATAAATCCGCCTTTTGAACCACTAAAGCAGCCCTCTGAAAATTGACTGGATCAATATTCTCACCATATAAAACTGTCGTCCCCGGACGAATAATCCCGTCGTCTTCATGATGTCTGAAGTCTTTTAGGTATGATTGATAAGTAAACTCCTGACCACAAGTTAAACAGTGAATATTATCGTATAGATTCCCATGGAATTCTACAACGTTCTTTGCTCCAGCTTTAGTGTGTAATTTATCAACATTCTGAGTGACTATGGCACCCTTTTGATTACTGATCTCAGCCATTTTTTGATGAATAATATTTGGTTGGGCTTCCGGAAAGTACATATTGTGAACTACAAAGTCATGAAAAATATCAGGATGTTGAACTAAATTGTCGTGGCTCAACATATATTCTGGTGGAAAATTGTATTTTTTACGTTTATAAAGTCCATTCTTCGAACGATAATCAGGTATTCCTGATGGTACAGATACGCCAGCACCAGTTAGAAAAGTTACAAATTTAGCTTGCGCTAGCAAGGCCTTAAACTCTTCGATTTTATCGGACATAAACTTTACCTCTATCTGATCAAATATTTAATAGCTTCTTGTTTAAATACATCATCAACCGTGTATTGATAAAAGGCTTTGTAAAATTCAGGGGTAACTTTAGTTGGATCAAGATTCAAAGTTGCGACACTTTGACCATCGTTGATTCCAATCAAAGCAAAACCATCTCGTTGTGTGGCGCGGTTTTTGTACTCAGAATGCTTGATTTGATAGACCTGATCCAATGACAAGCGTAATTGACGTTTTGAAATGACCGGTGTGATATTCAAGAAGGTATGGAAATGTAGTCCTTGATAACCATTAGAAATAATTATTTCATTATAGGCATCCAAAGCATTGATCAAAGCACGTCTAAATTGGAATGGTACCGTCAAATCATTGCTCTCGGCAATTTCAACTAACTTCTTAGCATATTTATACGACGTAGAGAACTCATTTTGCCAGTCTGCGTCATCTTCATGCTCTCCGAAGATCATACCGTCAAACATAATTAAAGTACGGTAGAAGCGCATATTTGCCAAATCTAACTGTACATTTGGACGAACAGCTCGGTTTACACCTTCCAAATAGGCTGCCTTAGTTTCTGCGTTATAAGTTCCATCTTCTTTTTGCATCTTCAAAACGGTCACATGTTCCAATGTTTCGAAAATGGAGTTGGCAATCGATAAAATTCGACCATCTAGCTCACCCTTGTTAGTCGTTAAGGCACAAGAAATACTTGGCTCGTCAGATAATTCTAATTCAATATGATGTAATTCATGCGCTAAAACAAAATCGCTATATTTTTCATTAGTAATAATTATTTTAATTTGATCATTTTTGATCTCATGATCGGCTTGATCAAGAGTTAAAACATCTTGATCAGAATAGTCCGAATACATTACAATTTTTTTATTATATTGTTGTTCAATCTTTTCGACCTGTTTTACAATATGGTCAGACAATTCATTATTATTTAATTGTTTCATTATTAACACCTCATATAAAGGAGATTTTTGTATGAAAATATCAGTTGCTCTTTCAAACAATTTGTTACCAGACAAATACGGAAAACACGCTGCTGCCAATGATATAAAAAATGGGAAACCTATTATCAGCTTCCCAATTAAATTATCAGATATTCCGGCAGATGCAAAAACAATTGCTTTGATCTTTACTGACCCCGATTCAATTCCAGTTTGTGGTTTTGAATGGATTCATTGGACTGCCGCAAATATTCCTAGCTCTCAAGTTGAAATACCTGAAAACTTCAGTCAAACTGCCACAGCCCCAATTGTTCAAGGTAAAAACAGTTCTGCAAGTCCATTATTTGATGGTTCTAAAGACGTAGCCATTGGTTACAATGGACCCAATCCACCAGATCAAATCCATGATTATGTACTCAAGGCATTTGCTCTAGATGATAATCTTGATTTGGAAAATGGTTTTTGGATGAATGATCTATTACATAAAATGGATGGTCATATTTTAGCAACCGCCAAAAAGACCCTACCAAGTCGTGCTTAATTATCCTTAGTCTTGAAGATTCATTTTGTGAAAATAATTGAAGACATAACCTTCTCTAACACCGAAATTCGAAAAGCGAATTTCCTTAGAGGGGGTTTTTTTGATGATTTCAGAAATGATCAAAATACCACCTAAAATCACCTCATATCTTCCATCACTCAATTCCTTGATCTGACTACGTTCTTCCAATGAAGAATGAATCAATTGATCAAATAACTCATCAATTTGGTCACGCGAAATGACCGAATTGTGTAAGGTCTTTTTTCGTTTACCCTCACGATTCAAAATACTAGTGACAGCGCGCAAAGTTCCACCCAATCCAACAAAATTAGCTGGTGCACTCATCCAAGCTAAACTTTCTAATCGTTGACTGATATCTTTTCGTGCTGCTTTTAATTGGTTTTCTTTGATTGGATCACTCGCTAAATACAAATCTGAAATCGAAATAGCTCCGATGGGAATACTTAGGCCATGTTTGAGACGACCCTTTTTAGCCAAACTGATCTCACTACTACCACCACCAACATCAACTATCAAAGCATCTTGGATTCGCATGGTGCTTCTGACAGCCACGTAATCGTAATATGCTTCTTCCTGTTCATTAATGATTTCTAATTGCAAACCAGTTTCTTTCAAAACAGCAAAAATCAATTGATCTTGATTTTTAGCCATTCTAACAGCTGCCGTTGCAATCAAACTAGTTTGATCGACGTCGTATCTTTCGATTCTTATTTGAAATTTTTTTAAAACATCAACTGTCTCTTCAATTTGATCATTGGTCAAAAGTCGACTCTGAGCGATTGATTTTCCAAGTCTAACGGGCTCACGCCAACGATCCAAAGTTTTAAAACGATTCTTTTTTGAAGATTTATACACTGATGTTCTAATGGAGTTAGATCCAATTTCTATAACTGCTAACTTCAAATCTACATCACATCCCATTGTACCAATTATATAAAAAAATAGACCTACATAGTAGGTCTATTTGAAGAAAGCTAAGAAATTAATTCATTATTTAATTGTTTACGTCCATTAAAGAATTGTTTATAGCCTAAATAACAGGAAATTATCGAACCAATACTCGTTGATGCCAGCAACATAAAAGTTACCATGATCTGATATTTAATGGCTTTAACTGGATCTACTCCTGCAAAAATCAAACCTGACATCATCCCTGGAAGACTGACTAGACCCAAGGTTTTTATTGAATCAATCGTTGGTTGCATACCGCTTTTGATACTGTCACGTAAAATATCAAGTGAGGCTAACTTAATATCTGCACCCAATGCTAATTTTTCCAAAACTTGTTGATGGCGATCAGTAAAGGTTTGTTTCATATTTCGATAGCATAAACCAATTGCCACCATAATATTACTAGCAATCATTCCCGTAACTGGCACGATTTGCTCAGGAACGAATTTAATTGATCCCGTTAAGACCAAAGTCGCCAATGTAATCGTCGTACCAACAAAAATTGCCAATAAAGACGATTGAAAGGCCTTAGGAATACCATTGCCACGTTTGCCAGCATTCCATGAAGCATTCAAGACGATGATGATAAAGCAGGCCAAGGTCAACCAATTATCATTTGCCTTGATGACAAATTTTAAAACATATCCAACTAAAGAAAGCTGAATCACGGCACGAATAACACCGATAATAATATCTTTATCAATATGTAACTTTTCTACATAACCAATAATCAAAGCTACTAAAACCAAAATGAACCCTAATGCCAAAGTTGAATTAGAAACTGTCAAATTAGTCATGCGCCATTTCCCCATTTCTTATTTCAATTTTAGCGGTTGCCTCATTTATCTCTGACTCATCGTGAGTAACCCGAAGAATTGTTAAGCCACGTTGATTAAATTCATTTAACATTTTATGCACAATTGCCTTATTTTCAGTATCCAATCCAGCAGTAACTTCATCGGTTATCAACACTTCTGGTGGAAAAAGTAAATTTCTCAACAAGGCAATCCGCTGTTTTTCCCCACCTGAGACATCATTCACACTCTTATCAATATAAGTCTCATTCAAATTAACCATTTCCAAATAACTAATAACTTGGGCTTGATCAAAATCCTTTTTACGAACTTCAAACGGAAAAGCTAGATTATCCTTAACCGTTTTACCAAATAAAGTTGGCTGTTGAAATGCGTAAGAAACTTTTTGCCGATATTCAATCGATTCGAATTTTTCAATTGCTTGACCGTTAAAAAGAACTTCTCCTGAAGTGGCACTGATCATTGATGCTAAAATACGCATCAGTGTACTCTTACCACTACCCGACGGACCAATTACAGTCAAATATTTTCCTTTTTCAATATCTAAATTAATGTGCTTCAAAATTTTTGTTTCGCCAACTTGATAAGACAAATCTCTTACTTCAAATATTTTATCCACAGTTATACCTCAATTTATTTACAGTAATCTTTCCAGATTAGTTTGATATGGAACATGTGCCATCTGCGGTACTTCATCCCATTTGACTGGATAACCAGCACCATGAGCACAGAAGACTGAATCGGGGGTGTTTTCCAAATCCGAAACTGGATCATATTGATATTTCTCAACGATCTCAGTTGCATTGTGACATGGTAGGTATCCGTCAACAAGACATTCCAACTGCCCTTGACCATGTGTATACGCATTAACTGCCTGTGAGTAACCTTGCATTTCCGAAACAGGTGCTGTCCCCGTCAAAATAGTTGTTCCCAAATTGGAACCAACTTGAGCTGACACTTCTGGAGTATCAAAGCTGCCGCTCATTTTTTGAATATCATTCATAGCCCGACCAACCTGATCTTGGCCCACTTCCAAACGAAATTTATACCAAGGTTCTAATAATTGACAAGCATCTTGAGTTTTTGCCATCATCAATCCCTGTCTAACAGCTCGCCAAGTGGCTTCCCGGAAATCTCCACCGACTGAATGGACATTGCTAGCTTTGCCGCTAACTAGGCTAATTTTTATATCCGTGATTGGTGAACCTGTTAACACACCCAAATGTTCCTTAGAACTGATATTAGTTTCCACCTGATGCTGCCAATTACGGCCCAAAACATCCAACATACACTTAGACTCAAAAGTTATTCCTGTACCCAGAGCGGTTGGTTGTAATAATAAATGTACCTCGGCATAATGACGCAATGGTTCAAAATGTCCGACTCCTTCAACCGCCTCAGTAACTGTTTCTTTGTAGAGAATACTCCCTTCTCCAAAACTAACCTCTAAATCAAATCGATCGAAAAGTAATTGTTGTAAAATTTCCAATTGAACCTCTCCCATGATTTGAACCCGCAACTCCTGTAAATGTTCTGACCACGACACATGCAATTGGGGATCTTCATCTTCCAATTGTTTCAGAGCGGTCAAACAAACGTGAATATCATTTCCCTTAGGATCAAGAGCATAGTTCAATACTGGTTGAATCGTTGCTTTTTCAGCGGTGCTTTCTTTGCCTAGACCTTGTCCAGGACGTGTTTGCGTCAATCCTGTAACTGCACAAACACCACCAGCTGGTATTTCTGGAACAACCTCATATTTGGATCCGTTATAAACCCTTAATTGGTTGACCTTTTGTTCATCGACCAAAACTGCTTTAGTTTTCAAAATACCACCAGTTACTCGAACCCAAGTTAAACGTTCACCTTTTTCATCATGAGAAATTTTGAATACTTGCGCACCAAAGTCAATTTTATGCTTAGGTTCATTAGCCCATTGCTCTATTCCATCTAAGAAACTTTCAACACCGGAAATTTTTAAAGCCGAACCAAAATAGCATGGGAAAATTTCCCGATGTTGAATCATTGTCTGAATTGTCTCATCAGCAATTTCCCCAGTGGTTAAAAAGTCTTCCAAAACCGCATCATTTTGCATAGCAATTTCTTCATAAGACTCTTCTGGTATTTCAGTTGTTTCTCCATTACCAAAGACAATACAGCCTGGAGAAAGCAGTGTCTGTAATTGCTGGATGACCTGTTGTTTATCGACACCACTAGCATCCATTTTGTTAACAAAAATAAACGTTGGTACTTGGTAATGTTTTAGTAATCGCCACAAAGTCCGCGTATAACCTTGCACCCCATCAGTCGCCGAAATAACTAAAATGGCATAATCTAAAACACTCAAAACTTGTTCCGTCTGTGAAGCGAAATCAACATGTCCCGGTGTATCCAATAAGGTCAATTCTAAATTTTGATACTGTAAACTAGCTTGATGAGAAAAGATAGTGATCCCTCGTCTTTTTTCTAAAGCGTCAGGATCAAGAAAAGCATCACCGTTATCTACACGTCCCAGTTTTCGCAAACCACCAGCTTGATACAGCAAAGCTTCTGAAAGTGTTGTTTTACCAGCATCAACATGGGCCACGATTCCTGCTACGATGTGTTTCATAATTAATATCCCCTCTCAAGTTCCTGTTTAACATGTTTATATTCTAAGTGAATCTGTCGTGGCATTCAACTTATAGACATATCGATTGGATCAGCACAACTTTGAACCCATCGCCTTTTAATGATTTCTTGATAAATAATTTAAATAAAAAAGTGCTAACCCCAATAAAGGATCAGCACTTTTAATTTGTCATAAAGTAATTTAATAAAGATCGAAATCAATTCAGTTAAATTTTGATTTTTATACCAGACAGTATTTTTTAACTATCTAATTATGAAAAGACACGTTTTACACCAGCAATGTTTCCACGACCACCATAAATTGAGTGTACTTGAACAGCAAATGGCCATGATTCGATCATTGTTGATGGATCCAAAAGAATACCAACATGCCAAATAATTCCAGTTGAAGGGTCTGTGAAGAAAATCAAATCTCCTCTTTGACGATCATTGAAGTTAACATGAGGAATTCTTTCGTCAGCCCAGTAATCGCGACTATTCCATTCGTTACCTGGTTGAGCATGTTGAATCGCTGTAATTGGAGCTGAATCAACACCTGAGGCATAAAGTGCTTGTGTAACTAGACCAGAACAGTCAACCCCATAATCAGGTGAACTAGCTGCACCAGTAATCCATGATTGACCAATATACTTGTATGCTTGGTTGATCATAGCTTCAATATGGTCTGAACGACTACTTGTAATATTTGTTTGTAATGGAGCAACGTATGAATCAATACCATACCATGTGCTTTCAACAAAGCCCATAGCTTTCCATGTAGCCAAATCAACATTTCCAGTTACAGGTAGACCTTTGCGAGCTTGAAGTGAACGAACACTTGCAGCTACAGAACCATCATAAACAGTATGAACGTTTGAATAACCAAAGTATCTTCTAACAAGCCAAGTTTTGATTCCTTCAACACCATTGTAAAGTTCATATCCGACGGCACCGCCACCAGGTTGAATTTGAGTATTTTGAATCTGTAACCAACCATTTGGATTTTGGTAAGCCGGAGCAGTTGTTGAATCATCACTGTTGACCCAAGTGTTGTTACCAATTTGATAGAATGTTTTATCATTACTATTATCTAAACGACTGTATTTCCAAACTGAGTTAGCTCCAAAATTAGGTTGACCACTCTTTACAAATCCAGTTTCATTACGAGTATAGTTAACGGCACCATTTTGTGTAACACGGACAATTCCGTCTGATGAAACACCATAATCTAAAGTAACATCGCTACCCTTAACAAATTCTTCTGTAGAAACACGGTAGTAGGTACCACCGTTATAAGCTAATTTTTCATCAGTTAACCAAGGAGTATTAGCAGCAAGGGCACGATCAGCAACTTGTGAACCGTCTTGTTTATAAAGTAGAGCAAAATGATCACCAGTTGTAACTACTCCCTTAACTTGAGAAATACTTGCCGCAGTTGTATCCGTTGTAGCTTGTTCAGCCGCAGCGTTAGTTGTAGCAACATCAGTTGCTTGTTGGGCAGCAGCTTGTTGAACTGGTTGTTGAGTATCCTCTTGTGTTGTAGTTACTTGTGCATCTTGAGTTGTTTGTGTTTGAACGGGTGTACTTTGTGTGGCCTGTGAAATAGCTTGTGTATTTTGTACATCCGTATCAACAGTTTGAACTTGTGCATCAGTAGCAGTATCAGCTTTAACTGTTTGTTCTGTAGCGACAGTCATCATTGCTAAAGCTAGTCCACAAATAAAAACTAATTTTGACTTCTTATTCATTTAATTTCCCCTAATAACTTATTGCACGTCTATTTTGCGTGTTCCAATTATCTATAAATTGATTAATTCCCATTTGTAACGTTTGATCAGTCCAGCAATCATTATAGTAAACATAATTCTTGTCGTAACCAGTCACTGTTAAAGCATGATATGGAAAACCGTATAAAGTATTCCAAGTAACAACTGGATGGCCAAGGTTAATTTGATATTTGATAGCATCAAAATTTTGACCAGTTAGGTCTTTAGCTGTACCTACATATTGTTCAACTAAGCTCATCAAAGCTGATGGAAAAATAGTAATTCCAGTTGAATCCCATGGTTGACCAATATAACCATAATTTGGATTACTGCTACGTGGCATTTCACGAGCCATTTCCATCTTATCGACCTTAGCACCAGCATATTGCATCATCATTGTCACAGCTGTAATTTCACAACCATTAGGCAATTCTGGACGTTGAGCAATCAAAGGCACACCAGTGATCCAGTCAGCATCCTTATATTGACCGTTATTAATAACTACATAATCTTGTGGAACCCAAGTATTAACACCAATTTGGTACCAATCCTTGCCCCCAATCAATGCATGGTTACTGACTTTCCAACTACTACCAGTTGGTAAATTTTCACCAGTATAAACGGCTTTATTACCATAACCCTGAAATGAATGCGCACTGGAACCAGTCTTGTAAACAATAGTGGCATCCCCTTGATAAGGTTGAACATATGATTGATATGAACCATCCTTACCGTTGACAAATTCTGTCGTTGAAACTCGATAATAGGTAGAACCGTCAGTCATCGTATTCCGCGTATCGGTATACCAAGCACTATTAGCACTTAAACCACGATCCATAACCTTACTGCCATCAGCATTATATAACGATACCAATTGATTACCAGTTGTATAAACTCCATCAATAGCTTCATTATTGATTACTTGATTATTATCAGTTGTCTGTGCATCTTGAACTTGTGTCGGATCAGTTTGTACTTGATCAGTTGTCTGATCAGGTGACTTTTCACTATCGACTTCAGTTGAATTATCCTTTGTCGTTACTTGTGAATCAGTGTCGGCGGTGTCTAACGCATTTTGTGTGTCAGTCTTTGTGTTCTGACTATCGTTTGACTCCACGTTGACGTTAACTTGATCAGCTTTAACAACGTAACTCGTTGAAAAGAAACAGCTTGATGCAAGAATTGTTGCGTAAAGTAATTTGTATTTTAACCCCATAAATTTTCCCCTTCCAAGGAACAATTATGATGTACCTTTATTTAAATATCAATATTAAATAAATAACCATTTTTATTATTCATTGCTTTGAAAATCATTCTCGTAATATTTCTAAATAATTTTTGAAATTAATGATTTTATTTGATTAGTGGTTCCCTTCCACCTGCTATAAAAATCGAAATTAGACCGGAATCTGATGGGTACGACTAAAAATATTTTATTCCAAAAGGCCTCTAGTTCGGCTTTGTTCTAAGTAAATTCCCCACTTAGAACAATTTCAATACTGAGCCAATTGCGGTTTTTGTTTCAAGCTAAGTTATTTGTTTTATTTTAGTATTATTTCAAAATCAAAGTAGGATATGCTTGAAATAAACAAAACAAATAGGAGTTTGGGACATAACTGCCTTTTTACTTAAACATGCAGCATAAACGTGAAACATAACATAGCTCTTTCCGCTCAGAACAAACAGGCCATAGTAATCAAAAAACGATTACTATGGCCTGTTTGCCTTGATGCTCGAGAGCTGACCATGTTATGTCCCACTCTCTTCAATTTTCTTCACATTATTTTTGACTCTTAATTTCTTGGATCAATTTAGCTTGTGATTCAGCCTTAAAGGCTTTAGTTGCCTGTTCAGTAGCTTGTTTTTGCTCAGCAGGTGTCATTTTTGGATTAGCTTGCATAGCCTTCATCATGGCTGCTTTAACATAATCAGCACCCTCTTGTTTCATCTGAGCTTGAAAAGCTTTACTCTTCATTTTCTTTTGAAGTTGACTAGCTTGAGTAGTTGTCAAAACTAACCAATCATTGCCGACTTTGAAAGTATTCTTTTGTTTAATAAATTCTTTGTTATTATCAGAAAGTCCAAAGAGGAATGAATAAAAATCATTCTTGTATTCCCAACGGGTTGTTTTCTTAGTCATAGTTGCGGCTGAATAATCACCAGTCTTAACAACGTTTTTAACTTGTGAATCAACTTTAGTTGTTTGAGGTTTCTTCTTATTAGCAGTTTCAGGTGTGCGATAAATATAGACATCTTCTTTACCGTTAGTACCTAATTCCTTCTTTAATAGAAGATTTGAACCCTTTTGAACTGATTGAATCTGATAAGTCTTCTCATCAGTAACTTTTTGCATTCCTAAATGACCATACTCATTTGAGATCAAAAGTACCAAACTCAAAACGAACAAAGCAATGAAGGTTAGTGATAATGAATAACCAACTTTTTTATTTTCAATAAAAACAGCAAAGTAATAACCAAGAACGGCACAAATTATAATTGAAACAATAATCATTATTCTTCACCTGCCATTCTAGCATTCTGTAAATCAGAGTCGATTGACTTTGATTTAGAACTATTAGTTACTAATAAACTGATACCAAAACCAATCACACAGAATAAAATAGCGACGGCAAAGGCAGCATGATAACCATTCAAAGTTGCATCGAAGAAGTTATCTTTATATTGCAATGGAGCTTGTGTTAATAATGATTTAGCAGGTTTCAAATTGTTAGTAACGTTAGTTAAGACACTGATCAAAATAGCTGTTCCCATTGAACTGAAAACTTGACGAACAGTATTATTTACAGCTGTACCATGACTCATTAAGTCAAATGGCAAAGCATTCATACCATCAGTTGTTGCAGGCATCATAACCATTGAGATACCAAACATTCGGATCATGTAAAGGATAACAATATCTAAAACAGGGGTTGTTTTAGTAAGGAATAAGAATGGTACTGTACCGGCAGTTAACAAGAACATACCCATACGAGTTAGATCTTTAGGTCCAAATTTATCAAAAGCATTACCAGTGATTGGACTCATGATACCCATCATTAAAGCACCAGGTAGTAATGTTAATCCTGAATGGAAAGCTGACATACCTTTAACAATTTGAAGATATAGTGGTAGTACCATTTCAACACCGATCATTGCCATATTAGTAACTGATGACAAAGCGGCAGCGACGGCAAATTTCTTTTCTTTGAAAACACGTAATTCCAAGAATGGCGTTTCCATGTGAAGTTGACGATAACCAAATAGGAAAATAAAAATCAAACCAATTACGATCGATGCAATAACTGTCATTGAACCCCAACCGTCATTACCAACTGATGAGAAACCATATAAAATGGCACCAAATCCAATAGTTGATTCGATCAATGATAAAATATCAAGCTTAGTTCTACGCGTTTGAATAACTGGACGCATGAAGAAGAAAGCTAGGATAAGTACGATAACCACGATAGGAATGATCATTCCGAAAAGATCTCTCCATGTAAAGTTATCAATGATAAAACCTGAAAGTGTAGGTCCGATAGCAGGAGCAAGTCCAATAACTAAACCACCCAGACCCATGGCGGCCCCACGTTGATTAGCAGGGAAAATTGATAACATAACCATTTGCATAAGTGGCATTGTAATACCAACACCAACAGCTTGAACCAAACGACCAGCTAAGATTGTTCCAAAGTTAGGCGCTGTAAAACACATAATTGTTCCGACTAAGAAAGTCGACATTGCGATAATATATAAAATTTTCGTACTAAAATTGTTACTTAACCAAGCAGTAACAGGAATCATAATACCGTTAACTAGTAAAAAACCAGTTGTTAACCATTGAACATCAGATGTTGTAACATTGAATTCTTTCATTAACGTAGGAAATGCTGTAGTTAAAATTGTTCCGTTTAAAACCGTACAGAATGTACCAACAAGAAGGACCATAACCAGAAGATTCCGGTTAAAGGTTTTCCCATGTGCATCCACAATAGCTTTATTATTATTTGCCATAATAACAAATTCCTCTTCTCTATTTTAGTTAGAAGGTATCTCGATGCTGTCTAAATTTTTATAAACCTTTTCTAATATACTCTCCAGTTGCTTTTGTTCCTCAAAAGTAATCCCTTTAAACATTATCTCGTTACTTTTACGGAAATCATTACGAACTTTATCGTAAAGTTCACTTCCCGCTTCAGTAATGCTGACAATTTTTTTGCGACCATTATTTGGATCAGGTTCTCTAAAAACAAACTGCTGATCCTCAAGTTTTTTCAATGAACGAGCAATCGTTGCACCATCAGACATGGTAATCTCACCAATCTTGTCCTGAGTACATTGACCATGTTTATAAACGATTGATAAAAGAATACTCTCAAAAGCATTCAAATTTTTATCCTTTAAATAGCTGGCCGCAATTCTTCGTTTTATCTGCGTATACTTCATTACGAAACCAACTAAATTATAATCATCCATAAATTCACCTCATTTTATTGAAAAAAATTTCTTTTTTTTAGAACAAAAAATATGCTACACCCGACTCTTGATAAAATCAAGAGTTAGACACAACATATTTTCATAAAATCGTTTTCAATTTTCAGAAACTAATCAAAATAGTTAACTCCGATAGCAGCTCTAACTTCTTTTAAGGTTTGATTAGCAACAACATTGGCAGCATCGCTACCTTTTTTAAGAATATCGTAAACCCCAGGGATATCCTTTTCGTATTCGGCACGACGATTACGGATTGGTTCAAGAATTTCTTGAAGTACATCATTTAGATAACGTTTAACTTTTACATCACCCAAACCACCAGCTTGATATTGGGCCTTTAATTCAGCAATCTTTTCTTTATCAGTTCCAAAGGCATCAAGATATGTAAAGACAGTATTGCCTTCAATCTTACCAGGATCTTCGACGTGAATATGCTCAGGATCAGTGTACATTGACATAACCTTCTTTGTCACAACATCGGCTGGATCTGACAAGTAGATACAGTTACCAAGGGATTTACTCATCTTGGCGTTACCATCGATACCAGGCAATCTACCTTGACCCTTAGGTGGGAAGTAACCTTCTGGTTCTACCAAAGTATCAACATTGTAAGTATTGTTAAAAGTACGAACTAGTTCACGAGCTTGTTCCATCATAGGTTCTTGATCATCACCAACAGGAACAGTGTCAGCTTTAAAAGCTGTGATATCAGCTGTTTGACTAACTGGGTAAGTTAAGAATCCAGCAGGAATACTTTGACCAAAACTCTTTTGTTTGATTTCTGTTTTAACAGTTGGATTTCTTTCCAAACGAGCAACAGATACAAGATCAAGATAGTACATTGTTAATTCATTCAAAGCAGGAATTTGTGATTGAACTAAAATATTAGTTTTAGCAGGATCAATTCCAACTGAAAGATAATCAAGGGCAACTTGAATCAAACTGTTACGCACTTTTTCAGGATTTCTAGCATTATCAGTAAAAGCTTGCATATCAGCAATCATGATAAACATCTTGTATTTGCCTTCATTTTGAAGCTTAACACGGTTCTTCAATGACCCTAAATAGTGTCCGATATGTAATTTACCGGTAGGACGATCGCCTGTTAAAATAGTATTTGTTTTCATGTTTTTTCCTCCTGGATTTCATTAAAGCAAAGCAAATTTGAGTACTTATTAAGGATGCCGTCTTCCACAAAAATTGAAATTTGGCTGGAACGTGGTGGGCACAACTTCGAACCAACTCAAAACCGGAGTTGGTTTGAAGATTGGCCTTGTTCTAAGTGGGTTCCCCACTAAGAACAATTTCACCACTGAGCCAATTTCAATTTTTGTTCCAGACTGGTGTATTTGTTATTTTGATTCCATTTAATAAAAAATCAATATACTATTGATTAACACCTAATTGATTGAATGATTTTAACAATTAAAGGCCAAAACATTTTAAAAGCTATGGTCCCAACCAGAATACTTTCACTACCGATTTATAGTTAATCAAAATTAAATTGGATGTAATAAAATCAAAAATATAATAACAATTAAACCCACATCATTTTTCAATAGCAAAACATACTAACCAAAACCTAGCCTGGAGCAAAAATTTCAATTGGCTCAGTAGTGAAATTATTCTTAGTCAGCGAACTCTGCTGGCTTAGAATAAGGCCGAACTTGAAGACTCTTGGAACAAGAGGCTCCAAGTCGTGCCCACTACGTTCCAGCCAAATTGAAATTTTCGCGGAAGGCGGCATCCTTCAACCAACCAAAACTATTGCAGTTTAGTCAAAAAGCTAGTAGAGTAGTCAGTCTTACCGATAAAAAAAGAGCACCCTAATTAAATTAATTAATAGGACGCTCTAACGTGGTACCACCTGTTTTGTAGAGAATTTCTCTACCACTCAAAGTTATAAGGTAACTAACCATACCCATTTCCTAAAACAAGGTCGGTAACTTTTTCAGACTAAGAAGTTACTCTCTGGACCAACTTACTTGAATTAGTACTTAAAAATGCTTATGCTTTAATGTACTCTAATTGCTATTAGCATAATTAAAAAACGACAAATTGTCAACGAGGAGTAGTTTAATGACGATTAATCAATCTAAAGATGAAGAACAACAACGTGTCGATGTCGTTGCTAAAAAAATCGACGACAACATTGACCGAGTTGATCAAAGTATTGCTCAAGCACACCAAGAAACCAGCCGTATTGAACGTAATTATGGCGAAAATACTAAAGTCAATACAACCGAAGTTGATGACCAAATGGAAACTAATGCTTCAGTTCAACAGCAGAAACAATTAGTTTCGTTAGCTGTCGAAAATGAAAATATTTTAAATTCAAATAGATTAAAACTCGAAAATCTTCAGGGCTCACCCTACTTTGGACGAATTGACATTCTCGAAGACGGCGAAGAGGATACGCTTTATATTGGAACTTCCACTTTGCAAGATGACGATGGGGAATTTCTAATTTATGATTGGCGTGCCCCAATTTCTGGTATCTACTATAACGGTGTTTTAGGAAAAGTACATTACAAAACACCCAACGGAACAGCTGAAGTCGACCTCAAGAAGAAACGTCAATTTCAAATTATTCACGATAAGATCAGAAATATGTTTGATACTAACGAAACCGTCGGCGATGAAATTTTGCAATCAGTCTTGGGTGAATATAGCGATGAATATATGCGAAATATTGTTGCAACTATTCAGCAAGAGCAAAATACCATTATCCGGGATACTCACTCTGACGTCCTTTTAGTTCAGGGTGTCGCTGGTTCCGGCAAAACTTCAGCCATCTTACAACGAGTGGCTTATCTGCTTTATCACAGTCGTTCAACTATGAACGCCGATAATATTGTATTATTTTCACCCAACAAATTATTCAGCAATTATATTTCAGAAGTTTTACCAAGTTTAGGTGAAAGAAATATGCGGCAAGTTACTTTGAATGAATTCATTGCTTTACGTTTATCAGGAGTTCATGTGGAGACCCTCTTTGAACGTTATGAAAAAGATGAACGTAATCTTCCTCAGGCAACCATTAAAATCCGTCTGTACAAAGAGAGCGGCGAATTCTTAGATAAACTTGATCAACTAGAAAATGAACATCCCGAACATATTTTACATTTTGAGGATATTATTTTTGAAGGTAAACCATTCTTTACCAAAGAAGAAATTTCTGAAATCTACGATCATATCAATCATGCTTATCATATTCCTGACCGTTTCCTCAAAACTAAAAATATTTTGATCAAACGTCTTCAAAAGAGGATTCATGCTGATCGTAATGAGGATTGGGTACAAGCTGAAATCGATAATCTTTCTGATGAAGATTTTCAACAAATCATTACCGACCATGATATTGAAGAATCAACCAATCAACGCGAAATCATTGCTGAAGAATTTTTGCGTGAACGTTACGCTCCCATTTATAACGCCTTGATCAATAATTACTTCATCAATCCTTATAGGGAATATCTTTTCCTATTAGGAGAGTTGCAACAAGATTTAGTCCCTGATAACGTTTGGCAAACAATGATTGAATCAATTGATGATCAAATCGAAGCTCATAAATTAAATTTGAGTGATTCAATTGGTGTGCTATATTTACGTGACCTAATTACTGAAGGTGGCATCAACCATGCCATTCAACATATTTTTATTGACGAGGTTCAAGATTACACCATGGCGCAACTAAAATACATCAGTCACGCCTTTCCGAATGCTAAAATGACTTTGCTGGGTGATCGGGCGCAAGATGTTCTAACTAGTTCGTACCGTCAAAAAGATCTCGTAACTGAAGTTAACGAACTATTCAGTAAAAAGCGAATCAATACTATCACCTTGAATCAAAGTTATCGTTCAACTGCTGAAATAACTAATTTTGCTACAAAATTATTACCCAATGGTGCAGAGATCAAGGCCTTTTCTCGTCAAGGTGAAGATCCTACCATCAAAATTTTTGATGATAACAACTATTATCAAGGTCTCAAAGAAACTGCCAAAGATTTGAATAAGAAATACGAAACTGTCGCTATCTTGACACGTAATCAAGCTCAGGCTGAACAAATCTATACTCATTTTAGTGATGAATCAATCGTGACCCTAGTAGATGCTGACTTCCGCTCTATTCCCAAAGGGATTTTAATTCTACCGATCTACTTAGCAAAGGGATTAGAATTTGATGCTGTAATTGCCCATGATGTTTCGGTCAAAAACTATCCTGATACCCGCAGTAGTGACGTTCTCTATACTATTTGTACTAGAGCTATGCATAGTTTAACTTTATGTGTTGATAAAGAACTATCACCATTATTGAGTAATGAATCAGCCACTTTAATTTCTGAACAATAATTTAAAATGTTTTTAAATTTAAATTTGCAGCATAAATATGAACGAAAAAACACCTTATCAATTGATAGGGTGTTTTTTCGTTAGTCCTCAAAATCTGACCGTGTTTTGTTTTGTTCTTTAAATTCTAAATTATAATAGTCCCAACTGCAGCACTGATCATAGCCACAAAAATTGGCATCTTTTCATCTTTAGTATAGAGATAAGTTAAAGCATAGCACCAACCTAATGCCATCATCATCATAAACTGGGTAATTGATCCTGGCAAACTGATCAAACCAGCAACCACACCACTCAATAAAATCCCCATAATAGCACTATATGAAGAGTTTTTTCTAAAGAAGTAATTGAAGAAAAATCCTGTTTGAACTAATTGTTGTTGAATTGCCACAATAAAAACATTAGCAATCATGTTGAAAAGAAAGACGTTCTGATCTGAACTAGCAACGTCATCATTCTGAAAGCTTGGTAATTTACCAGTAACTTGTAAATAACTGACCATGATTCTAAGTAAACAAACCATGATGATCATCAAACTTACAAAACCAATATTAGAAACTAACGAGTAAACAAATCCATCCGCTGAATCTGAAAATGATTTTTCTTCACGGACATATTTTCTAATCATTAAGAATAATGTGATAATACCAACTGCAAAGAATGCAATCATCATCGGCATATCAATACCCTTTTTGGTAGCCGCATTATTTTTTAACATCAATGTGGCAACCGAAAATGCGATCCAAATTATATATCTAACAAAATCTGTAGCCGGGGATTCTCCTACGCGCATAATAACTTCTTCCAATCAATAATTTTACTTTGTCATTATATCATAAGCCAATACTTCATTTTCATTACGTTTTCAACTATTATTAGAAGAGTATTTATGGAGGGATTTATTAATGAATAAAAGTTCACGTATTTTTTATCTTGATTTTATCCGTGTTATCGCCATCTTATTGGTTATTTTCATTCACGTTTCAGCTATCGACACAACTTTGAATATCGGTAGTGGTCAGTGGCAAATAACCAAAATTTTAAATTACTTAGCCCACATTAGTGTTCCAATATTTTTTATGATCTCTGGTTCACTTTTACTAAATAGTAAAAAAACAACCTCTCTGAGTTACACTTGGAAACAACGTATTCCCAGAGTTGCCATTCCATTTATTCTTTGGTCGATTATTTCACCAATTGTCGTTGGTATCTACGCTCATTCGTTGTCATTCAAAAATGTCTTTTCAGTCGTTAAAACCATTCTCTATCAGCCAACATCCCCAACTCTTTGGTTCATGTATCCACTCGTTGGCATTTACATTCTTTCACCAGTGATCAAAACTTTTGTCCAAAACGCAACTACTACTATGTTAGTTTATGTTACCGGAATTTGGTTGGTAACATGTTCCCTATTACCATCAATCACCGTTATGTTGCCTAAGAGTTTCAATCATGTTCTAGAATTATCACCAATTGCCAATTTCTTCTTAGTCGGCGGTTTTACTGGCTACTTCATTTTGGGTTACTTGTTAACTAAAGTAAAAGTTGAAAATACTCACAGTTTAGTATTACTCGCCATCTTCTTAATTTTTGGATTAGCTGGTAATTTTATTTCCGAAGCCGTCCCAGCTATCTTCGACGCCAATAATGGCTACTACGTTACTTCCATTTTCATTCCCATTATGGCGGTTGCGGCCTTCATCCTATTACAAAAATGGGGTAGTCGCATCAAATCACCAACAACCATCAAGATTTTCGAATTCTTATCACCACTAGTTTTTGGAGTATATCTAATTCATAATCTTTTGATTCTTTATGTTGAACCTTGGTTTATGAATAACGTGCCGATTCACGGTCTATTGGCAACCTTTACACGTTATTTATTCGTTTTGATTTTATCAATTGCTATTATTTGGGTCATCAATTTAATTCCGGGATTAAATTATTTATTAACCGGAAATTCATCTAAAAAGAAATAAAAATTCCGTCTTCCATAACAAAGCCAATTTGGTTTATTGTTATGAATTCTAAATCAAAAATCACACCATATTATTGTGAGTCCTTATTTGGATTCATAAACAATAATGTAGTGTGATTTTTTGTGTAATACGGAGTTTTCCAATAACGAAAGCTCAGTTTTTAATCTTCTTTCTTAATACGTGTAACTTTCAACAAAGTGCCAAAAGCTAACATAATCAAGCCCATGATTGTAGCCAATACACCGGTCGTTGCTCCGGTTTGTGGCAAAGTATTACCATTATTTGTTGAACTACTATTTGATGTTTGTGATTCATCTTTATTATTACCAACAGCGCTTGATAACAATCCTTCATCTAAATTATTGTTGCTTTCGGGATTAGTACCCTCAGAACCGCCGTGAATAATTGTATCGCCCTCGTTACCAGTGTTTCCATCAGTAGTGACGTCGTCGTCTTCATCTTCATCACCCTTATTAGGTTCCTCAGTATTGTTGTCTTCGTCACCTTTACCAGGTTCTTCAGTGTCGTTGTCTTCGTCACCTTTACCAGGTTCTTCAGTATCGTTATCTTCGTCACCCTTACCAGGTTCTTCAGTATTATCTTCCTCTTCCTTATCAGGTTCACTAGGATCAACTAATTCACCAGTATCAGGATCAATATCTTCTTCTGTTTCTTCTTCATCAGGTTTTTCGATATTACTACCATCGTTTTCGTCATCTTTGTCTTCGATCCATTCATCAGGTATTTCCCCGGGAATGGTAATTGGCTTTTCAAACTCAGTTTCAACGTTACTGTCGTCTTGAAGATCCCAACGGTGACTTTCAGCATTAACATAAACTTTATTAGCGGCAATATTACCATCTAAGTTAGCATTGATATCTACTTCAGCTTTAGGAGCCAAAACGCTACCTTGGAATGGGCGTTGGATATCAACTTTACCATTATAAAGTTTATCACTGGCTGTACTGTCATAGAAATTCCACAAAACATGGTTATCATCAAAATATTCAGTTTCTTTATTAGGACGTTCCACATGATTTCCAACTGATCCGTCATTATAAATCAATTTGATCTGTGAATTTACCGTATATGGATCTTGTCCTTGAGTATCAACATTGAGAATGATGTTAGTTCCACCAGCATCCTTTGAAAGACCATAAATTGTTAAAGGAGTATTTTCACTGAGAACGCTGGAATCCAAATCGATCACAATTTGGTTATTTTCATTAGGTTCATATTGTTGAAGGTTAATTACCCGTTGATTCTTATCTGGAAATTCATCATTAGTTACTTTGATTTGAGCATGAGTACCTGAAAGATTTTGTGATTTTTGACTCAAAAATCCATCTAAATAATTTTCAACATCAATATATTGACCATTTTTATCTTGGTAAATTTCTTGACCCCTGATGTGATCTAAATTAATAGTGTTGATATTAGGACGGTCGGGATTAGAAATATCGATTGTATTATCACTACCAAAAATAACTTTGTTATCTCTAGTTTCGCCACTAGTTACAAAGGAACTATTAGCCAAATTATGTGGATGTTGAATATATGAAATATCCTTTTCCACGATTCCTTCGTGAACATTGGTTCCAAAATTAACGTTACCATAAAAATTATTAACAGCTACATTCCCGTTTGTATGGGTATTCAAATGTGCTTCGTTAGCAAATATATGGAAGTTCGATGCATAACCTAATTGGTTAGTCGACTCATTTGAATAATCATCACTGACATGACCACCATCCGGAATAGCATCGTTGACTGTTTGTGTAGCCGCAGTAGATTGAGTAGTAGTAGCGGCACTAGCAGCTTGTGGTTGTGTAGCTGCTGGTTGTGCAACTGGTTGTTCAGTCGTTGAATCGACTGTTGTTGCAGCTTGTGTAGCCGCATTTAGACCATTATTAACTGTACTTGTATTAGTCGTCGTTGTACTACCATCTGTTGTTGTATCAGCATGCACAGTTGTTGCACTCATTCCCATTAAAACTGCTGCACTAACAGCAACGCATGATAAAGCCCATTCTTTTCCCTTTTTCATTAACATAATTAACTAAATCTCCCTCATAGAATTTAGAATAATTATTATCAAAGTATTGGATTGGTAATAATTTTATTTATGAAAATTATTACTCTATCTAAAATCATTGTCAAATAGCGCTTTGATTTAATTTATATGCCATGATAACCGCTGCTACCAGTGCTATTGCCGCGCAAATAGTTATTCCTACAAAACCAATTTCATTGTAAAAGATGGCTCCGAAACTCGATCCTAATGTCAGGCCTAAATATAAAAAGGAACTATTAAAAGACATCACAGTTGAACGATTTTTAGGAATTATATTCACAATATATGTTGTTAACGCGGTGACTCCTAATCCTTGTGCCAAAGCTAGCAAAACTAACAAGAATATTATCATCGTCAGTTTGCCACTAAAAATTGCTAATCCTACTAAGGATAAAACTGACCCTAATCCATGAATAATGACACTCTTGATTGCACCAATTTTTGACAATAGATAACCACCAAAAAAACTTGCGATAAAATTACTCAAACCATAGGCGATAAAAGCCTTACCAGTTTGAGCAGTATTCAAATGAAATGTTTGTGCTAAAAAAGTTCCTAAAAAGGTATAAAACATATAAAAGCCAAACATCCAAATTAGATTGATCAAAAGTACCGGCACTGCTTTTTTAGTCGTGAAGAGAATTTTAAAACTATCGAAATACTTTAAAGATGCCGTTTTATCAGGATATGTATTCGGAACTACCATTAATAAAATCAAAAAAGCCACTAAAGCCAAACCACCTGAACTCCAAAAAGCCATATGCCAATTAGTTAATTGCGATAAAATTGTCCCCAATGGTACACCGATTGCAATTGAAAGCGATAAAGCTGACATCGTAATACCCATGACCAAATTTAACTTTTTGTCGGCAAAATAATTACCAATGGTTGCCCAAACATTGGGCATTGTTAAGGCTGCTCCTAAACCTGCAATAGCTCGAAAAATATAAAATAACATAATATCATTGGCAATAGCACAGAGAAAGCTGCCAACTAGGAAAACAATCATTCCAATAATCAATAAATACTTTTTATTATATTTATCACCTAAGGGACCAAAAAATGGTGAGCCTACTGCATAACACACAGCATATATCGTTACCGCCAGAGCAGTCTGACCAATCGAAGTATTAAAGTCATGACTAATAATTGGTAATAGTGGCGAAATGATAAATGAATCTGCACCAATAACGAAGACAATTAAAAACAGGCCGATTATCATAACTACTTCTTGAAACTTAAATATAACCCTTGCTGTCATAGCAATCACATCTTTCTATCCTCAACCCTCTATTCGAAATATAAATCCTCAAATAAAAAAGTACAAGACGAGAAATAAATGATACTTAGTATCAAATAATTCCCGTATTGCACTTTTCGATTTATGATAAAAACAATTATAACTAGACTGGATTGGAGCGTTATTTATGACTGCCTTAGAAATGAGTACTAGACATGGTGAAACCTGTCCATTAGATACAACATTAAACATTTTAAATGGTAAATGGAAGTCGATCATTCTCTGCCGTTTGATGAATCATGAACTACGATACAGTGAATTATTACGCTCATTACCCGGTTGTACAAGACGTATGCTTTCTTTACAATTGCTTCAATTGGAACATGATCAAATCATCAAAAAGGAAATTGATTCTAGTTTTATTCCCATCAAAACCAGTTACCATTTAACCGAGCTTGGACAATCATTGGTACCAATCATTCAAGCCATGGATAATTGGGGCGCAAACTACATTAAAACTTTGAACAAAAAAAAATCATCTAACGCAATTGTCAGATGAATTTTATTATTTCCGAATAATATATTGGGATAATTAGCCTTAATAGCGCGCTTGGGCTCCCATAGCAAATACAGCCACACATCCGAATCCAGTATGACTAGAAATGGTCATCCCAATTGGATAAATTTGAATATCTGCTTCACTAACTTTTTCAATAATATGTTCTTTAACAATTTCAGCGGCAGCGTAATCACCACTTGTTGTAATAATAATTGGTTGATCTTCATCATCTTTGATAGCTTCAATTATTTTATCTGCAATTTCAATCAATGACTTCTTACGAGTCCGAGTTTTGGCAACCATTTGTAGTTTTCCATTACCATCAATGTCCAAAATTGGTTTCACTTTCAAAAGTGTTCCTAGAGCAGCCGAAGTTCTTGAAATTCGACCCCCATGATACAAATAATTTAAATTATCAACAGTGAACCATGATTGCAAACGCATTTTGTTCTTATCAAACCAGTCAACAAATTCATCTAAACTAGCACCAGATTTTTGTAATCTAATGGCGGAAAGAACCATCTGACCTTCACCACCACTAGCTGCCAAAGTGTCCACAATGCGAATATCCGCATCAGGATAAGTTTCTAACAACATCTCTTTAGCCTGATTAGCACTAGACATTGAACCACTCAAGCCACCAGAAAAGCCAACATAGACAATTGGAGTTTTAGCTTCAACGTAAGGTTTGAAAAATTCAAAATATTCACCAACATTAACTTGCGTCGTTGTCGGTAAAGCACCCTCTTGAATCTGCTTATAAAATTCATTGATGTCATAACTTTTCCCAAAATCATTAATTAAATCCTTGTCACCCATTTTTACGTGGAAACTGATAGCATCAACATCGCTCGCTTGCAAAGTCGAGAGAGGCAAATCACATTCTGAATCAGTCAATATTTGATACATTCTTCCACCTCCTAAATTAACTTATGATTATCAAGTATATACTATATTAAATTATAGTCACCGACTAATAATACCATTTATTTTAATTGTGTATTTTGAGGGGCAAAGTGATTCATACAAACTATCCTAAAAAACATTTTGTATTTCTATGATTTGTTTTAATTTTCGGTAAATAAAAAATGGTTTCCAAATGCCAACTTATAAGCATTCAAAACCATTTTAAATTTAATTGTAAACTCTTGGATAAGCCGTCTATCGGATTTGAACCGACGACCCCCACCTTACCATGGTGATGCTCTACCTATCTGAGCTAAGACGGCAAGACACTTTCTACATTTTAGCAAATTTATTACCTGTAGAAAATGCTTTTAATTAAAATGCTTCAATTAATTCGGAAATCCCTGTGGCAAAGAAGAAAAATGCCAACATGAAGACGATAAAGCTACCTGCCAAAACTGGATTAAATAATAAGATGAACGCAAATAACAAATTCAAACATGCTAAGATCACGATCAAGATATAATACTTTTTACCAAAGAAGTGATAAAAACGTGATGTAAAGATTTGAAAAACAGCATCCAATAAGAACCAGATGGCAAACATATAAATGACTACTGCCACTCCCACATGCACGTGTGATACAAAAATTATACCGATAATAATATTTACAATGGCTGTAAAAATCGTCCAGCCACTTCGAACTCCCAAAAACTTAGTCATTTGTGATCCGAACCACAGTTGATAGACACCTCGCAAAATAACAAAGATTCCAAAAACGATGGCAATGGTTGATAAACTCTTTAATGGATACCAAAGAACTAAATAACCAGCATATAGAGATATTAATCCAATAATAAATCCAAACCAGTCAAAACGACGTTTTGGTTCGCTCATAAAAATCCCTCCCTCTCTTATATAAGCTCTGAATAGTATCAAAGCCTTGCTATTCCCTCACTCAAAATCATTTTAACATTATGGCTTATCAAAGTTGAATGATATGCGCTATAATAGAATGGCTAATAATATTATTAGGCTAAACGAAAGGTAGCAAAATTGTCCCCTAACAAAGAAAATTATCTTAAAACGATTTATGAATTGAATTATGATTTTACAAAAATAACTAATAAACGTATTTCTGAGATCATGAATGTTTCCGCTCCGTCGGTTACTGAAATGTTGAATGCGTTGGCCAGTGAAGGATATTTAACTCACTCTCCTTACAATAAGATCGTGTTGACCCCTAAAGGAAACAAGGTTTCCGAAAAATTGGTCCGTACTCATCGTTTGTGGGAAGTATTTTTGCATGAGAACCTTAAATATCCAGTCGACAATGTGCATCATAACGCTGATGCCCTAGAACACTCATCTGATGACGATTTAGTTGATCACTTGAATGATTTCCTAGGTCACCCACAACGTTGCCCACATGGTGGTATTATCCCTGGAAACGGTCAAGGTGAAACTGACGCGGATGATAAATTACTCAGTATGATTCCTGATGGTGCCAGAGTTCAAATTGTACGTGTTTCTGATAATTATGACTTCCTTCAATATTTTGGAAGTTTGAATCTTGAAATTGATGACATTATTGAAGTTGTCAAACATGAAAAGTTTGATAATTCCTTAGTTGTAACCAAAGATGATGGAACAAAGATTACTATTGGTGCCAAGGCCATTGATTATATCTTCGTCGAAAATAGATAATTAGTTTCATATTGTATTTGTTGGTTTCAGTTCTAGTGATAGGACCAACTATTTAACTAATGATCTTAAGAATATACAAAAATATCCCGTCAATTCAAATCTGAATTGACGGGATATTTTGTTTAAACGAAAAACTGTATTTACTATACGTTAATATTATGCTGCTTGATTCTTTTGATTATTTTCCAAAACCTTTTGATAAAAGACCGCCATCACTAATTGTTCATAAGGTTGTAACCAAATCGATAACAATTCATGGGTGAAAGCATTCAAAATTTCCCAAAAGAAAAATTCCAAACAGAGTGAAAAGTAAGTCCACTTGTAACCACGCATCAAGACTGAACTACGGCTAAAGCTTGAAAAAGCCATACGCAACGTCCACTTTCCTTGATTCTCAACGTCATCTTTAAAAACTAGAAAGACTTGCGAGAAAATCAGAAAGAACCAGATTCCTGGAATGATATATAACATAAACCCAGCTTCCAAGAAGAGTCCAAACAATGCCGTAATAAATAACATTGGGAAAAAGTATTTACCTGAAAAAGCTCGAAAAACATCCCTCAAAGCATTAATCTGATAGTCCGGTTGACGCAATTTATCAATCAAAGTGTAAGCAACACCAACACAGATCATAATAAAGAAAAACATAAAGGCATAAACAGCCACACTGGTTTGTGGCGTTAAAGTCAACATGTACTTATCTAAAGTACTAGGGTCATTAGCCATATTGGTTGAAATTTCAGCCAAACGTCGGCTGGCCTGTTCTGGATCGGCCAAATTAACATGTAAATTGGCCATCCAACTGGTATAGATTTTTAGTCCAAAATATACTGCCAAGAATCTCAATAGAATTGGAATTACGTTAAGGGAAATATTTCCTTTAATATCTTTTCTAAAAGCCTGATGGGCCTCTCGTCTAATTTCCAAGGCAGATATTCGATTATAGTTAGCGTTATTCATCAATATCCCTCACAATTGCAATAACGCCATTATAACAAAGATAGTTATAACAACCTAATTACTTAATAGTTATTGAACTCTTCGTTGCTTTGACATCTAACAGGTTAGTCGCGTCGGTTCTGTCCTGATAATTATTCCCATAACTCTTATCAAAATATCGGACAATCCCCTTTTCAGTTGTTAGGTCTAAACCATCAACAGTCAAAGAATTTCCAGTAAAACGCCCCCCGGTCAATAAGCGGAATTTATTCTGATTCATCAGTGTCGTTTTAGTTAAACTAACTTTACTGTGATTCGCCAAAGACTTAATAGAATCAAGATTAGACTGTTTAATGTTTAAGGAAGATTCATCCAAATTGATATTAGAGTTAGTAATCGTACTACTGTCAGCCTTGATAATTGAATCAGCACTAGCTATCAAAGTCATATTGCTGATTTTAGAATTATTCATTCCCAAAGTATCGTTATACAAATTAATTTTATCCAGGTTATGCACCGTTACATCATTCAAATACAGGCTAGAGTCATAGTCCATATCGTTAGGTGTTTTCACCAAATGATCAATCGTTACATCATTAATACGCATCGTTCCATCAGCCAAACGAACGTTAACATTATTCAAAGCTTTATTCATAGGAATAGTAACGGTGATCTGAGTTCTGCCTAAAACATTAACTCCAATTTTATCATTCTTTTGTTCTCCACCAGAAATGGTTAATGTTCCGTCTTTCACTTTATAAGTTGGAACCTGTGATTTATCTCCATCAACATGAATCTTATAACGGTCTCCTAATTTAAGATTGACGTTTGTGTCTCGACCTTCAATGTAAATATTATTAAAGTTTGATAAAGGATATGTTTCGTCCATTTTTTGGGCCACCTTGAAACCATGGTCCCAAATAACTGATCTATTGCCACCCATTACAAAACCTCCAAGGAGCAATATACCACCGACTATTAGCAGGTAAAAACCTGTTACAAAATACTTACGCATTTTCTTTATCCCCCTTCATTGGTGTTTTCCTACCGTGCAATAATTTTTTACCTAACCAACGGAAGAAAATCACAATCACACTGAAGAACCATTTAAATAACGCAAAGATGACCGGAATCAAGAAGAAGTCCACTCCTAGGATTAAGAGTCCAGCTCCAACATAAAATAATGTAGTTCCGAACGAACTAAAGATAACTGACAATCCTACAAAAATAGCCCCAATTCCACCAACTACTGACATTGCCACTAGGAATAGGAATAAAAGAATAAAGAAGATTCCTAAACCAATTACCAAAGCTAACATCAGGATAATAATTAAAGCAATTGGAATTGCAATAGGTGAAGCCATCAAAGCTAATAAAACCAAACCAATCATTCCTAAATTCTTTTTGAAACGTTCATTGCTGGTAGTTTGACCATTATTAACATTTTGATAATTTTCCTCCGACATTTTAATAGAATAATCAGCCAGAACTTTTCTAGCTAAATGCTTTGGTGTACCCAATTCATTAATAATGGTATCTGAAGTTGTCAGATTAGCGTCAATAATATATTCACGATAGAATTCAACAACCTCTTGTTGTTCTTTTGCACTTAATTGATGTAAATAGATTTCAAACTCGTCAATATAAGAATCACTTGCTTTATTCTTCATTTTTCCCCTCCAAGATAGCATCCGTGGCTGCCTTTAATTCCTGCCAGTTACTTCTAATTTCTTCTAAACGTGTTTTACCTAAATCGGTAATTTTGTAATAACGACGATTGCGACCCTCATAAGCCTCATCGTAAGTACTTAACCAATCTTCCTTTTTGAGTCGACGTAAAATTGGATACATGGTCGATTCTGAAATCGGAAAAATCTTTTTAATCTCACGAGTTATCGCATAACCGTAGTAATCTTCGTTAGTTAGCAGAGCTAAGACTGAACCTTCAAGAATCTCAGTTGATACTTGAATTGCCATATAACCACCTCATTTCTAATACTATACGACGTATAATATCATTTAACTAATAATATAATATAGATAATAGTTTGTGTCAATTTTGGTTAGTTTTTAAGGATACTGCATTCGCTATTTGTATCTATCAATTAAACTATTATGTTCTAACGTAATTAATAAAGGGGGCATACTAATAAATCCATTTATTATTCAATAATCATCAAGTAATTTCTAACTTATTTAATAAAAAATAAAACATAGACTTTCTAATTTGTCATAGAGGTATTGAATCAAAAACAATTCACTAACTCGGAACAGAAATCGAAATCGGCTCAGTAGTGAAATTATTCTAAGTCAGCGTACCCCACTGGTTTAGAATAAGGCCGAACTTTAAGACAACATGATTTTCGTTGGCTCAAAGTCGTGCCCACTATGTTCCGGCCGATTTCAATTTTTGTGGAGAGTGGCATCTAAAAAACATGATTGCCTTTATAAAAATGCTTGACAGAATTAGTTTTAGGTCGTACGATAACTTCAACATTTTAAACAAGTATAAAAACGACGACAGAAGAGTAATCGAGCAAACTAGTCCAGAGAGTCAACGATGGTGAGAGTTGATCTAGTCCTTGGTGAAACACATCTGTAAGTTGAATGATTGAATCAAGTAGGTCATTTCGGTAGCACCGTTACAGCTGAAGTTATTGTAACTTCATGAGTCTAGTATCGTGAGATATTAGAAACCAGAGGTGGTACCGCGAATAGTCGCCCTCTTAGTCATTTTGACTGAGAGGGCTTTTTTATTCACAGGAAACTTCTTTACAATAACTTTTTGAGGTTGATATTGTGAGATATTAACAAACTCGAGGTGGAACCACGTCAAGACGTCCTTTAGCATTTATTTGCTAATGGACGTCTTTTTTATATTTGAAAAGGGGAGAAAAATTATGATGAACTATATCTTTGAAATTTTACCGTCACTACTAAGCGGTACTGCAATGACTTTAAAAGTTTTCTTCTGGACAATTATTTGCTCATTGCCACTAGGAATTTTAGTTTCATTGGGTCGCAGCTCTAAGTTCAAGCCACTCAGTTGGATCTTGTCGTTTTATATCTGGGTTATGCGAGGAACCCCATTGCTATTACAATTGATTTTTGTTTTTTATGGTCTTCCTAATCTACCATTCGCTCATATCGTTTTTGAAAGATATGATGCTGCACTGTTTGCCTTCGTACTCAACTACACCGCCTACTTCGCTGAAATTTTTCGTGGTGGTTTTGGAACCGTCAGCAAAGGACAATTTGAAGGCGCCAAGGTGCTTGGCCTCAACTATTGGCAAACAATTAGAAAAATCATCATTACCCAAGTTGTCAAAATCGTCTTACCTTCAATCGGTAACGAAGTAATCAATTTGGTCAAGGATTCATCATTAGTTTATGTAATTGGTTTGGGAGATTTATTACGTGCTGGAAATATCGCCAGTTCCCGTGATGTGACCTTACTTCCCTTAGTTTTAGTTGGTATCATCTATTTACTATTAACCTTAATCTGTACATGGGCCTTAAAAATATTGGAAAAACACTTTAGTTATTATCGTTAGGAGCGAACAATCATGTTGAAATTAGAAAATATTACTAAAAGTTTTGATGGTAAAACCATCCTTGATAACTTAAATCTTGAAGTTAAAGATAATTCAATTCTTAGTATCGTCGGTCCTAGTGGAGCGGGTAAAACAACCTTATTACGTTGCATTGCTGGCCTTGAAAAAATTGATTCTGGATCATTTATTCTCAACAATCAACCTTTTGATCCTTTTGATGAATCCGTTAAAGAACGTATTGTCGGCGTTGTTTTCCAAGATTTCAATCTTTTCCCACATTTATCTGTTATGGAAAATATTGCGCTAGCACCTAAAATGGTTTTGAAACAAGATAAAGCTACTGTGCAAAAGAATGTTGATAACTTATTAAATCAATTGGAACTTACTAACTATCAAAATCAATATCCTTTTGAATTGTCTGGTGGTCAAAAACAACGTGTCGCTATTGCTCGAGCTTTAGCCATGCAACCACAAATTCTTTGTTACGATGAACCAACATCTGCACTTGATCCCAGCTTACGTGATACCGTGGCCAAGTTAATTCTCGAATTAAAAC
This sequence comes from Companilactobacillus kimchiensis, assembly GCF_001438805.1. Taxonomy (GTDB): domain Bacteria; phylum Bacillota; class Bacilli; order Lactobacillales; family Lactobacillaceae; genus Companilactobacillus; species Companilactobacillus kimchiensis. The sequence goes on from NZ_JQCF01000006.1 coordinate 39,628, forward strand.
AAACCGGCATTACACAAATTGTTATTACTCATGATCCTGATTTTGCTAAAAAAATTGCCGACCAGTTGCTGGAAGTTAAACCAATCAATAATTAATCATAGGGAGATTAATAATATGAAGAAAAAGATATTTATACTCTTAAGCTTATTAGCCTTCTTTAGCTTAACCTTAGCTGGCTGCAGCGATAATCAAAAATCAGTTGCTCAAGAGGCCAATACTACTGATACTTGGTCCTCCATCCAAAAACGTGGTCGTGTGATTATTGGACTCGATGATACTTTTGTTCCCATGGGGTTCCGGGAAAAGAATGGTAAATTAGTTGGTTATGATATTGATTTGGCTAAAGCCGTTTTTAAACAATATGGTATCAAAGCTGATTTTCAACCAATTGATTGGAACATGAAGGAAACTGAACTGAGAAATCGGACTATTGATCTCATTTGGAACGGTTATACGATTACTCCAGCTCGTCAGAAACAATTGGCCTTCTCACGTCCTTACATGGCTAATCGTCAAGTCTTGGTCACTAAAACAAATGAGAACATTACTTCTTTTGCTGATATGAAAGATAAAACACTTGGGGTTCAGACCAGTTCCTCTGGTGCCAGTTTATTGGATGAACATCCCACCATGTTAAAAAACTACATCAAAGGTAAAAATCCCGTATTATACGATTCCTTCAACAATGCTTTAATGGATCTTGATGATGGCCGGATCCAGGGACTCTTGATCGACAGTGTATATGCTGGTTACTACATTAGTAAAGAAAAGGACCCCGGTTCATATCGCATTACAACTGGTGGTTTCGATGGTGAAGATTTTGCCGCTGGTATGCGTAAAGGCGATAAAACACTTAAAAATAAAATCGATTGTGGACTACAACATTTGGCCAATACTGGCGAATTACAACAGATCAACAAAAAATGGTTTGGCAATTCTGATAATTCTTTGATTCAACCTAAAAAATAGTAAATTTCAGAAACTGCTCACAAAAATAGCCATCAATCTCCAAATGGAATTGATGGCTATTCATTTACTGCTACAAAGTTAATAATGCTTTATGTTGTGCCTCTTTATTGGCAAATGGTTCAATAATACTCTTTAATAACTCTTGGTTCCTTAATTGATTCTTCCACTTATCATTAACCTGCTCGCTTAAACATTCACAACTTGCCATGGTGGCTACAATACTGGCTACGGTATCTGTATCACTACCCAAATTAACAGCTAAAATAATAGCATTGTCAATACTGGTTGTACCTAAAACACACCAGGTACAGGCTAACAGTGTGTCGACCACATATCCGGTTGACTTAATATTCCGTCTCAAAGTTGAAGAAAAATCACTCTTAAACATCGCAGCGTACTGTGGTAATTCCGCCAATTCTTCCGGTCTATCTTTCAAGGCATCAGTCAGTCGTTCGGGTAAATTTCTTAAGACTGTTCGTAACGATTGACCATTTAATAATTCATGTAATATTTCTAAATAAATATAACTAGCCACAATTGCTCTTGGATGACGATGCGTCAAACAAGTATAATCATGTTCCAACTGTAGTCTTTTCTCAATATCTGGTTCATTCACCAAATGAATTGCCAAAGGAGCCAAGCGCATCAAAGCTCCATTTCCATTAGCGTAAACGCTCATGTCCCCACACTCCAGTGCCGGATAACGGTTTACTGACCAATTTCGTACGGCTTTAGCACATGTATTTCCAATTCCAAAAGCTAAATTATCTGGCGTATATTCATTGTGAAACATGTAATTCTCGAACTTTTGCATTAATTGATCATAATCACCATTATCAGTTAAATTTTCCATCAATGGTAATGTAAACGAAGTGTCATCGGACCAGCTTCCCTTAGGTTGTTCCCATGTTCCAGAATCGATCATTGAATCAATATAATAAGAGTCGCGTTGGGCAAATTCTACTGGAACACCCATCGCATCTCCTACGATCCCCGCATACAAAATATTCTCAATTTGACACGTCTGCATCAATTTCCATCTCCCGTTTAAAAAACTGAGACTAAATTTTCATTTAGCCCCAGTTAAGTTTAGTCTTCTATTTTAAGAATACTATAATTTCTATCCCATCTATAAGCACGTTTAATCCTAAAAAATCAAAAGAAGTAAGGCCAGAAAAATACCAAACATGGCAAGAAAACTAACCTTCTTCTTATCATCGCGAATTCTCCGCAGATTTTTATTCATAAGCATTTTGCCTCCGTGCCTAAGAAAGTTATATCATCTACGAAATAAAATGAAAAGGCTTTTTTGTAAAGCTTAAAATTTATTTTCCATATTTTATTTTTAAGGAATTTGCGTTTTAATTCGGAAAACAATATTTATTTTTTCGAGCATTTTACGAACATTTCAGTATAATTAAAGTATAAATATAAAGGAGTTCCCAATTACAACCATGAATAAAAAAAATCGTGTTTACTTAGCTGGACCATTTTTTAGTGAACCACAAATCAAACGACTTGATGAAATCCAAACATTGCTAGAAGCCAATTCAACTATTGGTGATATTTTCAGACCAGGCAAGGATGAATATACTAAAGCTGAGTTTGGATCATTTGAATGGCAAACCGCCGTTTACAAACATGATATTAATAACATTAATATTTCAGATGTAGTAGTTGCAATGTTAGACTATAAAATAGAAGAAAATGAATTGGAACCAGACTCTGGAACAATGTGGGAATGTGGTTACGCGATTGCTAACAACGTCCCTGTTATTGCTGTCCGAAATGATACCAGTGAACCTTTGAACTTGATGTTGGCTGGTAGTTTAACTGCCTTCTTTAATGGTCACGAAAGTATTCAAGAATTGAAGGATTATGATTTTAATTCACTAATGACACGCTATGAAAACGTAAAGGTACTTTAGGAGGAATGTCATGTCGCAAGTAACACAACGAACAGAAAATTCAATTATCACCGCCATGATTTCTTTGCTTCAAAAGAAACCATTTGAAAAGATCACTGTTGGTGATATTTGTGACGAGGCCCTGATCAATCACAGTACCTTTTATCGTTATTTCAGCGATAAATATGCATTACTTCATGCTGTATTTTCATATCTATTGGATGACCTACTAAACAATACATCCAATGCTAAAACGATTGTTTATCAAATTGCGGACTTCATGGAAAAAAATAGTAGTTTTATTCATCATATTTCACCACAGTACCAAACAAAAGCCAACCTCTACCCCGAGTTTCGCAGTATCCTGCACGATATTGTTAAAACTAAGAGTAAAGATTCCGATAGTCAAAATGATCCTCTGATCAAAATGATTACCGAATCTGATGCTCCCGAATTGATGATCAGTTTTATCGTCGGTGGTTTGATTGGTTTGGTGGAATATCTCGAAGACAATGATTTCAATATTTCTCATGATAAATTTATTGAATTTACTGAAAATTTCTTTGCTAAATGGTCTGAATAATAATTCATAGACATAACCAACTTCTCATAATTATAGATAGTTGGTTTTTTTGTTGCCATTTGGCACGAATATTATTTGGGGTTACACTTGTAATATTGTTTTATACAAAGGAGGAATTAAATGCAAGCGCCTAAAATAAATAAAAAATGGTTTTTAATGAGTATGATGTTGGTAGCAGCTAATCTTCGTTTGCCGATTACGATCATTCCCCCCCTACTAAGTACCATCGAAAAAAATCTTGGCATTCCTAAATCATTAGCTGGCTTAATAACCTCAATTCCTCTAGTTACCTTTGCCATTCTTTCACCCATCATTGTTAAAGTGGCCAAAAAATTAGGTAATGAATTAACTATTTTCGTTTTCTTCGTCATTTTAATTCTAGGTAGCTTTCTTAGAATCATTCCCACAGTTTGGGCCTTAATGTTGGGTACCCTTTTAGCGGGTATGGGAATTGACAGTGGAAATGTCCTAGTTCCTGCCTTAATTAAAGATCATTTACCAAAACAAATACCTTTAGGTACTAGTCTTTACACCATGTCAATGCTATTAATTGGTGCCATCGGTACGGCCCTATCAGGTATACTGATCACTAAATTAAGTCTATCGGCGACTTTGGCAATCCTATCGTCCTTGGCCATCGTAGCGTTGATCTTTTGGATTCCCAATTTAAAATACAATCAACGTGACACCGCTAAAACAGCAGCAACTATTAAGTATCGCAGTGTTTGGAATCAGTCACTTGGTTGGTTGATTACGGCTTTCTTCGGCTTACAATCACTAGTCTACTATTCAATGATAACTTGGTTACCTTCAATTCTTGAAAACCATGGTATCAGTACAATCCTCGCTAGTAATTTATTAACTATCTTACAATTAAGTGGTTTACCCTGTTCATTCATCGTACCTTTCTTATCTATCAAAAAGCACGGTATGACATGGCTTTTAGTAATGTTATTAGTTGGCTACGCTATTTCTCCATTGGGATTTTTAATCTCAACTAATAACACAGCTTTTCTAATTATCATCACCGTACTTACAGGTTTTGGTTCCGGTTTAGCCTTTAATATGGCCGTTATTTTTTTCACGGAAAAGACTACCAATCCTTACCAAACCGCCGAAGTTTCCGGTATGGCTCAATCTGCCGGTTATCTTTTAGCCGCTATTGGACCAGTGATGTTCGGTTACATTGAAAACCGAGTTAATTCCTGGAATTTAATTATTATTATTTTAGCTATCATGTCAGTCTTATTAACCTTATCTGGGGTCTTCATTGCTCGTCACGCAAAAATTGCTGAATAAAATTATTCAGCAATTTTTTATTTTAAATAATTTTCAATACCAAAAATCACTCCGTCATTATCATTTGTTTTCGTGATAAATTTGCCATGTGGTTTTATTTCTTGTAAAGCATTTCCCATCACAATAGGCGTTCCCACGGACTTTAACATTGGTAGATCATTATGACCATCACCAAAGGCAGCCATTTCTTCAATTGCTAATTTTTCCAGATTCTGAATGTAGTGAATGCCTTTAGACTTCTGAGCCTTTCGACTCGTAATCTCTAAATATTCATTACCAGATTGCTTTATACTGATACCAGCAAGTTTCAAATCTATCAGTTTCTGATTCAAACGTTCTATTTCATTTGGATCAAATGTAATCAACATAATTTTATAAAAAGAATTATCAGCTACTAATAATTTCGTATAATCGATCAGTCTAGGACACTGGCCCGTCATTTTTGATTCATACCTAATCCCTCGATCAACTTTTTCATCGTACCAATTATTCAAATCATAACAACTACAACTCACGTTTGGAAAATCTTTTTTAACCAATTGAACGATGGCCTTAATATCAGTCAAATCCAGTGGATCAGAACGTAATACTTTGAGCCCCTTTTGTACCCATTGAAAAATCAATCCACCGTTGAAGGCAATTTGAGGATCAATCAAATTTAATTTTTCAATAGTCTCCGCCATTTCCATTGGCGCACGTGCTGATACTAAAGTAAAGGGAATCCCGCTCTTTTTGATTCCTTGAATATTATTGAAACTAACATGACCAGTACTGTTTAATAATGTTCCATCCATATCAGAAAATATATGTCTTATCATCGTTGAATCCTCCTCAACTTATTCAAATTTCATCTTAAGCTATGGAACGGGTACCACAACAAGATATATATTATTTTTGTGTTCTGAATGTAGAGATTTTATAATAAAACGGTACTTTGAAATAAAGTGTTCACTATAAGAAATTCAATTAAGGAGGGGCATCTAATGAAATTATCAACGACTGATATTGCTAATATTAATTTACTAGGAGAATTCTGCGGACCACGGGATATTAAATCTTTGACTCAGACAGAGTTAAAGCAACAATTTGGTATCAAACAGGCCGACGTTTACGTCCTATTTGGTGGCAGCATTCTTTCTGGAGTTGATATTTTGGCACAAGCCATCCAGAACCATATTGCCAAAAAATACCTAATAGTTGGCGGCTATGGGCATACCACGGCTACCCTTCAACAAACAGTTATCACTAAGTATCCTGATATCCCCGCTAAACAAATGCAGGAAGCCGAAATTTTTGCGGCATTACTCAAGAAACGTTTTAATTTACAACCTGATCTCTTAGAAACCAAATCAACTAATTGTGGTAATAACATTACTTACCTACTTGCTTTATTGAAGGAAAATAAAATTAACTTTACTTCTATTATTCTGTCTCAAGATGCCACAATGCAGCGGCGAATGTCAGCTTGTTTAAGAAAATATGTCGGAACAGATGTTAAAGTAATTAATTACGCTACTTATCAAACTGATTTAATCCAACATCAAGATGATTTAGAATTCATGCCGCCAGTTATAGATATGTGGTGTCCAGAACGTTACTTAACATTATTAATGGGGGAAATTCCTCGTTTAACTGATGATGAACACGGTTATGGACCTCTAGGAAAAAGATTTATTTCCCACATAGAAATCCCTCAAGACATCCTCAGAGCCTATAAGGATTTACACGACAAATACCCAGATATCAACCGTCCCAGCAATTCTAAATATTCTTTTTAAAAAACTTTGAACTTTTCCCTTGCTATGAAACGGGTTCGATAGAATATCATACTTTGTGTAGAGAAGTTAAGACATGTCGAATTACTTCGTTGAATTACAGAAAATAATGCAAGGGAGATCACTATTATGTTTAAAATTTTTAGAAAGAACCACACAACCGCAAATATCGAATTAAAGGATAACAACCAACTAAGTGCTTTAAAATTAGCCGCTCAAAAAGCTGCCGATGAATTCAATATTGATGAACAAAGCGTTCAAAGCAGTATTTTTGCTAGTGCTGCTCAGGGTAATGATATTATTGAGAACCGTGCTGTCTTCATGTTTGCTACTAGTGACAAGAAGAGCCGTGCTCACACAATGTTATTAACCTTCAAGACACCTGTTGCTTGGGGAAACGACAAGGTTCCTGTTGATTACTTGATCATCGGTTTATTCCCAGATGGCGCCTCACAAGATGATGTTGATGCTATGACTGATAAAGTTACAACTGGTCTACATGAAAAAGCTGATCAATTGGACGACATCAAATTCACTGACAACGCTCTAAATAAATTAAACCAATCATTTACTGACTAATATTCTCACCAAAAGCCATCAATTCAATATGAATTGATGGCTTTTGGTATTTCCTTAATTTAGGATATTCAAACCTTGGAATCAGTATTATAATATATATTATTAAATAATTATTATTCATTAAATACCAAGGGGAAATTCAATGAAAAAATGTCCTAAATGTGAACATCAGAACCCTGATGATTCAAGTTTTTGTGAAAAATGCGGTCACAGTCTAGCTGATGTCAAACATGAAGACATCACGAAAAATGATCAACAAAAGTGTCCTAAATGTGGTCACAAAAATATTCCAGGTGCTAAATTTTGTGAACATTGTAGTTTCAAATTAGATACTAAACCCGCGATAGTAGAAACTAAGTCCGAACAAAAACCTGACCCTTATCAATGCCCCAAATGCGGTCACAAGAATCCACAAGGCTCTACTTTTTGTGAAAGTTGTGGACAAAAATTAGCTGACACAAAAAAGACAACTCAAAACAATTCTAATAAAACCATTCCTGAACCACGTAAACCAATCGTTCAAAAAACACCGGAAACATCTAAACCTTTGAAACCTAAGACTGATACATCTGAATCTAAGATCAATTCAGATGTTAAAAAAGCACCAAAAATAACTTCCAAGCCAAAACAATCTAACCGAACTAATTTATTTATTATCGATATTGTTGTCCTTGTGCTTATCATCGGTGGAGGTAGTTATCTTGCTTTACATCGGAATAATCAAGAAGAAGCAGACAATTCCACTAACGTCCAAAAAACAACACCCAAAACAACTAAGACTAATGTTGATTCCGATAATACTGATACTGATTCAGTCTCAGCAAACGAAATCCATAGTATTTTAGCTGATAATTTAGGATCATTAGCCGGTACTAACGGCGCCTACTATTACAACTTAAATGACCACGTCAGTTCTGGAATGTCAGAGAACACTAAGATTCGAGCTGCCAGTGACATTAAACTTTTCATCATGGCCGTAGCTTTTCAAAAAATTGATGATGGTGATCTATCGTTATCCGACCGTTATACATTAACTGACGACGACAAGGTTGGTGGAACAGGTATTGTTCAATCAATGCAATCTGGAACTTCCCTTACGTACAAAGATTTGATCAATTACATGATTACTCAAAGTGATAACACCGCTGCTAACATCATTACTGATAAGGTTGGTGGTTTGAGTGCTGTTAATGAGGAAATCACTAAATTAGATTTAAATCATACCGATATGCAACGTAAATTAATGGATCAAGACGCTTTAGATGAAGGCCGTGATAATTACTCTACAGCCAAAGATCTGGGAACATTTTTAACCAAACTATATCAGCATAATGTTGTTTCTAAAAAATATGATAACCAGATGCTAGATATTATGGCAAATGACAGTAACCACACTAAATTGCCATCACGCATCAATACTGATGTTGTAACGGTATATAACAAAACCGGTGAATACGATAAATATGGTGTTCAAAATGATGCTGCTATCTTTAAACGTGGTAAAAAAGCTTTTGTAATTGTCGTTATGTCTGAAAATGGCAAAACAGACGATCAAAAAGATGCTATGGGTGATTTAGGTGCAGCTTTAGCTAAAAAAGTTTTTGATAATTAAAGTTTGATGGAGCGAACACTCTGTAACGAATAGCAAAAAAAGTCTCACTTATTGTGAGACTTTTTTGCTATTCAATTCGCTTGCTAGTTTACCATTCTGATATCTACTCCAGAAGTAAAAGATCACAATATGCAACACGACAGTCAACGTTAGAATCATCCACCAATAGGGCATTATAATTCCGAAAAGATCTCTTGAAAAAGTATAAATCGCTAAAATTCCAGCAAAAAAATTGACCAATGAAGTCACAGTAATATTAACTAGTGCGGTCCAAGTTCCATAATTCCAAATATACGTATACATCACACTGAATAGCCCTCCTGTCATCATCGCAATTCTAATAATTCTCCAAAAATAATTTAATTCGATTTTCTGCGTTCCAAAAGTCAAACTGATTAAAATCATCAACCAGATTATCGTTAAAAAACTTCCTTGAATAAATCGGTTCTTAAACTCTCTTATCATTATAATATCTCCCGAATTTGTTTTGCATAATGACGACTGACCACAAAAATTTGGTCATCATTAGTTTGAACTTCCAAACGAGCATATTTACCACTTTTAAAGCTCTGAACCTCATTTAAATTCAAAATCAATGAATTATTAATACGAAAGATCTTCTCTCCTGCTAAATATTCCAAATCTTTCAAACGTCCTCGGACATAGTAAATTCTATTATCAATCGTATAGATTTTTGACAAATTATCCATGGCTTCAATTAACAAAATTTGTTGATGATCTAAGTTTAAATGACGCTGATTCTTCGGATCAATTACTTCTAGTTGTTGCTTACTAGTAATATTGATTTTTAAATTTTGGTTACTGGGATGAAGCTGCACACGGATCTCATTTTTAGCATAATTGGTATCCCATAAATAGTTAATTTTCATTGGTTGCCCCCTTCGCTAACTAATTTATCATCATTCATTTTTAGGCGCTATTAATTTTCAATATCTTGCAAAATTTACCAGTTTGTTTCAACTCGACTGGCTTAATAGTTGAAATATATTTTTTGTTTAAGAAAAAGCTTGGCAGCTCCAAAGTTTATTAATTAGGTATGTAATCTTTCGTAAAATATTATACGTATAATTATTCAACATAATTACTCTTTCAACAATTAACCCATTACGTTACTTGTTTCAAATTTTTTCTTGTGCTATCATACATTCAAGCAAAATAAATGACGACAGTGAGCGTCAATTTTGGAGGAAAAGAAAATGAAAATAGTAACAAAATCGAACCAGCTGGATAGCTACCAAGCTAAAGTGGTTGCTTCCACAGCTTCAGGATTTGGATTGGAAAATATGGACGTCATGTTTTTATCATTCGCCCTTTCATCCATCATCGCTGAATTGCATTTAAGTGGAACGCAAGCAGGTCTTATCTCGACCATCACAAATATTGGTATGTTATTAGGTGGTATTTTTTTTGGAATTTTAGCCGATAAAATTGGTCGTATCAAAACTTTTAGTCACACGATCTTCATCTTTGCTTTCGCAACTGCAGCAATGTTTTTCGCTCACAGTTTAACAGCTATCTATATCTGTCGTTTTATCGCCGGTATTGGTGCTGGTGGTGAATACGGAATCGGTATGACCGTTCTAGCCGAAAGCTTTTCAAAAGAAAAACTTGGTCGGGTTTCATCATGGGTCGGAATGGCTGGACAAATTGGTGCTATTTTTGCAGCTCTATTAGCAGCTTTGATCTTACCAACACTTGGTTGGCATGCCCTCTTCTTATTCGGTGTTATCCCCGTAATCATTACTTTCTTTGTCAGAAGACATCTTAGAGAAAGCACTAGTTTCACTAACTCCTCCAAAAAGAAACACGGTAATATCAAGCAATTATTCGCAACACCCAAGATTGCCTATCAAACTATCGCTTTAATGGTCATGGCAGTTGTTCAAATCGCTGGTTACTTCGGTTTGATGAATTGGCTTCCAACTATTATGCAAAAGCAACTCAACTTAACTGTTGGTGCTTCAACTTGGATGATTGCCACAATTCTAGGTATGTGTGCTGGAATGTTAACTTTCGGTTGGATTCTCGATAACTTAGGACCTCGTCTAGCTTTCGGGATTTTCCTAACTGCTTCAGCAATTGGCGTGTATATTCTAACTTTACCAAGCAACGTCTGGTCATTAATTATCGTTGGTGCGGTCGTTGGCTACTTCTCTAACGGAATGTTCGCCGGTTATGGTGCCATCGTTAGTCGTTTGTATCCAACCGAGGTTAGAGCTACTGCTAACAATGTCATCATGAATGTTGGTCGTTGTATCGGTGGATTCTCCAGTTTGGCAATTGGCTATCTTCTTGATAACTACAACATCATGACCGTTATGGTCTTCATTTCAACACTCTATATCATTAGTTTGTTAGTTATGTTGACTATTACTAATCTCAAAGCTGAAAACTATAAAAAAATCTAACTACTCAAAATAGACCGTAATTTCCTTACGATCTATTTATTTTTAATATATAGTGGACAAAGTCCACTATAATGCTATAATTATTTCCATTAACTTAGGAGATGGATCATTTGTTAAATCAATCAGAGATATCCTCAATTCGTAATTTTAACCGCAGTTATACCAAACTATTAGGCATTCTCAATAAACGAGTGCTCAACACACCTCTTACTTGGACTGAAGGTCGGGTACTATTGGAAATATCCTTTAATCACGATAAAACTCCCATCGAAGTTGCTAATAATCTCGAACTAGACAAAAGTTATACTAGTCGGATTCTCAAACGTTTCGAAAAAAACGGTCTGATCAACAAATCACCGTCGGCCAAAGATTCTCGTTCAGTGGAATTAAATTTAACCACTGCTGGAACAGAATTAGCTCAAGAGCTAGACGATCGTTCTGACCAACAGATCAAGGATTTATTGATCGACCTTTCAGAACAAGAGCAAAAAGAATTTTTCCAAGCCATGACAACCTTAAACAATTTACTCTTTACCAGAAAGTAGGCCCAATTATGTGGGAAACAAAACAATTTTCAGAACTAACAACTAAAGAACTTTTCGAAATTTTATATTTAAGAACCAAAATATTTGTTGTTGATCAAAAACGAATTTATCAAGAAGTCGATAAACATGATCTCGAATCAATTCACGTTTTTAAAATGATTGATGGTAAAATCGCTGCTTATGCTCGTATCTTCAATCAGAATGGCAATGTTACCTTTGGCCGAGTCGTGACTGATTCCAAATATCGTGGACAAGGTTTGGGCAAAGAATTGATGGAACATGTTTTGGCAGTTATTAAAACTGATTTTGCCAAAAAAGAAATTGAAATTGAAGCTCAAGTTCAGGTCCAGGATTTTTATAAAAAATTCAACTTTAAAACTGAGGGTGAAACATTCCTATTCAATCACACCCCACATATTAAAATGACTCATCCTGAGTTCTAATTTAAAACATCCCACTTATCATATTTTTGATCAATAATTTTAAACTCATTTGTTAACAAATACTCTTTAGCCTTCAAAACTAAAGGTGAACTATTTGATAAATTCAAATCTTCAGGTTCCACCCAAAGAGAACCCTTTGAATCTTGACCGATAAACTGATTAACATGCTCAAACGCCTCACCTGAAAATTCTTCAATTTTATAAAAAGTACAAACATATTCATTCCACACATAAAATTGATACCTCCAAGGGTATCGAAAACAAATCGTTCCTAACTATTGAAACTTGGTGATTCGAATTCCCGTTTCTTCTTTAACTTCACGAATAATGGTTTGACTCAATGGTTCCCCTTCATGAAGACTGCCACCAGGTAAATCAAAACGATTGATATACGGTCCACCATTTTTCTAATTACTAATAATTTACCGGACTGAGAAATAATTCCATACGCTCCAAATGCAAAATAAAATTTGGATTTACTCATAGTTATCGGCCTCCTATATCAAGATTATTGTAAATAAAAACACCATTGTAAAATGATGTTTTTTTTATATAAAATTAACAAAACCTAATATTTTGATTACTACCATCGACAACAAAATACTAATAATAGCATGGAACATAAACAGAATTGAAAAAGCGGTGAAATAAATAGCCCCTGTGATAACTTGAATCCTAAAATTCACTACATAAAGTATTGAACCAAGAACAATCAAAACAACTACCCAAGGTAGAATACCTTTATTCACGGTCATAAAATCATTTCGACTGAGATCATATCCAGTACTGGCAATCATAATTGTTAAAATAATATAGACGATTATCATACCCCAAGAGGCATTCGCAAAACTAGATTTCAAATTACCCAATACTGAATCAAAAATCATACTGACTGATAAAGTTGTATTGATATTTAAACTTTGTGCTAACGAACTGACACTAAATTGGGCATGTAATAGGTACTTTTGTAACAAATACAAGACCATTGAACAGAGATAATATGGTGCTAGTCCAATGAAAAAGTTTCCCAACATTTGATAAACGTTACGATCATTCCAACGGTGATCAACTGAACCTAATGATCCTGATTGGCGATAATTGGTATTCAACAATTGCACGTGAGTCACTTTATGGCCAAACAGATAAGCAAATATCGCATGACCTAATTCATGAATGATAACACCTAATCCACCAACCACTAATTGACTATTATTTCCCAAATTGTTGACCAAAATGATTTTTGATAAATGTCCTAACCATGATGTTATTAAAGATGTCAGATATGGAACCAACGTAAAAACAGCTACAAAAGTTATTACAAAGCCAAAATAACTATCCCACAAATTAATCGCTCCTCGCATAATTTTGTCAATTATAACATTGAAAACTAATCAGTTTTTAGTTTTAAACGACGATTTGATTCATTCTTAAGCAATTGATAAATGGTTGCTGCCACAGGAACTCCCAACAACATTCCGATAATACCTGCGAATCCACCACCAACAGTAATAGCTGCTAAAACCCAAATACCTGGTAATCCGATTGATGTACCCACGACTCGTGGATAGATCAAATTGCTTTCAAGCTGTTGTAAAACCAGAATGAATACAACAAACAAGACGGCTTGTAACGGTGAATCAACTACGATCAAGAGAAATCCAACTGCTCCACCAGCCCAAGCTCCTAAAATTGGCACTAACGAAGTGATTCCCACAAAAGCACCAACTGATAAAGCATATGGGAACTGGAAGATAAACATCCCTAAAGCACAGAGTGTACCTAAGATAATCGCTTCCGTCACTTGACCAACAATAAAACTACTGAACATACGGTTAGTCACGCTCAAAACATAATTAACCTTCTTGAGATGCTCTTTTTTCATAAAGGCATGACCGACTTTACTAAATTGGGCAGAGATTTTTTCTTTTGAAGCCAAAATATAAATGGCAAATGTAACTGCCAGAATGAAATTAAAAATTCCTTTAGCAACACCGGTCACAATTTTGAAAGTTGAACCAAAGAGTCCACTAACACCTGATGTCAAAAATTTCATTACTTTTGCTTGAACCGAAGTCCAATTAATATTGATTGATTTCAACTGATCAGGAATTGCTGAATGTTTGTTTAACTTTTCCGCTAAATCAGATATATCAGTGAACAGTGCCGGAATTGATTTAAAAAATGATGTCAAGGCACTGATAAACTGTGGCAAGACCAAGCGAAATACTCCAGTCATAACTAAAACAACAATCAATACTGCAAGTAAGATAACAATTCCGCGACGACTTTTCTGAAGCCATTTATATTTAGTGTTCGGAAAGAAATGCTTTTCCAATCTAACACACAAAATATTTAAGGCATAGGCCAAAACAGCTCCCAAAATTAAGGGCATAAATATCCCCATTAAATTTGTAAACCAATTATAAACTTGTGTTGGATAAATCAATAAGAACAATAGTAAAATCGTTATCACAACATATTTGATAATACTTTTACGTTTTATTTCCATAATTTAACTCCTACTTAATTGTCTAATCAATATATCATAACAAAAAAGCTGCCACAAAATATTGTGACAACCCTTTTATGATTTTAATAGAAGACAGGAAGCTTAATTATAGTTTATTACTTGCAACCCATCGTTTAATTAGTTCAATTTCTTTTTTATTCTGATTAAATTCAGAGAATACTAAAGCTTTATTCATGAAACCTCTAACCTTTTTATTGTTTCCATTAACCCGACTTTCATTCATGGCTAACTGTGCATAAATCCGTGCAATATAATAAGTGACATGATTTTGGGCACAAATTTTCACTCCATAACTCAATAAAGTATTGGCTGTTTCCAAATCATTACGCTCGGAGTAGTAAATTGCACAATAAAAAATAATATTAATATATCGCCATATTTTTGAAACATCATCAATTGACATTGTATAAATATTACTGAAGACTTTGCTAAAGTAGTACTCACTCTTCTTATCATCGCCTTGCTTAGCATAAACCATGCCCATACCCACAAACGATAGAAAGGTAAAAATTGTTTCTCCATGAACATCTAAATCCGATAAAATTCGATTGAAATCAAAGACCGCATCAAATAAATCACCATCATCTAGTACATTCAAATATCCTTTCAGATAATAGTACTGCATCAAGGCATCTTTATCCTGCGCCAAATCGTCAGTATTGATAGCTTTCATTATCTTCCAAGAATCCTGATACTCCTGAATGATCAGATTAAATTCCGCTTCATTCATTTCTTTAACAACTTCTTGACTTTTAGTATCACTGACACCAATGATGCTGTCTAAAGATAAACTCAGGCGGTTGCATAATTGAATTAGGATTTTTAGTGATGGTATCTTTCCGTTATTTTCGAATTTACTCAAAGTTGCCTGAGTACAAATTCCATTACTTAATTCTTTTTGGGAAAGACCTAAGTCTTTCCTTTTATCAATAAACGTCTGTATATCCACGCCATCGCCCCTATATAATAATTTCATATAATAATTAATATAATTATATACCCTACCTTATGCCCTGTCATTTTCCCTCACTCTAGAAAGACGTATCTTCAGTGTTTAAAATAAATTTTTATACACTAAATAAGATAGAAATAATATTAAATATTCCAATATTTAATATTTACCTTTTTTTATACCAAAAAGAATCGGAATTTCTTCCGATTCTTGAGTTTTTTACTTATTTTTCAAATCTTCAATGGAATTAATATTCGTCATATATTTGGGCACTGCGAGTCCCACCTTGGCGCCTTTAAGGTTCGGACCCAGGTCCTCAAATTTACCCTTGTAATCCTTATAGAATAAACCTGAAGTCTTAGGTAACCAGGCGCTGACTTGAGCATCAGCGGCACCAGTGGCGACCGAAGCCCATACTGGTTGGATTTCCATTGCTTGAATAGTCACTTTATAACCTTGATTCCGTAGAACCTGAGCAATAACGTTAGTTGAAGCTATTTCAGAATCCCAAGCAACATAAGTTAGCTTGAGTGATTGACCATGAACCTTTTTAACACCTTTAGTCCATGATTGAACTTGTTTAGGATTCTTTTTGATCCATTGTTTAGCAGCCTTCTCAGGATCGACCCCGTCGTTGACTTTTAACATCACTTCGGACATTTGAGCTGGAGTCCAGTGGAATCGATCTAAAACCGTGTAAGCCTCTGGTTTATCGGTTTTAAGGCCCTTACGAACAACAGTATCGATATGTTCAGCCTTACCAAAGACATTTTTAGGATCTTTCAAAAATTTAATTGGATATTTGGTGAACATCCAGTGTGGTTGCCAACCAGTAATTACGATTGGACGTTTATCCTGAATTGCTTTATCCAAAGTACTAGTCATAGCAGCGGTCGAACTGGTTTGTAACTGCCAATTATCACTCTCTAATCCATAAGCTTTTAAAGCCTTTTGGGTAGATGACATAATACCAGCACCGGCATCAATTCCGGTAACAGTATAGTTGATCTGTGAACCCAATTTTTCCTTACTATCGTACGAAGCAGTCTGGGAACTACATGCGGAAATAATTGGGATAATCAGTAATGCTAATAAGAAAAGTTTAAAAAACTTTTGTTTTTTCAAATAATCCCTCCTAGTGTTTTCGACGTGTTCGAGTTAATGATTGTGTTAAACGGTCTAAGATAATTGCCAAGACAACAATTGCAAGTCCGGCGGCAAAACCATTACCAGCATCATTTCTACCAACAGCAAAGTAAACTTTTGTCCCAAGACCCATAGCACCGATCATTGAGGCAATAACAACCATTGATAATGACAACATCATACTTTGGTTAACACCAGCCATTAAACTGGTCTTAGCGATTGGTAATTCAACCTTGAATAATTTTTGCCACTCAGTTGATCCAAATGAATCGGCAGCTTCGATAAGTTCATCTGGAACTTCACGAATCCCCATATTAGTCATTCGAACTGTTGGAGGCATTGCGAAAATAACTGATGCAACGATACCAGGTACCATTCCAATACCAAATAATGCGACAGCCGGAATCAAGTAAACAAAGGCTGGCATTGTTTGCATAAAATCAAGAACTGGTTTCAAAATAATTTCCGCCGTATGACTTTTAGCCATTAAAATCCCTAAAGGAATTCCAATCACTAAAGCAATCAAACTTGATGTTAAGACTAGCGTCAAAGTCTGAGTCATATCGCGCCAGAAATCTAGATTCCAAATCATTAGAAGACCTAAGAATTCAAAAATCAGAAGGCCCCAATTTTGTTGATCACGATTAATGTAATATGTTAATGCTAAAACTAAAACAATAAATAACCAGATCGGTACTAAATCAAAAAACCATTGAAAAGCATTATTGATTGAACCGATGAAGTTAGTAACACCATTGAAGAAACCAGTAAATTGAACGAGCCAATTAACAAAGTTATCAATCCAATGAGCTAATGGAATTTGCGGAATACTTCCTAAAAGAATACTATTCAAAATCGCTCACCTCATTTCCCGCAAGGGCACCCAGTACAGCACCACGAACAATGATTCCTCTTAATTGCTTCTTATCGTTGATAACGGCAAAAGGAATACCTGTTTGTGAGATATCATCTAGTAAATCAGAAATAGGTGTATCTTCACTTGTTGTTGGAACTTTGGTCTGAACGATCGATGTTAAATCACCATTCTTTTCACGAACTAATCTGATCACGTCATTAGCATCAACGATACCTAACAAGTTACGGCTACTGTCAACCACATAGGCCGTTGAAACTTCAGTATCCTTCATCATCTTCAAAGCTAGTCTTGGACCAGCTTTTTCAATATTAACGATAGTTGGACGAATCATAACATTTCCAGCAGTAAGTACCTTACTACGGTCAACATTTTCAATAAATTCTTCAACATATTCGTTAGCTGGATGAGTCAAAATATCTTCAGGAGTACCAGTTTGAATTACCTTCGCATCCTTCATAATCATGATACGGTCACCAATTTTTAAGGCTTCGTTTAAATCATGACTGATGAAGATGATTGTCTTGTGTAATCTTTCTTGGATATCCAATAACTGATCTTGCATATCAGTTCTATTCAACGGATCAAGCGCTGAGAAAGCCTCATCCATTAAAAGTATTTCTGGGTCATTGGCAAGTGCTCGAGCTAGTCCTACACGTTGCTGCATCCCACCTGACAATTGGTCAGGATATTCGTCGTTATAGCCACTGATACCAACAGTATCAAGAGCTTCTTTGGCTTTTGCTTCACGGGTAGCTTTATCTACTCCTTGAATTTCCAAACCATATTCAGCATTCTCTAAAATAGTTCTATTAGGTAATAAACCGAAGTTTTGGAAAACCATACTCATTTTCTTTCGACGGACTTCACGAAGCTGTTTCTTGTCGATCTTCATTAAGTTCTCGCCGTCGATCAATACTTCACCCTCAGTTGGTTCAATCAGGCGATTGATCATTCGGACTAAAGTTGACTTTCCACTACCGGATAGACCCATAATAACGAAAATTTCACCATCATAGATTTTGAAATCCGCACGGTCTACACCGACAGTTGCTCCAGTTTCCTTTAGTATTTCTGCTTTATCTTTTCCTTGACGACTTAACTCCTTGGCTTTGTTAATATGCTTACCAAAGATCTTTGTTAAGTTATTGACTTCTACTTTTGTACTTTTTTGAGTACTCATTAAATCCCCCATTCTTGGAATCGAAAACGAACAATTATTTTTGTTCATTAATTGAAAATAAAAAAACTATTATTTAACGAATAAATAACAGCGACTAAACAACCCTAACAAATATTTTTTACTTATGCAAATTATCAGTTTTTTTGTAAGCATTTTAAATACCAAAAAAAGCACTAATTCTGAATTTTAAAAGTAGTGCCTAAAGATAGTTATAGTATAGGTTACAGCGTTTTAAAAACCATCAATTGCATTTTTTAAAAAAGAATTATCTTAAATTTTAATTTTTTGCATATCAAAGACATATATCATTTAAGATAATTGCATCTTATAGGGCGTTTTTTGTCCCTCTAAGATTGTATTAAACTAATCTTTTTCATATATTTATTTGGTATTTGACTAGTTTCTACTATAATATTGATATTTTTCATTAATAATTTTTTATAATCTTTAGTAACAAAAAAATGCTGAAAGTTTTTGGCTTTCAGCATTTTTATTATCTCTATTTAAAATTTCGTATTATTAGCCCACGTATCAGTTAAGAAGTAACTATCCATCTTATATTGGGTATCTTTAGGATTTGCTTTCTTATCCTTGTAGAAGCCCTTTAAATGGTGGTCTAACATTAACCAACCACGCCATCCCATATGAATGGTATCTTCGGCAATATAGTTAGAGTTCTTAACGTGTGAAAGATCAACGATATTATTGAAACCTTGTGATCTCAATTGATATTTGATTTTAGTATCAAAGTTAGTAATTGAACTCATTGGCATCCCAGTATATTTAACCCAGTATGGATTAATTGGTTGAATTACAAACATTACATCTACTTTATTTTGAGCGAACATATAGAGTAAGGCTTGAAAATCATTATATTCTGGTGAATGGGTATAAGTTACATGTTTATGTGTATCTTTATAAGTATCAATTCTGGTCTTTAACTGCTTCTTGTAAAATGAATTACCAATTTGTAGGTCATTATCATTTGAATGTTTTTCAGCCAGTTTGGTAGCTAATTTATTCAAATGTTTGTAATCATATGTATCGGGCAATTGACTTGAAGCTTTGTCGATCATCTTTTGATGATCATTCATAGAAATTGAACCAAATAAATCATCTTGACTCTGCAAACTAGAACGGGCAAACGTTTCAATATAGAAACGTTGTAGACTAGTAATCTGTTTACCTTCAGAAATACGTTCGAGGGCATCATCTTCAATAGGTCCCTTACTGACACCTAAGTCGAGCACACGTCCAGCAATGTATTTGTTCATTGCTTTATCACCATGACTGGAATTCAAAATAAAACCAGTCAACTGTAATGGTGACAAGAAGTATTTGAAGGCGTCAGATGGAACACCGGACTTGGTAAACCATTGTGGAGAAATAATCAACACAGCCTTATTTCCCTTAAGATTGGCCATCCCTCCAACATTCATTGCTTGTGTCAATGAAGCAGTTCCAGGATTACCTTGCAAAAATGGTTTATTCTTCCAATGATATTTTTGAGCCATGGAAGATGGATGGAACGGATCCATTCTCGAAAGCTCCGATGAACCAATGATAGGAATGTAGTTTTCCTTCTCGGCAGCATTCTTAACACTCTCACCCTTCAAAACTCGGACATCTAGTGATGTAGCCGCTTGCTCAACCTTTTCAGGCGTAACAGTTTTAAAGTTGATTGGAGCCCAGAGAAGGATCAATAAAGCAGCAATAGCAACTATAACGGGTCCAAAAATCATCCATAACTTTTTTTTCATAATCTATTCCAATTCTTGTACTTGTTGAGCAATTTTATTAACTGTTGACCATTGTGAACGGTCAAATTCTGAAACAGGTACTGTGATGCCAAAAGTATCTTGTAATGTTACTAGGACCTCTACAGTTGCCATTGAATCCAAAACACCATCTTTGAATAAGTCTTGATCTGCATCTTGACCAGCATCATCCAAACCAGTTACATCTTTTAAAATATCAACAATCTTTGCTTTAATGTCATCCATAATAAATTCTCCTTATCTAAAACCATAATTTATCTAAAATACCTGAGAAAATCATAAAACTGAAACATACCACGTTAAAGGTCAAGAAAACTGCAAACGCATGGGTAAACTTGTTACTAGGTATACTCTTACGATGTCTCTTCTTAAGTCTCAACCAGGCATCATTAGTGATCATTGCTAAGGCGTGGAAAATACCATAAACAATGTAATACCAAGTTTCACCATGCCAGAATCCCATGATCAAGAACAATGTAACATAACCAAGATTGGCAATGGTTACACGACTCTTAAACCATTTGTGTTTGATAATTGTGAACATCAAACGCATATAGATAAAATCACGGAACCAGAATGAAAGTGTCATGTGCCATCTGTTCCAGAAATCTTTAATATTCTTGGATTTAAATGGCGCATTGAAGTTCATTGGTGTCTTGATACCCATGAAATTACTGATGGCGACTGCAAACAGTGAGTAACCAGCAAAATCGAAGAACAAATACATACTATAAACATACATGTAAGCTACCAAGGCCCAAGAAAGACCTAATGGTGTTTGGCCTCTGTATGATAGGGTCAAAATCTCAATCTTTGGTAATAACAAGGTTCCGAAGAAATATCCGATAATAAATTTATATAACAAACCCTTCATCAGCTTATTAACACCACTGTGTAAAAGTTCTACATATTCATCACGGCTGGGAACATTGAGTACATCCTTTTGGAAACGTTTGAACCGATCAATAGGTCCTGAAGTAATTGTTGGAAAGAACAGCAAGAAGCGGACAAACTCAAATGGTTTAAGTTCTTTAATCACTCCGTCACGTGATTCCATAACAATTTCAACCGACTTAAAAGTTAAATAACTGATTCCCATAAAGCCAAACAATGAAATTGTTGCATTGTTCAACAATGGATCTAGCTTTACAAAGACCAGTGGAACAATTGCTAAGATAACGAACAAGGTAAATACCCAAAAATTATTGTACTTTTTCCGGTACGCCCGATAGGTAAAAATAACTACCATTTCAAACAAGATATAGAAGATCAAGGATATACCTTGCTTCATATTGCCACCGAAAAAGGCGGTTATCAAGATGACGACAGTTGCAAAGAAATCATAAATCTTAAAACGTTTACCGAACCATAATCCAATGATAATTGGAAGTAAGAGGATTAATAAATATATAAAATAGTGAGGACTACTATAAGGTGTAATGTTATTCATTAATTTCGCCTATTAAAGTCTTTCTATCGATTTTTCCATTTTTACTAATCGGTAATTGTTTTACAAACTTCAAGACGTTAGGAATCATATACTCCATTGTCGTTTCCTTCAAAGAATCCTTAATATCTGAAGTTAAATCCTTGGGATCACTGTCGTTAAATTCGTCTTCAAGCACGATGCAAGCAATCATTTTGCTAACCTGTTTCTTATTGTTATACAAAGGAACAGTACATGATTGTTTAATTTGAGCTAAGTTACCTAACATTGAATCAACTTCTTCTAGTTCGATTCTGTAACCATGCATTTTGATTTGAAAATCTGTTCTACCATGGTAATACAACAATCCATCTTCACCTTCACTGATCATGTCACCAGTGTGATAAAAAGTTTTACCATCAATTTGTTCAAATGCTTTCTCGGTTTGAGTAGGATTATTCAAATATCCCTTCGAAACATCTGGTCCGCTAACCAAAAGTTCTCCTGTCATCCGACCAGTTTTTTCATCAACTGCCCCATTGATTCTATGTTCCATATTGGACTTCAAGTAACCAATAGGTAGACGATCAAACTTAGCTAAAGCTGCATCATCAATCAAAATTGATGTAATAGCTACAGTATTCTCAGTTGGACCATAAGTATTGTAAAGTTTAGCATTAGGGAATTTTTTCAATAATTTTTGGGCTGTTGCGTGAGTTAATTCTTCACCACAGAAGATAAACTTATTCAATTGTGGCATATGTTCCTCATCAAAGCCTCTAAACAAAAGACACATTTCAAAGAACGATGGCGTTGAAACCCAAGTGTTAAAGTCTGCATCAACAATAGCACCTTGTAATTTACCAAAATTCTTAGTGGTATCTTTATCAACAACATTTAACGTTGCGCCACTAATCAAACCAGGATAGATATCAAAGACCGATAGATCAAATGAGAATGGTGCTTGAAGCAACATGTTCATCTCACTTGAGTAGTCGAATTCTTTTTCGGCCCAATCGGAAAAGTCTAGGATATTATTGGTACTTATTTGTACACCTTTAGGTGTTCCAGTCGTACCTGAGGTAAAGATGATATAGAAGTCATCATCAGGACCAACACTGCGATTGCTATCATAGATATTGTGATCTGATGCTAAAACTTTCTTTAGCTCATCTTTAGTAACTTGTGGAGTATCAACACCAAAACTAGTTATTTCACTCCAATTTAGAATCAAAGCTGGTTTAGCAACACTATTGATTTGAATAACACGTGATGGATCTGAACCATCATCAACTGGAATGTAAGGATGCCCCGCTTTGATAGATCCTAAAAACATAACCAACATTTCAAATTGTTGTCCACCAAAGATGATCAGTGGACTCTTAGCGGGTAAAAATTTCTCTTGTAAGAAACTAGCAACTCGATCAGATGCTTGCAACAACTCTTGATATGTATGTGTTTCTTCACCATTTTTGTAGCAGAGTTTGTCGGGTGCCTGTAATGCAGCTGTGGTAATTTTTTCAATGATTTTATTCATATTATTCCCTTCTTCCTGCTAAAATTCGTTATAAATAAACTTGGCGCTTCCTACACCGTTGTACCCATATATATATAAAAGAACCAAGAATATAGCGAAATATATAACTGTTTTAATAATAAAAACTGTTACTGGCTTCTTAAAGAAAACAACGAGACTATTTTTCATAATTTATACCTCACTGAAAAAGTTTGCTTATGCGAAAACTATCTAACCATTCTAGATAAATAGTGTCAAACCAAAATATTGCTCAAAATAATTGAATATTGTTATTTCTATATCATCTGTATAAACATTATAATAAAAAATTCATTAGTACCCATCGGCTAATTCCGTAAAAATAATTTGTATTTATTGAAGAAAGTCAGTAAACATCTAACTTTAGACGCTATCTGTTTAAACAACTAAATTATAAATAATTATCATCTTTTTTTCAAAATATACGCTTTGTAATTGAGTACATTAATTATTGACTTATTGCCAAGTCCCGACAATTAATCCGGTTAATCTAATTTGATCACCGGGTATTATTATTGAGCCAGGATAATTAAAAGTAAATAATTGATTATCACAATTACTAAAGTGTTAGTCTCATGTGACAGTTCTGTAAGATAGTGCGCTTACATAGATAAATACCAAATTTTTGATTTTTTACACACAATAAATAGGATAACAAATCTGATAGGATAATATCGGATTAATTTTAAGAGCATAAAAAAATAGATTCCCAAAAAGGAATCTATTTTTATATTCGCTAATTACCAACTAGCTTTTTTTACACCAGGAATCTTACCTTCATGTGCTAGTTTGCGAAAGTTCAAACGAGACATGCCGAACTTTCGCAAGAATGCATGTGGACGACCATCAAGTTCATCCCGAGAATGTAATCTTACTGGAGATGCATCTCTAGGTAATTTACTCAAGGCTTCATAATTATGCTCAGCCTTTAAGTGATTACGGAGTTTTGCATAACGATCCACTGTTCTTTGTAATCTTTTTTCACGTTCTATTTTAGCTTTACGAGCCATATCAACCTAACCTCTTTTTATTAAACATTGTTAGGAAGTCATTGCTAGTGATTTCTTTTACTTCACCATCAAACTTATCAGTAGACGGGTATCATAGCAAACAATTTGATTGACAGCAATTAATACGTCTTGTAAATATGCGTTATCGAAATCACAGCATATTTCTTAACATTTTTCAGAAAATCATTTATCATCTTTAAACATACTAAATCGATTTTATACTGCTGCTATTTTTAATATTTAGTCATTAATTTAAAATACCAAAAAAATAAACACTATTTATGAAAAAAGCAAGCTTATTTCAGTTTAGATAAAAAACATTTATGAATTACGATACAAACTGTCTGATTAATTTTGCTAAACTTTAAGCATGGAGCAGGTCTGAAATGAATCTGCCAATAAATAAGTTAGGGGGACAGCTAATGAAAATGTTAAAAAATATCGTTCGTTTAGTAGCTCTACTAAGCCTTAGTCTGTCTGTTACCCCCTTAACTACAGCTAAAGCTGCTACTAATAAAGCAATTCAAGTTACCAATGATGCTAATAAGTTAGATGTTGCATATAGTTCCAATACATTGAGTGCTACGCCTACAGCCGCTACTACCGATGCAACCACAGTCACTGCTGGTGAAGATGCTCATTCTACTGTAAGTGTAAATGTTCTTTCAGGTATTTTGACACTTGAAGCTGTTCCTAACTTCAACTTTGGTTCCATGATGCAAGGTACAACTGGTAAATTACAAGGTAACACTGTTGATACGACTGGTTATAACAGCACTGACAAAACTAAACCTATCACTGCTGGTGAAGATGGTAATGACAGTGGTCTTTTAGAGGTCATTGATTCACGTAATGATTTAAAAGATATGCCTGGGTTTACATTGACTGCATCAATGGGTAAGTTAAAGTCAATCGACTCTGATACTTCAACTGCTGATTTAAGAGCTATTTTACATTTGAGTTCTTTACCTTTATTGGATGGTGACAATAACAATATTTCCACTACTTCTGATAATCTAAATACTCTAGCTTCAACTACAGATTCTGGTGATGATACTCATGATGCAACTACTGCCTCAATCATTGATTTAGCAAAGGGTTCTTATAATGCTGGAGTTATCAAGGCAAACTTCACTGGTGCCGATGATGCTAGTTTAAATATTCCTGGATCTGGAGATAACAGTAAAGAATCAGCTAAAAAGATGAACTCTGTTATTACATGGACTTTAACGGCTAAACCTACAGTAACTTCAAATTAAAATTTCAATATCCATAAAATCTTCCAATCAGATTTTATGGATATTTTTTTGGAATGATTTTCTTGCGGTACATTAAATGTTTAAACATGTTATTATGACTATAATTAAATTATTATCCGTAAAAAGAGGATCAAAAAATGATTACAACTACCACTTGGCGACATAACTTTACTAACTATGATAATCTAGAAAATATTAATGCGACTGGGCACCAACATCTAGAAATACTACAGCCGCTCGCAACTAAAAAAATTAGATTACAGCTAAATAATTTATATGATGAAATCCCCTTAAAGATTTCACAATTAACAATCTTCAATAATCAGTCTGACAAAAGAACTGTCACTTTAAATGGTAAAAGTAGTTTCTGTGTCGAACCACGTTTAATCAAATGGTCCGATTGGATCGATATTGACTTAGTTGCTAATACTTTTCTATCGATTGATTTATTTTCACCTAATAAAACTATTCATACCTCCGGACTGACGATTTCCAATGACTTGATTCATACTGCTAATCAAGATCCAACCATTCCAAAGTATTTCTTTGGAATTTCCGGCATTCAAATTGAAACCAACCAGCCTTATGAAAAATTAGCTTTTTTCGGTGATTCTCTAACTAATCAGGGTAATTTCAGTGCTCCTCTGGCTAAGAATTTAGAAAATAATTTCCAGATTATGACCGCTAATTTTGGTATTTCTGGTAATCGTCTTTTACACCCTGGCAACAGCACTTCCAAATGGTCAACTAGTTTTGGTGAGGCTGGTTTCACCAGATTTGATCACATGATGACTAACTATCAACCTAATATCGTTATATTTATGGAAGGAATCAACGATTTATTGCATCCAGGTACTGGAACCCCCCTCGCCGAATTGCCAACTGCAGAAGCCGTTCTAAAGGCTATTATTATTTTAAAGTCTAAATGTAAGAAATTTGATACAACTTTTATTCCCATGACCATTACTCCAGCTGATGGCAATCTTAATGGTGGCCTTTTGGGCTGGTCTGCTCAAAAGGAAAACTTACGTCAAGAAATCAACCGTGGTCTGCTAACAATGCCTCATATTATCGATTTATCCACCTTAGTCAGTGACAAGAGCCGACTAAAACCAGAATTTGATTGTGGTGATCATGTTCATTTTTCAAATAATGGCGGCAAAATTGTTGCCAAATATATCGCCGAACAATTAATTAGAAAGAAAATTATCTAAATATTCCAACAATTCATATTCATATAGAGTGATGGAATATATTTCTATAAATTATATTATCAATAATTGGTTGTAATATTTAAATTATTTTCGATATAATATATTATTGAGTAGTATATATTGAATCAATTATATTGGAGCGTTACTTATGGCTGAAATTATTAACAAAGATATTTATCAGGAGCTTAAAACGCGTGTCACTAGCGGAAAATACAATATTAAAATGCGTCTTCCTACTGAGGATGCTCTAATCGACGAATTCCATGTTAGTCGCTATGCCGTCAGAAAAGCCATCAAGCAATTATCTGATGAAGGTCTAGTTTATAGCGTTAAAGGTAAAGGTGTCGTTGTCTTAGAACAAACTCCACAATCTCAAGAAATCAATCTAAGTCTTGAAAAAATTGATGGACTACAAGCTTTAAATAATGCTCAGGATGTTCAAAGAATAACAATTATCGCCGACTTTCAACAGATTATTGTTAATGAGGAACTTAGTCACAAAACTTCTTTCGCTATCGGTATCCCTGTTTATGCCATCAAACGTGTCCGTCGAATTAATAATAAGAATGCGGTTTTGGATATCAATTATTTTAATGCCCAAATCGTTCCTGGTATTACTCCTGAAATTTCCAAACAATCTATTTATGATTATATAAGAAATGATTTAAAGATGAAAATTGCTGTTGTCAAACGTCAATTACGAATTGAGCATGCCGATCAAGTTGATTATGAAAATCTCAATTTAGGTATGAACAACTGTGTGGGTAATATGATTAGTTTTGCATTTAATGATGATGGAAAACAATTCGAATATACTGAATCCCATTTTATTCCCGATAATTTCATCTTCAATCAAATTTTAAAATTCTAAAAAACCGCTAATCCTTAAGGATTAGCGGTTTTCATTTACTCTTTTAATACGATTCAAAACCAACCAAGGAGAAGTGGTCAGGTACATACTTAGTTTCAGTACATTCAAAAAGATTTCCTAAGTCAGTGTAAACGTACTTCTTCAAAGCACCAACACAATTTGCTTCCTTCAAATCCAACAATTTAGACTCTTCATCGGTAACTGTTTCCACGGTTGCAACGGATCGAGCCGCAGCTATCTTAAAAAGCTGTTCATCCCGAATATATTGATAAATTGAGTTTTCTGCATTAGTAATAGTCAAATTAGGAACACTATCTTTTCTAAAATAACTCGTATCCAAAGCCATCGCTTTACCATTGACTAATCTAAGTCGCTCAACATAATAGGCAATATCACCAATACTGAAGGAAGTATGTTTTGACAATGCAGCATCAATTTCAACTTCCTCAAATTTCAAAACCTTAGTTGTTAATTTTTTTATGAATTTATTCTGAGGAAAACTCATCAAATCTTGAAAACCAAAATGGTTCGCAGCTGAGAAAATTACTCGGTTGTCGACAATAGGTTCCAAAACTACAACGCCACGGCCCTTAACGGTATAAACTAGCCCATCTGATTGTAGTTTCTTTAAGGCACGGCGAATTGTGTTTCTAGTCACACTGAAACGTTCAGAAAGATCTTCTTCACCAGGCAAAATCGTTTTGGGTGGATAAACGTTACTATCAATTTCACCCTTTAATATGTGATATATATCTGAATATAAATTTTTTGGCATTTTTTCTCCTCAGTTAATACTGCTTTCAGTCTACTAATTATTCGACAACGATAAAGAACGCCCCATAGGCGCTATTTATTTTCTAACATTACAGATTCATATGGTCGTAAAGTTACGGTACCATCGTTCATTTCGATTCCCTCATAATTACCTAGTAACAAATCAAAACCCTCTGCAACATCCCTCTTCTGGGATTTACCAGTAAAATTAGCCATTACTAAAATTTTACCCTTATCGTCAAATCTTTCATAGCTGTAAACGCTATTATCCTGAGAATCTAGTAATTTATATGCTCCATCAGTCAATAAAGTCTTATTTTTACGCAAAAAAATCAATGCTCGATAGAAATTAAAGACATTATTCTTCATTTTCAAAACTTTTTCTACTGAGTAATCATCATGATGAAGTGGTTTTAACCACGGTTGTCCAGTTGTGAAACCATAGTATTTACTAGAATTCCATTGCATTGGCAAGCGGGAATTTTCACGAGATTTTTGTTGCAGAATTTTAATTGCAGTCTCTTTATCAAGACCATTATCGACTAATTCATTATAAGCATTGATCGATTCATGATCTTTATACTGGCTGATATCAGTAAAGTAAGCATTCTTCATTGCAATTTCGTCACCTTGATAAATATAAGGTGTTCCTTGCAAACCAAATTCAACCATCGCTAATAATTTGGCCGATTGATCACGATACTTACTATCGTCCGTGAATCGAGAAATGGCTCGTGGCTGATCATGATTATTCCAGAACAATGCATTCCAACCGCCATGACGATTCATTTTAACTTGCCAATCACTTAAGATTCTTGTCAAATCAGTTAATTTATAGTTACCTAAGGTCCACTTGTTGCCACCAGTATAATCAACTTTCACATGGTGGAACGTAAAAGCCATTGATAATTCTTGACGTTCAGGATTGGTATACTTAACAGCCTCAGAAACTGGAGTTGACGATAATTCACCTACGGTTACGAAATTATTAGGTCCAAAGACTTCTTCATACATTTCATGGATATATTCGTGAACATGAGGACCATTAGTATAGAAATTTCTTCCATCATCCAAAGGTGTTTTAAACGTATCATTGGGCAAATCTTTATCCTTAGAAATATTATTAATAACATCCAAACGAAAACCATCGATACCTTTGTTAGCCCAGGTTTTAAGCATCTTAAATATTTCAGCCCGTAAGGTTTCATTACGCCAATTCAAATCAGGCATCGTCACATCATAGAGATGTAGATAATATTGATTTAATTCTGGTACATACTTCCAAGCACTACCACTAAATTTTGAAACCCAATTATTTGGTTCATGCCCCTCAACTGGATCACGCCAAATATAAAAGTCATGATAAGGATTATCCTTTGATTTCAAAGCTTCTTGGAACCAACGGTTTTCATTTGAAGTATGATTTAACACCATATCCATAATGATCTTGATCCCACGTTTATGGGCCTCATTCAACAATCGTTCAAAATCTTCCATCGATCCAAAAACAGGGTCAATTTGATAATAATCAGCAATATCGTAACCATTATCATTACCTGGCGAACGATACATTGGTGTCAGCCAAATCAAACCGATACCTAACTCTTTTAAATAGTCTAAACGAGAAATAATCCCATTGATATCACCAATTCCATCTCCGTTTGAATCCTGAAAACTGCGTGGATAAATTTGATAAACAGTTTCTTTTTGCCATTCTTCCATTTATATTAGTACTCCTCAGTATTTAAATTAAGCCTTACTCAACGCCGTAAGTTTATAATATGTTTATACACCTGTCAATTGATTGTAGATTTAAAAAATTATAAATTTTGTCATTTATAATTATTCTAATGTCCATATCATAGTATTCATAACCCTAAAATAGATTTAAAAATATATAAAAATTTGGGAATACAGCTAATTTTTATAACCTTTTTTAAAATTGTTTCACTAAAAATTACAATTAATATCAAATTAATCAAAAAGAGCAAATCCACACTGTGAATTTGCCCCAAAGTTTATTTAGTAAATTGACTGTTGTACATATTAGCATAAAATCCATTTTTAGACATCAATTCTGCATGAGTTCCTCGTTCAATTATTTCCCCATCTTTGACAACTAGAATTAAATCAGCATTCTTAATCGTTGAAAGGCGATGGGCTATAACAAAGGAAGTCCGATTCTTCATTAGAATATCCATAGCCTGTTGAATCTGTTCTTCAGTTCTTGTATCAACTGAACTAGTAGCTTCATCAAGAATCAACATTGGCGCATTCCGAATCAAAGCTCGGGCAATTGTTAAGAGTTGTTTTTGACCGACGGAAAGGCTGACAGAGTCATTTAAAACAGTATCATAGCCTTGTGGTAATGTCTCAATAAAGTGATCCAAACCAACTGCCTTGGTGGCTGCTTTAATTTGTTCATCAGTAACATCTTTTTGATTATAAACCAAGTTATTGCGAACCGTATCATCGAATAACCAAGCCTCTTGCAAGACCATATCAAATTGTTTTCTGACCTCTGAACGTTTCATCTTGGTAATATCAACGCCATCAATCTTAATTGATCCACTGTTCATATCATAAAAACGCATCAGTAGATTAACCGTGGTCGTTTTACCGGAACCAGTTGGACCCACGATAGCAACTTTCTGACCTGCTTTGGCTTGAAGTGAGAAATTCTTGATGATTTTTTGATTGGGTTGATAACCAAATTCAACATTATCAAATTCAACATTTCCTTTAGTACCAGCAATTTCTTCTTGGTTCTGTTTATCATCAACAACTTCATCCTCTTCAAGAAAACCAAAGACCCGTTTCATAGCTGCTTGAGCCGATTGTAGACTGGTAAAAGCTTGAGTGATCTGTGATAAAGGTTGCGTAAATAGACGTACATAGATCATAAAGGCTACGATCACGCCAATAGTAATGTGACCATTTAAAACTAAGATAGCTCCGATAACACTGACCATTACATAACCAAAGTTACCAATAAAAGCCATCAATGGTTGCATGATACCTGACAGAAATTGTGATTTCCAAACATTGTCTTGAAGTTCATCGTTCATTTGATTAAATTCATTTTTAGCTTGCTTAGTATAATTGTAAGTTTTTACAACATCATGACCAGTATAAATCTCTTCCAAATAACTCGAAACGTCAGCTAATTTATTCTGTTGATTATTGAAATACTTTTGTGAGTTGGCAATCAAAACAATCGTCAATACAAATCCCAACAAGGCCGACAAAACAGCTGTGAATCCTAAAGTAACGTTAGTAGTGAACATCATGACGATACTACCGATCAACAAAGTGATTGCTGAAACTAAAATACCTAAGCTTTGATTTAGTGATTGTCCTACTGTATCCAAATCATTGGTTACTCGACTAAGAGTGTCACCCTCGTTATGAGTATCAAAATATTGTAATGGTAGATTATTGATTTTTTCAGTTATTCTCGTTCTTAATTTCTGGGTAAACTTCTGGGTAATTGTTGCCATGATGAAACCTTGGCCATATGACACGATCGCCGCTATCACATAGATAGTTGCCAACATCATAACGATATTCATAACTTTGGTTAAATTAACAGTTCCAAACAATCCCTTAGTGACTAAGTCAGTAATTTTACTTAATTGACTTGGACCAATGATCGTTAAGATACTTCCGCCCATCGCAAAAATAACGGCAATTAATAATGGCCCAAAGTATTCGGAACCATATTTCTTAGCACCTTTTAAAACTCTCATTCGGCAAGTTCCTCCTTTGATAGTTGTGAGTAAGCAATTTCTTGGTAAACTTCATTATTCTTCAATAATTCTTGATGCGTACCTTGACCAGCTACACGTCCATTATCTAAAACGATAATTTGATCAGCATCCATAATAGTACTGATTCTTTGAGCAATGATAACTTTAGTAGTTTGTGCAGCTTGCTCTTTCAAAGCAGTTCTCAATTTTTTATCAGTTTCATAATCAAGCGCTGAGAAGGAATCATCAAACAAGAGAATTTCTGGTTTTCGGGCAATCGCACGAGCTACGGCTAAACGTTGTTTCTGTCCGCCTGAGAAGTTATCCCCATGTTGGGCTACCTTTGCATCCAATTGTTGGTCCTTTTCCTCGACGAAATCTTTCGATTGAGCAATATCTAATGCCTGATAAAGATCATTATCTGACTTTTCAGCATTTACTCCTGTCGAACCAAAAGCTAAATTAGAACGAATTGATCCACTGAATAAGACTGCTTTTTGAGGAATATAACTGATTTTATTGTTCAGATCTTCAGCGGCATAATCTTTCACATCAACCCCATCGATCAAAACTTGCCCTTGAGTTGTATCGTACAATCTTGGCATTAAATTCATAACAGTTGATTTACCACTACCGGTTGAACCGATGAAAGCAATCGTCTGACCTTGCTTGGCTGTAAAGTTCAAATCGTGGATTGCATCAGCTTCAGCGCCAGGGTATCTGAAACTAACATTTTTATATTCAATTGTGCCTGGATTTTTCGTTGCGGCTTTAGTTTCTTCATTATTTGTAATTGAAGATTTCACATCCAACACTTCGTTAATTCTGGAAACTGAAACTGTTACACGTGGTAACAAAATAAAGATAATTGATAATAGTAAGAATCCCATAATTACTTGCATCGCATATGACGAGAACACGATCATATTACTAAAGAGCGTTAACCTTGCTGCACCAACGGTGGCTTGATTGATAATTACAGCACCAATTCCATAAACCGATAATGTCAATGCACTGGAAATAAAACTCATTCCCGGATTCATCAATGCCAGAACACGGTTAGCAAACATATTAGTATCTGTTAAATCTTTGTTGGCCTTATTAAATTTTCTATTCTGATAATCTTCAGCATTATAAGCATGTACAACTCTGATACCGGCAAGATTTTCTCTAGTAACTAAATTCAAACGATCAGTTAAACCCTGAACCTTCTTGAATTTTGGTTGAACCATCAAAAGAATAAACGTCAACATAACAATCAAAAATACAACGGCAACAGCTGTGGCAGTAGTCCATTGCCAACCTTTATTAGCAATCTTAGTGATCGCCCAGATAGCAGTAATTGGAGCCTTGATAATAACTTGTAGACCCATAGCAATAAATTGTTGTAATTGGGTCAAATCATTAGTTGAACGTGTCAGCAAACTGGAAACCGAAAACTTCTTAATATCTGAAGTAGAATAATCCATTACTTGATTAAAGACATCTTTTCTCAATCTAGCTGTGAATCCTGCCGCAACGTGGGCTGCAAAGTACCCAACAATAATTGATGCGACCGCGCTTAAAACAGAAAATAGAATCATCATTATTCCTGGTTGAATAATCTGATTAATGGTCGTTCCGTGTTGTTCCAATTTTTCAGTGATAGTTGTCATATAACTAGGTATTTCTAGTTCTAGCCAAACTTGTAAAACGATGAAGATCAAACTGATTCCTATCATCGAATATTCTTTCTTATTTAGCCGTTTGAATAATTTAATCATTTAGTTCCTCCTCTGGTTCGCATGCGAACTATATCTGTAAAAAAATACTATTTAGTGTTTTCTCTAATTTGATTCAACACCTTAAAGAAAATAACTAGTTCGTCCTGATCGATGCCTCGTCGTAAAGTTTCTTCCGTTATTTTAGCCCATCTATCAACCTCATTCATAATATCGAGAGCGTGGTTAGTTAAATTTAAACATTTAACTCTCGCATCGTCAGTTGATGGTGTTGTATAGATCAAACCATTTTTCACCATACGTTTAACTAGACCGCTGGCTGTTGATTTGCTAATAAACATTCCCTTTTCAAAATCCTTTTGAATAATTTGGTGATTCCGATGTGTATACATAAAGCCAATTGCCATACCTTGTAATCGAGAAATTTTATCCTTGGGCCCATCATCATCCATTTGTTCATGCATAGAGCCTTGAATATAATGCGAAATATGTAATGATAAATCTCTGACGTTATAAACAATTGTTTCTTTAGGATTCAACATTTCGGTTCACCTCATTTGTTCGTATGCGAACTATATTAATTCTTTCTGTAATCAATGTCAACAATTTTCAGTAAACAAATCATTTTACATAAATATAATTAAGAGTTATTATTCATAATCTAATGAAAATTTGGAGATAGAGTAATGCGTGCAATTAAAACAGATCGATTGATCATTCGTCCACTACAACCTAGTGACCACGATGACCTACAAACAATTATTTTGGATGCTGAAGTTGTTAAATATATGCGCTATCACGATATTACAACACCTGCTGCCTTTAACAATGTTTTTGAAAATCATTTTTTAATGGAACAACAATATACCTTCGGAATTGAAAGCAAAGAAACTCACAAATTGATTGGGTTTTATGAATTTCACCCCGAAAACACTACCGGAATCTTAACTTATGCTTTAAATCGAAATGCCTGGGGTCATGGATACGTTGCTGAAGCTGGACAAGCCATGATGAATTATGGTTTTGAAAAACTTAATTTTGATAAAATTGAAGCTCACTATGCTGATCTCAATCCCCGTTCCGGTCGAGTTATGGCCAAAATGGGTATGAAAAATCTTGGTGAACAAGAAACTTTCACCTTCCCTACCGGCGAAGTTGTTCATGTTATGGCTTATGAATTAACTAAAAATGAATGGTCATTAACAACTGATCACCACGAACAGGCCGTTTAAAAAGTCGTCTAACTCAAACGGTTAGACGACTTTTTTATACACTTATTTTTAAATTAAGTTCTTGTGAATATCTTGCATTCCACGTTCAATTTGTTCTAATTCATCTGAATAATTTTTTAATTGGTCACCGTATTTATCGACTAATTCCTTGTTGGCATCAGTTTTATAACGTAACTTATGTTCCAAACTAGCCCACATATCCATTCCCACAGTTCTGATTTGAATTTCCACGGGAACATCAACTGGTCCATCTGACTGGAAAACTGGTACTTTGACCACAATATGTAGACTACGATAACCACTTTCTTTAGGGTGTTTAATGTAATCCTTGCGACGTAACAAAGTCACATCAGTCTGTTTAGTTAACATCTTTTCAATACTATAAATATCATCTACATAATTAGTGATGACCCGAATTCCTGCAATATCATAAATATTTTTTTGAATACTGTCAGCTGTTAAATCGTAGCCTTTTAATTCAGCTTTTTGTAAAAGACTTTGCATATCCTTCATCCGTGATTCCATATGATGAATGGGGTTGTAATCAAAGTTCACTTGAAATTCAGCATCCAGATTCTCTAACTTAGTACTGATTTCTCGTTGTCCTGATTGATAAAGTTGAAACATTTTAAGTAGCTTAGCCAGCTCGTCAATTCGCGGCCGATTTTCCAAACCGCCTAATTGTGATTGAAGTTTCTTTAAATTAATAACGTTTTGTCTTTCTAATATCATACTGCCATCCTTTAAAATATTGTCTAAACAAAAAAGCAACCATGACGGTTGCCTATATTCTATACTTATTTGATTTAAATATATAACTCAGTTTCTGCAGGTTTTGTCTTACCAATTACTTTCCCATTATGAACTGACAATAGTACTGCCGCCCGTTTGTTCAAGGCATCAAAGAAGTTATGCGCATCGATCAAAACAAAGTTAGCTGGCTTCCCCACTTCAATTCCGTATTGATCTTGTACATTCATAACTTTGGCACTGTTGAGGGTAATGAATTTATAAGAGTTCATAATTTGTTCATGCCCCATCATCTGTGTTGCGTGCAACCCTTCAGTTAAGACATCAAACATATTACCATTACCCATTGGATACCAAGGATCTTTGATATCATCTTCACCAAAGGCTACGTTAATTCCGTTTTCATCCAACTCCTTAACTCGAGTCAATCCACGACGTTTAGGATAGGTATCAAAACGACCACCCAAGTACATATTAACTAGCGGATTCGAAATAAAGTTCATGTTAGACATCTTCAATAGACGCATCAATTTATACATATAAGCGTCATTGTATGAACCCATCGCCGTTGTGTGTGACGCTGTTACTCGTTCACCCAAACCACTTTCGTAAGCCAAGGTTGCTAAAGTTTCTAAGTTTCTGGAACTAGGATCATCGATCTCATCAATGTGAGCATCGAATAACAAATCATTTCTTTGGGCCAAATCAAAAGCAAAACGCAATGATTCCACACCATACTCACGGTTAAATTCATAATGAGGAATTGCACCAACCACATCAACACCCAAATCGACAGCCTTTTGCATCAATTCTTTACCATTTGGATACGACATGATTCCCTCTTGAGGAAAAGCCACTATCTGCAAAGTCATCCATTCTTTGACGCTCTCACGCACATCAATTAAAGCTTTGAGAGCCTTTAAACTAGGATCAGTCACATCAACGTGAGTTCGAACAAATTGAATACCATGACTAGCCTGCATCTTTAATGCTAAAATGGCACGTTTTTTAACATCTTGATAGGTTAAATCCTTTTTACGTTCCGTCCAAATCCGAATTCCATCGAACAATGTACCATTCTCATTCCATTCGGGTTGACCAGCCGTTAAAGTTGAATCCAAATGAACATGTGGATCGACGAATGGTGGTAATAACAATTTTTCATGTCCAACAATCACTTCTTCACCAGTTCTTGGTTCCAAATGATCGGCTATTTCAGTAAACTTACCGTCTTCAATTCTGACATCTTGAGCTGAATGATTTTGGATTTTAACTTGTTGTAATAACATCGATATACACTCCTCTGAATTTTGATATAGTATACAATTTCTAAGTTGACATTGCCAAGTTACTACTTTAGACTAACAACAATATAATTCTTTTTAAAGGCAGTCCAGTGAGGCTGACAAAAGAGCGGTGAATTAGTAATTTATAGGGACTGCTCAAATGCGGTCCCTTTTTTACTGCTCAACATTTCGGGGGTAAATATGGCAAAAAAAGAACATATTCAAGCAACAACAACTGAACAACGGGCAATGTCCAAATGGGACATGTTTGCGACCTGGATCGGTGCTAATGCCAATAATGGAACTTGGTATATTGGTGGAGTTATCGCTGCCGTTGGATTGATCAAAGCTTCCACACTTTTGGTCGTTGTCGGTTCGATCTCTTATATTCTTTTGGGATTAGCTTCATACATGGGCTACAAAACTGGCTTACCAGCAATGACTCTAACTAGACCATCCTTTGGTGTCAAAGGTTCGATTTTACCTTCAATTATTAACGTTATTCAATTTATCGGTTGGGCGGCTATTAATACCTTTATTGCAGCCACATCAATCAGTTTTATTTTAAAGGATATTCTCGGTTGGGATAATTCTTCATTTCACAATCAATTTAGTATCATCATAGGAATTGTAGTTATGTCCATTCTACATCTAATCAGTATCTCGTTAGGTGAAAAATCCGTTAAATGGATCGAGCGATTCGGAATTATTTTAGTTATCGTCTTAGTGACCTGGGAATCTGTCGTTGTTTTAAAAACAGTTCCTTTCCATGAAATTGTCAAATGGCAACCTGCAGCTAAGTTCCAATTACCAAGTGGAAAAATCGTCGATATCCTAGCAGCCTTTAACCTGGCCTGGGTCACAGCTGCTGCTGACTTTAGTCGTTTTACCAAAGACAAGCACGCTGCCACGACTACTTCCTTCTTAGGTGCCAATATCGGTTTATTCTGGTTCGCCTTCATTGGTTTGATTGCTACCATTGCCACCGCTATCACTTTGAATAAGTTCGATCCTAACAATGCTGATCCAAGTACTATCGCTGCTAAATTAGGATTAGGAATCTTAGCAATGCTAGTTATCGTAATCACTAGTACTACTGCCAATGCCGTGAATTTAATGGCTGCTGGATCAGCTTTGACCAATATTTTCCATCGGTTAAAATTAACTCCTGCTTTATGGATTGTCACGTTGATTGCCACTGTTATGACTTTCATCCCAGTCTATATTGCCAGTTTCTTAACGACCTTTGAAACCTTCTTAGATGGAATTGGTATGTTCTTAGGACCAGAAATTGCTATCTTCTTGATTGATTTCTTCATTATTCGTCAGAAACAATATCAAGTTTCAGAGTTCTCCAAAGTAAACGGTGCTTATTGGTATACCAAAGGAATCAATTTGCTGGCCATTGGTACTTGGGTCATTGGTGTATTAAGTTATCTCGGTTTGAACAAACTAAGCTTCATTGTTAATACCGTTGGTGCAACCTTCCCAGCCATGATCATCACAGCCATTTGCTATTATTTTGGTTCCAGAATTCTTAATTCAAAAAAATCAGTCTAATTTTTCAACTGGGGCAGTTATATATTTAAGCTAAAAAGTATTACTTATACTCAAGTATGTTGGTAACACTCTTAAATTGAAAATGGCATAT
This sequence comes from Companilactobacillus kimchiensis, assembly GCF_001438805.1. Taxonomy (GTDB): domain Bacteria; phylum Bacillota; class Bacilli; order Lactobacillales; family Lactobacillaceae; genus Companilactobacillus; species Companilactobacillus kimchiensis. The sequence continues at coordinate 78,730 of NZ_JQCF01000006.1, forward strand.
CCTAAAAATATTGCTTCTTAAAATATCTAAGGTACAGGCTCCAATCATTATAACAACCACTGATAAGAACCCATAAACGTTTAATAAGTAAAGATTAGTGACCTGATCAAATGTAAAATATTTCCATAATGGATTAATAATAAAAATATTTTCTGTTATCAAATAAACGGCAAATATATGTCTAGCTATATTATTAATATAAAAATTATAGTTAGGTTTGAAATTAATAAAAATCAAAAACAGTCCCGCTGCCGCAAGTAAAGCAAACAATCCTGTGTATATTTTAATATATCGATTTTTTAAAACTATGATGTCATAATAAGCTACTAAATAAATTAATGCTGTATTTGTAAATAACAATAAAGTTCCAATTAAAAACATTTTAGGATTTTTGGGTATAAAACGTCTGATAAATGCTCCCACAACGTAAGATGTAACAACGATTCCTAAGCCAACCGTTTCAGATGCTACATTATTATTTAATAGAGGGAACAAACCATTCGATATTATCAAAATCGCTAATAATAATTCCATGCTCTTTTTGTCTATCTTAATTAACACTTGATTTATATATGGTGTCAAAAGCATTAACAGTACAAATGCTGTAACAAACCAGTAATGATTAAAGGCAATAGGAAATATTGACATCATCACATTAGGGATTCGATTGAATGGATTTAACGGATCGCTTAGTTTCGGGAAATTATTTAAAGGCAAATGGTAATGCAATCCGACAATTAAAAATAGTAAATTATAAAAGTAAAGTTGTGCGTAAATCATTAACACTTTCTTTATTGATTTTTTATTGGATATTACTTTTCCTCCAAGATAAAAACCTGTAATCATAACAAATATGTAAACTCCGATATCACCTAATGGCAAATAAATTAATGATTTAAAAGCATCCCCTACCTTACCTTGCAATATTAATCGATCACTTCTAGTCCCCTGTGCCCACAAACTAAAATGATGCAATGTTATTAATAACATACTTATAATACGTAATAATTCAATATTAGAATTTCTAACCTTTTTCTGCTCTGCTCTGCTCTGCTCAATTTAAACCCCTTATCCCTGTAATTATCTATTAAAACTGAATAAAAAAATTTACAATTAAAAAAAATAGACTAATAACCAATAATTTCTCCTCTTGGTATTAGTCTATTATTTTTATGTAAATTAACGATTTGGTTACTGTAAAAAATGTGTAAATTATTTTTTAGTCGCCTGTTTATGCCATAGATAAATTCCAATCAATAAAATCACACTGATAACACAGGACAAACCAAAAGTAAGATGCATTCCATCAATAAATAATTGTGGATTACTTGATATATATGACTTTACTCGTGTACCTTTGAGCATTGACATGGAACCAAACAACAAGGTCGTGGACATGGCAGAGCCAACTACCATTCCAACAGTCCTAGCTAAACTGTATACACTTCCAGCTGATCCATAATCTTTCTCCGCCACATTGCTCATTACCAAAACATTATTTGGTGAATGGAACAAGCCATTTCCTAATCCAGCTAAAGCTGCACCAATAGCAAAAATAATAATTGTATTGTGTAATCCACTAATAACGTAGAAAATCTGTCCAAAACTAATAATTGCTAAACCAACCAACGTTATTTTAAACGGATCATGTTTATCGGCTAAGTTACCTGACATCGGCGCAATAAACAATTGTACTACAGGGAAAATCAATAAGAAGAAGCCACTGAACAAAGGACTAAAACCACGCGCATTTTGAAGATAGAACGGTGCTAACACGTCAAAAAAGAAATCAACAATAAAGACCATGAAACAAGCTAATAATTGCATCGTAAACCATTTATTTTTGAACAAAGCTACTGGTAAGATTGGTTCAGTTTGTCGATTTTCATAACGATATAGGATCACTAATAAAATTGCTCCAACAATCGTTAGAGTTAAAATTCGCCAATCGGACCAACCTAATTGTTGACTCAAGAGAATCCCCACAAATAAACTCGTGAAACCAATCAACAAAAGAATCGAACCGATCAGATCAAAACCATCATTGGCAAAAGTTTTATCTAACTCACTAGGCAGATATTTGAGCAGAATAATTACCGCAATGATACCAATTGGTACATTTAACCAAAAGATAATATGCCAAGGGAAGAAATTCAAAAGAATTCCACCGATACTTGGTCCGATAATTCCACCTAATGAAACAAAGGAACCCATCCATCCCAAAGCCTGACCGCGTTTATTATCTGGAAAGATCTCTACAATAATTCCATTAGAAGTTGCCATGGTCATCGCGGCGCCAATCGCTTGCAAACTTCGAGAAATAATCAAGGTCAACCAACTGACTGACAAAGCACACAAAGCTGAACTGACTAGGAAAATCATTGTTCCCCATTTGAAATATTTGATTTTCCCATACTTATCGCCAAGTTTTCCAAAAATCATCAGCGTGCTACTCATCACGATCAGATACATCGTTACGACCCAATTGATCAGGCTCATATTGGTTTGCAAAGCCTTGCTCAAGACTGGTAGCGCAACAGTTACAATGCTACTATCTAGAGTAGACATAAAAGTAACAATTCCGATTCCAATCAAAATCATTTTGAGATTTTTTGTTTTAATTTCTTCCATAATTCGCCCCAACACTATATATTAATATATATATAGACTAATACATGGTTTAAGTTAAGTAAAGGAGTTTTAAATGGCACGTTCAAATACACTACAATATATGATTCTGGGACTTTTAACTCGTACACCAATGACTGGCTACGATATCAAGCAAACTTTTGATAAAGAAAAAGCTGAATTCTGGACTGCACCGTTTAGTCAAATATATCCAGAGCTAAATCGGATGCTTAAAACTAATTTGATCAGTCTTCTAGAAATACCGGAAGAGAATTCTCGTAAAAAGACTTATCAAATAACGACTAATGGTCAAAAATTCTTTAAAGAATGGTTACTTCAACCACTGGCTCCCAATGTTTTGGAAATCAGCAACGACGATTTCATTTTACGATTGCACTTTTTAGGTAAAGAACATAAAGATACTCTCAATCAATTGCTGAACCTACGTTGTCGAACACTAAAAGTAGAGATTGCCCAACTGGAATTAGAATTAGCTGAAGTCGTACATCACCCAGAACAATTAGGCCGTGAGTTGATTATTGAAAAGGAACTTTCCAATAAAAAAATAGACGTCAAATTGTGGAATAAAGAAATCACCCGCGATCAACACTAAACTTTATGTACAACACAACAAAAAACCATAACAATCATAATCACTACGATTGTTATGGCTTTTTATGTTGATACATAAGAGATAAATATCTTAAATTTTAACGATTCCAACTCCGATTAAACCAGGACCAGTATGAACACCCAAAGCTGGACCAACTTGTCCGACAAATTCTTGTTTACCATGAATGTCATTTTCATGTAGAATCTCAAGCATCTTTTGACCACCAGCTTCGTCGGCTCCATGACCAACAGCAACTAAGTAATCCTTGTCATCTCCTAAGAAATCTTGAGCAAAACCAAGTAAGAGTTTTTGACCCTTTTTCATACCACGGGCTTTAGCAGCAATTGTATAAGCACCATCTGGTTTACAAGTTATAATTGGAGCCAACTTTAACATTCCACCAACTGCGGAAGCTACGGCACTAATACGGCCTCCAGCACGTAAGTAAGTTAACGTCGGAATACAGAAGTAAACAATCGCATTATCGATCATTTTTTTAACTTTACTAGCAACTTCAGTGAACAATTGACCTTCATCAATCGCATTCTTAGCTCCAACGGCAATTAAGCCTGAAGTAACGGCAACTTGTTTAGTATCAAATCCTTCTGAAACAAAACGCTTATCATCCTCAAGAAAAACTTTTAAGAAATTAAAAGTTCCACTCAAACTAGATGATACAGAAATTGAAATAATATGCGTGTAACCATCTGTAGCTATTTGATCAAGCGTTTTTTGAATCGATTCCCCTGATGGTAATGAGGTCTTCGGTATTTCGACAGGTAAATTTTTATAAACTTCTTCTGCAGAAATCTCAACTCGATCTAAATAACTCTTATCATGGTAAGTGATTTGCATTGGCAATTCATAAATACCAGGTTCATTAAGATATTCCTTTGGCAAATCACAACAGGAATCTACCAATACAGCAATCTTTTCCATTTTTTATTAGCTCTTTTCGTCTGAATTATTAGTTTCGATCATTAATATTTTTTCAGTAATTAGTTTTGTCGCAAAAGCCATTGTCACCATTTCAACCATCAAATAGGCTGATGATTGATTCTTTTCGGAAAGAACTTGCCCTTCTTCACGGTGATTCAATGTTTTTAGGGCAATCTCCTGTTTATCACAGAAGAAATCATAGGCTTTAGCAATCCCTCCATTTAAATTGGTTAGGATATCCAAACCTTCTTGAATTTCATTGATTGAAACAACTTGTTTCAAAAAGGTAATAGCAATCAAATAGGCTAAATGCTCTCGATTATAGCGTTTCTTTTCTGGATGTGGCAACAAGCCATTTTTGACATAGTTGTTAACCATTGAAGTAGTAACAACTGGACCATCTTCCAACCAAATTGGACCGATATATTTATCAACTAGTGTTAATAATTGATCACGATACAAATCCAGCTCTGGAAGATCATCAAATCTAGGTAAACGATAATCCTCTATTTTATCTAGCCATGTCTGCAATTCGTCCATAAGAAAGCACTCCTTTTGTAATTACTATTATAATTTATCATAGTTATTTAGACTATTCAATCTAGTTTTTAAAACTAGATAACATTTTTATACAAACTATAAAAATTTTGATAACAAAAAAAGCTTGGCATTAATCCAAGCTCTCCTTCAAGTTATATTCTCTGCGACCAAAGACAATCACGATTGCCACGCCTGCAGCTGTTAATAAAGCGATATAGCCAATATTACGATTGAAGTTACTGTCACCCAGATACAAATCACCTAGTAAGGTTACCAACACCACAGCCCAAATTCCCAAACGTTGGAATCTGGTAAAAGCACTGCCGGTCTGACTTCTTTTTTCTCTCTTCGTAATGTATGGTAATACAAATCCTAGTCCAATTAAAACAATTATGGCTATAAAATTAATCGTCAATTCGTACCACCACATTGGTGAAGCAAAAGCCACATCTTGTGGTCCCACGGCAGCGATCGTTGCGATAGCAGTAATTCCTAGACACCACCAACCAACAGCTAATGATAAAGCCTTGTTCTTAATATAAACATAACCAGAGTGATAGATATCATCCCTCATCCGAACTTTAATGAAGGACCAGAAGATCCAACAAGTAACACCGGGTGAAATAATTCCATTCAAATTCAGCAACCAATTAAAGATGTCTTTCATATTAGGAAGAAGAATTCCTAAAAACATAATAAAGGCACTCAAACCAACCGTTAACAGATACCCATTGATTGGTAACCCCGCAGAATTAGTTCTTCTCAAAAAATTAGGCATATATTTATTACCCGTATCCGAGATCAACATTCTAGTCATAGCATTCAATAAAACGGCCAACAAAGCAGCCAAATAAAAAATTTCAGTAATAGCAAACAAGTACATCAAAGTATTTCCCATATGGAATCTTTGACCTAACGCTTGAAAGGCATAGTATGATCCATTAATTTTCAAATCATTTGGTAAATGATAAGCATTGAAGAATACTCCCAAAGAGAATGACCCAAAGATAGTCAAGAATCCAGTCATAACTGAAAGCATGATCATTGCTTTAGGAAAATCTTTATTGGGATTACGCATTTTAGTTACAAATGGTGCGATTCTTTCAGCTCCATTGATTGCAAAAATCAAAAATCCTAAAGTTGTCAGATAATGTAGATTAAAGGTTGGCATAATCGTATGCATCGTCAATGGTTTCGTTGCAATATGACCACCCATCATTAGGGCCGTTACGGTCATAATAACGAATAAAACCGTCATTCCAAACATTGCGATTCCACCGATCGTACTCAGAACTTCCAGCGAATGTTCAAAGCGTGATTGAATGATAATGAAAAAGATAAAAATCAACAGCGTAAATAACGCAAATTTACTATTAGACATCGTTGTCTGTAAGTTTGCATTCCCGTGATATACCCAACCGAGAGCGACTGCAATCGTATTAGCAGTATCTACAACATAAGGAATCGAGGCGGCCCAATACGTCCAAGCTGCAAAGTATCCTAAGAACTCTCCACTAGTTTCTCTGACCCATGATGTTAATCCTCCACCATCGTCATCAAACGTTGAGCCTAATTGCCCAACCATCAACGAGTACGGAACAACATACACGGCTATCATAATGATCCAGGACGTTATAACGCCCATTCCTTGATTCTGAAAGTTGTAAGTTAAATCGTCAAAACCAACAACTGTTACAAAATCCATTAAAGCCAACACTGGCCAACTGATGTATCTCTTTTTAGTTTCTAATTCTGTCATGGCGTTTTCCTCAAGTGAAAATAAATCATTCTTTCCAATTTATTCACCTAACGGTTAATTCAAATATACAATATTTTTTGAATAATAGTAGGAAAATGATTTAAAAATATTAAAAAATTAAAGCGCTTACTTCCCCGACATGACCGCAACCGTACTCGATTGCCTTTTAGTGTACATTATGGAAAGTTAAGCAACTCGAAATATTTTACCATAAAAAAACTCGCTATGATATAGAAAAAAATTACGGTTCATTTACAAAAATAAAAAGGTGAGATAAATTATCTCGCCTTTTTATTTTTACGTATTTGAATTTGTTTATTTAATCGTTTCATATCGGTCATTCTAACAAAGTAAAGTCCTAACCAAATGGCTCCATAGATAACTACAAAGAACAAGAAACTTAGAATCACATGCAGATTCAATGATGGTAACCAATTATTATAAGCACACATCAAGACCACCAATCCCAGAGTTAAAATAAAATGAATCGCTATCTCGGCTAACATATTCCATTCAATTTCAAAGATGGCCGAAACTAATCCTATTCCAGCGCTCATTAATAAGACACTGAGAATATTCTTAGAGGTCACCTCTGTACTTGGGCCAAAGAAGAATAACAAGATCACTAAATAGGTCAAAGAACCGATCAATATTCCAATCAAAGCATATCTAATAAATTTTTTCATTCTCTCTCACATCCCCAGACTTTTCTTTAATTCTGATAAATATTTACGGCTGACAGTTAATTTCAAATTATTATCTAAAAATGCCAACATATTACTGGAAAATGAAGCTTCCAACGAATTTAAATGATTTAAATTGATAATCGTATTTTTGGAAATTTGAATAAAGTTACCATTCAATCGTTGTAGCATTGCATTCAACTTGCCACGCAATTGATAATTATTATCCATCGTATAGACTGTCAATTCATTTTCATAAACCTCAATCGCAATGATCGTATCCATTTGAACCAAAACAATTCTGTCGTTGACCGCTAAAGGAATCACATCAACTTGATTATCAAGGTTTTCAAGCATAGTTATTACCTTTTGCACATCTGCAGTCAAACCCTTGGATTTAACTACAACTTGGATTTCATCATCGGTTAGTTCCTTATCCTGATGATAATTAACTTCTATTTTCATAATTTATTCCTTAAATTTAGACCTTATTCACAACCACCCGTTGATTGTATCTATATAAGATAATAACTAGAATTGCCAAGATAACCAATGCCAAACCCATAAATTTTAAATCATTGTTAAAATTCTGGCCGATAACAATACCCATTTCAGTTTTAAATTTCGTAATAATTTCTGTTGGGGCATTTTTAAAGGAATCATTCAATTGATTTTTCATCATCACCTGACGGAAAATTGCAGAATCATAAGGTACTGGCGTTAGTTTCATCAACCATTTAGCAAAATTAGGTAAATTACCAATTGGCATATAAACACCAGCGAAAAATCCTGAAGCAGTTCCGATGATCGTACTGATTTTTCCTAAAGTATCGACTTTTTTTACAAAGGAAAAAAGCAACATATTAAAGACTGACCAAATCAGACTACTAAAGATCATTACAACCAATAATGGCAATAATATACTACTTTCAAAACCGATCCCGTCTTGAATCATAAAATAAGCTTGCATGATGAGATACATTGCTAATTGCATAATTATGCCAACTAACCAAGCACTCAAAAGGTATGCAGAATGAATTTTTAAATACGACTGATCAGTTAAAATCAAATCAGCCAAGCGATTACTTTCACGGTCCTTCACCATTAAGCCTAAAGCATTACCCGTTGTCGTGATAGCAGTAACGGTTAACGTGCCACCCATCAACCACAGGTCAAGTAGGTTTTTGGAATCTGGAACTGATTGCCAATTCTGGGTCATCATCTGTTTCAAGAAAACTAAATAAAGTACAAATGAAATCAGAGCTCCCATTAAAGAAAAGAAGATACCACTCTTACTGGCAAAAAATAATCGTAAATTACGTGTAATTAAACCTTTCATAATTACTCTACCCCCTTACCAGTCAAATTAAGAAAGATATCATCCATATTCCCACGGCGATATTCAAAACTATTAATAACTGGCTTTAATTTGTTTAATAAATCAATTGCTTGGTATTGCTGAACAAAAATTGCAACTTGTTGCCCATCAATTTGATATTTATAATCAGATAATATTTGAGAGATTTTCATCATATCACTAGGATAAATTGTCAAAACATCTTGTGCAAAATTCTGTTTTAAATTATTAACAGTATCGGCGGCAATCACTTGTCCATGATCAATTACATAAACAAAATCTGCCAATTCAGCTTCTTCCAAATAGTGTGTTGTTAAAACAATTGTTAATTTGGTTTCTTTACGTAAATCCGACAAAACTTTCCAAATCAATTTCCGTGTTTGAATATCCAAACCAGTCGTTGGTTCATCTAAAAAGAGCAACTCCGGATCGTGAATCAAAGCACGGACAATATCAACTCGCCGTTTCTGACCACCTGATAAGACACCGTATTTTTGATTGAGTATACTTTGTAAAGCAAATTTATCAATCCAATCATCCAACTTATCAACACTATTACGGTACATTTTTTGACGACTCAATAGATTCTCTTTGACCGTCAATTCGTTATCCAATACACTATTCTGAAAAACCACACCAATTTTTTGATGATATTGAGTTGAACTTGGTTGTAATCCATCTAGTTTTATTATTCCTGTGGTTGGCGGAATAATTCCAGTCAACATATTGATAGTCGTTGATTTTCCTGCCCCATTAGGACCAAGAAACGCCACCAGATCACCTTGATTAATTGAGAGATTGATATTATTAACGACAATTTTATGATTAAATTTTTTAGTTAGATCTTTTACAGTTAGCAACATTTTGCTTACCTCCTTAACAACTGACATCAGTATAAATTCCAAACTCAAATAATAATTCACTTCTGTCGTAAGTGGTCAGAATCAAGCCGTAAGTTGCTTTATATGGTTCTCAAGTTCTGTTAGAGCATAAGTTAACGGAGTTGTCATTATGCTGCCGTCTTCCGCTCGGCAATATCGGGGGACTGGAACGCAGTGGACATCGTTGCTGCTGAGCCCCCGAATTGCTCTCGCTCCAGACTAGTTAGTGTTTCTATTTTTAGTTATTTAAATTGTTTTAATAATAGATGTTTATTCAAATTTATATCAACAATACAAATAGTCCATATTATCTGATATTACGATCAGTTAATATGGACTATTTGCGTTGAAAATATTATGTAAAATCAATCAATGAGAGATTATTTTTAATCAACAAAACAATTAAAATGTTATTTAGTCTGGAGTAAAAATCGGGAATGGCTCAGCCGTGACATTATCCTTAGTCAGCGATTTGTGGCTGGCTTAGGATAAGACCAATCTTCAAGACAACCGATCTTTGGTTGGCTCGAAGTTGGTCCACAGCGTTCCAGCCAATTCCCGATTTTTACGGAAGACGGGAAGTTAGGCACACTCTCGCTCTAACAGAACTTCAAAAAATTATTTGTCGATATCGTTAACTCCAAGTGTCACATTTTCTTTAGCGCTATCAATCGCATCCAAGGCTGTCAAAGCAACCATGCTAACTGGAATACTTCTATGGGCTGAAGTACTGTCAACGACGTCATCGTCAGTAACCATTTGTGATGGTCTCATAATAATAGTTCTGAAATTACGCTTGTTGAGATTATCTTCAGCATTACGCTTTGTTTGGATATATTCTTTTGAAGCACCAGGAATATCATCAGCTGAAATATAAACAAAAATTGGAACCTTGTTTGCTTCTGCAGCATCAGCAATGTTCAAGGCACTTTGATAGTTAACTTTTTCAAAAGTTAAGTTCTCATCTTTATTTTCTTTGTACTCACCAATCGTATCAACTACAACATCAGCGTCTTTTAGATTCTCGGTCCAAAAGCCCTTTGATAAAGCATTACCAATCTTCCAATCAACTTTGCCATACCATGATTCGTTACCTAATGGTTCACCTGTTCTGGAAACACTAGTAACAGTATCGCCATTTTCAATAAATTGTTTGGCAAATTCGCCACCAACAAATCCATTTGCTCCGAAAATTACAACTTTTTTAGACATAAGAAAATCCCTCTTTCAAATAAATAATAAACCAAAACTAACTTAATAACCTAGGCAAAATCGGAAAATGCTTCATCAATCGCATGATAGTCACTATTTCTAAGTTCTACTTCTAATGATTTCACATTTTGATCAACCTGAGCTGGTTTTCTAGCTCCAGGAATTACGATTGAAATATCAGGATTCTTCATATACCATGCCAAGATAACTTGAGCCACAGTGGCATCATATTTTTCAGCAATCTTACGTACTTTATTAATAGCTACGATAATATCAGCAAATTGTTCTTTGCTAAATTGACTGAACTTTTTGGCATCGGCTGCTTGGTATTTACCGGTCAACAAACCTGAGGCTAATGGGAAATATGGCACAAAGGAAATATTATTCTCCCTTAGATATGGGAATAAATCCTTTTCAGCATCACGATGCAATAAGCTGTAGTTGTCTTCGACAATATCAACTAAACCATCTTTATTAGCTTCTTTGATTTGATCCAATGAGAAATTAGAAACCCCAATGGCTCTAATTTTTCCGGCCTTTTTCAATTCATTTAAAGCCGCAACAGCTTCACTCTTAGGAGTTGTTTCATCTGGGAAATGAATATAAAAGATATCAATATAGTCTGTTTTTAAGCGTTTCAAGGCATCGTCAACGGCCTTTTTTAAAAATTCAGGACTATTATTATTTTTTAAATCATTATCAGCATCTTGAGCTGCTTTAGTAGCAATGACTAATTTACTACGATCATAGTTTTGAATAACGTCACCAATAATTTCTTCTGAACGCCCCAAACCATACATATAAGCAGTATCTAAAGTCGTAATGCCACTTTCAATTGCCTCTTTCACAACAGCGTAGCCATCTTCATCTTTTAAGTCAGCGAATAAGTTATGACCACCGACTTTGTTAGTACCAAGACCAATTTTTTTACTAGTTACTTCAGTACTACCAATTTTTATTAAATTATCCATATACCTTAAGACCTCCTACGCTTTGAAAATGTTACCTTTATAATAGCTCAATCAGTCCAAAAAAAATAAGATTATGCATAATTTGCATAATCTTATTAATTAATATTTAGTTTTCAGAAGGTACTTCTTGACCTTCACGTTTAGCTTCAAGTTTATCGTGAACAGCTACTTCAGCGGCTTTTCTACGTTTAGCAAGCTCACTGTTTTCAATTTTATCTTTAACAACTTCCAATTCGTCAACTTCTGGATAAGCTTCAGGATTGTTACGTTTGAAGATAGCCATAACACCATATGCGATCTTTTCGCCCATAAGTGTGATCAATGAACCGAAGAGAATAACTACGATACCAACAATAGTGTTGACCTTCATAGCTTCACCAAGAACAAACAAGGCTAGAACTGGAGCTAGAGCTGGTTTGACAAGGAAAATTAATGATGCTTGTAAAATACCAACTTTTTCCATTGAAACGAAGTACAAACCAAAAGCTACACCAGTAACTAAGACTGAGATATAAAGTAGCAATGGTAAGTTTTGTAAGGTAACACCCTTGAAGAAAGGAATGTTAGCAAATTCAGCAAAACCACTTGGAATAGCTTTAGCAACGGCTGGAATGTGACTGATTCCCATTAAGATACCTAGTTCTCCTGAACCAAACAAGAAAGCTAGACAAGTCATTGAGAGTCCGTTCAAACCAATTTTGCCACCATTAACACGTGACATAACTCCGTAGAGACCGAAAATAATTGATGAAATTAATCCTAAAACAATTCCCATTGCACCAGTTAAGTGGAAAGGATTAATGATGATCAACAAACCAATTAAGGTTAAAATCAATGCTAAAACATTTGTTCTGGATAATTTTTCTTTGAGGAACACAAAACCAATGATTAAACCAAAGATTGGGTTAGCACTCAACATGATGGCAATAACTGAAGCAGTTGTCATACCAATTGATAATTGGTAAAGCGTCATACTCAAGACAACAATGACAAATCCCGTCAAAGCAATCCGTGCCCAATCTGATCCGGTTATTTTTACATTGTTCTTTCTTAGGTAAAGAATAGTAAATGGTAGTAAAGCCAATCCACCAATCAAGAATCGAATAAAATTCAACTCGATTGGATTAAATTGTCCACCGGCAATTTTTAGTGCAATTTCCATAGAACTAAAAAGAAATGTCGGTATCAATATGTATAGAAAACCCTTTAAATTCAAAACTTAATTTCATCCCCAATTTTGTAAGTCAATATTTTAAGTGTACTCCTCATTTTGGGGGTCCAAAAAATGTAAGTGTTTCCAGATATAAAAAACTCCAAATCAAAATCGACTATCTAATTTGAAACCTATCTATTGATGGAATTTTTACTATAACCCTTCCCAGCCGTCAAATCGTATTGAACTAATTTATAATCTTGAATTAGCTGCCTTTGTTTATTGGTCAAGTGTCCAGTTGTAACTTGTTTGCCATTATCCTTAACATACAAATTTCCACTTGTACCTACACTGTTTCTGGCCATTGCAGGTAAATTCTCTTGAACTTTTGTCAATAATGCATAATAAGGCGTAACTTTTTGTTGCATCTGTTTAAGTGCCAACGGAATAAAACCATTGGGATCGGTCACTTTAGTGGATTCCTCTATTTTTTTAGTTCCATATCCATGATCCAATGCATATTTATTACTATAGATGAAGTAATCCGTTTCATGTTCGATAACATTATGTTGAGTTATATTATCACCATCATAAATACCTGGTAAGTGATCACCATACCAAACAATCGTAATTGGTTTATTTATCGTATCCAATTTATCCAAAAAGTTTTTTGTTGAAACATCAGTAATGCTAATTCCCTTGGCATAATTTTCTACCTGTTGCAGATTCTTACCTGCGCCGCTGCCAGTGGCTTTGAACTGATTATTAGCATATTTATTCGTATATGGTATATGATTTTGCATCGTGACCAAATTGATGAATTGACCCTCGTTAGCCTGATCAACTTGCCAGAGTACGTCATTATAAGCTGATTCATCGCTGATATACTGGCCACCATCAATCATCTGGGTATATCTCAAAGCTAGATTTCCAGTAGTATTAATATTCCTAAAAGTTTGAATACCAAACCTTTTATATACAGTATCGCGATCATAGAAGTTCCCATAATATGGATGAATTGCAGCTGCTGTTTTAAAACTATTAGTTATATTGATTGGCTGGTCTTGTTTCGCAACCAATTGTGTATATGGCGAGGTTAGTGACTTCGAGAACTGATTAAGGGCTAATCCAGTTAACGTCATATATTCCATATTAGCTGTCCCACCACCGTAACCGGAACTAAGCATCAACCCAGACGTATTATCACGCTTAATGTTGTCGATATTAGGAGTCACTGCTTGATTTAGTTTAATATTGGGAACCCGATTAGGATCAGCAAAACTTTCACTTAATACAAATATCAAAGTTTGTTTACTTAAATTATTATTCGGACGATTCTCATTAATATCCGCCGCCGTGTTTTGATACTTCCTAACTATTTTAGCCATGGTTTCTTTGCTATATCCTTTGGGTTCATCCATGACATCGATATGCATATTATTTAAGAACGTTAACATGGGGCCATTACTATTGGCCGACCAATTAATGTTAACCGCAAAATCAGAATAACCAGCTTTGGTCAAAATTTCATTTGTTAATGAACCTTCTCGATTAGCCGTATAAAAGCTTCCCAAGCAACCTACTGCTAACAAAGCAAAAATAACCCTAGGAATTAGTTTGAAACGTAAAGCTTTTTTGCCAAATAATTTTTCCAAAGCAATGGATAACATTATCACGTCAATAATTGCTACAACAACCCCAACAATTAATTTTGGCGTGATCATTGTCAACAGTTCCTTACTATTACCGAGAAACATCAAATCACTGGGTAAGATCGGCTCCGAGCGATACACAACTTTAAGACGGTTGGCCACTGCATATATAGCAAAAAATATATAAAATACAGCTGTCGAATAAAAGAAACGATTAATTAACCCGTATAATCCCATATAAATAAGAAATAGAACTAATACAGTTATCAAATATGTTGGTACATTAGTTTTAAAGGCCGTTTTAAGCGTAAAAATCATTGCGCCAGTTTGAGAAAAATTCAAAATCAAAGCTATCAGAAAAGCCGACAATATAATAAATATTATTTGAAACGTATAGATTAATCGATTTGTCTTTCGCATAAATAAACATATCCTTTGTTTAATTAATCAAAATATCAATTATTTATTCTATATTAACGCTTTTTTTATTAACATTGAACATTTTAAATGCACCTGAAATATAATTACTATGATCTACAATAAAATATCCTCAATTCAAAATATGAATTGAGGATATTTTATACTATTAATCGAAAATCAACCGTATTCAGCCACACTCTTACTTGTTAATTGTCTTTTGACTGTAGTTATTACCGGCTGTCAAATCGTATTGTACTAATTCATAGTCATGAATTAGTTTTCTTTGTTTTTTAGTTAATTGATTCCCCTTAACTTCATTACTATTTTGATCAACATATAAATTATTGCTTTCCTCATTAACGTTTAATGACATCGCTGGTAACTTCTCCTGGACTTCCGTCAATAAAGCATAATAAGGCGTTACTTTTTGATTCATTTGTTTTAAAGCTAGTGGAATAAATCCATTGGGATCGGTAACTGCTGTTTTATCAGTCAGTTTAGTTGTCCCATAATTATGTTCTCGGGCATAACGATTACTATAAATGAAATAATCAGTTTCATGTTCAGCAATATTATATTTATAAATATCATCACCATCATAAATTCCTGGTAAATGATCGCCATACCATACGATAGTAATCGGTTTTTCAATGGTATCTAATTTCTCTAAGAAGGTTTTAGTTGAAGCATCTGTGGCATTGATACTCTTAGCATAATTATTTACTTGACTGCGACTCTTATCCGTTACCCCTGAACCAGTGGCTTTATAGGGATTGTCACTGTATTTATTAGTATATGGCATATGATTCTGCATCGTGACCAAATTAATAAATTGACCACCACCAGTTTGATTAATCTGATCAAGAGTGTTGTTATAAGCTGCATCATCACTGACGTACTCCATATTAGGCAAAACATCAGTATATTTTAAAGCTAATGATCCCGTAGTATCAATATTCTTAAAGGTTTGAATCCCCAATTTTTTATATACTGAATTTCGGTTATAAAAATTTCCATGGTAAGGATGAATAGCTGCTGATGTTTTAAAACTATTAGTTATATTAATAGGATTATTTTGTTTATTAACTAATTGCGTATATGGCGATTGTAATGAATAAGAAAACTGATTCATCGCTAAACCGGTCAAAGTCATGTATTCCATATTGGCTGTTCCACCACCATAACCAGAACTCATCATTAAACCTGAAGTTGTATTTGCCTTGATATTTTTTATGTTGGGAATGGGATCTTGATTCAATTTAATATTGGGTACCCGACTGGGATCAGCAAAACTTTCACTCAGAACAAAAATCAAAGTTTGATCACTCAAATTATTATTAGAACGATCTTTATTAATATCTTCAGCTTTAGTTTGATATTCCTTAACTATCGCTGACATCTTGGCTTTACTATATCCTACAGGTTGATCCATTACATCAACGTACATATTACCCAGGAATGTTAGCATTGGACCATTGGTATTGGCAGACTGATTGATATTTGAGGCTGAATTAATATAACCTGATTTAGCTAAAACCTGATAGGTCAAAGAATTAGCATCACTAGCTGTATAAAAACTACCAATACTCAAAGTAGCTAAAGCGATAAAAACTAATCTAGTGATCGGTTTAAAATGCAGCATTTGTTTTCCAAATTTTCTCTCCAGATAAACAAATCCCACAATAATAACGATCAAAATCAAAATCACTTCCATGGTTAACTTAAAAGTCACCATTGAAAGTAAGTCCTTAACATTCTTTAGTAACAATAAATCACTTGGCAAAACTGGTTCCGAACGATACATTACTTTAACTCGATCGGCTACCGCATAGACGGCAAATAACACATAGAAAAAAGCTGAGGCGTAAAAAAATCGATTGAACAGTCCATACAAGCCTAAATGAATCAGAAACAGAATCAGAACGGTCAATAAATATGTATTTGTATTAGTTTGAAAGAGTATCTGTTTAGTAAAAATCATTGAATCAGTCTGGGCGAAATTTAAAATAAATCCGACAACGAACGATGACGCAACGATAAACAATAATTGTAGCAAATGGACAATGTTAATTTTTTTATACATTAATAAAGGCACCTTTATTTTTATATCATTTAATATGTTCATATTATATATTAAACTAAGCTCAATTAATATATAGCCTAATAAATAGGACAAAAAAGGCGATCTGGTTCAAGCTCGGTTAGAGCGTAAGTCAACGAAGTGGTCATTATGCTGTCGTCTTCCGCTCGGCAATATCGGGGGACTGGAACGCAGTGGACATCGTTTTGAACCAATTTGAAGTACAAAATTGTTTCAAAATCGAGTCTTTCACTAACCTAGCCAAGTACGCTAGGTAAGAGAAATCTCACTGCTGAGCCCCCGAATTGCTCTCGCTCCAGACTAGTTAGTTGTTTCTATTTTTAGTTACTCAAATTAACTTAATAGATTCCAATCTGTTTAGTTCTATCTCAACAACACAAATAGTCCATCTTATCTGACATTACGATCAGTTAAGATGGGCTATTTGCGTTGAAAATATTATGTAAAATTAATCAATAAGAAATTATTTTTAATCAACAAAACAATTAAAATGTTATTTAGTCTGGAGTAAAAATCGGGAATGGCTCAGCCGTGACATTATCCTTAGTCAGCGATTTGTGCTGGCTTAGGATAAGACCAATCTTCAAGACAACCGATCTTTGGTTGGCTCGAAGTTGGTCCACAGCGTTCCAGCCAATTCCCGATTTTTACGGAAGACGGGAAGTTAGGTACACTCCTGCTCTAACCGAACTTGAGTGAGAACCTATCTCTATTTCTTTGTATACATTTTTGGTAAATCCTCTAAAAATTTTTCACGTTCCTTATCAGTAGTTGTATTAACCTCACCAAAATGTATCCATTTAACATTTTGTGGTGTAATCCCTAGGTCAGCTAAAGTTCTATTAATAAAGACTCCTTGAATTGGATCACCACATTCATTTTGTAGATATGATTTGGTAACTGTGGAGGTCGTTATAACGGTAACTCGTTTGATATATGTCAACAAACCTTTCCAGCCGTTATCTTCGTTATACGCAAATCCATTGAGCATTGTTTTATCAAAAAAGCCCTTTAACATTGCCGGCATATTCTGCCACCAGATTGGAAAGATAAAAATCAATTCATTTGAAGCTGAAATTTTTCGTTGATATCTTTTTACTAATTCGTCATTAGTTTGCCCCTGTCCATGGGTCTCCAGATTCTCACCCATGAGTAGTGGATTAAAATTATCAGCATACGGATTGATCACTTCAAACTCCTCATCATTCATAGAAAAAGAATTCGACAATCTATTTAAAATCTCATGGTTGAAACTCCCCACATAAGGATGAGCATAAATAATTGTTTTCATATTGGAATCTCCTTGTATCTTTATATCAACAGTATATTATGTTTTAAGGAATTTCCAGACCCAATAAACGGGGATAATTATGGTCTAATTTGAATTAATCAATTATGCTGCAAAAGTGCTTTATATCAATAATATTTTGTAGCATTTTGCTAATTAAATCGTTAGTATTCTTAAATAATATTGATTTAATAATTTTTCTATATTTATAAAATATGCTCAACAAAAAAATTCTCAAATGTTTTTTAGACATTCGAGAATTTTCTTTAATTATCGTTAAATTTACCTGATATTGACATCGTTGGTTGAATGTTAATAAAGGCATTTGGATCAACCTTCATAATCACTTTCTTAGCAAAGAACAATTGATACTTAGTTAAAACCATTGTGATCGATCCGATTTCTTCACCAGAATAAGCTCCTTGTAAGTGATAATCCAGTGTTAAACCACGATTCAATGATTTCAACAATTCTTGTGAAATCTCATCGATCTTATGCGTATAAACAGTTACCGTAATTTTTTGTTGTTGAATATACATTTTATCTACAACTACATTCGTAATATAAATCGAAATAATCGTATATAACGCTAAATCCCAACCAAAAGTGAAACCGGCAATCGTAATGATTACCGCATTAACCGCAAAACTGACTTGGCCGACAGTTCGACCAGTGCTTCTTTGTACGATTAGAGCAATAATATCGGTTCCTCCAGTCGAGAAACCATAACGGAAACAAAGTCCAATTCCAGAACCTGATAAAATACCACCAAAAACCGCTGACAATAATGGATCCTTGGTAATTGGGTATAACGGTACCAATAGGATAAAAATCGATGCTGAAACAACGGAAATGATTGATAAAATAGTAAATTTTTTCCCCAGTTTAAACCAGGCCAATACTATCAATGGTAAATTTAGTAACGCATACCACGCATACACTGGCGTACTAATATGAGAAAATTGATTCAATAAGTTAACAATCAACTGTGAAGCACCAGTAACACCACTGGTATAAAGTTTTGCCGGCTGTAGTAATAATTGAATACCTAGAGCCGAGGTTATTCCATAGAATAAAGCCGCTAAAATACTTTTATAATAGTCCCTTATAAATTTCATGAAATACCCCTCCCATGTCTATTTAGATTTGATTACACATCATCTGAATTATAGCAAACAAGCGCTACTAAAAAATAGACCAAGCAGATTATTATTGACAAGTTTTTTCGTATCATATAATGAATTTAATGATTGGAGGAAATATTATGCAAAAAATTGGTTTCATTGGTACAGGTGTCATGGGAAGTGGCATTATTAATAATTTATTAGCTGCTCACTATGATGTTGATATTTATACAAGAACAGAATCAAAAGCTGAACCTTTGATTGCTAAAGGGGCTAAATGGTATTCCGATCCCAAAGCAATTGCAAAAAATGCTGATATCATCTTCACAATGGTTGGATTTCCTCAAGATGTTGACGACGTTTATTTCAAAGACAACGGTATTTTTGCCGGATTGACCAAGGGGAAGATTATTGTCGATATGACCACTAGTACCCCTACCTTGGCTAAAAAAATTGGTAAAGCTGCTGAAGCAATTGGTGTTGAATCAATTGATGCACCGGTTTCTGGTGGTGACGTTGGTGCCCGCGATGGTAAATTGACTATTATGGTTGGTGGTTCCCAAAAAGCTTATGAAACGCTGAAACCAATCTTTGAAATTATCGGCAAAACTAATCACTATTTTGGCAGTTTTGGTGCTGGTCAACACGCCAAAATAGCTAATCAAATTATGATTGCTGGGACCATGACTGGTCTAACTGAAATGTTTGTTTATGCCAAAGCCGCTGGGCTTGATTTACAATCTGTCCTTGAAACCGTTGAAGGTGGTGGCGGTGATAACTGGAGTTTGGAAAACTATGGTCCTCGTATTCTCAAAGATGATTTCAAACCTGGTTTTTATTCTAAGCATTTCTTAAAAGATTTACGAATTGCTTTGGATGAAAGTGAAAAGATGCATCTTGATCTTCCCGCAACCAAACAAGCCAAAAAGCTTTATGAAACCTTAGTTGATGAAAAGGGCCTTGGTAATGACGGTACACAAGCACTAATTAAACTATGGTAAACATTATTTTTTTACTTTAAACGTGAAACATAACATAGCCCTTTTTGCTCAAAACAATAGACAGTAGTAATCAAAATACGATTATTACTGTCTATTTGTCTTGATGCTTAAAGTTCAAAGTGGTTTTATTCGAATAGTTGTAATTCAAAAGGCGATTCATTAATTGAAGATGATGCATTAATGATAACTTTTTAATTATACCCAATCCAGGGAACTTTTCCTGACCATCGTAGGCCAATAAAGATTCTAAGGCTGGCGTGGAATTCAAACCTCTGATATTTTCATTACACCAAGTCACCATTTTATCCAGAGCCTCAAAAAACTTTTCTTTTTGACCACTCATGTGTTCATTACTGTCTGATACAAAATGATGAATTCGTAAAGTTCCATCTTGAGTCACATAAATTAAATGTAACGCAATTGCCCGTGATGGCATTCCTTTATCAAAATAAACATGCCCCACCATGGAATAATCACCAAAGCCATCATAGTTATCCACCTGTTGATACCAATTAGCTGGTTCAAAAAATTCATCGTCCAACCTTGCATAATCTTCTACATGACGAACAAAAGTTAATGGATCACTCAACAAAACTGCCTTATCTGAAACAATTTGCTGCATCCGTGCCACATCAGGTATCAATATTTTATCCACATTTTTTAAAACATCTGTACCTTGATATGCCTTTAACAGTTCATAATTTTTAACTATCAATAAAGATTCCTGATTATTCTCTGTTTTGATAAAGTCACTACTAAAATCTGCTGCCAGAATTGCAGTTGGATGGAAAAATTCTAAGTTATCCACTTTTGGCAGTGGATAAAGTTTTGTATCATTCAATCCATAAACACTGACCTGTGGATTAGCCACCAAACTAAATGGTTGTTTGGCCTTGATCAAAGTTGCGACCACCTGCTGCAGCTCCTTCGAATCTCGGACTGGCTCAATGATAGGGATAACTTTTGAACCCAATTGTTGATGTTCCACTAATTCTTGCAACGCTAACAGATCATACATTCGACCTCGAAAATAAGGGTAATAGATCATATTTTATCCCCCAGATCTGGCTGATTTAATTTCTGTAATTGTAATTTCAATTCTTGATATTCTGCATTCCGAGCATCTAATTCTTCTTGCAAGGCTTGGATGGAGTCGGCTTTTAAATCATCAATAAAACGATCATACAAATTATGGTCTGGGCTATACACGTCATAACCAGCCTTGGTCCGTTTTTTCAATTCCTTAAACAATTTATCGTCTGAATATAGTTGCAGACCTTTTTCAACCTTTTTAGCTTTATCCACTTCTCGAAATAACGAAGCTACAAAATGACTCGTTAATTGTTTTTCATCGACTTGTAATTCCTGATATTGAGCCTTTTTGGCAACCGTCAAGAATCCTGGAGCCAGCAAAGTCTGTGGTGCCGCTTCCATCGCCTTTTTATCGAAGGCCCGATAAATCAATACCCCAATGTGAGTAGGAATCTCAGACGCAACTTCTTCATAAAGTTTTTGTGGCAAAACGAAATAATTATAATTACCAATAAATGAAAGTTGGGCTTTTGAATGAAAATCTGACTTAGTAACTTTTAGTTCATAACAACGCCATTCAATCGATGCATCCGACATTTGTTGATAACTCAAGGTGTCAACGATACCTTTTTTATCTGGCATTGAAACCTCTTCAACCACGTAGGAACCCTGCTCCAAACAGTATTGATAGAGGGTACTTTCCAAATTTTTTGTTAATTTAGTCTTCATGTTGGTGATCCTTCCAAAAGTTATTCACAGCCCCTGTTAATTGTTCCATAGAATTGATGCGTCGGTAATGTTGCCAGTGTTGTGGAAAAAGTTTGGTATAGCGACTACTGGAAAAGCGTTGATCCAACAAGAGAATTATTCCTGCATCATGACTACTACGAATTAATCGTCCAGCTGCCTGCAGGACATTATTCATCCCTGGCATTTGATAAGCGTATTCAAAACCATGACCATTTTCCTTGTCATAATAATCCCGAATCAAATTATTTTCAGCACTTAAACCAGGCAAACCGACACTGACGATAGCAACGCCAATTAATCTATCACCACGTAAATCGATTCCTTCTGAAAATATTCCTCCCAGAACACAAAAAGCTACTAAGGTCTCTGCTGGATTTTCCTGAAATTGCTCCAAAAAATCTTTTCGAGCAGCGTTATCCATTGCCCCCGTTTGTGCAATCGTCTTAACATCAGGATTATCCCTCTCAAAGGCAACCTTTACTTGTTGCAAATAGCTATATGATGGGAAGAAAAATAGATAATTACCGGTTTTTGCTTTGATCATAGTTACCAAACTCGTGACAATATTCTCTTCATTATAAGGACGCTGTTTATATGTGGTCTGTACGTACTGAGTGATTAGAATATCCTGATTATTGGCTGGAAACGGTGATGGCAATTGATAAGCTAAACTGTTGTCGATGCCGCCTAAAACACTTTGATAGTATTCCATTGGTGAAAGGGTCGCTGAAAACAAAACTGCCCCCAAACCGAGATCTAATGACTGATCAATAAAATGACTGGGATCCAGACAAAGCTGTTTAACTATTACATGCTTATCTTCCAAAACAATTCTGGTCTTATAACTGTCATCGTAAAGGGCACCTATTTTAACAAAGGTTAAACAACTAAAGAAAAAATCTTTGGCTTTATCTAAAAAATCTGATGGTTTTTGCTCTTGCATCCACTCACCCATAAAATCATCAAATTTACCTAAGACATTAAGCAATTTATCAGGAGCATCGTCCGTAATTTTTTCTTCACGATCTTCTTCCTGAATAACCTTTTTCATTTGGTTAAAAACTCGTCGAATCTTTTTTAATTGTTTTTGAAATTCTTCACTAGATTTATTCTTAATAGCCTTCGCTGACTTCAAGAGTGAGTTAATAGCCTTATCATTAACTTCAGCTGAATACATATCACGTGAACGACTAACTAAGTTGTGTACTTCATCGATCAAAAAGAAATTATCAGTATCCTTTTCAATAAAGAATCGTTGTAAATAAACTAACGGATCGAAGAGATAGTTATAATCACAAATAATTACATCACAAAAAAGTGAAGCATCTAACGAAAACTCGAACGGATCAACCATATGTTTTTGAGCATATTTTTCAATTACTGCTCGGGTTATTGCATCCTCATTCGTCAAAAGATCTGACAAGGCTGGCTTTAAACGATCATAATAGCCAATCATATAGGGATTTTCTTCTGGAAGTACATCCTGTTCCTCTGGAAAACGAATTTTATCTTTGGCAGTTAAGGTAATACTCTTTAACTTCAAACCTTTATCAGCCATTAATTCCAATGTTTCTTCTGCCACATGTCGCGTACTCTGTTTAGCCGTCAAATAAAACAGTCGTTGGACCTTTTCCTCGCCCATCGCTTTGATAGCAGGAAATAAGGTCGAAATAGTTTTACCAGTTCCTGTCGGTGCCTCAACGAATAGGCGTTTTTGAAGATAAATGGTTTTGTATACGGCTGCCGCTAATTCATGCTGTCCAGTTCGAAAAGCCGGAAAAGGAAATGCTAATTTTTGAATCGACTCATTACGTGTTTTACGTAATTTAGCTCGTAAAACTAACCAATACTCATACTCATCAATCAAATCTTGAAAAAATTTATCTAATTCATCACGTTGAAATACTTTTTCATCAGTGGTGATTTCCTCAGTACTGACTCGAAAATAGGTCAGTTGTAGCGTCACGTGTTCAAATTCTGGATGTTCTTTTAAGATAAGATTTCCGTAAACCTTAACTTGTCCCCAATATAATTCCAGAGTATTATCACTTAATTCATCATACGGCTGATCCGAGGTTTTAATTTCTTCAATCACCGCTTGAGCATCAGTCAAAGTAATCCCATCAGCCCGACCGGAAATTAAATATTCAGTATCATTCATATTAACAATCGATTTTAGATAAACTTCACTTTCATAATTAGAATCCTTTGAACGTTGTTTCTGTAGTCGACGATGAATTCGAGCACCATTTTGTGCTGTGTTTTGACTATTTTTGATTTCATTCAAATCACCACTCCGCAGCACAAACTCTACTAACTGGCGAATTCCTATCTTAGTCGGCATAAACGTTCCTCCTCAAATTACTAAATAACATTGTAAAACATGTGTTCGAGTTTGTCTTTGTAAATTTTAAATACTTTTTAAATGAAATATTATATGACCATTAATAGAAAAAATTATATAATTAAGGTTACAGAAGAAATCATGAGAGGACCTATTTCATGCAAATCAGCACTGAAGATATTCTAATCGATTCATTAAATATTGTTTTACAGCGAAAACCCGTCGACAAAGTAACTGTTAAGGATATTGTGACGGAATGTAATTTAACTAGACAAACTTTTTACAATCATTTCTCTGATATTTACGAATTGGTTGAATATTCAGCCTGTCAAAATGCTAAGAAGGCCTTGGAGAATGCAGCCGATTACGATAATTGGCAACAAGGTTTTTCCGATATTATGACATTAATGGGTGCTAACAAAGCCATTGTAAGAAATGTTTACAAATCTGCTTATCGTGACTTAATGGAAAAATATATTTACCAAGTTATTTACAGTTACATCATTGCCGTCGTCGAAAAGCAAGCTACTGGAATGGTCGTTGATCAAAAACACAAAGACTTTATCGCTCACTTTTACAGTTTAGCCTTTATCGCCTTGATCTTAGAATGGATCAAAGATGGTATGAAAGATGATCCCAATGAAATTGTTGAACAGACTGGGGTCTTAGTACACGGCGATTTCAAAAAAGCTCTTAAAAAGTACGCTAAATAGCTTTACATATTTCGGGAAATGTAAATAATTTTTACATTTCTATTTTTTTGTAAATTGTTCCTTCGTATTTTCTGGCTTATCTTAAATGCAAGGACGAAAGCCTTTTACATTCGTGAAAGAAGGAAATTACAATGAACATTTATAAAACTATGTATCATCCTTTAAAACCAGCCGGGATCGATGCTCGTAAAGCCAATATTGTTGGTGGTGGTATCGCTGGTTTAGCAACTGCCACATTTTTAATTGACGACGCTAAAATGCCTGCTAAAAATATTACTATTTATGAAAAGAAACCCGTTATGGGTGGTTCAATGGACGGAACTAAAGGTAATGAGGGTTACCTTTGCCGTGCTGAACGTGAACTGGAACCTTACATGGAATGTCTTTGGTATCTCTGTAGTAAAATTCCCTCACTAGAAAATGAAGGTCGGACTGTCTTGGACGATGTTGTCGACTTTAACCGTGACGATCCTATTCACAGTGAAGCCCGTGTCATTGTTAACCAAGGTGAAATTGATGGTCACTACCACGATTACAAGATGCCTCAACGTTATGTTGCCGCTATGGCTAAGATTGTTTCTTCAACTGAAGAAGAATTAGCTGACAAACGAATCGATGAATTTTTCGATGAAGGTTTCTTCAAAACTAATTTCTGGGTTTGTTTCCACAGTCAATTAGCTTTCAAACACTATCACAGTGCAATTGAATGTCGCCGGTACTGGCAAAGATTTACCTTCATCAATCGTCATGAATATCTTGAAGGTTTTATTCACACTAAATACAACGAATATGATGCTATTATTCTTCCTATCGAAAGATGGTTGATCGACCAAGGCGTTAACTTCGTCAACAACTTCTCTGTTTATGACTTAACTTTGGATGACAAGAACGATACTGTCCAAGCTATTTTGGCTCATCAAGATGGCAAAGACGTCGCTGTTCCCGTTAGCAACAAAGATGTTGTCTTCGTAACTAGTGGTTCAATCAGTGAAAATAGTTGCTTTGGTGACAACAAGACTGTTGCTAAGACAAATACCGATACTACTGATATGGGAACTTTCACAATCTGGCAAAATCTTGCTAAAAAAGATGATAAATTTGGTCACCCTGAGAAATTCTTGGGACAAATCGATCAAACTAAATGGATTTCATTCTTCCCAACTGTTAAGGATTATCCTGAATTCTTCAAACGTATTGAAGACCTATCAGGTAGTAAAGCCGGTACTGGTGGTTTGATGACTTTCAGAGATTCAAATTGGGATATGTCATTTGAAATTCACCACAAACCATTCTTCCCATATCAAGCTAATGATGAAGAAGTTGGCTGGGGCTACGGTCTTTATGGAGAAAACATCGGTAACTACATCAAGAAACGTATGTGGGATTGTACCGGTGATGAAATTATGACTGAATTGCTTTACCATCTAGGTATGCTCGATATTAAGGATGAAGTTTTGAAACATACTTACATGTCAACTGCTATGATGCCATACGCAACTAGTCAATTCATGCCTCGTAAATTAGGCGACCGTCCAAAGGTTGTGCCTGATGGTTGTACAAATTTGGCCTTCTTAGGGCAATTTGTTGAAGTCGATGATGATGTAGTCTTCACCGTTGAAACTTCCGTACGTACTGGTTTAGAGAGTGTCTATGAACTTCTAAACGTTGATAAGGATGTGCTTGAAGTTAATCCATCAAGATACGACATCCGTTACTTATTGGAACGTGTTAAGAGATTCAATGGTATCAAGGGTCAAATCACACCAGATATGTTGCCTCAATTAACACCAGAAGCCATTCCGGAAGTTACTCAAGAGTTATTACATTATGTCAATAATATTCCACCATATTACACAATGTACTTGGGGCGTGATAAAACAATTCCTTATAAAGCAGCTGTTTTACACCCTCAAGCTCCACACAGTAAATAAAGATTCTGAGCTATAAAAATTGCAGCATAAATGCGAAATAAAAAATAACCTGTCAATTCAAATACGAATTGATGGGTTATTTCTGTTGGTGCGCAAAAACTGAACGTGTTTTGTTCCAGTCTATTTAATTTTTCCTACTAAGATAGTTGATCCAACAGTAATTTCATCAACCTGTTTCCAATCGATCAAACTATTGTCAACGTTGAATAGCAATGGCGTCATCTTGATAAAAGCTGCCCTAACCTCCGCTGAAACTGAATAAGTTTTGGTAGCATCGATTTGATCAACAACTGTGTAATACTCTTCAAAGTGATCCAGGACTTTCTTGTTAGAATATTTTTCTTGTTTGAGTTGGTCCTTAGCCTGTTCCCGCAACTCCTGAACATGATATTCATTGGGGATCACCTTGAGAACATATCCATCTGAGGACAAAATTCGATTAAATTCATTATAGTTTGCTGGTGAAAAAATATCGATAATACCATTGATCGAATCGTTTTGAATTGGTAAATGTGCTAAATCACCAATAAACCATTCAACTGGACTATTAGGACCTTTCGCAGCTAACTGAATTGAATCCTTGGAAATATCAAACGCCAGAACATTTCTTTCTGCCAATTCAATGATTTTTTTTGAATAATAGCCTTCCCCACATCCAACGTCCAAAATATTACGTAATTTTAAGTGTTTGATCAAATCAATCATTTTGTCAGCAATATGATCATACATCCCTTGCTCTAAAATCAAATGTCGATTTTCAAACGATTCCCGATCATAATTCTTCTGCTGTTTATTATTCAATACAAAATCAACGAATCCCTTTTTAGAAATATCAAAGGTATGATTTTGGGCACAAGTTAAGCTATTACCATTCAAAAATAACTTTTCTCCGCAAAGTGGACATTGAAAAAATTCATTACTATTACTAAACTTTTGGATTTTACTATTCATTAAAGCACCTTATTCTTCTGCTTGTGATATTAATTGGGGCATTGTATTATGTAGAAAATCATTGGCAAATTCGTCGTTATATATCCAAGCATTAATTTGATTCTTAGCCAAAATCAGTGGCATGCGATCATGAATCTGAATCATTGATTCGTTCGGCTCCGTTGTAAACAAAATACTCTGGGGCATATCATTAAAATAATTATAACAACCAGCAATAAATAATGTCTCTGGATCATTACTAAAGTTGAATTTATATTTTTGTTTGGCCTTATTCCATTCAAAGAAACCAGTCGTGGGATAAACACAGCGGCGATTCAAAAATGAATCAACAAACATTTTTTTCTGAGGTACAGTTTCCGAACGAGCATTGATAATCGATTGACCTTCTTTAAATCCAGGAAAGCCCCATTTCATTGTCACAACTTTGACCTGTCGTTCACCCGCAATAATCAAAGCTGTTTCATCAGTTGGAAAGACTTCGCCAGTCTTAGGATGATAACCGGCAGCCGTTGCCAAATCATAGATTCTCTTTATTTCAGCATTTTGATCAGGTTGGAACATATAACGACCACACATAACGCTACCTCCAAATAAAAAAGCTAGAACATTCTGTTCTAGTTTAACAAACATTTAGATTTCTTTGGGCCAATTATTACCAAAGTCACGTTGTGGTAAACACAACAAAACTAATAGCGCAATTTCGCCAACGAGCGGAACCAAGCTAATTAAAATCCACCAGCCATGCATATTTCGATCATGCAGCCGTCTGATTTCCGCCGTAAATACTGAAATCCAGTAATAAGCTAAGGTCATCGCCATAGCCACTCCAATAATGGTGCTCCAATAGAAATCGTCAACTGGCATTTTGCTAATTGCCAAAGCTAATAATCCAGCAATCACATATGCCACAATAGTCATTCCTAAGTAGCCCCACCAAAAATCCTTCCGACTCATTCTTTTAGCACCAACGAATAAGTCCTGAAAGTATAACTTGGTTGAAGAAATTATTCCTGGTCGAAAACTTTCATTCCATACTGATTGTTTCATTTGCATTTTGAATTCTCCTAAATATGAATACCTACGACAAAGCCTAAGATACCAAAGACATAGGTTAACACAAAGTATAGGAAACAACGTCCTAAACGATGTTGAAACCACAATTGACTTAACTCCATGTTAAATGTTCCATAGGTCGTAAAACCACCGCAAAATCCGGTTCCTAGCAATAATAATATCGCACCGTTATGAATTTGTGCAGTAAAAATGCCTAAAAGTAAGGCACCGAAAATATTTATAAATAGCGTAACGACTGGAAAGTCTAGTTTTATCTTTGATTGTTGCAGAGTTAATTCATTTCTCAAAAAGGCACCAACAGTAGCTCCAAAACCAACTAATAGGAAATTACTCATAGTCGTCTACCTCGTCTTCTCCTAGCATAATCATTAAATGCCCGAGTGGCCGCCCAATAATTTCCCAGAATGGCCAAACCAAAACCGCCAACGATAGTAATTGTTAGATAAACAAACAGAAACCACCATTGCCCAGTCAGATATAGATGATATGTATCAGCCGTAAAGGTTGAAAAGGTCGTATAAGATCCTAATACACCAGTACTTAATGTTAAAACTACTCTTGATGACAAATTATATCGATCTTGTAAATAGTGAATTAAAAATGGCAGAATAAGTGCCCCACTCAAATTAGCAATTAAAGTCCCTAAGGGAAATCCATTGTTGGTCTTGAAAATAAGACTCTCTAAATAACGTAGATCACTACCAATAAATGCTCCAATGAACAGAAATAGGAACACCTCTCCTCTCTTCCTCATCTCCCCAATTCCTTTCTAAAATGAAAAAAACTTGTCATCGACAAGTTTTCAGATATTATTTATTTTTACTTTCAACATCATGGCCACCAAATTCATTTCGTAAAGCCGCCACGACTTTACCAGTGAAGGTGTCATCCTCAAGTGAACGGTAGCGCATCATAAGTGATGCTCCGATAACAGGTGTTGGAACTTGTAACTTCAAGGCTTCTTCTAAAGTCCATTTACCCTCACCAGATGAATGCATTACACCCTTAATTTCTTCTAAATCAGGATCTTTAGAAAAGGCCGATTGTGTTAGTTCCATCAACCAACTACGAATAACTGAGCCGTGTTCCCAAACCTTGGCAACTGCTTCATTATCATAATCAAATTGTCCATGTTCCAAAACATCAAAACCTTCAGCAATAGCTTGCATCATACCGTATTCGATACCGTTATGAACCATCTTCAAGTAGTGACCACTACCTGCTCTTCCAGTATACAAGTAACCATCAGTTTGAGCAATTCCTTTGAAAATAGGTTCGATATATTCAAAAGTTTTTGCATCGTCACCACCAATCATGAAATTACCATCACGATTAGCTCCACTCATACCACCTGATGTACCAACATCGAAGTACTTAATATTTTTATCAGCTAGGATCTCATTATGTCGCAATGAATCTTTGTAAAATGAATTACCACCGTCAATGACGATGTCGTTTGGATCGAGGATTGAACTTAAATTGTTGATTGTTTCATTTGTAGGATTACCCGCTGGTAACATTACCCAGACAATACGTGGAGCAGTCAATGCTTTTACAGCATCTTGTAAATTATCTGTAACTTGTGCACCTAGTGTTGAAGCATCATTTCTAGCCCCATCACTTAAATCAAAAGCAACTACCTCATTACCATTACGAATCAAATTTTCGGTTAAGTTAATACCCATCTTACCGAGCCCAATCATTGCTAATTTCAAAATTAATCCTCCTAAGTTGTTATCACAAGTTCTAATTATACATAAAAAAGCCGTACCAAAAATAACATTTTGGTACGACCCGATTGCTTAAAAGGTTGATATCATCAGCATAATTGGCTGGTTAGCCTCTAAATCTATTCCACCAGTGACCCTTTTTGTCGTCATTAACTTTTTCATTAACACGTTCTTTAATATTTTCATCTTGATGCTCGTCGGTATTTTCAACCTTTTCTTCAGCTTGTTGCTTTAAAGTATCTAATTCAACTTGTAATTGTTCTTTTGCTTTTTGAGTATCAGTTAACTCTTGTTGCAACTCGCTGATTGTAAGTTCTCGTTTCTTATTTTCAGATTCCAACTTATCAATGGTTGTATGTAATTCTGAAATTTCATCATTATCTTTTGCTTCTGTAGTTTCTTTAACCTCAGCAGTTGGATAAATTTGCATGGCTGAAGTTTCCAAAGTCATTTTAGGACCATGACTCAATTTAACCATTTCTTTAAAATCTTCAATATTTTTTGAAGTATAGAGACGATTATTTTGACTATTGCGTTCAAAATATTGGCCATTCTTAGTTGTGCGTTCAACTATCAAAGAGTATTTACGTAGCGTTGCAACGCTGATACCTAAGTCTTTGGCAGCTTGTGCTGGAGTTAATAGATTATTAGTTTTTACTTTACTCAAAAGGATTCCCCCATGGTTGTTTCATTCTCTTCATTATAAAAATAATAATTGTGAAGTTCAACCACAAAATCGTTACAGCGCAAATTTAAATTGTCCTTGCTATATTTTGATAGCCAAATTGGATATACTAAAGATGAAAAAAGAAATTATTTACTCCTAGCCGACTCAGTCGGTTTTTCTTTGGTGTATAATTCGTCTTACAAGAATAGAAGGGGAAATCATATATTGTCAAGTTCTACAATTACAACAAACTTTATTATCATACTGATAACATTTATCTTTGCCTTCTTCTTTGTTGCTGCTGAATTTGCTTTGGTACAAACCAGAGCCAGTCAACTAGAAGATGCAATCCAAAAGGGCGAGGGTAATACCAAAAAATTAAAACGTGCTTTGATGATGGTCAACAACCTCAACGAATACTTATCAACTACTCAAGTTGGTACTAGTATCGCTGGTATCATTTTAGGTTGGATCGGTGAAAGTACAATTGAATACCTATTAGTAGAGGTCATGGGATTCGCTCATATCGCCGCTAGTGGTAGTCTTCACGCTGTTAGTTCAATTATTGGTGTTCTTTTACTAACTTACCTAGAAGTTGTCCTAACTGAAATTGTTCCTAAGAATATTGCGATTGACTTACCAATGAATACATTGATGTTGGTCGTTACTCCATTGAGATTTTTCCATTTGGCCGTTTATCCATTCGTTTGGTTATTAAACGTTTCTGCCTCCGGAATTGTTCGTCTAATGGGTATGAAACCAGCTGATTCAGAAAACGAAACTTTCTCGCAGTCTGAAATTCTCAGACTTTCTAAGTCATCAATCAAAGGTGGTGATATGGAGCCAGACGATGTTATTTTTATGCAACGTGCCTTTGAACTGAACGATAAGGTCGCTAAAGATATCATGGTCGATCGTACTAGTCTTTACGTCGTTGATATCACCGATAAAGTCAAGGATGTTATCAAGGATTACCTACAACAAGGTTTCTCAAGATTCCCTGTCGTAGCCGATAACGATAAGGATAAGGTTTTAGGTTATGTTTATGCTTATGATATCGTTCGTCAGAACCAAGTTGATGGTGACATCGGGATCAGCCGTGTTCTAAGATCAGTTAATACTGTTCCTGAAACAATGCCTATCCAAGATATTCTATCGAAGATGATCAAGAAACAAACACCTATTGTTATCGTTGTTGATGAATATGGTGGTACTAGTGGTATCGTTACCGATAAGGATATTTACGAAGAATTATTTGGAACTGTTAAAGATGAGATCGATGACGTTTCCGATGAATATATCGTTAAAAATGACGACGGTAGTTATAACGTTTCTGGTAAAACTACTCTTTATGATTTTGAACGTTACTTCAGAACTGATGTTAAGGAATTCCAAAAGTCAGATATCATCACTATTGGTGGTTATCTAATTGAGAAACATCCTGATATGCAAAAGGGTTCTAAAATTGACTTTAGTAATTTCCACTTTGAAGTTGCTGAATTTGAACATGGTTTCGTTAACTGGTTCAAAGTTACAGTTGATACAGCTGCCGTTACAAAACAAGATAATTTAGCTTCATTAACTGATGTTGATGATTTAAAGGATTAATTTAAAGGGTCGAGATATCTATAATATTATCTCGGCTCTTTTATTGTCTAATCATCTCTATCCTTACCTTTAAAGCCATTTTTATCGATTCGGCATAAGTTATCATTACTAAACCAATTAACCATTACAAGCATTTTTATACAGCAAAAGAGACTGAATAATTATCCAGTCTCTTTTAGTTTGTTCTAAATTCCATCTTCATCAGGTTCAGGTTCTGCACTTTTATGTTCAAAAACCTTGGTCTGATTTTGACTAATGGAAACTAACTTGTCAGCTAATTCCTTAGAAGTACCATCAAAAGCTGATAGTTGTAATCCAACTTCCATGATAGACCCAACGTTACAACCACAAGTAACGCTAATATCTTTATCCGCTGACATACTCAATTTCACAGCTTCTTTAAATGGTGTTCCACCAAGTAGATCACAAATGAAAACTACTTGGTCATCATTCTTAATTTCTTCAGTAAATTTCTTACTAAGACTATTTTCATCCATATCACCTGTAAAATCGATGAAACTAACACCGGCTAAACCGCCAGCCAATAATTTCACAGTTGATTCGATTCCGGTAGCGTAATTTCCATGTCCTGTAACGATTAATTTCATTATTATAATACCCCCAACCATGAGAATAGAATGGCGAAGATAAAGGTTGCCAAGATAAGGATAACAGGTGAAACATTCTTTTTCTTAAGTAACCAGTAAAGTAAGAATGTGTAACCCAATGGCAAAATGTTAGGGAAAATACGATCAAAGAATTGTGTTTGAAGAGCAATAGTGTGGCCTGCTGAAACAGGAATTTTAGTCTTAACAGTAATTTGAACATAAGTTGCAATCAAACCACCGATAACAGTACATCCTAAAACACTAGCAGCATGTGAAACGATTGCGGAATTTTCTCTAATTTTAGAAATTGCTTTAGTACCAGTTGTATATCCTAGTTGAGCAATTGGAATACGAGCGAAGAACATTGCTACATAAACAAGGAAGAAGATCAGTGGTCCTAAAACACTTCCCTGTTTGGCGAATGATGCTGTAATTCCGGCAACAATAGGTAAAATTGTAAACCAAGTGATTGCATCACCAATACCGGCTAATGGTCCGAACAAAGCAATTCTCAATCCATCAATAGTTGAACGTTTCTCACCATTTTCTTCTAGTGAAGCTTCCAATCCCATCAATAATGGGGCTGTATAGTTATTAGTATTAATAAATTGTAAGTTAGCTTTTAATGAATCGGCTAAACCTTTTTCATCATTTTTATAGATTTTCTTTAAAGCTGGCATCATTGCTAATGTCCAACCATCAGCCTGCATTCTTTCATAGTTCATTGCAGATTGATTAAATAATGATCTAACACCAAGCATTTTGACATCATGCTTAGTTAATTTACCTCTTTTTGGAGTTGTTTCAGTGTTTTTAGATTCCATCTTCATCATCTCCGTCGTTGTTGACATTTTCCATAACTGCCTTCATTTTCTTTTCGTTCTCAACATCTTTTTTACTTCTGTTGTATTCGATCAAGGCAAGAGCCACACCAATAATAGCGACAGGCATCAAGTTACCAAATTTAATGAAACAAGCAGCGGTAAATCCGATAAGAAGATAAGGAACATATTTGGCTTTTAACATACTCTTGAGAAGTAGTCCAAAACCAACGGCAGGTAAGATACTACCAGCAATTTCAAAACCATGGCTTAACCAAACTGGCATTGAATTTACTAAATCTTTCATAGGAGCTTGGGCACCATAAACACATAGGAATGCGATGATACCGTATGATAATCCAACTATCCACGTTGGAAGTAGTGCTAATTGGGTAAATTTCTTTGTTTCACCTTTGGCAGCATATGTATCAAGTTTCTTTGTCAAAACTGAAAATGCTGAATAGTAGAATAAGATAATGTATTGCATCAAAATACTAAATGGTAATGCTAAACCAATAGCTGTGGCTGGTGACTTACCTGTTGTATAAGCAAGTACGACAGTCATAATACCAGCCATAATAGGGTTAGGCGGCTGTGTTCCACCAACAGGGGTTAGACCTGCGAAAGCTAATTCAGTTAGACCAGCGGCAACAATACCTAAAGTAAGGTTTCCGAGGATTAAACCTGTGATCGTACAAACAATCATTGGTCTAAAGATATAAAAGCCTTCCCACCAGAAATCAATACCGGCGATAATGGCAAAGATTCCAATTAAAATTCCTTGCATTAATGTGACTTGCATTCTAGATCACTTCTTCCAATGGTTGTTTTTTATCTTCGGGAACTTCTTGAACGTAGACATCGGCACCTTTTTCAGCACAAGCCTTTAAATCAGCGATATCTTTATCATCCATATATGTATATTTGGTAACTTGCTTTTTACCATCGGAAAAATGCATATTACCGATATCGATGTTCTTTAATGGAACACCGCCCTCAACTAATCTACGAGCATCCTCTGGTGTACGTACAACAACAAAGATCTTTTGACGAGCACTGGCACGATGAATATTATTAATGGTCTTTTCAATAGTCCAGAAACGAATTCCGACTCCAGAGCTTTCAGCGGTAGCTGACATTAGTTCTTGTTGAAGTGGATCGTTCGCAGTATCGTCGTTTGCTACTAGTAACAAATTAGCTCCTGTTGATGATGTCCAAACGACACCTACTTGCCCATGTACAAGTCTATTATCAATTCTTGTTAATACGATATTTGGTTCACCCATTATCAATTACCTCTCTCTACTTAACTATAAACATGATCAAATCTCCAACCACAGTTGATTGACTATAATAGACAATCTTGCCGTTAAAAATTCCGGTCTTTTGAATATTTACCAATGGATCTCCAACATTCAAGTTGAATACTTTACGATTATTACGAGCAACTAAACCAGCTTCTGTTTCGGAAATAAATTCTGGTCTTTGTTCATATTTCTTAGCTATGAACGGAATAAATTTATTATTGTTTTCCACTTCACTTTTGTGAATCATGGGAAACTCTGAGAATGGCAAAAATATTTTTTCTAAGAAAACTGGCTCATCATCGGCGTAATACATGAATTGAACTAAATATAGATAATCATCAGATGTTAAATCTAATTCCTTCCGGGCTCTTTTCTCAGAACCATCGATATTCAATTCAAATTTTTGTAATTCAACCTTAGGAATTGCTCCCATATCTTCAATCTTTTTCTCAACATCCAAAAAATGAACTTTATTAATGGCTTCATCTTTTGCCGCGACAAATGATCCCTGTCCTTGTTTTTTATATATATAATTTCTATTTTCTAGTTCAGCCAACGCCCGTCTGACAGTAATTCGAGAAACTTTATAAATTTCACCCAACTTTTGTTCCGACGGTAATTTGCTATCATCAGGTAGCTGTCCTGATTCAATCTTCTGAATTAGATCGTTTAGCATACTTTGATACAGTGGCATTATATTGTTCATCCGGATAGCCTCAACTTGTTATATTGTTATAACAGCCACACCCATATTAAAGCACCCCATCTATACGATGTCAACGCTTTCATTACTTAAAATTCATTATTTTATGGATATGGTTCTCTCTTACTTTCTTACTCTCTTAAGATCTACAGTATTAAAAATTATAAGTGGTATCTTTTAATTATTATTTTTAACATCTAGACCAATAAAAAACACACTACAAATCAAACTATGATTAGTGGTGTGTTTTTTATTGGCTTGCCTACTTTTTAATTGAATAACTGGCCCAAAAGGTAGGAATATTAAAATCATGTAACTTACCCTCACCATTGGTATCTTCATATAAATCAACAATTTGAAAACCTGCTGTGATCTGGCCCCGAAGTTGTTCATCCAAAGTATGTGAGAATTGAATCCCCTCTTCTTCAGGTGGAAACTCTTCGTTAACCGATGGATCCTTTAGTGGATTATAAGGTAATTTATGATAAAGCTTCGTTTCGGTCTTATCGAAAATATAATTAACCCCGTTATCCATTCCCACTAACAGGCGACCGCCCGGTTTCAATATCCGGTAACTTTCTTCCCAAACATGTTGTACATCTTCAATATAACAATTAGCTACAGGTTGAATAATCATATCAAAACTATTATCGGCGAATGGCAAAGGCTTGGTCATATCTCCTCGAATAATCTCGATTTGATAGCCTTCACGTTTAGCAACTTCAGATTCCGCATCCAACTGTTTCTGTGAATAATCAAAAACAGTACAAATACCACCTAAGGCAGCTAAAACCGGCATTTGTTGTCCACCGCCTGCGGCTAATCCCAAAATCTTTTGACCAACAATTGCTTCTGGAAACCAATTTTGAGGAATTTCACGCGTAGGTGTTAAAACCATTTTGAATTTGCCATTTTTAGCAGCTAAATATTCTTGATGACTGATAGGTTTGCCCCATTCCCAGCCATTGTTGACCCAACCGTCAATAATCTGAGAATTAAATTTTGTATAATCCATAAAATCACCTTTAATTATTTTTCTTTATTAGAAGTCCGTAGACCTTCAATACGATCAAAATCGACCAAATTCAATTTATTAATGAATATTAACGCAATTATCACTAATAACGATAAGAATGAGATACGTCGAGTTACTTTCTGAGTAGCTGTTTCAAAGTAATCCACAATTACTTTACCTTTTCCATTTACCGTTACTTGGGCTAAATTATTGTTTTTACTATCCATTTTTATTTTGGAAACTTTACCACTCGATTGTGTCGATTGAAAACCATAATAAGCAATAATTGGCAAATCAACTTTGGCATTCTTAGCATTTTTAAAATCAAAACTGAGACGAGTGCCATATTGTTTAAAGTTACTAATTTTTACTTTACCTTGTTCAATTTTGGGCTTATGTGAACTTCTTTGTAGCTCACTCAAATTAGTCCCTTTAGGCAAATACTCCTGTCCAGCACCAATACTAAAAGAATCTAATTGACTATATTGTGCATAGGGCATCAATTGCAACGAAGAATTAGCAACCAAACGATAACTTGCTGAAACTGCCAACAAAAAGACAAAAATAACTAAGCCAGATTTAGCGACTTTACTAGAAAAAATGTTCAGTGGATCTGAAGCTACAAAAATTGCTAACAAAATAGTTGCTACCATATCAAAGCGCCAAGGATATTGGATCATTCTTAATGGCGTTTTATTAATCAAGACCCAAGGAAAGATTTTGGTGCTACACAACAACATTACTGCACCAATTACTGAAAATTGTTTAATAGCATTATTTTTAATTTTTGTAAATGAAACTAAGATTACAATGGCGGCTAAAAACAACGTAATCCCGATATTTGGTTGTCCAACTGTATTATTTAAACTCCAATTAGTTAAATCGGCCATATCTGAAGCTCCGTTTGGCAGCATTCCTTCCGATTGGCCTAACATAAATTGCGTGTGATGCACCTGTTCAATCATTGGTAGAAAATATGCCAAACTCAATAATACTGAACAAATAACTGCCCATAGTAAAGATAATAAACGCTTGGGATTCTTTTTTAATTCTGGAATCTGACAACAGGCAATAATAATAATCAAAATAGCCACTAGAATCGGTGAAATAGCATGAGAATAAATTATCCCTGTCATACCGAAAACTAGTGTAAGCCAATGTTTTCGTTCTCCATAAAAAATTTCATAGATACCTAGAACAGCGATTGGTAGAAATACAAAGGCTCCAATTTCACCAATGTCATGTCGGAACATTAAATCGTGTAAACGATAAGTTGATAATGTATAAACAAAACTGAAGACCAGACTGTTCATATATTTTTTATTAACTTTATAGAAACATAAAAAGGAAATACCGAATGTTAGAAAGTTCATCAATAATGTAAAAATAATCATGGTATGTGCCGTAGAAAATCCTAATAAACGTAGGAATGCAGCCGGATATAACAAAAAATCAGAATAGAAAATATTCACGATATATCCGAATCCATCCATAAAGGACATATTTACTAGTGGAAAAAACTGATGCCGTTGTAGGGAATGATACAATCCTTCAATTCGCATCATGTGGAATCGATCATCACTGTTACCTAAAAAAGCCCACATTTTCCCTTGGTATATTTGACTTTGGTACATTACCAAAAGGCTGACCACCAAAAATAAAACGATTGTGAAGACAATAACTGCAATCTTTTTAAAATTTTTATTCTTCAAAAAAGTTAATTGCATAAAATAAATACCTTCCTTGTGATACACATAATGATTCTAATTATACTAACTGTTATCAGATTAAGGATACTCTATTTTTTAAGTTTTTTTAAAAGAAAAATAAAACTCAAAATAATCAACCCAACTAATGAAATTATTTTACTAATTTTTTGAATAAATGTTGGATAATAATTTATCTGTACCGTACCTGTTCCATTGATTGTCACTTGTCCCAGACCATTATTCTTTTGATCCATTGTTAATCTAGATACCTGCCCTTTTGATTTCTTAGCAGAATATCCATAATAACCAATAATTGGCACGTCAACCTGAGCCGATTTAGCATTCTGAAAATCAAAACTGATTTGCGAACCTCTCTGTTTAAAATCGCTCAGTTTAGCTGTACCATTTTTTACTTGAGGCTTATGCGTCGCTTTATACAGAATATCCAAATCAGCATTCTTAGGTAAATATTCTTCGCCACTCCCGATACTATAAACATCCAGCCGATTAAATTCAGCATAGCTATCTTCCTCACGAGGATGGTTTTTGATTAAAGCTTGTTCCGAGCCCAAAGTAATTCCCAAAATAATAAATATTAATCCAATCTTCTTCCAATCAGCTTTAAACCAATCCAGAGCATCATAGGTTAAAAAAATTGCAAAGAGAATCGATACGATCATGTCAAAACGCCACGGAAACTGGATCATGTTTACTGGTGTTTTATCAAAATATTTCCAAGGAAAGATATCGGTCGTCATGAACAATAATAATTCCCCAATTATAGCAAAATCACGGACGGCCTTATTTTTAACCTTCCAAATAGTCAAAGGAATTAAGCCTGCTGTTATCAACATTACTAGGCCAATATTCCCGTTATATAAATCATTATTCATACTCCAATTAAAAAGATTCTGCCAACTCAAACCGGTTTGGGAAACATTAATTAGTGGCGCATAAGTCAATTTAAACTGGGTATGCCTTAGTTGCTCGATCATTGGCAAAAAATACGCCAGACTCAAAACTAATGACACCAAAATAGCATTTACTAAAGCCACGATTCGCTGTGGTTCTTTGATCAAATTAGCAATTCGTAAAATAACCACTAATCCAATAAATATAGCAATTAAAACTGGTGATAAAGCGTGCGAATAAATGACCGCAACCATGCCTAAAGCCAAATACACCCATTTTTTTTGATCTGCATAGAAAATCTCATAAACACCCAAAATAACAATTGGCAAAAAAACCATCGTTAATATTTCACCAACATCAAACCGCCGAACTAAGTCAAAAATCCGGTAAGTAGATAACGTGTAAAGAAAACTAAAAAACAAACTCTGGTTGTATCTGTGACTTACCTGATAATAGGCCCAAAATGAAATACTAAATGTACAGAAATTTAGTAAAACATAATACATTACAAAGGACTGAAAAACTGATAGGCCAGCCAATCTTAGGAATGCAGCCGGATATAACCACAAATTCGAATAAAAAATATTAGAAATATAACCGAAACCATCTAAGAATGACATATTCACAACCGGAAAAAAGACTCCTTGTTTAATTGAATCATACAGTCCTTCCATCCGCATCACATGAAATCGTCCATCATTACTCAAGGTTAAAAACGACCAGATATGTCCATCCAGTCCGGTTAAATAAATTGAAATAATACTAGTGAATAAAAATAGTAACGTTGTCAGTAGCAACTTATGTTGAACGAATATTTTTTTCATAGTTTTATGTCCTGATAGAAAAAGGGAACTCAAAGACATTGTCTTTAAGTTCCCTCAATATTTTTAATTAATTATTTGTTTTTAGTAAGTCATAGTCAATAATATTAACACTATTATCAATAATTTCTTTGGTATTAGCAAAAATCAACAACTGTGTCTTCGGATTAACTTTCAATGACATTCCTGTTGCATCCAGAAAATCCTTTGCTGAATCTTTGAAATAAATTTTTCCAATTACACTATCCAACTGTACTGAATAGTCTTGCAAATCCTCATCTGCATCAACCATAATCAAACGAAACTTAGTGATCAACGCACAATCGCCTTCACCTGAAAAGCGTCCAAAACCATCATCAAGATCCAAAAGAATTTTCTTTTTAGCATCAACATACTTTTGCAATTTAGCTTGTGCTTCGGCTGTTATTTCAATTCTCATGACAACGTCCTC
Source organism: Companilactobacillus kimchiensis (assembly GCF_001438805.1). Classification (GTDB taxonomy): domain Bacteria; phylum Bacillota; class Bacilli; order Lactobacillales; family Lactobacillaceae; genus Companilactobacillus; species Companilactobacillus kimchiensis. The sequence goes on from NZ_JQCF01000006.1 coordinate 120,199, forward strand.
AACTAATATTTGTATTTAGTGGTACTTCCCCAATCAAGTAAACTCACGATAAAGACCATGAAAATAATTGATATATAACTGAGAAGAATCCCATTCAATACATTATAAAGGACATCACGAATATTGTAGTCTATATTGCTCACAATTAAATCCTGCAAAGGATAGTAGGTTGCTCCTAATAAAATAGCTAGTAGAATCGAAGTACAAATACCAACGGTCCCTAAATGATGGAAAAACATCATTGTTGAACCGACTTTGATTCTTAATCTGATGGCTAATAATACAAAAATAACTCCAGCAACCACCATTGCTATCTTGATCAGCTTTTTAATGGTCTGAACCTGTTCAATCACTTGTTCGATCGGTCCCAAATCATTATCGACAATCTGATTCATGATATCCTCATTACTCTTGATTACCGTATCAATTTCACTATCGATATTCAAACCATATTGCTTAGCTTCTTTTTTTAATTTGGAACTGATCGTAGCCAAAATTGCACTACCGATCGTTAACTGTGAGTCATCGCTATAAACCTCATCCACAGACGTACTAATAATTTTTTTGACATCTTTATTAGTCAGATTAACTGCCGACAGATCAGACGAGGCAGAATAACTGTTAACTAATCGACCTAAACGTTGATTAGTATAATTTTTGATTAAAGTAACGTTAGTATCACTGCTCACAACTTTTTTGACATAGTTACTATTCAAGACAGTTGACAGAGTAATGCCTAAGAATACAATTACCATTAAACAAATTGACAATAAAATTAAAGTACAACCGTGTCGGTTATATGACAATGACTTACTCATAATTTCTAATTCTCCATAGCTAGTTTAGCAATCTCTTGTGGTGCATTAACGATCCATTCGGAGTCAGCGGCCTTTAATTCGGCATAATCTCCAAAACCATAAGTTACCCCAATGGCCTTTAAGTTGTTCTTATGTGCCCCCACAATATCACTGCTACGATCCCCAACCATAACAAGATTCTTTGTATCTAAATCAACTGAAGTTTTTTCAATTCCATAGGAAATAACGTCTTCCTTAAGTGAACGAACTGATTCATCTTCAGCAGCGCCAAATACATGTCTAACATATTGTTTCATATCTAATTGATCAATAATCTTTTTCGCAAAAACTTCCGGTTTTGAAGTCGCTACAAAAATTTCTTTATCTGCCTTTTTCAATGACTCCATCATATCATAGACACCATCAAAGACTGTGTACTCTTCCCAGCCCTCATCTTGATAGTATTCACGAAAAGCATTTATACTTTGATTAATATATGGATCATCAAGCTCCACGTGATCATACTTGTGCAGTGATGCCCCAATTGTTGGTCCGATGAAAGTATGTAGTGTCGCATCGTCATGCGGAATATAACCCAAAGTGTGTTCATACATATACTTCAAACTCTTCATGATTCCTGTTTCAGAATTAATAATTGTTCCATCCAAATCAAAAAATAAATTGTTCAAATTAAATTCATCCTTTTATGTTAAATTTAGTTATGTAAAGAGTATATAGCATTCAAAAGAAAATAACTAACAGTCGTAGGTAGAGTATGGTAAAAATCAAAAGACCTGAAAAATATACCAGTCTCGACGAAGGATTAACCGCACAACAAGTTGATTCTCAAGTACAACGCGGACTGACCAACATTCAAATCAAAAAATTATCACGTCCAATTCCCAAAATTTTAGCTGATAATTTATTCACATTATTTAACTTTCTAAACTTAGTCATCGCCATCTTGATCTTTTGGACGGGTTCCTATCGGAATCTATTCTTCTTAGGACCAGTCATAGCTAATATTATTATTGGTAGCTATCAAGAAATTCGTGCCAAAATCACAGTTGATAAAATAAGCTTAGTCAACGCTCAGAACTTTACTGTAACCCGAAATGGTCAAGAAGTCGAAGTTGGCATTGCTGATTTGGTCGAAGATGACATAGTGTCTATCAAACGTGGTGATACGATTCCCGCTGATGGCATAGTTCGTTATTCTAACGGTTTACAAACTAACGAATCTAGTATCACAGGTGAAGCTAATACTATCGGTAAAACCATTGATGATGAGGTCTTCTCCGGCAGTTTTGCCATTGCTGGTCAAGCTAAGATTCAACTAACTCAAGTGGGTAAAGAAAGCTTTGTCTCCAAAATTTCTTCCGCAGTTGGAAAAGAAAAACGTTCCGTCAGTGTTTTGATGAAAATCATCAATAACATTATCAAGATTTTAACATACACTATTATTCCCATTGGTTTATTACTATTTTTCCGTTCCTTCCTAAAAAATGGCGATGTCGCCAAATCAATCCTAGGAACATCAGCCTCCGTGATTGGAATGATTCCTGAAGGTTTGGTTCTACTAACTTCAGTGGCTTTAGCAACTGGTGCTTATAATTTATCCAAACGTCGTATTTTAGTTCGTTCTTTAAGTGCTATTGAAACTCTGGCACGAGTTGATGTACTTTGTCTGGACAAAACTGGAACTATTACAACCGGTAAATTAACCGTCAAAAAGACACTTACTTATAGTGGCAACAGTGAAAAATTTGTTCAATCAATCGCTCAAAAAATTGTCGATGCTACCCAAGAAACCAATGCCACGGCTTTGGCTGTCAAAGCTTTAGGAATTGAGGCTCTAGATAAAAACGTTAAAGATGTCATTCCTTTCTCATCTGAAACCAAATATTCTGGTTTTATCGATTCTGATAATGTTCATTACATTATGGGAGCTCCCGAATTTATCATCAAGCATCCCACCGATGAAACAACTAAAACCATTCAAGATGCTGCTGAAAATGGTTTTAGAGTTATCGCCATTCTTCAAGAAGATCCTGAACAAATTCTTTTAGGATTGCTGATGATTTCTGATGAAGTTAGAAAACAGGCTCCTGACACCTTTAATTACCTCCGCAACCAAGGGATGGACCTCAAGATCATCTCTGGTGATAATCCTGTTACCGTGGCTAATGTAGCTGCTCAGGCTGGTATTTCTTCTGGTAAAGATTACGTTGATATGAATACTGTGGACGATACTGTTGACTATCACGAATTAGTTAAAGAATACAAAATTTTTGGCCGAGTTCGTCCAAGTCAAAAAGCTGACTTAATTAAAGCGATGCAAGAAAATGGTTTAACCGTCGGAATGACTGGGGATGGGGTCAACGATGTTTTAGCCATGCGCCAATCCGATTGTAGTATTGCTATTGCTGGCGAAAGTGATGCTGCTGAAGCTGCGGCCGATTTTGTATTATTAAATCGTAACTTTGATTCCATGATTTTCATGTTAAATGAGGGCAGACGAGTTATTAATAACGTTGAACGAGTTGCTTCACTATTCTTGATCAAAACAATTTATTCAGTCGTTTTATCAATCCTCTTCATCATCCTAGGTACTGGTTACCCATTCCAACCTTCACAATTAACACCAATCAATGCTTTGACTGTGGGAATCCCCACCTTTATCTTGGCATTGGAACCAAATTACACGCCCCCAGCTGGACGTTTCATGCGTAACGTTATGGAGATTGCTTTACCAGCTGCCATCTGTAACATCTTACTAATTATGACCATTTCTATTTTGGGAAATCATTTCAATTTCAACTACGAAACCACTTCAACTTTATCCGTCTTTGCCATTGGCTTAATTGGATTCTGTGCATTGATTTCAATCAGTAATCCATTGATTGGCCGGAAAAAAATTATGATTGGAGTGGCAATCGCTTTATCAATCGTTTCCTTTATTTTTGGTGAAAATACCTTTGGACTACAAAATATTTTGAATTGGAATTACACTTACATCTATGTGGCTTTAACTTTAATTGCTTGGCCTTTGTTCATGTTTATGCGTGAAGTCTTAGGACGTCGGGTTTTCTCAAGAATAAATTGGAAATAAAAAATTACTTTTTAAATATATTGCCGATAAAAGGCCCTACCAATTAGCTTAAATTGGTAGGGCCTTTTAATATTATTTGAAATAAATTTAATGTCATCAAGTTATTTTTGATTAACAACCTGATATATAGAAACACTAACCGATACCTTCCACTTTAACCACTCATGATTAAGAATCAAAATATCACGGCAGACATAGGTTCTTTTTTATCGATAAATTCTTCTCAAAACTACGATACTGACTAAGGCTATTACGACTGTGATCAGGGCAATCATGATATTACTTATTTTCAACATATTCAAAGCAAACACCGCAATGAAGACGATTGTCCCTACAATTAATCCCTGTGTACTATTATCCATAACTTCCCCCACTTATTGATTAAGACGCATTATTAATGCTACCACGTAAATAAATAGGCCTAAGACAATGGCATAAATAATACTTTTCATAATTGCATTCATAGGTATTAACGAAACCAACACGACGATAATTGCTGCTATAATAGCAACCCCAACAAGTCTTATAATTTCTTTCATAATTATCATTTCCTTTGAAATTAACTAGAAAAATACACTGACATCGTTAAGAAAATCAGTGTATTTGTAAAACTATTTAGTCAAATCAACATCACTGGCTTTGACCCATCCATCAGTTGATACACGATACATTAGTGAACCTCTGATTTCAGCACTACGGTCAGTATACCAAGGTGTATTAGTATCTAGAGCCACGTTAGCTAACAATTGGCCTCTAGAATTATAAACAGGAGTTACATTAGTACCTCTAGTTGTAACGATACTTTGTAATGGTGTGTATTTGTAAACATCACTGGCTTTAACATATTCATTCGTAGCAACACGATAGTATTCAGAACCCTTGATTGTTTGAGTCTTATCAACGATCCAACTTGAACCTTCAGTTAGAACAACATCATTGTTCAATTTACCATTGGCGTCATAAATCTTAATATAACCATTTTGTGGATAACCGGCAACAATATTATCAACTGTTTGGTTAGACTTCTTGACATAAACTGTCTTAGTTGCTGTATCAGACTTGTCAATTGTGTAAGTCATATCATCAGCACTAACAAAGGCATAGTTATCAGGTGATTTGAGGGTTACATCTGAACCATCAGCACCCTTACCTGATTGTGTACCAACTTCTTTACCAGTATCCTGGTCAACATATGAAATGCTGTATGGAGTGTCAGCAGCTGTGACATATTTAGTTACGCTTTGGTTGTTCTTGAGAAGAACGAAACCATGGTCAAGAATTGTTGAGAAGGCATAACCATCTGGAGCAGTTAAACCAATATAATCGCCTAGATTACCTTCACTCTTAACTTCTGATCCAACTACTTTACCAGTATCTTTATCCCTAAAGGTTACTGTGTATGAGAGATTACCTACAGTAGTCTTGATTGGTGTTACATAAACGTCTTTCGTTGGTTGATCAGCATTTAATGTTTGTACTAAGTCTGACACATTTGCGAGCTTGTATCCGGTAGGAATACTTAAAATCTTTGGATCCCCATTTGCCCCCTTCAATTCCTCAGGTGCGTTTAAAGATTTCCCTGTTACAGTACTGAAGTAATTAACAGTCGTATCAGCAGTTGTGCTTGCAGAATATGTTTGACTTAGGTTATTTGTAGTTGTGCTTGCATCAATAGTCTTGGCTGTTGGGGTAGATTTTAATGTTACTCCAACCTTTGTTGCAGCTGCTTCAACAGTTTCTGGTGAAATAGTAATTATTCCATCATCACTTATCCCATCTGCCTTATTAATGGAGGTTCCAATTGTATTATCTCCATCTTTAAAAATAATTGTATAGCTTGGCGTTGCATCTGATGTATTTGGTTCTATAGTTCGCCCTGTCGTTGTATATGTAATTGCTTTAGAATTCAATGAATCATTAATAGTGTTCCCTTTGGAATCAATTGCTGTGGCACTATAATCTACAGTATTATTTTCTTTATCATAGTTTGACATTGTAATTAAGTATCTATGATTATCTTGAATATAAACCTGTTGTTGATTTGTAACGTTATCACCACTTTGGAATGTCATTTGTTTATTAACATTGTCCCAATTTGGTTCTTGATAAACATTAACTGTTCTATTAGCAAAAATTCCTCTTGCATATGAATCCCTTGGAGTAAATTGAACGGTTGATGTAGCATTCGCTGATGAATAATTATTTTTATCAACATCGATCGATGTTGCATTCGAAGTACCATTAGCATCTGTTTTGTTAGTAGTATTAACTTTTAAACCATTCGTACTAATTGCTGCAGCATCAATTGCATCAGTATTTCCAGCCTTAACATTTAAATACTGAGCATTTGCACCGGCACCAAAAGTCAATGTTGGCATTGCATAGTTATAATGTACATTAACGATTTTTGTAACACCATTCAACGTATAACTAACCTTGTCAGTAAAACCATGGTCATCAGGTGTAACAACTTTCATTGGTACTAATTGACTGCTACTATCAACAACATTTAGTTCACTTTGTAATGTTTCATTAAAGCTTGAACTTGATTGTTCACCAAAAATTGGTTCAACATTCATATCAGATTCATTTGCCATGTCAGAGAATTGAGTTTGAGAATTCACCTTATTAGCAGTTAAACTTGAATTTAATAAATCATTAATAACTTGAATAGCATTGTTAAATCCACTCTTATTAACATTGATTGCATTATTACTTGCAGCTTGAGCAACTGAAGTATTTGCCCCTAAAATAGCACTTGATAGCAAGATACCAGTCAGAGCCATCATTTTAAATTTTTTCATATATACATATCTCCCTGATAAAAATAATATACATCTACATACCTTTAGGATATCAGTTATGCAAAAAAAAAGAAGGCATTAACCATTCAAAATGTCTTCTTTTTTCATTATTTTTAAATATATTTTAACCTTTTATGTCATTCAGGAATCTATCCCCGTTTACGATGTCTCATAAAAATTGTGTGGTCTCTTTCCATGCCACCTAAATATATAACTGAAAGAATAACGACGGCAAACAGTGCCAAAATAGCATTGGGTAAATTCAAGAAATATAACACAATTGCTATCAAAACTAATGCTAATATCGATACTCTCAGCGTTACTTTGGGTACTTTATCTTTCATAATAGTTGCCTCTTTGCTTTGAGATTTTACTACATTATGAAAGCATTTATTAAATCACGCAATTCTGACGCTTATAAATTTTATAATTTTTCACCATTTGATTCGATGACTTTTTTATACCAGTAGAAACTCTTCTTTGGTGTTCGACTGAAGTCACCTTGTTCATCATCATCACGATCAACATAAACGAATCCATAACGTTTAGCCATTTGACCAGTTCCAGCCGAAACTAAATCAATACAACCCCAAGGTGTGTAACCAATCAGATCAACGCCATCCTTGATAGCTTCTTTCATCTGTTCGATATGACCTTTAAGATAGTCGATTCGATAATCGTCATTAACCGATCCATCCGCTTCCATTGTATCACGGGCACCCAAGCCATTCTCAACGACCATGACGGGAATTCCGTAACGTCCGTAAACATCATTTAGATACCAACGAAGACCTTTAGGGTCCATACTCCAACCCCATTCACTGTAATCTAAGTAAGGATTTTTCACACCCATCGAGAAGTTGCCAGCGGCTTCAGCTTTTTCTGGATTAGCGGTCACAGTGTTTGATGAATAATAACTGAAACTATAATAATCAACTGTACCTTCTTTTAAAATCTCAGCATCTTCAGAGGTCATTTCCAATTTAACATGGTGTTCATCCCAGAAACGTTGAGCAAAGTGTGGATAAGCTCCACGAACTTGCACATCACCACAGTAATAGTTGTTGATTTCATTTGCTAATTGAGCTTTCAAAACATCATCTGGATTAGATGTTAGTGGGTAATTGACATTACCGGCAATCATACAGCCAATCATATTATCAGAATTGATTTGGTGACCAATTTTAACAGCCAAGGCACTAGCAACAAATTGATAATGTAGACCTTGAAGATTATTTTGAATATCTTCATCCGTCATCTTGCCATTGAATGGTGCAGCACCATCTTTAACCGGTAAACCGAGTGACATATAGCCACCAAACAACATTCCAATATTGATTTCATTAAAAGTTAGCCAATATTTGACAAGATCTTTATATTCAGTAAATAAAGTTTGAGCATATTTTACATAAAAATCGATAACTTTCCGATTACCCCAGCCACCATAGGCCTCAGTTAAATGATAAGGCATTTCGTAATGTGAAATCGTAACGAGTGGTTCGATCCCGTACTTGTGACATTCTTCAAAAACATTTCGATAAAAATCTAAACCTTTTTGATTAGGTTTGGCATCGTCACCGTTGGGAAAAATTCTTGTCCACGCAACTGACAAACGATAAGTTTTATAACCCATTTCAGCTAATAATTTAATATCTTCCTTGTAATGATGATAAAAATCACTACCTTGATGTGATGGATAATACGTATCTGGTTGGACCTCTTTGGTAAAAGTTCTTGCAGTTTCATAAGTTCCACCCTTCAAAAGATCTGCCGTACTGACACCTTTGCCATCAACATCCCAGGCACCCTCATATTGATTAGCAGCAGTGGCACCGCCCCACAAAAAGTTCTTTGGAAATACAGTCATATTAAATTACTCCTTCTTTTTAACTAATAGTTATATGGTAACGCTTTCTTGAAAATTAAACTAAATTTTTTATAAGGCAGTAATAAATGTAACTAGGCCTAAAACAATTCCTGGTAGATTGGCGATAACCACCGGCCAATCTTTTTTCTGTTTTAAAAGACCATATGATACCCAGAGAATACTGTTCAAAGCAGCACACAGTGGCTGTAAAGGATTTCCTTTAACCCCAGTAACATTGTTCATGATCTGTGGAATATATGATACATACATCAGGATCGAAAAAATAGTTGCTAATCGGCTGATATAAAATAGGCCATTTTTGTTTAACTTGGTAGTTTTAGTTTCTTCCATTTTTGTATTCCTCAATATTTCAAATTACTTGATTCTAAGTAGCGTCCATTAGTCGAAATAACACGTTGATACCAATAAAACGATTCTTTTTTACTACGACGCAGTGTGCCTTTGCCATTATCATCAAGATCGACGTAAATCATACCGTATCTTTTTGACATCTCACCTGTTGAGGCACTGACCAAATCGATGCAACCCCAGGGAGTATAACCGATTACCTTAGCACCGTCATTAATGGCCTCACCAATAGCTTTGATATGTGAACGTAAATAGTCAATTCGATATTCATCATATATTTTTCCGTTAGCTTCAACTTTATCCTTAGCACCCAGACCATTCTCTACGACAAAAATCGGTTTTTGATAGCGATCATATAACTCATCTAAAGCGATTCTTAAACCAGTTGGATCAATCTGCCAGTCCCAGTCACTAACTTCTAAGAAAGGATTTTTAACTCCTCCCATAAGATTTCCAGCCACAGTTTGATCAGTAATTCCGGTTGTCTCTACGGCAGTCGACATATAGTAACTGATTGATACGAAATCTACGGGATAAGTCTTCAATAGTGCCAAATCCTCTGCTGTTATATCTAAATCATTTTTAGTGAGACCATATTTACTTAACAATCTATCTGTATAAGCTGGATATTGTCCTCTAACTTGAACATCCCCACAGAAATAATTAAAATCCTGATTATTTTGCAAATTAGCTAATTGATTTTTAGGGTCAGAATTATAAGCATAGGAAGTCGCATACAGGATCATACAACCTACTTCAATACTAGGGTCAAAGTCATGAGCAATTTTAACAGCTTTAGAACTAGCAACGAATTGATTATGCCAAGCCTGAAAAACATTCTGTTTATTATTTCCACCATTACTAGGTACTAACCCTTGACCCATAATAGGATGTTGTGAAGCTGAATTAATTTCATTAAAAGTTAAAAAATAATGTACCTTGTGACCGAATCGTTCAATCACAACCTTAACGAACCGTTCAAAGAAACTAATTAGTTGCCGATTTTTCCAGCCACCATATTCTTTCGCTAACACTAAAGGCATTTCATAATGTGACAAAGTAATAACTGGTTTTATATTGTATTTTAAACATTCATCAATTACCTTGTCATAAAATTTTAAACCCTTTTCGTTAGGTTCTTTTTCATCCCCTCTAGGAAAAATTCGACTCCAAGAGATTGAAAAACGATAAACCTTGAACCCCATTTCAGCAAATAGCGCAATATCTTCTTTATAGTGGTGATAATGGTCAATTCCCAAGTGGTTAGGATATTTATATTTACTAGCATCGATGGTCCAATCGAAATCATCTGCTTGAGTTATTTCAAATCTTTTTTTGCCACCAGGAAGAGCATCAGCAATCGATAGACCTCGACCATCCTCGTTGTAACCACCTTCCAGTTGATTAGCAGCAGTTGCTCCTCCCCATAAGAAATCTTTGGGAAATATAGTTTCCTCATTTATCATATCGACACTTCTCCAATAGTTCCCAATTGTTTCGATGCAATTGTATTTTTCTCAAATTTATAAATTGACCCCAGTAAGTTGGCTTCATTATGAAATGTTGATCCAACAATTTGTGGTTTAGTTAATGTCTTATCAACAAAAGTATTAGTTGCTCGTAATTTCTCGAAAGCTGAATTAATTTCTGTTGCAACGATATTTTGACGAGAAATACCACCGCCAATTACATAACTATCGACATCCAAAACAGTTTGCATATTATGAATCATTAAGGCGATATCATTACAAAAAATTTCAAATTGTTGCCAAGCATATTCATCATGTTCTTTGATTAATTCGAACACTGCTGGTCCATCATTGATATCACTTAAACCATAATGTTTAGCAATATTTTGAATTAAACCAACGGCTGAACATTTACCACCCATCAATTCATCTTTGCCAAATTTGCCATAACTCATAAAACTGACTTCACCAGCTTGTTCGTGACTTCCATAGATCAATTCTCGATTCAAAACGATTCCTGAACCGATGGCTGTTCCCAAAACTAACATCACAGCATTATTAGTTTCTTTTAACGTTCCTTGCCATAATTCCGCCAATGTAGCTGCTTTAGCATCATTTTCTACTGATACTGGCATATCACCTAATATTTCACTAAATGAGACTCCATCTAAAAATGGTAACGATCCTCCAAAACTGATACTTTGATCACGTCGGTTTATTTTCCCTGGGACACTAATTCCAACGCCGGATATTTGTTTTTTAAACTTATCAACAATCTCTTTAAAACGTTTCAGAAATAACTCTTTTGAATCCTGAATAGTTGGTTCAGAATATTCTTTCAATAATTGCCCCTGATTATTTATCAGAGCGTATTTTAATTTAGTTCCACCGATATCAAAAGCTAAATAAGTTTTCATTTTTATATCTCCTATTAACTATTAATATGTCTTTATTATCCTAAATTTGATAAAATCAATTTGTTAAATATCACTTTTTTTTGTTAAATAATGTTTATTAATTGAAAGGGTTTCCTATGGATATTAAAAAAATCATTAGTTACTTCTATCAAGCCACCAGCTTATCGATTTTTGTTTTTGACAATAATAAATCAACCATTCTAATCAATAAGAAAGCTATCATGCCTAGTCTGCCTGAAAAATTAAAAAGTAAGCTATTAGCAGAGATTACCGATAAAATTGCCATCTCCACTTTTTCTAGAATTGGTTCCATCGCTACGTTTAATTTTCAAGGGAACAATTTCATTGTTTGGACAACCACTGCTGCTATCAGCGGCAACGGTAACTACGAAGATAAAATTGCTTTAACTGACTTTAATACTTTCAAATCACAATTGAGTTTGCTTTATATGGCTCTATCTCAAAATGAACCCAACTTTGCCAATAACGAAATTGACTTAACTGACTATGACATTCTCGATCGTTCCAATCAGCAATCGGCCTTTTTGAACGAACATAAACCCTCACATAATGGTTATTTGGCTGAACAACAAATGCTTCTAGGCGTTGAACATGGTAATTTGTTGGAATTTAATAATAATTACGTCAATTTCATGGATCAAGGTAATTTTGGAATTTTAGCTTCATCAGATTTACGAAGTAAGAAAAATATCACCGTTGCCGCCACAACCCTTTTTACCAGAGCAGCCATTCGCGGCGGTATGTTTGCTGAAAGTGCCTATGATCTAAGTGACGAATGTATTAAGAAAACTGAACTACGTCGCGATATCACTAATATCTATGAATACACCCGAACCATCGGCGAAAGATTTGTTAAAAATGTTGCCCAAGTCAAACGTCAAAATATTCCTTCAATCATTTACCAAGCCCAAGAATATATTTATGATAATTTAGCCACGGTTAAAAATACTGAAGAGATATCGGCCGCCATTGGTTGCAGCAAATCATATTTAATGCATCTTTTTAAAGAAACAACTGGCGTCAGCGTCCTGAATTTTTTAACCGCTCAACGTATTTTATCGGCTAAGCAATTACTACTCTTCACACAATTACCAATCAGCGAAATAGCTACTTCAATTGGTTATTCAGATCAATCACAGTTATCAAGGACCTTTAAAAGTGTTACTGGCTTATCACCATTACAATTCCGAAAAAATCAGCATATATAAAAAATAGTTGGGAGTACAAATATTGATAAGTTCAATAACCAATTTGGCTCCTTACTCAAGTTAGGCCAAAGCGAGAACGTACTTAACTTCCCGTCTTCCGCAAAAATCGGGAATAGGCTGGAACGCTGGGGGCATCGTTTGAAGTCAACTCAGGTTCATCGAGCCTTTTTCTAAATTGGCTAAGTGCGCCAATTTAGAAAAATCTCCCGGCTGAGCCTATTCCTGATTTTTACTCCAGACTAAATCCTACGATTAT
>NZ_JQCF01000060.1 GCF_001438805.1 Companilactobacillus kimchiensis
CGAAAATTACAAGAACAAGTTAGCCACTTGTCCAAAAAATAAATACGAAATATATCAGTGCCAGAAAAGTGCATTTCTAAACTCCACAGAAACTAGTGAATAGTTCCCGTGGAGTTTTGTAGTTCAACAACTTTCTAGGCATATCATTGAGCTTTGATTCAATAGAGGATACTAAATCTGGAGCAATAGAATCGAGTGACAGCCCTTTGGGCAAGTCACGACGAATCATTCTATTATGTGCTTCATTGGTTCCTCTTTCTGAGGAAGTATATGGATGTGCAAAATAAACATCTGAAACTCCAGACATAACAGAATCGAGATTAGCAAATTCAGGACCATTATCTGCGGTTATCGAGTTGATAATGTGACCGTAATTATGTTTGATCTCTTCCATAGCGTAATCAACAGAGTCGGCATCTCTACCGTCAATAAGTCGCATTATCTCGAATCTGGATTTACGCTCAATAAGTGTTAAGACTACGCTCTCGTGACCATTTCTCTTACCAACGATAGTATCAATTTCAAAGTCACCAAAATCTTCTCGCAAGTCAGCGCTCTCAGGACGTTCCTCGATACTTCTACCCAATAGACGCTTATGTTTCTTCGAAACGTGTAGCTTGGTAGATCTATTCATTTTGTCGGTTAAGTCTATATTACGTATCTCTAAACGTTGTTCATCGATGTACTTATAAAGAGTGGTAGTTGATACCATTTCATCTTTAAAGAATAACCCATCGACACGTGATCTACCTGCGATTATATCTGGAGACCACCCCTGTTTGAACTGTTCTACAAAGTAGCTTAGGAATTGTTTAACTCGATTAAACTTAGAAGGTCGATGACACTGCTTACGCAGCGTGTCATAACGTAATTGAGCGGTATCAGGGTAATAATCATTAGAGAAATATTGTTTCCCATTAACCTTTTTAACCTGTCTTACGGTCCCTCTGCGGATCTCATTATTAATAGTTTGAGGGCAAACGCCAACGGCGTGAGCAATCTTACGATTTGAGAATCCCAAAAGGTGAAGCGAAGCTATTTCACCACGTTCAATTTCAGTTAAATGGTGTCCCTTAGGTCGTATTATGGTATCATTTTCTTGCATCAAGACGAAAAACCTCTTTCATTGTTTGTGTAGGAACTCCAATGATACCTGATTTTTTCGTCTTGGTGTTTTTATTTTGAGCTTTTATTGAAAGTGGCTAACTTGATTATAAAATTCGCC
>NZ_JQCF01000061.1 GCF_001438805.1 Companilactobacillus kimchiensis
GACATGAAGGTTCAAGTCCTTTCACCCGTATTCAATATTGTTGTTGCAATATTGAGATTCATTTAGTAAAATATGAAAGTATCGTATTTATGCCGACTTAGCTCAGTTGGCAGAGCACCTGTCTTGTAAACAGGGGGTCGGAGGTTCGAATCCTCTAGTCGGCATAATGCGGAAGTAGTTCAGTGGTAGAACATCACCTTGCCATGGTGGGGGTCGCGGGTTCGAATCCCGTCTTCCGCTTTCATTATAGTAACGCCGGGGTGGCGGAACTGGCAGACGCACAGGACTTAAAATCCTGCGGTAAGTAATTACCGTACCGGTTCGATTCCGGTCCTCGGCACTATAATGAATATGCACCTATAGCGCAATTGGATAGAGTGTCTGACTACGAATCAGAAGGTTGTAGGTTCGACTCCTACTAGGTGCATTGTTTCAAAAGAAACAAGATGTTTTATATGATTGATCTCGGGAAGTGGCTCAGCTTGGTAGAGCACCTGGTTTGGGACCAGGGGGTCGCAGGTTCGAATCCTGTCTTCCCGATAGACAAGAATATTGTCAGCAACAAAGTATTTTGGCGGTGTAGCTCAGCTGGCTAGAGCGTCCGGTTCATACCCGGGAGGTCGGGGGTTCGATCCCCTCCGCCGCTATTAGATTCGGACCTTTAGCTCAGTTGGTTAGAGCAGGCGGCTCATAACCGCTCGGTCGTAGGTTCGAGTCCTACAAGGTCCATCAATCAGAATGGATCGGATATAGGACTTAAAATTATTATTATCGCGGGATGGAGCAGTCTGGTAGCTCGTCGGGCTCATAACCCGAAGGTCGTAGGTTCAAATCCTGCTCCCGCAATTTGTTTTGTATAGAAACATTTGGTTCGTTGGTCTAGTTGGTTAGGACGCCTGCCTGTCACGCAGGAGATCGCGAGTTCGATTCTCGCACGGACCGTTAGTAAAGTCACGTTTACTAAGGTATGAAGTAGACGCAAGGTAATATGCGGGTGTAGTTTAGTGGTAAAACCACAGCCTTCCAAGCTGTTGTCGCGAGTTCGATTCTCGTCACCCGCTTTGCCACTGTTATGGGCCTATAGCTCAGCTGGTTTAGAGCGCA
>NZ_JQCF01000062.1 GCF_001438805.1 Companilactobacillus kimchiensis
ATAGGCTTGATAGTATCACCACTAACAGAATCTGCATCAGCTTCATTGATTTGATCAAAGTTATAGAATTTTTCAGTTAAATCGAAGGGGAAAACGCCCATCTGATAAAATTTGATCAGGCGAGGGATGTCGACTTGAGGAATTGAATCACCCATGTTAACCCCGACAATCTTCTTGTCATCAACACAAAGGTCATTCCAAGTACTGATATCGATGTTATGAGGTGTGACAGCGATTGTGGCGGTTGTACCACCTTGAGTTAAAGCTGCGATTGAATCGGTCATAACTTTGGCAACGCCGGTCGTATCAACTGCCCAGTCAACACCTAGACCGCCAGTGATCTTCTTGATAGCGGCAACGGCATCTTCGTTTTTACTATTAACAATATCGGTAGCACCCATCTTTTTAGCTAATTCAAGCCGTGAATCAACGATATCAACAGCAATAACATTCACACAACCGGAGATTTTACCAGCCATCATGGCAGCTAAACCAACTGCACCAGTACCAAAGACAGCAATTGTATCACCAGGCTTTGGTTGAAGAGTATTAAAGACGGTACCACTACCAGTTACGTAGCCACATCCTAGAGGTCCAAGCTTTCTCAAGTCAAGGTCATCGGGTACTTTAACAGCATTTCTTTTATCGATCACTGTGTGAGTAGTAAATGATGATTGGTTGAACATATCACTGACATGGTGGCCTGATTCAGTAAAATGATCAGATCCATCAGGACGAGTACCGGATAGGTTAGAAGCAGCATATTTACGACATTGGGTAGGCTTACCTTTTAGACAGTTGTCGCATTCTCCACAAGAATAAAATGACATGATGATGTGGTCACCAGGTTTGAAATTAGTTACGTTCTTACCAACTTTTTCAACGATACCTGAACCTTCATGTCCTAAAACAACTGGGAAGGTGAAACCTGCATCACCTTTACGCAAGGCTTCATCAGAGTGGCAGATACCAGAAGCAACGACTTTAACTTGTAAACCATCATCGGTCATTTCAGCTAATTCAACATCATCTCTGATAACGAATGGATCATTTACTTTATCAACTACAGCAGCTTTAATTTTCAT
>NZ_JQCF01000063.1 GCF_001438805.1 Companilactobacillus kimchiensis
TTGAAGAATTTGCTGAAGAGAATATTGTTGCGCGTTGGCTCACACAATACCAAGTTCCCTCATACAGAACTATATGTAGGTTTAGAATTTCAAATGAAATCGAAACATTGCTTAATGATAGTCTGACAAACTTAACTAATGTCTTAAAGCAAAATGGTTTAATTGACGAAGTATCCTTTATTGATGGTACGAAAATATTGGCGGACGCCAATAAATTTTCGTTTGTTTGGAAAAAGAATACTATCAGATTTGATGACATGAATAAAGCTCAAATCCAAAAATTATTATCGGAAATAAATGAAGTACGGATGGGCGTCGTCAAAAATCCTTCGGACCTTTCTGACGATGCCCTAGAAGAAGTACAGACAAAACTTGAATTATATCTTGAGGACTTAAATAAAAAAATAGCAGATAATCCCCAAAAATCACCTAATCCTGATAAACAGGATCGCCGAAAACTAAAATCATATGCTCGAAAGCTTGATAAACGTATCAGTAAAAAATCTGAACACGAAGGACAGATGGAGAAATTTGATAAAAGAAATAGCTATGCAAAAAGTGATGAAGATGCTACGTTTATGAGGATCAAGGAAGATCCAATGATGAACGGTCAACTGAAGCCTGCATACAATGTTCAAATTGCTACCAATAATCAATTTATCACAGGAATCGGAATGTTTCAAAATCCAACTGATACAAGAACATTGATTCCCTTTATAAAACAACTTGAAGAGAATCATACGCTGGGCGACGTGGTCGTCGCCGATGCGGGATATGGATCTGAAAATAATTATCAGTACTTAGATGATAGTTCTAAAAAATACGTTATTCCATATTCTGCTATGCTCAAAGAGGATTCAAAGAAATGGAAATCGGATGAGAAGAAAGTAATGAACTGGAATTATTATGAAAAAGATGATTATTATATAAATCTTCAAGGCGTTCGTTTTAATTTTAATGCATACAGAATAAGAACTGATAAATATGGATTCAAACGTTATTTTAAAGAATATATCTCGGAAATATTTGATGACAATCATAATAAGATTCCTCAG
>NZ_JQCF01000064.1 GCF_001438805.1 Companilactobacillus kimchiensis
GGTTGCCACCTTGTGGCGTTCCTTTCTCAGACTTTTGAAACAATTTTCCGTCCATTACCCCACTAGTTAAGAATTTACGAATCATTCTCAATAACCATTCATCATCGATATATTGCTTGATGAATTTCATGAGTAAATCATGGTTGACCGTGTCAAAGTACGACTTTAAATCAAGATCTATCACATAGTGATAGCCTTGATTATAAAATTCCGTGACGCGTTTTATGGCATCATGAGCACTCCGATTAGGTCTGAAACCAAAACTATTGTCAGAAAATACTCTTTCAAAAACAGGAGTCATTGCTTGCGCAATTGCCTGTTGTACCATACGGTCAACGACCGTTGGTACTCCCAATTTACGTTTGGTTCCATCAGGTTTTGGTATTTCTACTCGCCTGACAGGGCTTGGTTTATATGAAAGGTCACTCAATGATTGGACTACCTGAGATTTATTTTCCTTAAGATAATCCAATAGCTCATAAACGGTCATGCCATCTATTCCTTGAGACCCTTTGTTTCTATAAACACGTAAATAAGCTTGATTAAGATTATCTCTATTTAAAACTAGTTCTTTAAATGAAATGCCACTCTTTATCGTACATTCACCAGAGGCGGTACTACGCGCCTCTGATTGCTTTCGATTTTCCAAACTTATCATCTTCAGATGGTCAGCTTTTTGCTCTGTTTTCTGCGATCTTCGCACCGTCTCCACCTCCAATATCGAAAAGAGTTATTAAT
>NZ_JQCF01000065.1 GCF_001438805.1 Companilactobacillus kimchiensis
TAAGATTCCTGGTAGTCCAGTTGCTTATTGGATCACCGAACAAAGTCTAAAAATGTATCTAATAAACAATAGCTTGGACAACAAATATTCTCCTGTAGTTGGGATGACAACGAGCGATAATAGTAAATTTTTACGTTTCTGGTATGAAGTCCTTAGTAACAAAATACATTTACGAAATAACAATAAATGGTTTTGGTATTCAAAAGGTGGAGGTTTTAAGAAATGGTACGGATTCGAAGAGTACGTTGTTAATTGGGAAAATGAAGGATACCAAATAAAAAACTATAAAAAAGACGGAATAAAAAAATCAGCATCTGTAAGAAATGAACAATTTTATTTTAAACAAGGAATTACATGGTCCTCTGTTACATCTGGTGTTTTTTCAGCAAGGTTATTAACAAAAGATCATATTTTTGATTCCGGTGGTAGTGCCATATTTCCAAATAAGCAGGATGTATTGCCAATTTTAGCCATCATGAATTCTAAAATTATGGATGAAAATCTCAGTATTAAAAATCCCACGTTAAACTTTCAAGCATCAGATATAGGATCATTGCCAATAAATTCTAATATTATTGGCAATGATGAAATAAGTAAATTATCAAAAACTAACGTTTTAATTAGCAAACAAGATTGGGATTCATTTGAAACATCATGGGATTTCAAAAATCATCCAC
>NZ_JQCF01000066.1 GCF_001438805.1 Companilactobacillus kimchiensis
TTCATGTGCGCCCGGCATGGGCGCTAACTTGGTGGTGAAAGTCCACTGTGAGCCATAGTAGTTGGAATCACTAGTTGATGGCAAGGGTGTCCACCGTGAGATGGAATCTGAAGGAAGCCTAAAGCAAAATACTGAACTGATGTACAAGAATCGGCTATAAGGCTGGAGGCACTGGATAAGTCTGCATGACAAGACAAAGTCCTATACTACTCAAAAGTGTTCCAGTAAAGTCGGCAGTTACATGGTATGAAAGTTAGCGTTCTTACCCGGGGAGGTCTATATCATACGTTTGGCAAGGAAACGGAATGTGTCCTACAAACAAACTAAACAGTGATGTTTAGCTGAACGATATAGAAGTCAGCCGAGGTCATAGTAGTCGCTTGCGACGAAGGACCGAACATTAATAACTCTTTTC
>NZ_JQCF01000067.1 GCF_001438805.1 Companilactobacillus kimchiensis
GAAAAGAGTTATTAATGTTCGGTCCTTCGTCACAAGCGACTACTATGACCTCGGCTGACTTCTGTACCATTCAGCTACACATCACTGCTTAGTTTGTTTGTAGGATACATTCCGTTTCCTTGCCAAACATATGATACAGACCTCCCCGGGTAAGAACGCTAACTTTCGTACCATGTAACTGCCGACTTTACTGGAAATACTTTTGAGTAGTATCGGACTTCATCTTGTGAAGCAGACTTATCCAGTATTTTCAGCCTTATAGCCGATTCTTGTTCATCAGTTCAGTATTTTGCTTTAGGTTTCCTTCAGATTCCACCTCACGGTGGACACCCTTGCCCTCGGCTAGTGATTCCGACTACTACGGCTCACAGTGGACTTTCACCACCAAGTTAGTGCCCATGCCGGGCGCACTT
>NZ_JQCF01000068.1 GCF_001438805.1 Companilactobacillus kimchiensis
TCCGTATACGGCGGTTCATTAATTTAAGCATCCTGAATAGACTGGAGTTTCTTGGACATATTCAATAGTCCAAGAGATTCCAGTTTTTCATTTGTTAAAGTGTATAACAAAGTCTTACTATGTGCTGTTCGCCAATATCCTTTGTGGGTGTTGGCGAATGTCCTAGCTTGATTCCTTGTCATACCTAGTTTCATTAGATTCTTGAATCTAGTTTTGATTTTCTTCCATGATTTCCAAATGTATTGTCTGATTCTTGAACGAAGCCATTCATCTATTCTTTGAATGAATGTTTTCATCTTTCCAATTCCGTAATAGTTGAGCCATCCAACCA
>NZ_JQCF01000069.1 GCF_001438805.1 Companilactobacillus kimchiensis
TCCGTATACGGCGGTTCATTAATTTAAGCATTCTGAATAGACTGGAGTTTCTTGGATATGTTCAATAGTCCAAGAGATTCCAGTTTTTTATTCGTTAAAGTGTATAACAAGGTTTTACTGTGAGCTGTTCTCCAATATCCCTTGCGGGTGTTGGAGAATGTTCTAGCTTGATTCCTTGTCATTCCTAGTTTCATTAGATTCTTAAGTCTAGTTTTGGGTTTCTTCCATGACTTCCAAATATATTGTCTGATTCTTGAGCGAAGCCATTTATCCATGCTTTGGATGAATGTTTCCATTTTCCCAATTCCGTAATAGTTGAGCCATCCAACCA
>NZ_JQCF01000007.1 GCF_001438805.1 Companilactobacillus kimchiensis
TGTCGTCAGTTCGAGTCTGACAACCGGAGTTTTTTTGTACCCTGGAGAGTTGTCCGAGTGGTTGAAGGAGCATGATTGGAAATCATGTATACGGGTATTGCCTGTATCAGGGGTTCGAACCCCCTACTCTCCGTAAGTGAACAAAGAGTATTCTTACTTTGTTGTAGGGATACTCTTTTACTAACTTACAGGGTTTTGATTAAGCAAAAATAATTATTAATTATTTCAAATAAAGTATATACAATTTTATAAAGTCTATGATATAATTATTTTTGTTGAGTTATTGATATGCACCTATAGCGCAATTGGATAGAGTGTCTGACTACGAATCAGAAGGTTGTAGGTTCGACTCCTACTAGGTGCACTAATATAAAAAGACTTATGAGATAAATTCTCATAAGTCTTTTTTTGTTCTCAAGAATGAGTTAATGACATAACCAGTCTTGAATTTAAACATGCAGCATAAACGTGGAATATTATTCAGCAATACTTTTAACAAACGACTGATAATCTTTTTCCTCACCAGTATCACTAACATCAATATCGCTTAAATTGTTGTTATGTAGATTAAATTCACTCAGATTTATTTCATGAGTAAAGGTAGCATTTCCAATAAGACGGATCTGACTTAGCTCCTTAATCTCGTTTAAGGTTATTTGGGTTTTGACCATACCACCGGGATTATAAACACTAATATCCTTGGTAGGGTCAAATTTATCTGAATGTAAGATTGCAAAGGCTAAACTGGTAGCCGACATACCGGTACCACAGGCATTAGTAAAACCAACGCCACGTTCATAAGTTTGAACAAATAACTTATTAGTGTCCATGATCTGACAAAAGCTAACGTTAACTCCTTCAGGGAAATAACTATTAGCTGCGTTCAGTTTTTGTCCAAGATCGCCAAGTTCTAACTGACTGACTTCGGGTACAAAACTAATTAAGTGTGGATTGGGAACAGCAATGGCTGTAAAACTTTGATCTGGTAAAAATTCTGGAATCATTTGATCAACCATTTCGTCTAAACTTTTGTAAGAGAAAGGCAGATCAATTTTTTTGAATGAGATAGGGGAGATTTCAACACTAAAAGCCGGAACTCCCTTGTAAAAATCTTCGGCTTTGGAAATCGATAGATCAGAGGCCATAGTTTCAATCTTGAAATTATCTAGGTGATATTTTTCCGATAGGTAACGACTGACGGTTCTGAGACCATTGCCGCACATTTTTGCCTCGCTGCCATCAGCATTGATGACACGCATCTTTCCTAAACAGTTTTCACTTGTATCAATGACCAATAGTCCATCGGCACCGCCCAGGATATTTTGACAGAAATTAATTGCAATTCTTTTCAGTTCATCATCATTTAAGGGTGTTTCCAGTAAGGTTTGATCTAAAATGAAAAATTTATTTTCTGAGCCATGTACTTTAAGTAATTTTACCAATTTATTCACCTCAATTATTTAATCAAAAAATGTTTTATAAATTTGTTTTACAGCATCATCAGCATCGGATTCCTGAATTCCTATCATAATAGAGATTCTTGAGGCACCCTGATTGATCATGTGAATTGCAATGTTATTTTTCGTTAAGGAATCAATGATTTCACCGATCGTATTGACGTTGTGGGCGATTCCTTCACCAACCACCATAATAATCGCATAGTCGTCCATCCATTCCAAATAATCTGGCTGGAGGATTTCTTTAACATCATGGCAAAGATGTTTGATCGTTGTTTTATCTAATTTAGTTCGATCAAAAATAACGGTTAGATCATCGATACCTGATGGCATATGTTCATAAGAAATATTATATTTATAAAAAATTTTGAGTAGCTTCAGTGTGAAACCAACTTCTTTATTTAACAAGTAGCGATGAATATAAAGTGCTGAAAAACGTTTGGAACAGGCGATACCGGTAATTTGATTAGCGGGATCAAAGAGAAATTGTTCAGGAACAATCATGGTTCCGTCAGCTTCGGGATTATTAGTATTTTTGACATTTACCGGTACCTGACCCTTAATTGCCGGAATAATAGCTTCATCTTGGAAAACTGAAAAGCCAGCATAGGAAAGCTCACGCATTTCCCGATAAGACATTTTTTTGATGGCCTGTGGATGTTTGACGACATGGTTATTGGCCACGTAAATGGCATCAACATCAGTGAAATTTTCGTATAAATCAGCGTGAAGTCCACGACTCAATAAGGCCCCGGTAATATCTGAACCTCCACGGGAAAAGGTATAGATTGAACCATCTTGACTATAACCGAAGAAACCAGGGAAAACGACTTTAGTATCGGCGGGAATCTCAAACTTAGCTAAGTTAGTATAAGTTTCTGGAGAAATATCGGCGTCATTTGGTTGACCATGGACAATAATACCAGCTGTTTTGGGATCAACGAAAATTGATTTGATACCTTGGGAATTAAGGACTTTATTTAAGAGAATAGCATTGAGAAATTCTCCATGGGCCTTAAAAGTTGCCATTAAATGTTCATCGTCAGGAAACTCAGTTTTGCCTAAAGCAATTATTTTTTCTTTAAGTAATTTAATAACGGATTCATCAAGTTGAAAATGGGTACTGATTTCACGATAACGAGAGGCAATCTCTTTAATAATATTGGTATAATCCTCATTATCAATTACCGCTTGAGCATATTTGATTAGTAAGTCAGTTACCTTAGTATCGCCGGCAAAACGTTTACCTGGAGCTGAGGTCACGATGACCTTCCGTTCAAAATCATCATTTATGATTTTAATGACTTTCTCAAATTGTTCTCCGGTTGACAGAGAGCTACCACCAAACTTAACGACCTTCATACGATGCACCTCTAAAATTAAATAGTTTTTAATGATGAGTGTATCATTTTTGACCGTTATGACAAGAAAAAAATATTAATTATTAGAAATATGAGAAAATTATTAATATTACTTGACGAATAATGAGCATTGTTATAATCTTAGTACCAACAAAAGAGGTCGCAATCGACATTAGTAAATGAGCTAGTTTCTGTAAAAACGTGGAACTCATTGAAAGGGAAGATTGCCGAAGCACTGAGTTTTACAGAATTCAGCAAGCTGGGGCGTATTATTAAGAGAATACGAACTGTCGTAACCATAATATCGGTTACGTTGAGCTTAAGACAAAATTGATGCAGACTATTTATGGATCTCTTTGTTTATTAAGCAAAGAGGTCTTTTTTTATTTGGTAAAAGGGAGTAGATAAAATGATTATAGATGAATTAGCTAGTAAGAATGGCCATTTGATGATTGGTGGCGTTGATAGTGTTGATTTAGCAAAGAAATATGGCACTCCATTATATGTATTCGATGTTGCTTCGATCCGGAGCCAAATAAGAAAATTTAAATTGGCTTTTGAACAAGCTGGTTTGAAGTATCAAGTCAGTTATGCCAGTAAAGCTTTTGCCGTTAAAGCCATTTATCAGGTGATGAAACAAGAGGACGTTCACATTGATGTTGTCTCAGGTGGAGAATTGTATACTGCCTTAGCAGCAGGTTTTCCCAGTGATAAAATTAGTTTTCATGGTAACAATAAATCATTTGAAGAATTAGAAATGGCTGTTAAAAATCACGTTGGAGTAATCATGTTAGATAATTTTCACGAGATTGAATTACTTGCACGTATTTTAAAAACAGATGATGAAAAAATAAACGTTATGTTGCGTTTGACCCCAGGGATTTCCGCTCATACGCATAAATATGATCAAACTGGTCAAACAGATAGTAAATTTGGCTTCGATGTTGAATCAGGTCAAGCAAAGAAAGCCATGCAATTGGTTTTAGAAAATAAGCGAATGAATCTTTTAGGAATTCATGCACATATCGGTTCGCAAATTTTTGGAACACAGGGATTTATAATGTTGGCCAAAAAGATGATTGAGATTGCGAAGAATCTTCAAAAAGAATTTAACTATTGGCCTCAAGTTATTAATCTCGGTGGAGGTTTTGGAATCAGTTATAACGAAGCTGACGATCCCATTACTGCTCAAGAATTTATTTCTCAAATTGCTAATGAATTGAAGCAAAGTTGCGACGATGTTCCTGAAATTTGGATTGAGCCTGGTCGCTCCATCGTTGGACCAGCAGGCTATACTCTTTATACAATTGGTTCTCGAAAAGATATTCCTAATTTACCTCCATATATATCAGTTGATGGAGGTATGGGTGATAATATTAGACCAGCTTTATATCAAGCCAAGTACGAGGCAGTGGTTGCCAATAAGATGGGCCAAGAAAATATTGAAACAGCCCACATTGCTGGTAAATATTGTGAGTCAGGTGATATCTTAATTGATAAGCAGGAGTTACCTGAAACCAAAGTCGGTGACATCTTAGCAATACTTGATACTGGAGCCTATGGATATTCGATGGCAATGAATTATAATCGTAATCCTCGTCCTGCTGTGGTCTTCGTTGAAAATGGTCAGGATAAATTAGTCGTAAAACGGGAAAATTATCAAGATTTAATTAGTCTAGATCGTGATTATTAATTGGAGGAAAATTTAATGACAAAAATGAGTGCTCAAGAAATCATCAATTATATAGGAAATTCTGAGAAATCGACGCCAGTAAAAATTTATTTACAAGCCGATATTTCTAAAGTTGTTTTCCCATCTTCAATTAAAGTATTTAAGAGTAACGATTTAGCAATTATTATTGGCGATTTTAAAATTATTGAACCTATTTTAAAAGACAATAATTTAACTGATTATTATGTTGAGGCTAGTGCCCAAAATACAGGAGTTCCAATGTTAGATATCAAGCATATTAATGCTCGAATTGAACCAGGTGCCATTATCCGTGATCAAGTCACAATTGGTGCCAATGCCGTTATCATGATGGGAGCTGTTATCAATATTGGTGCTGAAATTGGTGCTAAAACAATGATCGATATGGGAGCTGTGCTTGGCGGTCGTGCCACTGTTGGTGAAAATTCCCATATCGGTGCCAACGCTGTTTTGGCCGGAGTTGTTGAACCAGCTTCAGCTCAACCAGTTAGAATTGGCAATAACGTTATTGTTGGTGCTAATGCAGTTGTTCTTGAAGGAGTACAAGTCGGGGATGATGCTGTAGTTGGTGCAGGGGCCATTGTAACTAAGGACGTTGCTGCTGGAACTGTAGTGGCCGGGGTACCTGCTAAAATTTTAAAGGTAAAAGATCAAAAGACGACTGATAAAACTCATATTGAGAGTACCTTAAGGAAGTTATAATTATGACCTTATCGAGTGATGAATTAATTCAAATTAGACGTCATTTACATTCAATTCCTGAATTATCAATGCAAGAATATAAAACGCAAGCCTATGTTAAACAAATAATTGCTTCATTTTCGCAGACCAATTTGGAAATAAAAGAGCTACCAGATTTACCAACTGCTCTGTTGGTGTTGGTTAAGGGATCAAAACCAGTCAGAAATATTGGCTATCGTTGTGATATGGACGCTTTACCGGTTACTGAAACTAATGGCTTAAGTTATGCTTCAAAAAATCCTGGGGTAATGCATGCTTGTGGGCACGATCTTCATACGGCTGTAGCCCTAGGAATTCTCAATTATTACAGTGAACATCAACCCAAAGATAACTTAGTGTTCTTTTTTCAACCAGCGGAAGAAAGTGAAAGTGGTGGGAAAGTTGCTTATGATTTAGGTGCTTTTACCGGTTCCTTTCAAATTGATGAATTTTATGGTTTGCATGATAATCCATTACTGAAAACTGGTGTTATCGGTTGTCGAAATGGAACATTGTTTGCTGGGACAACAGAGGTCAACATCATAATCCATGGGAAAAGTGGTCATGCGGCCTATCCACATTTGGCCAATGATGCAATTGTTATTGCCGCGAATTTTATCAATCAAGTTCAAACGGTTATTTCAAGAAGTATTGATCCTATCAAATGTGGTGTGATCACCTTTGGCAAAATACAGGCTGGCGTAATCAGAAATGTTATCGCAGGAGAGGCTCGGATCGAAGGTACCATTCGAGGGTTGAACCAAGAGATGATTGAATTCATCCGTCAACGAATTATTGAAATTGCTGCAGGTTTGGAAAAGTCATTTAATTGTCAGATCACAGTTGAATATAACCAAGGTGGTTATTATCCAGTAGAAAATAATTCGGAATTAACAAAACGATTTATTAATTATATGAAAGAAAATAAACAGATTACTTTTGAAGAAACAAAACCAAAGATGACCGGAGAAGATTTTGGTTATTTAATCAATAAAATACCGGGCATGATGTTCTGGCTCGGAGTTGAAAGTAAAGGGGCACTTCACTCGGCAGAATTTTTACCTAACGAAGCAGCTATTCAAAAAGGTGTCGATGCGGTGGTTGGATTTTTCAATTATCGAATGAATTTGGAGGAAGTTTAAATGTTTGAAAATGCTGATTTAATGACAGCTATAATTACTCCGTTTGATGAAGATGAAAAAATTGATTTTGGATCGTTAAAAAAATTAACTGAACATTTATTGTCGACTGGTAGTAAAGGATTTGTGATTGGGGGAACAACTGGTGAAACGCCAACGTTGACTGAAAACGAGAAGTTGGATTTATATCGTAAATTTGTAGATATAGTTGATGGTCGAGTACCAATTATTGCTGGTGCCGGTAGCAACAGTACTGCAGCAACGATTGATTTTATTAATAAAATATCCCAGATTCAAGGTATTAATATGGCCTTGGTTGTGGTGCCTTATTATAACAAGCCTAATCAGCGTGGGATGATTGCTCATTTTGAAAAAATTGCTAAAGAGTCGCCACTTCCCATTATGATCTATAACATACCTGGTCGAACAGGTGTGTTGATGGAAAAAGAAACGGTTGTCAAATTAGCTCAAGTTTCGAATATTAAAGGTGTTAAACAATGCAACACGATGGAGGATTTAGAATATATCGTAGAACATACATCTCAAAAATTTAAAGTTTATAGTGGTGAAGATAATCAAGCCTTGTTTGCCAAAGTCATTGGTGCCAATGGAGTTATTTCAGTAGCCTCACATATTTATGGTAATGAAATGACCGAAATGTACCAATCTTTGGAAGAGGGTCATTATCAGATTGCCGGTCAAATCCAACGTCAATTGACGCCAAAGATGAATGCCTTATTCATGTATCCATCACCATCACCAGTGAAGGCCGCTTTGAATCATTTAGGATATGCAGTCGGTGGCTGTCGTTTACCAATCCTTCCGTTGAATAAAGAAGAACGAGATATCCTGTTTCAAAAATTAGATTTTTAGGGAGTTTTCCGATGATAAAAGTTATAATTTCAGGTTTTAATGGTTCAATGGGTCAAAAAGCAGTCAAAATGGTTAATGACTCAGAGGATATGCAGTTAGTAGCAGGTTTTAATCCAGTGGTAACGGATCTTGATCCTAAGGCATATGGCTTGGCTGAAAATGTGAAAATTTTTAATAAACTAACTGATATTAATCTTGCTGCAGATATTTGGATTGATTTTTCGATACCGACTGCAGTATTTAATAATACTAAATTTGCAATTGAACAAGGGATTCGTCCCGTCATTGGAACTAGTGGAATGAGTGAAAATCAGACTACAGAATTGAAGAAATTGGCTGATGCCGAACAGCTTGGTGGAATTATTGCTTCTAATTTTGGGTTATCAGCCGTCTTGATGATGAAGTTTGCTCAAGTTGCAGCTAAGTATTTTGCCGAGTCTGAAATCATTGAAAAACACCATGAAGATAAAATTGATGCACCTTCGGGAACGGCGTTAAACACCGCTAGATTAATCTATGAAGCTCGCGGAGAGAATCAAGCTCAACCTAGTAGTGAAGATCCAATGCATACGCGTGGTGGTGATTATCATGGAACTAAGATCCATGCTTTGCGCTTACCAGGTTTTGTAGCGGATGAAGAGGTTATTTTTGGGGGAATTGGTGAAACATTAACAATTTCTCAAAGTACCTCAGATCGTCAATCATTCATGACTGGGGTTAAGTTAGCCGTTCATGAAGTAATGAAACAAAACCAACTCGTGATTGGATTAGAACAGATTATTTAGAAATTATTTAAATAAATTACAAAAACTCTAATAATTTACTCCGATTTGTATTAGAATTAAATTACATTAAATTTTAAGGAGTGTTGAAGAATGCCAGAATTAGACTCGTCAGTAAAAAATGTTGTAAATGAAACTATTGCCCCTATGGGTAGATCAATGATCAGAGAGTTTGCTGAAAAATTTGCAAAAATTCCTGGGTTGGTTAAATTAACTCTTGGTGAACCAAACTTTAATGTTCCCGAACACGTTAAAGATGCTGCCATTGAAAGTATTAAGGAAAATGAATCTCATTACTCAGATCAAAAGGGGTTCTTGAGTCTTAGAGAAGCCGTTTCAGGTTACTTGGACAAGCAATTTGATTTGCATTATGATCCTGAAACTGAAATTATTGTTACAATCGGTGCGACTGAGGCTATCTTTGATTCATTAGCTGCCATTATTAATCCTGGTGATAAAGTAATTATTCCTACACCAACCTTTGCTCTATATATTCCAATCGTGAAGGTATTAGGTGGTATTCCCGTGCAAGTTGATACTACTGCTGATGGTTTTGTTATGACCGGTAAACATTTGGAAGCGGTCATTAAAGAAGAAGGCCCTGATAAAGTTAAAGCTATGATGCTTAACTTCCCAGGTAACCCAACTGGTGTTGTTTATTCAAAAGAACAATTACAAGAAATTATTGATGTCGTTAAAGATAAGAATATGTATGTTATTTCAGATGAAATTTATGCTGAATTAACATACAGTCACAAACATCTCTCATTGGCTAAGTTGATGCCCGGCAAGACGATTTTGATCAATGGACTATCTAAATCACATGCCATGACTGGTTACCGAATCGGTTATATTGCTGGACCAAAGGACTTCGTTGAACAAGCTAACAAGATGCATGCCTTTACTGTTACTGCTCCTTCAAATCCAGCACAATTTGCTGCTCAAGAGGCTTTGACAAATGGAATTGATGATCCAATTGCCATGAAGAAAGTTTATCAAGAACGTCGTGATTTCTTAGTTGATCAATTGAATGATTTAGGTTACGAAACAATTTTGCCAGAAGGTGCATTCTATACTTTCTCTAAAATTCCTGCTAAATACAATTTGACTTCAATTGAATTTGCTAACAAATTGGCCAACGAAGCACTAGTTGGTGTAACACCAGGTATTGCCTTTGGTAAGGGTGGCGAAGGTTACTTCAGAATTTCTTATGCCGCTTCGATGGAAGATATTCAATTAGCTATGAAACGTTTGAGAAAATTCACAGAGAGTTTGTAAATTTGAATTAAGGGATGGATTACTTATGAGTGAAGAATATACAGTCGCAATTTTAGGTGCCACAGGTGCCGTGGGAACACGTTTAATTCAACAATTGGAACAGTCAACAATTCCTGTTTCAAAAGTTAAACTTTTGGCTTCATATCGATCAGCTGGTAAAAAGCTTCAATTTAAAGGTCAAGATGTGACTGTTGAAGAAGCTAAACCAGAGTCTTTTGAAGGTGTGGATTTAGTTTTGGCATCAGCTGGTGGGGCTGTTTCTAAAAAACTTTTGCCTGAAGCTGTTAAACGTGGGGCAGTTTGTGTTGACAACACGAGTGCCTTTCGAATGGATGAAAATGTTCCTTTGGTTGTTCCTGAAGTAAATGAGGCAGCTTTGTATAATCATCACGGCATCATTGCTAATCCAAACTGTTCGACGATTCAAATGATGGTTGCACTGGAACCAATTAGAAAAGCTTTTGGTTTGAAACAGATCATTGTTTCAACTTATCAAGCTGCTAGTGGTGCTGGCGAAAGTGCTTTAAAAGAACTATATTCACAGGCTCAGGACTATTTGGATGGTAAAGACATGAAAGCCGATATTTTTCCAACGAAGGGCGATAAGGAGCATTATCCTTTAGCTTTCAACCTGTTACCACAAATTGATGTCTTGGAAGATAATCTATATTCTCATGAAGAGTGGAAAATGATTCATGAAACTAAAAAGATTATGTTAGGTGATATGAATTCACCTGAGATCAAGGTCACAGCTACTTGTGTCAGAGTTCCTGTTCCAATTAGTCATGGTGAGTCAATTTATATTGAAGTTGAAGACCAATCAGCTACAACTGAAAAGATTCAACAACTTATCAAAGATGCTCCTGGAGCTGTATTACAAGATGATCCAGCCCATCAAGTTTATCCACAGCCAATTAATGCGGTCGGCAGTCGGGAAACTTATGTGGGAAGAATTCGTCCTGATTTGGAAAATGAGGGAGCTTTCAACATGTGGGTCGTATCTGATAACTTGTTAAAGGGTGCTGCTTGGAATACTGTTCAAATTGCCGAACATTTAGTTGCTGACAAATTAGTACGCGTTAAATAAAAAATGGAACACAGAAAATAGACTGTGTTCCATTTTTTTATTGGGATTTCTGTTAGAATGTTTAAAGACATTTAATTTCAGGTGAGAAAAAAATGAAGCGAATAATGAATATATTTAACGAAGGCGTTTTAGACCTATTGGCTAATGCTGGAGTCGCGATACCGTATTTTTTCTGTTTGACGTTATACAACCAAAATAAAAATATTTTTACCTATGCCTTGCCATTCTTAATGCTTTATACTTTTAGAGCGTTAGGGATGTTACTGACAACTTTTATCACATTGCCAGCATCAACTATGTTAGCAATGTCGAGTTTGTTTGGGGTAATTGGTTCCTTGTGTATTTTGGGAGCCGCTAATCCAGTCTTAGGTATCATTGGTGGTGTTTTATTGGGTCTAGCTTCCAGTTGGATCTGGCCATATTATTTAACGGTTAGATCCCGTGGTCAGATGGACAAAGAATTTAAATTCAATCGAATGCATACCTTATCAGTTTTGATAACACTAGTTATTTTGGTGGCTGTACAATTGATTGCAACGAAAACTCAATTCTTAGGTTTATCGTTTGTTCTATTGGCCTTTTTGTTTTTAGCAGCAATGGTCGGAGGGATGCATATTACGCATCGTCTCACTTTTTATCAGGGATTGGAGAAGAAACCCAAATTCAAGGTAAATTCACTATTTAGTCTGATCGTTTTAGCCAGTTTAGTAATGTTGATCTTTATTGTTCGTTATACACGGCTTAAAACGGTTTCTAATACGTTTGATCTGATCATCAGTATTGTTGCCATCGTATTGTTCCTATTCTTGGCTTACTATCAGATTGGGATTCATAAAAAACTTTTCCCAGTTAGTTTAGTAGCAATTAATCGTGGAGTAGTCATGAATTACGTTATGTTGTATGCAATTTTTGACAGTACGATTAGATTTGGCTTCAATACTTTAATGCTAATTTATGCACTCTATCTAATTGGTTTTGAATTGGGACCTATTTTGCTTAAAAATCATCAATCATGGCGTTATCCTTTGCTCCTGATGGGTTTGGTCTTGGCTTTATTCAATTACACCTACTTTTTAGGATTGTTCTTATGTGCAATCTTTGTCGGGACAGATAACCGAATTCTAAATGATGCTTTATATAAAAATACCGATCTTGATTCAGAACGAGCTTTCTTGATTAAATATCAATTGTCATGTGTCGGAAATGTTTCGCAGCAATTAGTTTATATGACAACGATTTATTTCATCAGTTATTTCATGAAGATCAATGCTCTAGGATTCTTTAATAATCATATTACTGATGGTCCTACAAATGGGGTACTTTATGGAGTCCATATATTCATAACAGCGGTGGTATTTTTATACGCAGCTATTACATTTTATTTTGCCAGAGAAAAAGAATAATTCATCCATTACAACGCTATAAGTGAAATTTAGCACTTTGTTTTTGAACATGAACGTGTGTTTGATAGAGTAAGATTTCACGTAAATGTAACGACGATTTGTGAATCTAGTGGAATGATAATTTTATAAAAAATCAAATAAGACTACTATATATTGTATGGATGTGTTACATAACACATCATATTGTATTTAGTAGTCTTTTCTTTTTAGTATTTTTTTTATAGAATGATGTCAGTATTTATCGTTGCCGAATGGCCAAAGTTTTAGGAGGAAGATTTATGACTGCCAAATTAGAAGAATTAGTATCGATTCCTGTTGAAAAAAGAAGTGGAGTTAAAACTGATTTTTACCCCTATAAAATTGAATTTATTCTGGATCAATTAGCCTTGTCTGCCAAACAGGAAGAATTGATAGAGAAGCAAATAGTTAATCAGTTTATCGATTTAGATTTGATTACTACTACACAATTGCACAGTTTTATTTTTCGTGCTTTAAAGGATAATGATTTAGCTAAACAAGCGAATATCTACGAAGATTACTTTCAAAAGGATCAAGAAAAATTTGCTAGAGCTACTAATGTGCAGTTAAATATCGAACGTTTATTTGATCGTAATGAAGAAGTTGTGCATGAAAATGCTAATAAAGATAGTAATATCTTTAATACCCAACGTGATTTGGAAGCCGGTGTTGCCAGTCGAGCCATGGGATTAAAAATGTTGCCAGAAATTGTTGCAAAATCACATATGCGTGGCGATATTCATTGGCATGATTTAGATTATTCACCAGTTACCCCCGAAACTAATTGTTGTTTGATCGACTTTGATGAAATGCTTTCCAATGGTTTTAAAATTGGTAATGCTTGGGTAGCTTCACCACGTTCCATTCAAACCGCCACAGCACAGATGTCACAAATTATTGCGAATGTAGCTTCACTACAGTATGGTGGCTGTTCAGCTAATCGAATCGATCAATTATTGGCTCCATATGCAGAAATTAATTATAAAAAACATTTGGCTGATGCTCAAAAATGGATTGCCACGGATTTACAAGATGAGTTTGCTCGTGAAAAGACCCGTAAAGACATTTATGATGCCATGCAGGCCCTTGAATATGAAATCAATACACTTTACTCTTCACAAGGACAAACACCGTTCACGACGATTAATTTTGGTTTAGGAACCAGCTGGATCGAACGAGAAATCCAAAAGTCTATTTTGGAAATTAGAATTAAGGGATTAGGTAAGGAGCATCGTACTGCTATTTTTCCTAAGCTAACTTTTACTATCAAGCGTGGATTGAATCTGAACCCTAATGATCCCAATTATGACATTAAAGAATTGGCTTTGGAATGTTCCACTAAAAGAATGTATCCCGATCTATTGATGTATGACAAAATTAAAGAAATTACGGGAAGTTTTAAAACCCCAATGGGCTGTCGTTCTTTCTTACAAGGTTGGAAAGATGAATCTGGTAAAGAGGTTAATTCTGGTCGAATGAATCTTGGCGTTGTAACGGTTAATCTTCCGCGTATCGCTTTGGAATCCAAAGGAGATAAAGACTTATTCTGGTCCATCTTCGAAGAAAAAATGCAGATTTGTCACACCGCTTTGGAATATCGTATCGAAAGAACTAAACAAGCTAAACCAGAAAATGCGCCGTTACTCTACATGTATGGTGCCTTTGGTAAGCGTCTTAAGAAAACCGATAGTATTGATGAATTGTTTAAGAATGAACGTGCTACCGTATCACTTGGTTATATCGGTCTATATGAAGTTTGTACCGAATTCTATGGTCCAAAATGGGAACATAATCAAGAGGCACATGATTTTGCCGAAACCATTGTTAAAGAGTTGCATGAAAAATGTCTGAAGTGGGCTAAAGAAAGTGGTTATCATTACAGTCTTTATTCAACTCCGGCCGAATCATTAACTGATACTTTCTGTCGCGATGATCTTGATAAGTTCGGCTCAATTCCTAATATCACTGAAAAAGAATATTACACTAATAGTTTTCACTACGATGTCAGAAAGCACCCAACACCATTTGAGAAATTAACTTTTGAAGAGGTTTTCCCCAAATACGCTGCTGGTGGATTCATTCATTACTGTGAATATCCTAATCTTCGTCAAAATCCTAAGGCCCTGGAGGCTGTATGGGATTGGGCTTATGACCATGTAGGTTATTTAGGTACCAATACTTCGATTGATCAGTGTTTCAAGTGTGGTTTTAAAGGTGAATTTAATGCTACCGCCAGAGGCTTTGTTTGTCCTGAATGTGGTAATCACGATCCACAATTTTGTGATGTGGTTAAACGTACTTGTGGATATCTCGGTAATCCACAACAGAGACCAATGATTCATGGTCGTCACGTGGAAATAGCTTCACGTAGAAAAAATATGACTTCGGAGATGATACAACATGCGGCAAAATATGAGAGAGCCAAACAATCCGACTCCCAAAGAATGGTTAAGCAAGGACCACAGTCTTAAAAAAATTGCTGATTACAAACCGTTTAACTTTGTTGACGGTGAAGGCGTTAGATGTAGCTTGTACGTCTCAGGCTGTTTGTTCAGATGTCCGGGGTGTTATAACGTTGCGGCTCAAGATTTCCGTTATGGAAAATCTTATACTAAAGAACTTGAAGATAGAATCATTGCTGATCTCAGTCAGAGTTATGTTCAGGGATTAACTCTATTAGGTGGGGAGCCATTCTTGAACACTGAAGTTTGTTTATCGTTATGCAAGCGTGTTAGAAAAGAATTTGGGCATACAAAAGATATCTGGTCTTGGACTGGCTATTCGTGGGACGAAATAATGAAGGATTCTGATGATAAATTGGAAAT
Source organism: Companilactobacillus kimchiensis (assembly GCF_001438805.1). GTDB lineage: Bacteria > Bacillota > Bacilli > Lactobacillales > Lactobacillaceae > Companilactobacillus > Companilactobacillus kimchiensis. The sequence continues at coordinate 14,655 of NZ_JQCF01000007.1, forward strand.
GCTTTCGTTGATCGACATTTTAATTGATGGTCGTTTTCTATTGCGCAAAAAGGATTTAACGTTACAGTTCCGTGGGTCGTCTAATCAGAGAATCATTGATGTACAGAAGTCTCTAGCTAGTGGAGACGTTGTTGCTTGGGATAAATTGGTTAGATAAAATATGATTATCGAACGATAAATGAAATTGAAAAAGATAACTGAAGGTGATATTTTGTACGTCGGTACAAAAGAATTACTGAATGTTATCTTTTTTTATTTTACACGAACATACGTTCGAAAAGTGTGATACGATATTGCCATAGATAAACGAAGTGATCTTCGAATAACGATACTGGAGTGATTAATATGAATTATGGTGATCCTTTTGGTTTGGCAATTAAATCGTTGTATAGATATCCTGAATTAAAATATTTTTTGGCTCAGGAAGAACAAAATAATGATTTTAAATTGAGTATGATTAATTTATTGAGTCGTTTTTATCGAAATGTTTGTTTAGCAACAGGGATAGTTTTGGTAATGATGGTCACAATTTATTTATTTAGCGTTCTAGGATTAGTGATTGGAATTAATGTTATACATTTGAGTATCAATGCGTTGTTTTTTCTGTATTTACTAATATTAATAACTATCCTATTTCTAGTGATCGTAGCTACTAGAATGATGATTTTTCAGACATTAAAGCATTTGGTTAGCAAACTGGAAGCACATTTTACTATTTCACCAACTGAAACCTATATCAGTGATCGTATCAAAGGAAATGATATCTATTTTAATATGACCAGTTCTGATTTTAAACGAATCGCACAAACCGACGTTAAAGCCACTATAAGTTTGAATCGGGCCTCCTTTAATAAAAATTATTCAGGAAATGGATTGATTACAGAAATTAGTAGTAATTCTTCCGCACAAAAGATTTATTTACAGTTAAAAGCAATTGAATAATAAATCGTTTGTGATTTTTATATCAATCCAAGGTGGCAACTGTTTTTGAAAGCTAGTAATTTAATTAAAGTCGAAGATACATTATCGCTTTACTTTAATTCTTAATTAACAATCTACTTATGTAGCTATTTTTAAGATAATGTTAAAATGATAATTAAATGAGAATCATTCCAAATAAGGGTTCACTTTTAAATCTGAGGCAGGTATAATCTTGTTGAAGAGTTAAATAAATTGGAAGGTTGTGATTTTATGAACTCAGACAAAATTAAATTATATGGAACGTTAACCATTGGATTTATTGCCGCTGTTTTAGAATTTATCTTCCATTTAGCAGGTTATGCACAGTTAATTATCAGTATTTTGGGTTTGTTATTAGCCTTGATTATGTTTGTTGATATGATCAAAGTCCTTAAATCAGGTAATTTTGGGGTCGATCTGTTAGCAATTACGGCCATTATTGCCACAATTGCTTTAGGTCAATATTGGGCCGGATGGATTGTTTTATTGATGCTGACTGGTGGTGATACATTAGAGGAATATGCTGCTAATAAGGCAAAGAGTGAATTGAAATCACTTTTAGATAACACGCCTTCACAGGCACATCTAATTGCTCAAGGTGACATCAAGGACGTTGATATTGATGATGTTAAGGTAGGAGATGAGTTGTTAATCCGTCCCAAAGAACAAGTTCCAGTTGATGGTGTTGTGATTGAAGGACAGTCAGAGGTTGATGAGTCATCATTAACTGGTGAATCGGTTCCGATTAATGTCAAAGTTGGTTCACAAGTTATGTCTGGTTCAATTAATGGTGAAAATCCTTTTAGAATCAATGCAAAAAAAGTGGCGGCAGATTCTGAGTACCAGGCTATTGTTAAGTTGGTCAAAGAGTCAGAAACACATCCAGCACATTTTGTTCGTTTGGCCGATAGATATGCTGTACCTTTTACATTAATTGCTTATGTGATTGCTGGCTTGGCTTGGTATATTTCTAAAGATCCCGTTAGAATCGCTCAGGTATTGGTTGTTGCTTCACCATGTCCGTTGATTTTAGCAGCGCCAATCGCTTTTGTTTCAGGAATGAGTCGGACCAGTCGTAATGGAATTATTATTAAATCAGGAACAGCTCTAGAAAAACTCAACTCTGCCAAAACAATTGCCTTTGATAAAACTGGTACGATCACTAAAGGTAAATTAGTCGTTGATGAATTTAAAGTAACCTCTGATTTTGATTCAGCAACAGTAATGTCTTATGCTGCCTCAATTGAACAAAACTCTAGTCATGTTATGGCTGAAGCAATTGTTGATTATGCTAAAGAACGTCAAATAGCGTTCCACAATGCTGAGAATCTCAAGGAAATAACAGCTGAAGGAATCGTAGGTACGATTGAAGGGCATGTCGTGAAGGTTGGTCAAGGAAGTTTTGTGACCACTGCAACAGTTGATAAAGTAAAAGGTTCTGGGGTTTATGTTTCAATCGAGGGTAAGTATGCCGGAGCTTACAGTTTATTGGATCAAATTCGTCCGGAATCGAAAGCGACGATTGATAAATTAAAAAAATTTGGAATTAAAAATGTTTTGATGATTTCTGGAGATAAAAAAGAAGCAACCGAGATGGTTGCTTCTGAAGTAGGAATTACTAAAGCTTATCCTTCAAGTTTACCCGCTGATAAGGTTAAAATCATAAACGGTTTAGAAAAAGAATATCATCCAACAATAATGGTTGGCGATGGGGTCAATGATGCTCCGGCATTGGCTTTAGCTGATGTTGGAATTGCCATGGGTTATAAGGGTGCCAACGCTGCTAGTGAATCCGCTGATGCTGTTATTTTACAAGATGATCTCAGTAAGGTAAGTACTGTGGTTAAAATTGCACACGATACAATGAAAATTGCTCGGGAAGCAGTATTATTAGGGATTTTTATTTGTATTGGTTTGATGATCGTGGCTGCTTTTGGATTGATTCCAACAATCATTGGAGCATTGTTTCAAGAAGTTGTCGATACCGTTGCCATTCTCTATGCCTTACGTGCCCGCAGTGACAAATTATAACCAACCATAAGTTTCAAGGTTCATATCACGTTTAGGTAGTTTAGAAACGTAAGGATTACCCTTAACAATAAAACGCATATTTTTGGAAGTCCAAGGCTCCTTATTTTTCACACCGATTCTAGGTGTTGCTAAAATAGTTTGGGGAGTTTGGACTTTTTTTGCTGAAAATGAGAAATTATTTTCATTTAATATTGTTCCCGACAATGATTTGTCCTTAATACCAAAGGCTGCCATCCACTTAGCTGGACCATTGGTGGTTTCAAACCCAGTTCGGTTACGGTTTATTTCCATTGCTTCAATTCCGGTAAGCGGCTGTAGAGCACGTATTAAAATTCCGTTAGGGATACCAGCCTTTTGAATACTGATATCCATATCCAGCCAACTATGGATCGAATAGATGTAGATTGTTCCGCCAGATTGATAAAGGGGATCATTAGCCTCAGAATGACGACCATTGTAACTATGAGATGCCATATCAATTGGGCCAAGGTAGGCTTCAGTTTCAACAATTAATCCCGAAAAGTCTCCCTGATCAGATTTATAAGTGAAAGTATGTCCCAGCATGTCTTGAGCTAAGTCCATTGTTTCTGCGGTTTCAAAGTAATTTTGCACGTTCAAAATTCATTATCCTCCTAATTTTAAAAAAAAATCGAAATAATTAAAAAAAAAGCTTGCTACACCTTTATTTATATTGTATTATATTTCTTGTGCTCATGAGAGCAACAAACATTTAAATATTATGACCCGTTGGTCAAGTGGTTAAGACACCGCCCTTTCACGGCGGTAACATGAGTTCAAATCTCGTACGGGTCATTTTGGAGGATTAGCTCAGCTGGGAGAGCATCTGCCTTACAAGCAGGAGGTCACAGGTTCGATCCCTGTATCCTCCATTCCAAAAACATTTAGAACATCTAACTTCGGTTGGATGTTTTTTTTGTTCAATAAAAAAGGATTTCCATAAGAAATCCCTTTAAATAACTAAAATCAAATTACCGATCACACGATAAAATAAATTTGATTGTGAAAAATTCCGATATTTTTTCAAGAGAGACATAGTTACGATGAAGACAATAATGGCTAGAGCTGTCCAAAGGCTGATATAGTTGAGCAGGAATAATATCAGACTTAAAGCTGAAATGGCCGTTAATTGGATATAATCAAAACGGGTACCCTCGAAATAATTGATCATGACCGTTGCTAAGTTAACTAATAGTAAAGGAACGACAAAGTTGACCGAAATAAAATGCATATAAGTAAAAGCTAGAGCAATTGACATAAAACTAGGAACGACAAAGTCTTCTACTAATGAAGCAAGATTTTGGTAACTTTCGGGTAAGTATTTAATCATATATAGGAAAATAAGTTGTGCAAAAACCAAAATTGTTACAAAAAGATTCAGCGAATGAATTGATAACAAGGCTAGTAAAAGATAAATCCCACTATATAGGATGTGGAAATATTTGTTTGGGTTCAAAGTCAGAATAAATTCTTTGTACAAGGCTACCATTGCCACCATGATGATCAAAAATCCATGAATTGAATAGTTGTTCAGGTCATGCACAAAAATAAAAATAAATGGAAAAATATGATAACTGATAAATTCAATAAGAGCTGCTAATAATCGTTTAGATTTTAACTTATCCATGCTTACTCCTTTAGGTTATAGAATCATAGTAATGTAGAAAAAGTTAGACGTCAAACTATGTTTTTTTCATGAAAACGAACTTATTTTGTGTTAACCTATTAAAAGGTTCCTGATGGGATCCTTTTTTATTTAGGATAGGCCCTGTAACCTCAAAGGTGGAAAAGATATGTCAAAAAATTATTTATTTACTTCTGAATCAGTTTCAGAAGGACATCCAGATAAAGTTGCTGATCAAATAAGTGATGCAATTCTCGATGCTATTTTAGCAAAGGATAAAGATGCGCGTGTTGCCTGCGAAACAACTGTTACAACTGGTTTAGTGCTAGTTGTTGGTGAGATTTCTACTTCTGCATATGTTGATATTCAAAGTGTCGTACGTAAAACAATTACTGATATTGGCTATGATGGTACAAATCCTGGCTTTAACGGTAATAGTTGTGCCGTACTAGTCGCACTAGATGAACAATCTCCTGATATTGCTCAGGGTGTTGATGATGCACTTGAAGAACGTGGTAATAAAGATAAGGATCCTTTGGATCAAATCGGTGCCGGTGATCAAGGTTTCGTCTTTGGTTTCGCTACTAATGAAACCAAAGAATTCATGCCATTACCAATCTCTCTAGCTCATAAGTTGATGAGAAAAACAGCTGAAGTTAGAAAAAATGGTACCGTTGATTACTTAATGCCAGATGCTAAGTCACAAGTAACAATCGAATATGATGAAAATGATCATCCTGTTCGTGTTGATACAATTGTTATTAGTACACAACACAAAGCTGAGGCTAAGTTGGACCAAGTCAAGAAAGATATTAAAAAATATGTAATTGACGAAGTTGTGCCAGCTAATATGATGGACGACAAGACAAAGATTTTAATTAATCCTACTGGTCGTTTCGTTATTGGTGGCCCAGAAGGAGATTCTGGACTTACGGGACGGAAAGTCATCGTTGATACATATGGTGGATTTGCTCGTCACGGTGGTGGTGCTTTCTCTGGGAAAGATGCTACTAAAGTTGACCGTTCAGCCAGTTATGCTGCTAGATACATCGCTAAGAACCTTGTAGCTGCGGGTGTTGCTGAAAAAGTTGAAATTCAAATTGCCTATGCCATTGGTGTGGCAAAACCAGTTTCAGTTCATGTAGATACATTTGAAACTAGTGAATTTTCCGAAGAACAAATTGAAGAAGTTATCAACAAATTCTTTGATCTTCGTCCATTAGGTATTATCCAAATGCTAGATCTACAAAGACCAATTTATAAGAAGACGGCCGCATATGGTCACTTCGGACGTACAGATATCGATTTACCATGGGAAAAACTTGATAAAGTTAATGATATTAAGAGTTTCTTGAAAATTTAATCGGTGATTACAGAGGCGTTCTTAAAGTTAATTCTTTAGGAATAGTCTCTTTTTTTATGGGAGGAAATATTTAATGACACAAAAGAAACAGTCAAATGTTGTGATAGTTACGATTGCCGTTTTTATTGCAACATTTATGACGGCAATTGAGGGAACGATTATTTCGACAGCGATGCCGACGATTATCGGAAGTTTACATGGGGTCAGTTTGATGAATTGGGTTTTTTCAATTTATCTCTTGATGACAGCTGTAGCAACGCCAATTTATGGAAAATTGTCAGATATCATTGGGCGTAAACCAGTTCTCTTGATAGGTTTGGTTATTTTTGTAATTGGATCGACGCTCTGTGCCATGTCCAATTCGATGTTAACTTTGATTTTGGCTCGTGTGATCCAGGGTATCGGATCGGGAGCGATTCAACCGTTGACCTTTACGATTATTGCTGATATTTATCCATTAGAAAAACGTGCGCGAATTTTAGGACTTAATGGATCAGCTTGGGGAATTGCCGCTGTTATTGCTCCGTTATTAGGTGGCTTTATTGTTGAAAAATTAAGTTGGCACTGGGTATTCTTGATTAATTTGCCAGTTGGTTTATTAACAATGGCCTTGATTTGGTTCTTTTTTAAAGAAGATAAAAAGGAACATGAGAAATTAAAGATTGATTATATGGGAACAATTCTTTTAGTATTAGTTTTATTGCCTTTAATGCTAGCTTTACAGTACATTGGTAGCAGCAATCCTATTTTGCCAATTGGTTTAGTAGTAGTTTCAATTGCCTCTATTTTTGCCTTTATTAAAGTGGAACAACATGTCAGTGATCCGATTTTACCATTGGAATTGTTCAAAAATAAAACCTTCGTGATTCAAAATGTTTTGGCCTTATTGGTCAGTGGTTTCTTGATTGGTTTTGAAGCCTATATTCCCACGTGGATGCAAGGTATTTTAGGTCTGAGTCCTTCTATGGGGGGATTTGCAGTGACGCCAAGTTCAATTGTTTGGATCTTGGGTTCATTCTGGGCTGGAACATTGATAAAAAAAATGGCACCCAATCGTGTCATTTATATCAGTTTGTTTTTCTTAGCCATTGCTAATGGTCTATTGTTATTGGCTAATCCGACCTCACCATTCTGGTACTTCTGTATGTTAGCCGGAATCGCTGGGCTTGGATTTGGTTTAACGATTACCACTACGACAGTCACAGCTCAAACCGTCGTTGATCCGGAAAACGTTGGGGTTGCAACCAGTTTTAATACCTTACTAAGAACAATCGGTCAATCAATGATGGTTTCTGTCTATGGAATTATTTTGAATACCGCTTTAGCAAAGGGTGCTGCTGAGAATAAAAATATTACTGTTGATATGATGAATAAACTAATTGATCCACAAACAGCTAATTCATTGCCACACCAACTTTTACCCAAAATGCGACAAATTCTTTTTTCAGGATTGCACAATATCTACATCGCTTCTCTTGTATTATTAGTGTTGGGTTTAATTCTTAATGCCTTTGAATTGAAGAATCGAAAGATCCTTGGTTCTAAATAATAGAGTGTTGAAAGTTAGGATCGTTGCTGCTAGTAGATAAGCACCCAAAACGTCACTAGGGTAATGAACGCCTAGAAATATTCGGCTATATCCGATTAACAATACAATGAGAATACAGATTGAACTAATAATAATTTTAGTGCTTAATTTTTTAAAAATATAAAGGCTAATTATTAAAAGGGAGATATATAAAGCAAAGGAACTGGCCGAATGACCACTCGGGAAACTGAAACCGCCAGCACTAATATAATGTGTGTGACTTGGACGAGGTCTTTTAATCGTATTTTTAAATAGGCTGTTGAGACCAGCGACAACGACTTTGTTAAGTATTAGGTAAATTGAAGCATAGTAGTATTTTTTTATGATTAATAATATAAAAATAATAGCTGTCACCAAAATAGTTTCGTAAGTATCACCCATATTAGTTATTGGGCGGAAGATACTAACAGTTAAATTATTGTGGTGATAAACTTGATTTATCAAAGTTGTATCGAAGTTTTTGATTAGAGGGGTCTGTTGAATGACATTGATGGTCCAAAAGACAAATAAAATACATAAAAACACATTTATGATAGATATTTTTTTAGATATTTTCATAATTTTTAATCTCTCTATTGTTTAAGTTTTTGTTAAGAAATATAATAAAGTATAAAGATTTTGAGGGAGACAAAATATTTATGATTATTACACGTCGTGAAAGAAAATTAGAAGATAGTCGTTTGACTAGATTAAATAATAAAAAAAATAAGAATGCAAACTTGCGCAAGAACATGTCGATCTTAGGATCGAGTATGTTTGTTGGTGCTGCCGTGGCTGAAGTAGCTAATATTGCTGCTCCAACACCAGTTAAAGCCGAAGCATTGTCTGTTAACAATTTGTTAACTCAAAACGCAGCAACAGCCAATGCTCCCATTAGCTCTACTGGTGTCGGTGACCAACAGTTTATTGATTATATTGGTAATTCAGCACGTAAGTTAGCCTCAAACAATGACCTCTATGCATCAGTAATGATTGCTCAAGCCATGATTGAAAGTGGCTGGGGAACTAGTGGGTTAGCTAGTTCACCTAATTATAATCTCTTTGGTATCAAGGGTGATTATAAGGGCTCATCAGTTAATATGGGTACACAAGAAGATGATGGTACGGGTAGTCTGTATTCAATTAGCTCAAACTTTAGAAAGTATCCTTCATATAAGGAATCACTTGAAGATTATGTTTCATTACTTCGTGGTGGAACTTCAGGTAATTCTCAAATATATGCTGGTGCTTGGAAGAGTAATGCAACTACGTATAAAGATGCTACTAAGTATCTAACTGGTCGTTATGCTACCGACACAACTTATGCTGATAAATTGAATAATGTCATTGAAAAGTATAATTTAACGCAATTTGATAGTGATTCAACTGATAAAGATCAAACTTATACAGTAGCTCAGGGTGATACGTTGCAGTCAATCGCTGCTAAGTTCAACATTACAACTGACACGTTGATCAATTTGAATGATTTGAAGACGAATAATTACATCTATACGGGTAAAACTTTAATTGTTAACCAAGTAATTGGTGGCGATGGTCAACCATTGTCAGCTAAGAATGTGGCTAATACTAACAATGCTACTGCAAATACTAGTGATACTGGTAGTGTTGGGGATGCTTATGGTAGTCAACAAGCACCTGTTATGGTTCAGGATGAACGTGATGGTGTGAAGAAGTATGTGCCATCTTCAGATGATAGCGATACTGATTCAACTTCGATCAATGTTCAAAATGATTATAGTTCCAATAATTCAAGTAATTCTGCTAACCAAAATAGTAGTTCAGTGACTGTCAAAGACGGTGATACGATTGATTCCATTGCTTCACAAGCAGGGACAACGGTTGATAACATCAAACAACTAAATAATCTAAATTCAGATTTATTGGTTGTCGGACAATCATTATTGGTATAAGATATAAAACAACGGAAGTAGTAGATTATAAAATTCCTTTCAGAAAGCGCATGGTAATGTGAATGCGTAGGATTTTATTTTCGAACTCGTCCACTGATAATAGTTGCTGAACCTAAGTAAGTAACTGCGCTTGATCCCCGTTAAGGATTTCGAGAGTCGTACTTATTTAGTGCGGAACTTAGGTGGTAACGCGATAATTCGTCCTATGATTAATATATAATCATAGGACTTTTTTTGTATAGGAGGAAAATATATGTACAATCACAACACCGTAGAAAAGAAATGGCAAAAGTATTGGAAGGAAAACAATACTTTTAAAACAACAGAGGATCCTAAGAAGAAGAACTTTTATGCTTTGGATATGTTTCCATATCCATCAGGTCAAGGACTTCATGTTGGACATCCAGAAGGTTATACAGCAACTGATATTATTGCTCGAATGAAACGTGCTCAAGGGTTTAATGTTTTACATCCAATGGGGTTTGATGCTTTTGGTCTTCCTGCAGAACAATATGCTTTGAATACTGGTCATACACCAGCTGACTTTACAGAAAAAAACATTCAAAACTTTAAACGTCAGATCAACTCACTTGGTTTTTCATATGATTGGGATCGTGAAGTTCAAACAACTGATCCTAAATTCTACAAGTGGACTCAATGGATTTTCGAACAAATGTACAAAAAGGGTTTGGCTTATGAATCAGAAACTTTGGTTAATTGGTCACCAGATTTGGGTACAGTTGTTGCTAACGAAGAAATTATTGATGGTAAGACTGAACGTGGTGGTTTCCCAGTTGTTAGAAAGCCTATGCGTCAATGGATGTTGAAGATCACAGCCTATGCTGATAGATTACTTGATGATCTTGACGATATTGACTGGCCAGAAAGTATCAAAGAAATGCAAAGAAATTGGATTGGCCGTTCGGTTGGTGCACAAATTACTTTCCCAGTTGCTGATTCAGATGATAAGATCAACGTCTTTACAACCAGACCAGATACTGTTTTTGGTGTTGAATATATGACTTTAGCTCCGGAACATGAATTAGTTAACAAAATTACTACTCCTGAACAAAAAGCTGCAGTTGATGCTTATAAAGAAGAAGTTTCTCACAAATCAGATCTTGATAGAACTGACTTGAACGATGAAAAGACTGGTGTCTTCACTGGTGCCTATGCAATCAACCCCGTTAATGGTAAAAGAATTCCTATCTGGATTTCAGATTATGTTTTGGTTACTTATGGAACTGGTGCGGTTATGGCTGTTCCAGCTCATGATGACCGTGATTTTGCTTTTGCTACTAAATTTAATTTGCCAATGACACAAGTTATTGAAGGAAATCTAGCAGATGGTGCAATTACTGGTGATGGTAAACACATCAACTCTGATTTCTTAGATGGTTTGAATAAGGAAGATGCCATCAACAAGATGGTTGAATACCTTGAAGATAAGGGTATTGGTGAAAAGAAGGTTAACTACCGTTTACGTGACTGGGTCTTCTCACGTCAAAGATACTGGGGTGAACCAATTCCTGTTATTCATTGGGAAGATGGAACAACTTCACTTGTCCCTGAAGATGAATTGCCACTTAAGTTACCAGCTGATGATGATATCAAACCATCAGGTACTGGTGAAAGTCCATTAGCCAACTTGACTGATTGGGTCAATGTGGTTGATAAGAACGGTCGTAAAGGTCGTCGTGAGACTAACACCATGCCACAATGGGCTGGTTCATCATGGTACTACTTAAGATACATTGATCCACATAATGATAAAGAATTGGCTAATTATGACCTCTTGAAACAATGGTTGCCAGTTGATCTATACATTGGTGGGGCCGAACATGCGGTACTTCACTTGTTGTACGCTAGATTCTGGCACAAAGTGTTGTATGATTTGGGCGTTGTTCCAACTAAAGAACCCTTCCAAAAATTATATAACCAAGGTATGATTCTTGGTGGTGGTCATGAAAAGATGTCTAAATCAAAGGGTAACGTTGTTAATCCTGATGATGTCGTTGATTCATATGGTGCTGATACCTTGAGAGTTTATGAAATGTTCATGGGACCATTGGATGCTTCAATTGCTTGGTCAGAAAATGGACTTTCTGGAGCCTATAAGTTCTTGGATCGTGTCTGGAAGCTATTCGTTAATGATGATGATTACAGCACAATGCGTGAAGGTTACCTGACTGATACTAATGATGGTAAACTCGATAAGATTTATAATGAAACTGTGAAAAAAGTTACTGAAGATTATACTTCATTGCACTTTAACACGGCTATTTCACAAATGATGGTCTTTGTTAATGAAGCTCATAAGGCTGATACGATGCCTAAGGTTTACGCTGAAGGTTTAGTTCAGATGTTAGCTCCAATTGCACCACATATGATGGAAGAGCTTTGGAGTAAATTTGGTCATGACGAATCAATTTCGTATGCTAAATGGCCTACATATGATGAAAGTAAGCTAGTCTCTGATACAGTTGAAATTATTCTACAAGTTAATGGTAAATTAAGAGATAAAGTTGAAGTTGCTACTGGTACTTCAAAAGATGAGCTTGAAAAATTAGCAACAACTAATGATAAGGTTCAGAAATTTATTGATGGTAAACAAATTGTTAAGGTAATCGTAATTCCTAATAAGATTGTTAATATCGTTGTTAAATAAGGTAAAATAAAAAAAGGCTTCGGAAATTTTCCGAAGTCTTTTTTGGCGGTTGAGTTGTTTAGGAATTAAAAGACAAATTATTGTCTAAGATAATTGATATGAAGGAATTTTATTTTGTTTGAATAATTGCGTGATACTGATTGATAAAGTGAATTTTATATGTGATGTTTAATTCCTAAACCTCAACAATCATATTCTATCATGTTTCATGGGTTTATTAGTAACAATAAACTTTACAATCTGCAAAATATGTAAAAATAGATGACTTTTTTTAAATTAATTTGCTTTTTGGTCAATTAAAGTGTAATTTAAAATTTTTAGGATAAGAATTTTGCTATAATTAAATGGATAGTTTTTAAGGTGGTGCATGTTTTGGGCGGAAATAATAGCCGTGATGATGAAGAGGTTATGCCAGTAATGATGGATCCAGAGAGTTCCTCACAAGATACAATGTTGCGAGGATCAGCTTGGATGACTGCTGGTAGTATTCTTTCACGTATTTTAGGTGCAATATATATCATTCCATGGATGGCATGGATGGGATCAGATTATCCTGCTGCTAACGCTTTGTTTGCCAAAGGGTATAACATTTATAGTTTGTTTTTGATTATTTCAACTGCTGGTATTCCAGGAGCAATATCGAAACAAATTTCTCATTATAATGCGTTGGACCAGTATTCAACTGGTAATAAGTTATTTAAACATGGTCTGAAAATTATGACCTTTATGGGTGTCATCTTTGGTGCCATAATGTATTTTGGGGCACCAGTTCTAGCGACCCTATTTACTGATGGGGATCCAAGAAGTATCCCAGTCATTCAGTCGCTTGCGGTAGCCGTGTTGATTATTCCTATCTTAAGTATTTTAAGAGGATATTTACAAGGTTACTCAGATATGGCACCCTCGGCTATTTCCCAATTTATTGAGCAAATTGCTCGGGTTATTTATCTGTTAGTTGCAACTTATCTGATTATGATCGTTAATAAGGGGAGTTACATCAGTGCAGTCGTTCAATCAACGTTTGCAGCTTTTATTGGGGCGGCGGTAGCCATTCTAATACTGGTCTTAGCATTATTGCGAAGATTGCCGAAACTGCGGAAATTGTCTCAAAATGGACAACCAGTAGCTGATGTAAATGAAACTAATTTTACAAGAGAAATTTTTGAACAAGCAGCACCATTTATTATTTTAGATGCCGGAATCACATTCTTTAATTTGTTTGATCAATCAACGTTCAACCAATTTATGAGAATGTTTGTTAATGCAACAAGTGCTCAATTGGATAATTATTATTCATTGTTTGGTTTCCAAGCTAATAAATTAATTATGATCGTGGTTTCACTTTCAACAGCGATGGCGGTAACTGCAGTTCCAATTCTTTCAGGCCTTTATTCAAAAGGTAATAAGGATAAAATTGAAAATCAAATTTCTAATACCTTGGAACTGTTCTTCTTCATTATGATTCCAGCCTCATTAGGGATGTATGCAGTGGCTCAACCATTGTGGACAACATTTTACCGTTATGATGCTTTAGGTGTTTTGATGTTACAATTTTCATCTATAATTTCAATTTTACTAGGCTTATTCACTGTTCTGTCAGCTGTATTACAGGCGTTATATCGTAACAAACTAGCAATTAAATACTTTGTTATTGGGTTTATCGTCAAGATTGCCATGCAGTTGCCAATGATTTGGTTGTTCCATGAATTTGGTCCATTAGTGGCCACAAGTATTGGAATGGCAGTGGTTTGTTGGTTAATGGTTCGAGCACTACATGCTATCTATCCATTTAATACTGGTCGAATTACCCGTCGTGTGAGCGGAATCATTCTTTTTTCATTAATAATGTTTATCTCGGTGATTTTTGTTGATTGGGTCGTCTTCCATTTCGTTGGCAATTCTGATCGAATCATCAGTGTGGTCGCACTTGCTTTAGAGGCAGGACTTGGTGGAGTTATTTACGGATACCTAGTTTTGAAAACATCATTAGCTGATAAAATTTTGGGATCAAAGGTAGAAAGAATTAGAAGAATTTTTAATATTAGATAAGGCGAGAATGGGACATAACATGTTCAGTTCTCGAACATCAAGGCAAACAGGCAGTAGTAATCGTATTCTGATTACTACTGCCTGTTTGTTTTAAGTGGAAAGAGCTATGTTATGTTCTACGTTTATGGTTGCATATTTAAATTCAAAACCAGTTATGTTACTAACTCTTTTTAAATATATTGATTTATAAAATTAATAACTAAGTTAGTTATTGTTGGTTGCCAAAATCTATTGTCCATGTGACCAGCATTTCGAACCAGATACATCTCTACCGGTACCTCGTTATCTAAAAGTTTCTGATAGAGTTGCTCACTATTGGAGACTGGAACTATTTGGTCATCTAGACCATGTAGAATTAAAAATGGCACAGTTTTATCAGTAATAAATTTTAAAGGATTTGCCCGGTCATTGAGGGTAGGGGAAACATCGGGCCTTTTTCCTAAGAAATTTTGATAAATCAATTCGTGAGAAGTTGTTAAATTACTATTCATAGTGGTCAAAGGATCCACCACGCCGTACCAAGGAATGGCTAGATTTACATTATGATGAACACCAAGCATACTGGCTAGATGTCCACCAGCTGATTGTCCCATAGCAATGATTTTTTGAGGATCAATTTGATAATCTTGGGCATGTTTTTTTAGGTAATTGATGGCAGCTTGAGCATCTTCTAATTGGCCAGGAAATTTAACCTTATTGCTGTCACGATATTCGACACTGACAATCACAAATCCCTGATGAGCATAGTCAACTAAATTGGCGAGATGAACGTTATAATCGACGTCCATCCAGGCGCCACCCGCGAACCAAAAAATCACCGGGTATAGTCGATCATCATATCGTTTAGGGTGCCGAATGATCGATAAATGTAAATCACGGGTAGTTTGACCAAGCCAACCAGGTACCTGAGTATAGGTTATGTCACTATCAATAATTAATGGATCTTGTTGAATGGGAACTTCAATGATATGTTTCAAAATTATTTCTCACCAGTTAGTTGACTAAATTTAGCCATATATTTTGGCAATTTATTAATAATTTTTGACGGTAAAACAACATATTCTTTTTGATTAAGTTGGTCAGCAATAGTGCTATGAAGTAACAGGGCAGCAGCAACTGTTTTTAGAGAATAGCCAAATTGACCAATGAAACCTGCAATGATACCAGTCAAAGTATCGCCCATGCCGCCAGTCGCCATACCAGAATTACCAGCTTGAATTTGGAATACTTGATCTTTGTAATAAATTTCCGAAAGATGCTTTTTTAAAATTAGAATTGCTTTGGAATCAATTCCTTGTAATTGTTTAAGATTATTATCGATTGTTTGTTCAGAAATGGGTAGATTAGAAAGGCGCTGCCATTCACCTTGGTGTGGGGTCATGATCACGTGTGCGGTTGTTTGTAAGGGAATCTTTTCTTCAGCAATGAGAGTTAAAGCTGAGGCATCTAAAATTACGGTCTGCCCGGTTATAGTATTGTTCAAGACTGTTTTGATTAAACCACGGGCAGTAGATGAGATGCCTAGACCTGGTCCAATAGCTATGACAGTGTTATTCAGGATGGCAGTTAGAAGTTCCTGTTTGTTGAAATAATCGATCGTCATGGCTTCAGGGATGCGAGTATTGATTGCGGTGAATTTTTCTGGAGTTGTGGCGACGGTAACCAAACCAGCTCCACTATTGATAGCTGCACTGCTGCAAAGAATAGCGGCACCGCCAAAATTAGTTGAACCAGCGATAATTAATATTTTGCCGTAGTTTCCCTTATATGATTCAGGTTTTCGGGGGATAATAACTTGATTTAAAATATTTTTACTTATTTTTTCCATTACAAGAACCTCCAATTGTAGTATCATTTTAATTGTAATCTAATTTAGAGATTATTTGTATTGATATGCCGCTGTGGCGGAATTGGCAGACGCGCAGCGTTCAGGTCGCTGTCTAGTTTACTAGGTGCGAGTTCGAATCTCGCCAGCGGCATATGAAGAGTTTCAAAAAGAGCTAAACTCCTTATTAATTAAGGGTTTAGCTCTTTTTTTATTTATTAGAATTTCATATATGTTCCAGATTTTTTATTCTGCTTACTTTATTTAGTCAGCTGCTTTAAAAATCCCCTTATATAAATAACCTTGCCAGGTCCAACCAGAAATCTTTTTGTCGCTAGAAGTTACATAGTAGTAAGTTCTAGTTTGTTTGGGACCAACCTTGACAGTCATTTTTTTAGTTGCATACCAGGTAGTTTGGTATTTGTTGAGGGTAGTTTTTTTAGTTAATTTGACATTAGGACTATCAGCCATAAAAAGTGCCTTATAGAGATTTCCATCAGTATCTTTAGTGTGATAGGCCGTTTTTTTAAATGTTTTAATTGAACCGGTACCAGTATAAGTATGAGTTTTAGTGTTCTTAGCTGTTGTTTGAGCTAAGACGGTGTTACTACTGATAATGCTTGGTAAAGCAATCAAAGGTAATGATAGTATCACGATTGCAGCACCAAGATTTTTAATTTTTTTCATGGAAGATCCTCCGTTGAATAATATCAAATTAGATGTCTAAACTAATTTGATATCATTCAACCATATTTGAACCTAAAATTCCAATGATAAGTTGTCCAAAATAAAAAAATAAATGCTGAATTAACAACATTTGTTTTTTATTTAGTTAAAAATCTTTTTCACCTAAAGCATGTTGAGCGGCAACATTTAAAATACTCCATTGTCTGTCAAATCCTGGTTGGAAGAAGAAATCGGCATCAGCAAGATCTTCGACGGTCAATTTATGTTGAATTGCTAAAGCCAAAACGTTTCCTTGAGCGGTTGCATCATAAGTTGAGAGAATTGCGCCTCCTAAAAGAACGTGTGAACTAGGGTTGAAAAACAATTGCACACAAACTTTGGGATTATCTTTGTTGGTCGGAACATAAGCAGGTCTTAAACTGCCAGTGTAGAAGGATGATTTAATAGCAACATTGGAACGTCCAGCAGTAAAACTATTTAAACCACTTTCAGCAAAGTGATAATCGAAGACACTCAAGGCTGATGATCCGACGACCCCAGCGAATGGTAAAGCCGGTACTTTTTCAAAGAGATGTTTGACGATATAACGAGCCTCACGACGAGCAACAGTGGCTAAAGCAATTGGAACATGGTTATCAGCAGGAATTGAGTAAGCTAAAGTGGCATCGCCTAAGGCATAGACATCTTTTAAATTGGTTTGAAGATATTCATTAGTTTTTATCCAACCGCGATCATCGAGTTCAACGGTGTCCTTGAGCCAATCGGTATTTGGTTTAACCCCGGCAGCTTGAATAACCAAATCACTTGGGTATTCAGTTGTTTCAGTTTTAACGCCAGTCACTTGATCATTGCCAGTATATTCTTGAATATGAGCGTTAGTAATGACTTTGATACCTTTATCAGCAAGATGTTGAGCAAGAATATCTGTCATTTCAGAGTCGAGATAGGTTCCTAAGGGACGATCAATGACGTCCAAAATGGTGACATTCTTACCAGCTTTTTTACTAGCCTCGGCAGCTTCAATCCCAATGTAGCCGGCACCAATAATAGTGACATTCTTAATGGTAGAGTCTTCTAACTTGGCCTTGATTTTAGTAGCCCAATCAAAACCACGCATTAGAAAGACATTTTTGAGATCATTACCGGGAATTGGTAGTGATTTAGGTGTGACACCAGGACTGAGAATTAATTTATCATATTGATATTCAGTACTGCTTTTATCGATTGTATCAAGGGAAGTGATAGTTTTTTTATCAGCATCGATTTTAGTTACTTGATGATTATTTAAAATTTCAACATTTTTATCCGCAGCAAAATCACTAGGTCTGAAATTGCGAACGTCATTAACATCGGTAACACTATTTTCCAAATATAGTTCAGTTCCGCAGGACATAAAGGAGACAAAATCGCCCGCTTCGAATAATTTGATGTCAACGTCATCGTAACGTTTAAGTAACTCAAGAATTGATTGATGCCCACCATGTGATGCACCAATAATTACTACTTTAGTTTGTGACATAAAAAAATAACCTCCGCTTGTAAATTTTAAAACTCAGTTTATACAAGTACAGGTTATAGCTAACTAAATGGAGTGTCAATTGATAAGTTAGTTGACGAATGTCAATAATTTAGTTTTAACTAAGAAAATAATTGGCCTTAGAAAACCAGCTTAGAAAGGGCTTTAGTTAACGTTTGTGGGGTCATCGACAAATTGTCTTGTTTCAAAATAGATTCGATTTCAGTTTGAATATCGGTTTCCCTTAATTTTTTAAGATATTGAAATCCAGCGATAGTTAAACCATTGAACTTAATTAGAGTGACATATTTCAAGGGACTAATGATTCCCGAAATTAAGCCATCATTAATTAAGCTGATAGTTGTATCCTGGATATCTTGAATAAGGAATTGATTAATATTATCACTAGCAACGTAATCTCTTACAATTTGATATCTTTGAGCATCATCTAGTAGTTCTTGAAAATCTTTAGGATTCTGTTCGGCAATTATTTCCAGAATCATCTTATAAATAGCAAATTTATCCATTTTTTCACGTCCCTTCAAGTAGATTATAAGTTAAAGATCTAGAAAAGAATACTTACTATTTATTGATAACATTCCGAGAATAATAAATAGTTTAGTAAATTTGGTATATACCTATTGTATGAAAACGATTTCAGTATTATACTTTGTTTTGTTGTTAGACAAACTAGCGACGAAGGAGGGGGAACGTCATGAATAATTTCATGGATTGGCTTCAAAATACTGTTATGCCACCTATGGCGAAAGTAGGGAACAACAAATATCTTGTATCTATTCGTAATGGGTTAGTTTTAACTTTACCAGCTATCATTAGTGGTAGTATTTTTCTTATTTTAGGTAATATTCCTATTCCAGCATGGACTAATTTGATTAAACCATATATGAATATGATCAGTGTTGCTGTTAATGGTTCTTTTAGTATTATTTCACTGTTAGCTGCTATCGGAATTGGTTTTGAATTAGCAAAGGCTTTGGGGATAGATGCTATTTCCGGTGCGGGATTATCGACTATGGCTTTTGTTATTGTTTCTTTTGATGATAAGTTTAAATTAGATACAAATAATTTTTCGTCTTCAGGTTTATTTACTGCTATTATTACTGCTATGATATCTGTAACAATTTTCAATTTCTTTATTAAAAAGAATATTATTATCAAGTTACCAGAAGGTGTACCAACAGCCGTTTCAAATTCATTTGTTTCATTATTACCAGGTTTTGCAATTTTGCTACTATTCTGGTTTATCAGAATGCCATTGAATATTGATATTAATCAAGTTATTCAAGCAATTTTCCATCCATTGTTATTTGCAATGAATACATTACCAGGAATTTTAGTTTACACATTCTTGGTTAGTATCCTTTGGGTTTGTGGTATTCACGGGGATATGACCTTGGAAGGGATTGCTGATCCTATTTTCTTACAATTCTTAGCTTCAAATGCAACTGCTTTTGCACATCATCAACCACTTCCATACGCAACTGCTGCTGGTTTTTCCAGTTTGATGGTTAACGTTGGGGGTACCGGTGCTACTATTACGCTGGTTGTTTTGATGTTATTCTCAAAGAGTAAGACTTATCGTGATCTTGGACGGGTAGCCTTTCCAGGTGCCATGTTTGAAATTAATGAGCCAGTTATCTTCGGATTCCCAATTGTTATGAATCCGTTGACAATGATTCCATTTATTGTAATTCCATTGATCCTTGCAACTGGTAGTTACTTATTGATTACAATGGGATTAATGAGAGCTCCATTAGCAATGGTTCCATGGACAATGCCTCCAATTATTGGACCTTTAATGGCAACTGGTTGGGATTGGCGTGCCGCTGTTTGGTCAGCAATTGAATTAGTCCTTGCTGGAGGAATGTACTATCCATTCTTCAAAGTTGCTGAAAAACAAATGCTTGCTAAAGAAAAGAGTCAAGATGCTGAAGCTGCTAAGGCCGCTGCCGAAAGTGGGACAGAAGTTGAGGGTGCAACCCAAGCATAATAACGATTACGAGAGTGGACGAATATGTTCAATTTTCGATTCTTAATGTAAAATATCCACAATTCAGACTTTGAATTGTGGATATTTTTATACAATAGACAATTTGTCTAAATTAATCTGCCAAATATTTGCATAAAGTCCCCGTAAAACGCGATAATTAAAGTATAGAAATGAAATTAGGAGATTGTCATATGATAAAAGAGTTTAAGGATTTCATTAGTCGTGGGAATGTAATGGACCTAGCAGTTGGTGTAATTATGGGTGCTGCATTCACTGCTATTGTTCAATCACTTGTAAGTAATTTAATTAATCCGTTGATAGGTCTGTTTTTAGGGAAAATTGATCTGAGCAATTTAGTTTTCAAGGTCGGGGATGCTACTTTCAAATATGGGACGTTCATTGAATCCATCATCAACTTTTTAATTATTGCCTTTGTGGTTTTCTTGATTGTTAAAGTAATGAACAAGGTCATCAAGAGCCGTGAAGAAGAAGCGGAACCAGAAGAAACTAAGGAAGATGAGATGGTAATGTACTTGAAAAAGATCTCAGACGCTTTAGATGAAAAAAGCGATAAGTAAAAAACGTAACTCAGTCTGATTAGAGCGTAAATTAACGGAGTTATTATGATGTTGCCGCTCACCACAAGAAGGAAAATTGACTGGAACATAGCAGGGCACAACTTGGAGTTTCTTGTACCCAGAGTCTTCAAGATTAGCCTTTTCTAATCCGGAAAAATACGCCGAATAAGTAAAATATCGCTATTGAGCCATTTTTTCTTCCTGGTTCCGAGCTAGGGTTTTGTTTTCAATAGTATATAGTTAGTAACTATTTTTATGTTACTAACTTTAATTGAAGTTTAATATTCAAATTTATCTTAAAACTTAGTCATTCTAAATGATTAATAATAAAAGACTGTCTTAACCGATGTGGAATCAGTTAAGACAGTCTTTTTGGGTTAAAAATATATGTTTTTTATTAAAGGAACCAAATAATCAAAGCGTTACTTAGTCTGGAATAAAAATCGGAAATAGGCTTAGTAGAAGGCTCGATTTCAAAACAACTCTGAATTTGAGTTGATTCGAAACGATGCCCTCAGCGCATTCCAGCCTATTTCCGATTTTTATGGAAGACGGCAAGATAAGAATATTTTCGTTCTTGCCGAACTTAAGTAAGAACCTAATTTGATTCAATTCCGCTTTTTAGTAGATTCGTTTAAAGACTTCACACAAACAAGGGATGTCCTCGTTAAATGTTTTATTAGCGTCCTGATATTCTTTTTTAAAGAATGATTCGTGAACTTCACGCCAATAATCTAAAGTTCGATCACCTTCGCCCTCATGGTAGGCATGTTCAGCACTGACCTGTTTAAAAGGAACTACTTCAGTAACTAATGTTTCAGTAATACAGATCGGTTCCTCGGCACCATTTAAGATAATATTATAGTCACCAACTTGGGGCATATACTCAGTTGGCTCGTAAAGCTCGTAAGAAGAGGTTGTGGCGGTTTTGATGCCGTCATAAACCAATTCAGCTAATTGTTGTGCATCATCAGTATTGCCGCCAAAAAGAGTGATATCACCTAAGGGGTAGTAGAGCGAGTTCTTATCTCTGAGAAAGTTAAACCAATAGTCTTGGATTTTTTCTTTATCCATAATAAAAGGCCTCCATATATTATATAAAATATAACATACGGAGGCCGTAGTCGTTACATATGCTTGATGGGAAACTCCACAACAAATTCACTACCATGGGGTAAATTGTCTCGCACAGAAATAGTTCCATGATGGATATTAACAATCTGGGTGGCAATTGCTAAGCCCAGTCCGTGACCACCACTGTTAGAGTTACGGGATTTATCGACACGATAGAAGCGACCAAAGATTTTAGCCTTCTCACTATCGGCGATTCCAACACCGGTGTCAGAAATGATAAATTGATATTTTGAACCCTCAATTTGATCATAGATCTTGATGGTGCCATTTTTGGGGGTGTATTTCGTTGCATTATCTAATAGGATAATTAGCAATTGTTTGATCTTATCACGATCCAAGTAAAGCGTCGGATGATGATTTAAGCTAATTTGGAAAACTTTTGACTGTGAATTAATAATATCCTTAAAAGGTTCGATTGGATCTTTTAAGAAAAATTCAGGAGTGGTCAATTCAAAATTAAATTTAGTTGTAGCTGAATCAGAGCGTGCTAAAACTAATAAGTTATTAGTTAAGGAATTGAGACGATTGACCTCGTCCAATGATACTGAGATAGCTTCAGCTTCATCAAGAATTGTTTTATTAGGTTTAGTCAGCATATACTCAAGTTTTCCTTGAATGATTGTCAACGGTGTCCTTAATTCATGGGCAGCATCATTAACAAATTCCGTCTGTTGTTTCCATGATTTAATGATTGGTAACATATTTATTCGAGCTAAGAAATAAGAAATTATTAAAGCAATTATCCAGAAAATAAAGAAGGTAATGATTAGGATTTTTTCAAAATTATTGATTGCTTGAATCTGGGTGTCGATATTTTGCATGATCAAAACATAATGACCCGCATACATCGGATTGTTATTTTTTTCGGAAACTTTGATTAACATTGAACGGAAATTCATATTATTGATAATTAAGGTTTGTTTTTCGTTAAGAGCACGTTTATTTAGTTTAATATTTTTGAGTACTGAATAACGATTACCCAAACTAGTTTTGTTTAATAATTTACCTTTATCATTAAAAACCAAAATTGAAGCTTGAAAGGGTGCTTTAGGATCAGGTTTATCAGTATTGGTTTGAAAATGATCAGTCGGACCATGTGGATCGGGAATGACCCGCTTTTTCATATTGGGCTGTTTTTGAATCGAAACGACCTGATTCTTAATATCAGTATCAATACTCTTATAAGTGGAGGATTGAAAAAGATTAAAAATGATCAATCCTAAAGTCAGAAATAGGACCGCAAATGAAGCCATGATTGATAGAAAAAGTTTAAATTGTTGTCGCTGAGTAATTTTACTTTGCTTAGATTTCGTTTTCATCTTGGAAAATATACCCGACGTTTCTGATAGTTCTGATCAAATTATCGTTTTTAGAAGGACGCAATTTTTTACGTAAGTTACTCATATAAACCTCAACTACTGTAATAGAAGTATCAGAATCAAAGCCCCAAATACGTTCAAAGATTTGATCTTTAGTTAGAATAGTATTTTTATTCTGTAATAAGTAAACAAGTAGATCGTATTCCTTACCGTTCAATAAAACCTGTTGGTTGTCAGCGACAATAGCATGGTTGTTTAAGTTGACCTCAAGATTTCTGATTTTTAAGGTAGAATCATCGGCTAAAACACCACTACGTTTCAATAAAGCCTTAACCCGGGCCTGTAATTCCTCACGGTGGAAAGGTTTGGTTAGGTAATCGTCTGCACCCAAGTTAAAGCCGTGAATCTTATCATCGATCTCAGCCTTAGCGGTCAGAATTAAAACAGGGGTATTGATATTATCAGCACGAATATTCTTTAAAACGTCGTAACCGTTCATTTCAGGCAACATTATATCGAGAACAATTAGATCATAAACGTCCTCAGTAGCTGCAAATTTACCACTTAAACCATCATTTTCAATGTCAACTTCTGAAAAATCTGATAAGAATGAGGCGATGTTATTAGCCAAATTCTCATCATCTTCAACTACTAAAACTCTAATATTGTTTGGCATAGTAAGCTCCTTTTATAAATTCTTTCTGATATATGGTCAATTAAAGTTCAGGAAGAATCAATTTCATTGATAATTATAAAGCATCTTTTTTGATTTAAGCTTAATTTAAGTTAGTTTGTCTAATCTTAGCCTTGTTGTTACGAAAGGAATTTGAACAGATGAAAAATAATTTACAGTTAAAACCGATTTTACTTTCGATTTTAATCTACTCAATCATTTGTTTCTTTGTAAATATAGCTATTTAAGGATAGGAGAAGATAAATGATGGAATCAAAAGAACCAAATCGTGTTCAAAAAAATCAAAAATCTAGTTTTCTAAATAAGTTAAGCACTATTAAGTATGATTATTGGCTAATTGCCATTTTAATTTTGGCAGCTTTCTTGTACGCCTGGAATATCTGGGAGGCGGGTGAAGCCAATAATTTCTATACCGCTGCGATCGTCAGCATGACCAAGAGTTTTAAAAATTTCTGGTATGCCAGTTTTGATCCAGCCGGATTTATTACAGTTGATAAACCACCGGTAGCTCTTTGGTTTATGACAATCAGTGCCAAGATATTTGGTGTTCACGGTTGGAGCGTCGTATTGCCGTCAATTCTGTTTGGAATTGGTTCGGTTTATCTAATCTATGCGATGGTTTCAAAACGTTTTGGTAGAATTCCTGCCAGAATATCAGCATTGATCATGACTTTAACACCGATCGTAGTTGCTGATTCCAGAACTAATAATATGGATGCGACGTTAGTTTTCTTCCTATTACTATCTTTCTGGTTTGTTCAAAAGGCCGTTATGAATCATCAACAGCGATATCTCTGGATCGGTTTCGCTTTAATTGGATTTTCATTCAATATTAAAATGTTACAAGCTTTCATGGTTTTACCAGCACTATATCTTTATTATTGGTTAGCCGCAGAGGTTAATTGGAAAAAGAAATTACTCCACTTATCGATTGCAACAGTTTTCTTAGCTGTTTTCACTTTGATTTGGCCAATGTCAGTTGATATGACTAATTCGTCCAAACGTCCTTATGAAGGTGGTTCCGAAACTAATTCAGCAATGGAACTGGCCTTTGGATATAACGGGACACAACGATTACTTGGTCAAACGACTGGTACTGGTGGAGCTTTCCCTGGAATGGGTAATAGTTCTAAAAAGAGTAGTAAGTCAATGACACCACCGACTGGCAGCAAATCTAAGTCAGCTAGTGGAACTAAGTCAGCAACAAATGCACCCACACCACCTAGTGGTTCGAAGAAGAAATCCGCAACTGGAAATCCTCCGGCCAAACCATCAGGTTCTAAAAAGGGTACTATGCCAACCGGAACAAAAGGTGGTCAACCAGGTAGCAATAAAGCTGCTGGTGGCGGTGCTGGAACTGGTGGTGGAGGCGGTGGTGCTTTCAACATTGGTACAGCCGGTCCCTTTAGATTATTGCAAAAAGAATTGGGTCCACAAATTAGTTGGCTAATGTTGTTAGCCGTCTTTGGAGTCATTTCTAGTTATGCCTACTTCAGAGGTTCTAAAATGAAGAAATGGTACGCTTTAACACCGCAAAGAAAAGATCTTTGGCTTTGGATCGGTTGGATGGTACCAGTAGCTGGATTCTTCTCAGTTGCAAGTTTCTTCCACCCTTATTACACGATCATGTTAGCTCCAGCGATGGCCGTTCTAGCCGGAGTTGGAATTTATACGATGATTAAGCAGTGGCGTGAAAAGTCACCTTGGTCAATGCTGCTGCCGATTTCTATTTTAGCAACTAGTATTCTCCAAGCTTGGTATTTGACCGATTATTATCCAACTTTAGCTTGGGTATTATTGATAGCTGGAATTATCATTTCGCTTCCACTATTCGTCTTACCATGGATCGCTATAAAACTTAAAAATAAACGTATCTGGTCAATCGTAGCCCTAATTATCGTAATGATTGCACCAACATGGTGGTCATTGACACCAACTTTAGCTGGTTCAAGTGATGGTATCCCTAGTGCCGGACCAAGCTTACTTTCAGCTGGTGGTGGCGGAGGTGGTATGGGAGATTCTCAGACTGATTCCACACTATTAAATTACGTTGAAAAGCATCAAGGTAAAGCCGAATATTTATTTGCCACTGATGATTCTAGTACGGCTGCTCCATATATCATTAAATCAGGCAAAGCCGTTATGGCGATGGGTGGTTTCAATGGTACGGATGATGCAATTAGCTTGAAGCAATTTAAGAAACTTGTTAAAGAGGGCAAACTTAAATATTACTATTCAGGTGGTAAAACTGGTGGTTCCAATAATGAAATTGTTAGTTGGATCAAGAAACATGCTAAAAAAGTTTCACTAAGTAATAGTAGTACCCAAACTAATAATTCAAGTTCAGTCACAGTTTCATCAAAAACTAAACAAACAAGTACAGCAAGTCAGGCTCCAACTGGTACTACTGCTCCGGGTTCAAACAGTGCTAAAACTGGTGCAACTCCACCTGCTAAACCAAGTGGAACTAAGACTGGTAATGCACCAACTGGAACTAAACCTTCAGGTACCAAAGCTCCAAGTGGATCAAAGAAGAAATTGACCACAGCACAACTCAAGAAAATGAAGAAATCAGGTAAAACTGGTGCACCTTCTTCAATGGGTGGCGGCAAAATGGGTGGTCCAGGTCAATCTGGAACTCTCTATGACTTATCAAGTATCTATAAGTAACCAATGAAAGGAACATTTGCTTATGAAAAATCAATTGATCTCAATTGTTCTACCAGTTTTTAATGAAGAGGCCGGCATTCAGGCAACAATTGATACCTTATTAAATTATATTGAACAACAAGAGGAACGTTATGAATTGGTTTTTGTCGACGATGGTTCCAAAGATAAATCAGCCGCCATTATCAATCATGCGATTTCTCAACATGATAATATAAAGTTAGTTGAATTCTCACGAAACTTTGGCCACCAACTGGCTATTACAGCTGGGCTAGAATATACCAAGGGGGATGCAGTCGTCGTAATGGATGCTGATTTGCAAGATCCACCAGAAGTTATCCCCCAAATGATTGAGAAGTGGCACGAAGGTTATGAGATTGTCTACGGTAAGAGAATGCAGCGCGATGGTGAAACAATCTTTAAGAAATTTACAGCTAAGATGTTTTATCGAACATTCAAAAAATTAGCAACAATCGATATGCCATTGGATGTGGGTGATTTTCGATTGATGGATCGTAAAGCAGTTCATCAATTAGTTAAACTACATGAACAAGATCCGTTCGTCCGTGGTCAAGTTACTTGGATCGGCTTTAAGCAGACGAGTGTTCAATATCATCGTCAGGAAAGAATTGCTGGTGAGACTAAATATCCACTTTCTAAAATGATTCAATTGGCCTTAGATGGAATCACGTCTTTCTCAATGAAACCTTTACGTTTTGTCAATATTTTTTCCATCGTGCCTTTTGTCAGTGGCGTCTTTTCACTAGGGTATTTAATCGCTAGTGGAAACTACAGTTTAGCTTCAGTTGGAGTGACCGTACTCTTATTTACCTTAGGTTTGTTGATGCTGTCGATTGGGATATTGGGCAGTTATCTGGGTCGAGTTTTAGATCAGGTTAACAATCGTCCTCGTTTCATTGTTAGTAAGACAGAGGGGTTTCAAGAGCGAAATAAAGGCATCCACGACTTCTCAGCCCGTCAAATGAATAATTAATAATATAAAAATTAGTCTTTTATACTCAAAAAGTTTTCACACTTTTTAAATTCGATTTAATGTGTTACAGTAATGGTAAATTTGATAGCTATAAAGTTGTTTGATGGACAACGGTTTCTTATCAAATTGAACATGAACTATCCCATTCATAAAAAGAAGTTGACGAACACCCAGTCGCCAACTTCTTTTTTTTGTGTTAAAGAATCACTTATATGGTTATATAAATTATTTAAAATGACCGATTATAAAAGGACCTCTATTTCACAATCTCTGTGAAGTAGGGGTCCTTAGTTTTTAATATACGTCACCATTATAAATGGAATTTTTAACAATTACATAGTCAACTTTGCGAAGTGATTGTAGATCTTTACCACCAGCATAAGAAATGGATGATTGTAAATCTTGTTTCATCTCATTCAAGGTATCCATGATTTCCCCCTTATAAGGAATCAGCATGCGTTTACCTTCGACATTTTTATATTCACCTTTTTGATATTGAGAAGCAGAACCATAATAGGCTTTATATTTTTGACCATCTTTTTCGATAATCTTACCAGGAGATTCCTTGTGTCCAGCTAATAATGAACCAATCATTACCATATCAGCTCCAAAACGGACTGATTTAGCGATGTCGCCGTCATTTCGAACACCACCATCAGCAATAATGGGTTTACTAGCGGCCTTGGCACAGAGTCTAATAGCAGCCAATTGCCAACCACCAGTACCGAAACCGGTTTTTAACTTGGTGATACAAACTTTACCAGGTCCAATACCAACCTTAGTAGCATCAGCACCAGCATTTTCTAGTTCACGGACGGCTTCTGGAGTGCCGACATTACCAGCAATTAAGAAGGATGTTGGGAGATTCTTTTTGATATGTTTGATCATCTCAATGACCCGATCACTGTGACCATGAGCCACGTCGATAGTAATATAATCTGGTTTTAGATTCTCAGTGACTAATTCATCAATAAAGTTAAATTCATCTTTCTTGATACCGACACTGATTGAGGTAAATAAGTGTTTTAGATTCATAGTTTTAATAAAATCGATTCTTTTTTCTGGTTGAAAACGGTGCATAACGTAGAAAAAACCATCAGCAGCTAACTTTTCAGCTAAGTTTTCATCGATAATTGTCTGCATATTGGCAGGAACAACCGGAATCTTGAATGTTTTTGGACCGAATTTGATACTAGTATCGCATTCTGAACGGCTATCAACGATACATTTATTCGGTATTAGTTGGATATCTTCATAATCAAATACTTGCATTTAATATACACTCCATTAATTACGAACAATTATTATTTTTATATTCAATTTCGTTCGTATCTACAATTTAACTGGAAATGATTAAGAAGTCAAATTAAAATTGCTAATATTATGATTTAATATGATAGAATTTTCTTATACAATAATATTTGTAACAAGTATTGGAAATTTTGCAAAACAAAATGAAAATATTTGACACTAATACACGGAATTGGTATTATCATCTTATTATTAATAGAACGGTATATTAATAACGTTTATTAGTGACTCTCAAAAAATCGGTATATCCAATAGGAGTGGTTAAAAGTGCAACAGTATACTGCAGAAGATATTACAAAAATGGTTAAAGATGAAAACGTCGAATTTATTTGTTTGATGTTTACAGATATTAACGGAATTATCAAGAATGTAGAAGTTCCCGTATCTCAACTTGATAAAGTTTTAGCAAACAAAACTACTTTCGATGGTTCATCAATTGATGGATTCACACGTATTGAAGAAAGTGACATGCTATTACATCCCGATTTATCAACTTGGTTAATTTTCCCATGGGGAGAAGAACACGGTAAGGTTGCTCGTTTGATCTGTGATATTTACAAGACCGACGGTACACCATTTGAAGGTGATCCTCGTGTTAACCTTCAAAGAATTATCAAGAAGATGCACGATATGGGTTACACACACTTCAATATCGGACCAGAACCAGAATTTTTCCTATTTAATACAGATGAACATGGCAATCCAACTTTACATCTAAATGATGATGGTAGTTACTTTGACTTTTCACCTGTCGACTTGGGCGTTAATGTTCGTAAGGATATCGTTTTAGGATTAGAACAAATGGGCTTTGAAGTTGAAGCTAGTCACCATGAGGTTGCCCCAGGACAACAAGAAATTGATTTCAAATATCAAGATGCACTACAAGCGGCTGACAGTATCGAAACATTCAAGTTAGTTGTTAAGACTATTGCAAGAAAACATGGTTTGTATGCAACCTTTATGCCAAAGCCTATGCAAGGTATTAATGGTTCAGGGATGCACATTAACATGTCACTCTTTAATGGCGACGACAATATTTTTGATGATGAAAATGATATGTTATCAGATACAGCTAAGCAATTCTTGAGTGGCGTTTTGAAACATGCTCGTGCTTTGACAGCCGTTAACAATCCAACTGTTAACTCATATAAACGTTTAGTACCAGGTTTTGAAGCTCCAACTTACATTGCCTGGTCAAGTAAAAACCGTTCACCATTAATACGTGTACCTGCTGCAAAGGGTAAGGCCAAGCGTATTGAAATGAGAAGTGTTGATCCAACAACTAATCCATATCTTGCAATTGCATGTATTCTTGATGCTGGACTTGATGGTATTAAGAGTAATTACGATCTTATGCCAGAAGTTAAAGATAATATTTACGAAATGTCAGAAGACAAACGTCGTGAAGAGGGAATTATTGATCTACCATCTACCTTACACAACTCCTTGAAAGCACTACGTAAGGATGATTACGTTCAACAATCCCTTGGTACAGGCTTGACTAACAGTTTCTTTGCTGCTAAGAATGCTGAATGGGCTAGATATCAACAAACAGTTTCTCAATGGGAAAGAGATACTTATATGTCTCAATACTAATTTTAAATTAGAAATACTCTTGGGTTTTGACAACTCAGGAGTATTTTTTTGTGTCGCTAGGTAATATAATGATAGTGGTTACATAAAAATATTTATGTAGGAGGCAAGCATCATGACCATTAATTCAGAATTTTCCAAAATTTTCGAAGACAGTGGTTTGAATAGACAAGAACTTACTCAGAAACTGGGGGTCTCTGAGCAGGAAGTAATGATGTTACAAGCAGGAACCTTATATCCTAATGATAAATTACGACAATCAATCTATGATTTAGTCCCTGAAAAACGTTCACTAAGAAAATTTGAATCAAAATTTGAAACAGGACAACTCGTTGGAAATAAAGTCAGTTTTACTAGGACTGCTTTTACGATTGTTTTTATTATTTTTATTAGCGCTCTATTTACTGGATTTGGTTATCAACCAATGTGGGTTCTTAGTCTAGTTTTAGTATTAGGAATAGGTTTGACATTGCCAGCCTGTTTTCATTCCTACTGGATTATTAAAAATGATCGGATTGAAACAGATGATTTTAACCAATATGATTTTATAAAAATTTTTCAATTATTGGGGTTAGTTTCAAAAAAACAGGCTACGTACAAATATGATCAAATAAAAAAGGCCAGTCTAGAATATAAACTGCATACCAGAATCAGCCCATTTGATATTCAGGCCGACTATTTTAGAATAAATTTAACCTTACAAAATAATGAAATAATTTCTTTAGGAATCGATAGTAAATTAGCCACCGATTTATCTGATTTTATTAGTTTGTTAAATCATCAAGGTATTAATGTCAGTGATCAGCAACAAGTCTTACAAGTTATTGATCACGGTGAAAATCTCTTTGAACATTTTAATGCCAGTTTGAATTAAAAAAGTATAAAATAATGAATACAAACGTTATAATGGAATTAATATTTCTATAAGAGAAGAGGAGGACCGATATGGCTTATTCAATTGGACAAGTGGCAGAAAAAACGGGCCTTTCTAGTTATACCTTGCGTTATTATGATAAAGAAGGCTTGATGCCATTTGTTCATCGTGGCAACGGTGGTCGTCGAGAATTTACTGAAAATGATATGGATTTCGTTGATTTGATCTCGTGTCTTAAAGAAACCGGTATGTCGTTAAAAGAAATTAGAGATTTTGTTAAATATGTCAATGGAAGGCAATATTACTTTGGAAGAACGATTAGCTATGTTTAAAAAGCAACGTGATAATGTGATGAAACAGATTGCCCAATCGCAGAGATATTTAGAAAAACTAGACCATAAGGTTCAATACTTTGAAGCTGCCTGTGCTCAGGGAACTGAAACCGGTTTAGAGGATTTTTGCGACACATTGGAAGCCGCTTCAAAAGCTAGTCAATCGCTGAATAACTAAATATTTGTTTATAGACGTTTTTCTGGAAATTAGTATTTTAAAATGTTAATATTTGGCGTAATCAAAATTCTGATTACTGCTTTCCCCCCAGAGAGCATAAAAGACACCAGCCTAGGCTGATGTCTTTTTTTTTGCATTTATTCTCTGGTAATACTTAAAACAGCGGATGCTTTTAGGGAATTCTTATTATCTCTACCAATTGTGATCCAATCGGCAGCACTGATCAAACCCTCAAGTTTGTTTTCTTCATCGTCTTCGGTAACTTTTCCATCTTCAAAAGTACCATTGAAAATACGATCCAAATAATAATTATCATCGTTGCTTGCCATAAGTGAGGATTGATACTTCCAAGCGATAATGTATGTTTCTTCAGTGATGTGAATGCTTCTACCATTCACTAGATTAATATTCAAAGCCATGATAACCGCCTCCTTACTTTGATTATAGCAAAGATAGCGCTTTAAACCTGAATAGATATACCTATTATTAAAAAAGTTATTTACACCTTGATTTATTCATAGAATTTTAAAAGATATGGTTTCTTAATTAGCCATCTTTTTCAATTTGGACTGACCGAGTTTAAAGACGAATAACGATAAAATCAAAATACCAATTGCTGATAAATATAAAACTGTGTAAGAAGTATATTTGATTAGGATGCCTCCAAGTAATGGCCCAATTGCCTTAGGGAAAGTAGAGGACATGCTGATGATACTTTGATAGTGACCGGCTTTCGACTTAGGTGTTGAGTTACTTATTAAAGCTGGAATGGATGGCGCAACTAGCATTTCTCCTAAAGTATAAAGAATTACTCCTGCAGCAAATGCTAGGTAGGCTGTGGCGTTGATCAAGGAACCAAAGGCAATGATATAAAGCATGACTCCCAAAGGGATTTGAAATTTTTTGAACCAGTTCCAATTTTTGGTCAAATAGGTTATCAGCGGCAATAAGGTGATGGTCAAGATAGAATTGATGGTCCACAGGATGCTATATTTACTCATTGGAATACCAAGTCTGGTGATATTTGCTGAAATATTGCTGCTCTATTGTGAATTGACAATCCAGATTAGACTAATAAATAAAACGATTAAGGTGATTCCAGATTGAAATTTGAATTTGGTCAAATATATTTTCTGACGTGTATTATTAATGAACCCTGAATCGCCGTTATACCAAAAAATACCTAAAATAAAAAATAAACCTAATGAAATAAAGTAAGCTACAAAAACCAATGTCATATTAATACTGGCAAGGGTGCCACATAAAGCCGTACCAATGATACTACCAAATTTAGAACTAACATAAATACCGGTAAAGATATTGTATTTATTAATATGATTGATTTGAGATGCATAGGAATTGATAACAGTATAAGAGCTGCCGACGCCAAAGCCTAAAATTGTTAAAAATATTGGATAGGCAGGCCAACCGTGGTTAAAAATTAGTCCAATCAAGGCTCCTAAAGAAATTGTTGTACTGATGATGACGGTCTTATGCCCCCCGATGTGATCAAACAGTTGACCTCCAACATAGTCTCCTAAAAAATTAAAAAAGGAGTTAAAAAAAAGAACCGTCCCCGCAACTGCTAATGACTGATGTAAATAATTGTGAATCAGAATGGTATTGATGGGCCACATAAAACTGGCTCCACCTGATTCTAGAAAAGCTCCCAAAAATAATACTTTGGCAGTTACCTTCTTCACTTTGTTTCCCCCCTCAAAATAAATCAGTGATGATTTTCCGATATGATAAAAATTTTAGCATTCTAGTAAAACATGTCAATTTTCTTTTCGTTGAAGTTAGATGTGAAATTATTAATTTCAAGGGTAAAATTAATAATATCGATAAACCGTTAATGATATTTGGAGGTAAACAAATGGCTAAGGATGATGAAATGAACAAACTTAGTAGTAGGGAACGGATCATAGCACTATTCTTAAGGATGTTTAAGGGTGAAACAATCACTTATACTGAGGCAATGGCAGACTACAATGCCTCCCAGAGACCTGTTCAAATGGACATCCAATTCATTCGTACTGCTTTAAAAGAGTATATGCCTGAGTCCGAACTGTTTTATGACAAAGGCAAAGGGGTTCATGGAATCAAAAGTAAGGGGAAATTTCAATCAGGAGAACTTTTGGCGATATTAAAAATATTGATTGGAACTCGAGCTTTTGGTAAACAAGAATTAATGGACATTGAATATGATCTGCTAGAATTAATCTCGACGGATGATAGATCACAAGTTAAAAGACTCTTAGGTGCAGCCAATGATGCGTATATTCCTGTTGCTCAAAGAGATGACTTGATAGAACTTATTGGTAATTTCTTTGATTGGATAATCAATAAAAAGCCAATTGAATATGATTATAAAAGTAGCAATGGTAGGGGTCCACAAAATGGACACGTGGGGATTCCCTTTAATTTATATTTTGATAGATTCTATTTTTATGTACGGATGTATGTGATCGATTTGAATAAAAGTTACGTTTGTCGAGTTGATCGTTTCACAATGTGTAAGCCCAAAAGTCGTTCATATAATATTCCGGAAATAAAAAAAGAGGATGTTAATGCGGCGATAAATAAAACTTATTTACTCAAAATGGGCAATGAGATACATTTTAAAATTCAGTACTGGAGTTATCCACAAACAGCTCTAGATGCTTTACCAGGATCAAAAGTAGAAAAAATCTTAGATGATGGTAGTGTCATTATTACCGGTGATATTTTTTTAAGAGGAATATTGTTGTGGGCTCTTGGTCAAGGAGATGGGGTCAAGGTCTTAGCTCCACAGTCATTGGTCGATGCGGTCGTTGAAAGATTACGTAAAACAATGACTTTGTATGAATAAATTATTTATAAACGACATATTGTGTCGTTCTAAATTTAAATAAGTATTAGGAATACGACCCAAGCTGATTATATGGTGATTAAAATAAAAAAAGTCCTGATTGAATTTTAATCAGGACTTTTTATTGAAACTAGTGATTTATTATAAGTAAAAAAATCGCAAAAAAGATAACATCCAGAATGGCCGACCATTCGTACCATTTATCTGGTTTTTTAAACTCTACGGTGTTATGCCCTCGTCTTCGAGGGTTCCACGACGGATATTCTTTTTTGGATATGTTCTTCATTTTGCATCTTCTCCTTATATTGTCTGGGTACATTATATCGAGAATATAATGTTTTTTCCACTCAAAAATACTATCTTCATGAGTTTTATTAAAAAGAAAGGGCTTGCATTTTAATAAATAAAGAATATACTTTCATTTATTGTCCGTTGGGAAATGTTTTAAGAAATAAAAAGATGGAGGTAGACAAATGAAATATCGTGTCCAATTAAACACTATTTCACAATTGTTTACTGTTGAAGATAAAAACACACATGTTTTTGCAGATGGTAAAACAATTGAAGAAGCTGTCAGTAAATTAAAGACTGCTTAATGAAAATTAAATAAAATAGCAAAGGTCATCTCATATGAGATGGCTTTTTTTGTAGGAATTTATAATAATATCAGTTTTTTTTGATACAGAATATCGTGTTGTATCACTATCAGTGATATTAGACAATGAAGGAACTATTTGTTGTAGGGGAGAAAATTATGAACACTACTGACGAACGAATTCAAATGGCACTCTTAGATTTAATGAAAGAAAAGCGCTTGGAAGAAATTACAATCATTGCTATTGCGGATAAAAGTAAAGTTAATCGCACAACTGTTTATCGGCACTATGTTGATAAGTATGCTATTTTACAAGTGATTGAGAATGATATTATTCAGAACTTTACCGAAATCACTGATAATAATGTTAGTGCAGTTTTAAATGCTGTTAATAAACAACGCAATATAATCAGCGTGCTACTAGGTGAGCATGGTGATCCGCGTTTCAATGATCGATTTATTTCATTTTTGATGGCTAGGGGCTTGAGAACCTTAGATTCTTCAACTAGATTTGATGCCTTAGATATTCGCCAAAAGGAATTACTAATTCAATATCTGTCAGCTGCTTTAGTAGGATTGGTGAAGTATTGGCTAAATCATCCTGATATGAAGGTCGAGGAGTTAGATACCTTTTTTGGTAATCTCTTTCGGAATGGAATCAACAGTTTTATGGAGCCTTAAAAATATTAGGGTTAATAAAAAAAGTCATTCTCATATGAGATGACTTTTTTTATTTATAAGCGAACTACGAAAATCGAACTCGCGACCCCGGCTTGGGAAGCCGGCATTTTACCATTAGACTAAGTTCGCATTGAACAACTTCTATATTATACAATAAATTATTTTAAAAAGATAAAGTTTATTTAAAAAAACCTTGAGAATTTACAATATAAATTGATTTTTGGTTTTCATTACCATAGAATCAAAAGTGATGATAAAATTTTATCAATAAATTGCGTCAAGGAGAAGATTATAATGAAAAAAACATTGGTTACTATTTTGGCCGCTGTTTCATTAATGGGTGGTTTTACTGCAGTCGCAACTGGCTGTTCTAACTCAAGTACACAACAAGCAGAACAACATTCTGCTAAAAAGGTTACAAAGAGTGAGATCAAGAACCATGACTATGTTGGTGTCAGTTCAGATAACAAGGATGAGTACATTACATTCTTTACTGGTAAAGACAACAAGACAGTTCAATTTGTCCGTGTCAGCAAGAACGGTTCAAAGAAAGCTATTACTGATTTCAAAAAGGCTAAGTTAGTTCTTAACAAGGATAATCCTAAAAAATTCAAGATCGATGGTTTCAGAATTATTAAGGAACCTGATTTCGAATGGAACTTTGTTAAGGTTGGTAAAACAACAATCAAGACTCCTGATGGCAAAAAATGGAAATTATACGATGGAACACACAAGCAAGCAATCAAGGCTGTTCAAAAGAACGGTAAATAATGATGAAAGAAGTAACTTCGGTTGCTTCTTTTTTTTGTGCTTAAATGTATATTCAACTTTCAGATAAGATTAGTGTTAATAAATGAGATTACTGCTTAAAGTTATACAATTATAACAATAACCTTATGGAACGCTAGGCGGGCATAGGTTCTGCTGACAAAAAGCTCTTCAATTAATTTTTGGAGAGCCTTTTTTTGATCAATTTTTAGCTTTTTTTATGAACAAAATATTGTAAATATATGTATTTCAGAAAATATTTATAGAATTATGGCAGTTTTATTCGAATTATATAAAATTTATTTTTGATTAAAATAATTTTAATTAGGGCTATCCATTGCCAGTCATAGCGCCAATAAGTTATATTTTAAAAATTAAAAGTGATATATCATGAATAGTGAATTTCATGAAACCGCTTGC
Organism: Companilactobacillus kimchiensis; assembly: GCF_001438805.1. Classification (GTDB taxonomy): domain Bacteria; phylum Bacillota; class Bacilli; order Lactobacillales; family Lactobacillaceae; genus Companilactobacillus; species Companilactobacillus kimchiensis. Next base: position 51,894 of record NZ_JQCF01000007.1, read on the forward strand.
AATGATATGAGTTGTTCGTTATAGTTGGTTCTGGTAACGGAGTACAAAAATTAAGGAGTGATTTTTTATGACTAAACCAATACATGTTACATCCGAAATTGGAAAATTAGATGTAGTAATGTTGAAACGTCCCGGACAGGAAGTTGAAAACATTACACCCGACACAATGCCCCGACTATTGTTCGATGACATCCCATATTTACCAATTGCCCAAAAAGAACATGATAATTTTGCTCAAATCTTGAGAGATAATGGTACCGAAGTTCTTTATCTTGATGATTTAGCATCACAAGCAATCGACGCTGGAAATGTAAAAGATGCATTTGTAGAAAAGATGCTTCACGAATCAGACTACACTGTTGGTGCTGACCACGACGCATTGAAAGAATACTTGATGAGTCTTGACACACCAGCTATGGTTAACAAAATGATGATCGGTGTTCGTAAGAATGACATTGACTTTACCCCGACAGATCTTGTCAGTGCCGCTGAAGACTCAGATTATCCATTCTTTATGGATCCAATGCCAAACCTCTATTTCACTAGAGATCCGGCAGCTTCAATCGGTGAAGGTCTAAGTATTAACCACATGACTTTCGCAGCTAGACAACGTGAATCAATGTTTATGGAAGCAATTATTAAATATCACCCACGTTTCGCTGACAAAGGACTTAATGTTTGGCGTAACCGTGATCATACACACCGTATCGAAGGTGGAGACGAATTAGTTCTTAGTGACCATGTCTTGGCAATTGGTGTTTCTCAAAGAACATCAGCTACAGCTATTCAAGATATTGCTAGAAACTTATTCAAAGAAGGCACTTACGATACAGTTATTGCTATCAAGATTCCTCATAACCATGCCATGATGCATTTGGATACTGTCTTTACAATGATCAACTATGATCAATTTACAGTTCATCCAGGAATCCTCGGTGACGGTGGCAAGATCGATACATGGACAATCCACCCAACTAAAGATGGCGACTTATCATTTGAACACAACCAAGATTTAAAGGCTGTTCTTAAGAAAGAACTTGGCTTAGATGACCTTGACTTGATTCCAACAGGTAACGGCGATCCAATCGTTGCTCCTAGAGAACAATGGAATGATGGTTCAAATACCTTAGCAATTGCACCCGGTGTCGTAGTAACTTACGATCGAAACTACGTTTCTAACGAAATGTTAAGACAACACGGCTTGAAAGTATTGGAGACAATCTCAAGTGAATTATCACGTGGTCGTGGGGGCCCTCGTTGCATGAGTATGCCATTAGTTCGTGAAGACTTAAAATAATTTTAATATTATTAGAAGATTGTGATAGACTAAGTCTAACTCGCAATTAGGAGGAATGATCTTGGATTATAAAGGAAAAGAAAACTCAGTGTTTCAAGGTAGAAGTCTTTTAGCAGAAAAGGACTACACACCAGAAGAATTAGAATATTTAATTGATTTCGCAATTCATTTGAAGGCTCTAAAGAAAAAGGGCATTCCTCATCATTATCTTGAAGGCAAAAATATTGCCTTATTATTCGAAAAGAACTCAACAAGAACTCGTTCAGCTTTCACAACTGCTTCAATTGACTTAGGTGCTCATCCAGAATTCTTGGGTGCTAATGATATTCAATTAGGTAGTAAGGAAAGTGTTGAAGATACTGGTCGCGTTCTCGGTAGCATGTTTGATGCTATTGAATTTAGAGGATTTTCACAAAAGACTGTTGAAGGTCTTGCTAAATTCTCAGGCGTTCCTGTATGGAATGGTTTAACAGACGAATGGCACCCAACACAAATGTTGGCTGATTTCATGACAATGAAAGAAACATTCGGCAGTATCAAAGGTAAGACTTTGACATTCGTTGGTGATGGTCGTAACAACATGGCTAACAGTTTCTTAGTTACAGGATCAATGTTGGGTGTAAATATCCACATCGTTGCTCCTAAGGAATTATTCCCAGACCAAAGTGTTATCGACACTGCTCAAGGCTATGCTGACAAATCAGGTAGCAAGTTTATGATCACTGATAACATTGACGAAGGTGTTAAAGGCACTAACGTTATCTATACTGATGTATGGGTATCAATGGGTGAAGAAAGTCAATGGGAAGAAAGAATTAAACTTCTCAAACCATATCAAGTTAACATGGATATGATCAAGAAGGCAGGACAACCTGATGACCAAATCATCTTCATGCACTGTCTACCTGCTTTCCATGATGCAACTACTAAATATGGACAAGACATCAAAGCAAAATATGGTCTTAATGAAATGGAAGTAACAGACGAAGTCTTCAGAAGCAAATATGCACGTCAATTTGAAGAAGCTGAAAACAGAATGCACTCCATTAAAGCCATTATGGCAGCAACTCTTGGTAACTTGTTCATCCCTAAGGTTTAATCGGTTATTGAAGAAGGGGCTAATCATAATGGTTGGCCCTTTTTTCATCCCTACTTTATAAAAAAAGGAATGAGTATTATGGAAGAAAAGAAGGGTCTATCACTTGGAGCTTTGACAGCAGCGGTTGTTACGAGTTCCATCGGTTCAGGTGTCTTTACCTTAACAAGCTCCCTTTCAGGTGGTGCAGCTCCTGGTCCCGTACTATTAGCATGGGTCGTGGTTGGTTTTGGTATCATGATGTTAGCTTTATCGTTGAATAATTTGTTACTGAAACAACCAGAATCTGAAGGTATTCAAGCTTATGCACAAGCTGGTTTTGGAAACTTTGCTGGGTTTGTCAGTGGCTGGGGGTATTGGTTGTCAGCTTGGTTAGGAAATGTGGCCTTTGCGACTGTATTAATGAGTTCATTAGGCTACTTTTTTCCAATATTTGGCAATGGGCAAAATATCCCATCAGTGATCTTTGCAAGTATTGTTTCATGGTCGTTAACCCTTATTGTTAATCGTGGAGTTGAATCTGCGGCAGCAATGAATACGATCATTACTATCTGTAAGTTAATTCCACTGTTTGTTTTTATCGTTGTCGGAATTATCGTCTTTAAAGGTGGTATTTTTACAGCTCATTTCTGGAGCAACGTCGCTTCAGGAGTAGCCGGAAAAGCTAGTATCGCTACTCAGTTTAGATCATGTTTGATGATCATGATGTGGGTTTTCGTAGGGGTTGAAGGAGCAAGTATGCTTTCATCTCGTGCTAAAGATAAAAACGATGCTGGAAAAGCTACTATTATTGGTATTATCAGTCTATTAGTAATTTATGTTTTAGCTTCAGTTTTACCATATGGTTATTTATCTCAAAATGAACTTGCTAAGATCAATCAACCAGCAATGCTCTATATTTTCCAAGATATGGTTGGAAAATGGGGCGGTGCCTTTATCGGGATCGGTTTAGTTATCGCTATTTTGGGTTCATGGTTGTCTTGGACAATGTTGCCTGCAGATACAACTATGTTGATGGCAGAGGAAAAGCTCTTGCCAGCCATCTTTGGTAAAAAGAACAAGAAAGGCGCTCCAACTTTTTCACTCGTGTTGACAGCATCATTGATTCAGGTCTTCTTAGTTATTCTGTTGTTCTCACAAGAAGCTTATAATTTTGCCTTATCACTCTGTACGGCGGCTATCGTAGTTTGTTATATCTTTGTTGGTTTGTATCAAGTGAAATTTTCACTAAAAAACAAAGATACAAAACAACTTTGGATCGGAATCTTCGCAGCGGCCTTTCAGATTGTTGCCATCGTTTTAGCTGGACTACATTTCTTAATGTTAGTTTGTATTGGATACCTTCCCGGAATCTATTTCTACTACAAAGCTAAAAAGGATTACAACATTGATGGTGGAAAATTAACTAAAGCAGAAACTGTTTGGTCAATAATTATCGTTGCCTTAGCAATCGTAAGTATTGTCATGATCGCAATGGGAGCAATTAAAATTTAGGAAGTGTTAAGTATGAAAATAGCCGGATTTGGTGTTGAAGAATGGTTGAACGTACATGAACGTGAAGCTAAGTATGATTTAGCTCAAAGTACGATTACCTCATTTACTATGAATGAATTGAAAGAATTAACTAAAGCTGACTCACTCTATGATCAACTTGATGAACAAAAGATGAACTATGGTTGGATTGAGGGTTCACCAACTTTTAAACAGGAAATCAGTAAGATGTATCAAAATGTTGACTCCGACAACATTTTGCAAACAAATGGTGCTACTGGTGCCAATATGCTTGCCATCTATTCGCTAATTGAACCAGGCGACCATGTGATCAGTGTTTATCCAAGTTATCAACAGCTTTATGATATTCCGAAGTCATTAGGTGCTGAAGTTAGTTTTTGGAAGTTACGTGAAGATAAAAATTGGTACCCCGATATCGATGAATTGAAACGTTTGATTCGTCCCAATACTAAGATGATCTGCATCAATAATGCTAACAATCCAACAGGAACAATTTTAGATAGGAAGTTCTTGGAGCAAGTTGTTGAAATTGCTCGTTCAGTTGGTGCTTATATTTTAGTTGATGAAGTTTATCTACCATTCGATGAATCCGTTGACTTCGCACCCATCGTGGATCTGTATGAGAAGGGGATTTCGACTAATTCACTTTCAAAAACTTATTCAATGCCTGGAATTCGAGTTGGTTGGACAGCAACTAATTCAGAATTGGCAGATATTTTCAGAAAATACCGTGATTATACAATGATCTGTTCTGGTGTTTTCAGTGATCAAATGGCTTGTTTGGTTCTGGAAAATAAGGACAAAGTTTTGGATCGAAATAAGAAAATTGTCCTTGATAATTTAGCTTACTTTAAAGATTGGGTTGAAAAGACTCCGAAGGTTAGCTGTGTCTTTCCAAATGGTGTGTCGACATCGTTTGTTAAATTAGATACTAAAAAATCAAGTCAAGAGTTCTGTCAAGATCTATTAAAAGATACTGGAGTTTTATTAGTACCAGGTGAAGCGTTTGATGTGCCCGGCTATGCAAGATTAGGATATTGTGCACCGCATGAAACACTGACTAAAGGTTTAGAAATTTTAGGAGAATATTTACAAGACAATTAAAAGCAAAATTTGCTTATTCTGAGGAGATTTGATTATGACAAGACAACGCGTTGTGGTTGCTTTAGGTGGAAATGCCATTTTAAGTAAGGATGCTAGTGCTAAAGCACAACAAAAAGCTGTTAAAACGACTTGTGAATCATTGGTTGAATTTGTTAAAAATGACCAAGATTTAATTATTACCCATGGTAATGGACCACAAGTTGGTAATTTATTATTACAACAGGCAGCTGCTGACAGTGAAAAAAATCCAGCTTTACCACTTGATACTTGTGGAGCTATGACTGAGGGAAGTATTGGTTACTGGTTCCAGAATTCCATGAAGGAAGTCATGTTGAAGGAAGGTATCAATAAACAAGTTGTGACTTTGATCACACAAACAATCGTTGACAAAGACGATCCAGCCTTTGAAGACCCTACTAAACCAATTGGACCATTCTATACAGAGAATGAAGTTCCAGCTTTACAAGCGGACCATCCTGACTGGACAATTGTGGAAGATTCTGGTCGTGGCTATCGTCGTGTTGTTCCTTCACCAAAACCAGTTGAAATTAACGAATATCCAGCAATTGAAGCAGTTTCAGCTGCCGGTGTAATTCCAATCGTTGCTGGTGGTGGCGGTATTCCAGTAGTGAAAGATGGCGACCGTTTGATTGGTAAAGAAGCCGTAATCGATAAGGATTTTGGTGCTTCTAAGATTGCTCAATTGGTTAACGCTGATAAATTGATTATTTTAACTTCTGTGGGGGGAGTATATTATAATTTTGGTAAACCAAATCAAACTGAAGTATTTGATGTTGGTGTTGATGAGATCCAAACACATATTGATAATGAAGAATTTGCTAAGGGTAGTATGATGCCTAAAGTTCAGGCTGCCGTAGCTTTTGTTCGAGCAACTGGTAAACCAGCTGTGATCGGTGCATTGGATGATGTTAAAGAAATTATTGCAGGTGATAAAGGTACAATTATTCACAAATAATTATTGTTATGAATGATTTTATGTGCTATCATACTTATGCAAATGAAGGATTAATTAATCAACAGATTTACAGCGAGGTCAAGTTTTGGTGAGAGTTGACTACTTCGAAGATTAAGTCGCACCCTTCATATAAAAATGAATAATCAATTAATGAGTGGATATTAATCAATTAGAGTGGTACCGCGGGAAAAATCTCGTCTCTTTCAATAGGACAATACGTCTATTGGAAGAGGCGTTTTTTTTATCTAAAGGAGGATAAATATGGATTTTAAACAACAAGTAGTAGATACACTAGTAAAGGTTTTACCAGAAGAGATCACTGAGGAACAAATTACTAATTTGATCGAAAAGCCAAAGACATCAGATCTTGGTGATTATGCTTTCCCAACTTTTATCTTGGCAAAGTCATTGCATAAAGCTCCAAATATGATTGCAGAAGACTTGGTTGGCAAAATTGATACAACTGGTTTTGAAAAAGTTGTTAACACTGGTGCCTATATCAATTTCTTCTTAGATAAAAAAGCCTTTTCAAATGAAGTTTTACATGAAGTTTTAACAAAGAAAAATGAATATGGTAACGCTGATGATGGTAAAGGACGTAATGTTCCTATCGATATGTCATCACCTAACATTGCTAAACCAATGTCAATGGGTCACCTTCGTTCAACTGTAATTGGTAACTCAATTGCTAAAATTATCACTAAATTAAACTATCAACCAGTTAAGATCAATCACTTGGGCGATTGGGGAACACAATTTGGTAAGTTGATCGTTGGTTATAAGATGTGGGGCTCAGTTGAAGAAGTTGAAGCTGATCCAATCAATAACCTTTTGAAATATTATGTTCGTTTCCATAAAGAAGCCGAAGATAAACCAGAACTTGATGACGAGGCTCGTGCTTGGTTCAAGAAGATGGAAGATGGCGATAAAGAATCATTAGCTCTTTGGTCATGGTTCAAGGAACTTTCATTAAAGGAATTCCAAACAATCTATGATAGACTTGACGTTCATTTTGATCACTTTACTGGTGAATCATTCTACAACGACAAGATGGACGCTATCGTTGACACACTTGAAGAAAAGGGTCTTTTAAAAGAGAGTCGCGGTGCTGAAATCGTTGATCTTTCTGAATATGACCTCTCACCAGCTTTGATCAAGAAAACTGATGGTGCCACACTTTACATCACTCGTGATTTGGCTGCCGCTAAGTACCGTAAAGATACTTTTGACTTTGTTAAATCACTTTATGTTGTTGGTTCAGAACAATCAGAACATTTTACTAAATTAAAGCTTGTCCTTAAGAAGATGGGTTACGATTGGGCCGATGACATCATCCATATCCCATTTGGTTTGATTACAACTGGTGGTAAGAAACTTTCAACTCGTAAAGGTAATGTTATCTTACTTGATAATGTGCTAAACGATGCCGTTGATCTTGCTAAGAAACAAATTGAAGAAAAGAATCCAGACCTAAAGGATAAAGATACCGTTGCTGAAGCAGTTGGTGTTGGAGCAGTTGTCTTCCATGATTTGAAGAACGATCGTCGTGATAGTTTTGATTTTAATCTTGAAGAAGTTGTTCGTTTTGAAGGTGAAACTGGTCCTTATGTTCAATATACTAATGCTCGTGCTTTAAGTATCTTGAGAAAAGCGGGCACTGTTGATTATGCTGATGCCAAAGATTTAGCCGTTACTGACCCTGAAGCTTGGGGAACAATCAAATTACTTCAAGATTTCCCTAATGTCGTGGAACGTGCCGCTAAGACTTTCGAACCATCAGTTATCGCTAAGTATGCATTGAAACTTGCTAAGAGTTTTAACCAATACTATGCTCACAGTAAAATTCTTGCTGACGATGAAGGCTTGAAAGCTAGACTTTCATTAGTTAAGTCAGTTTCAATCGTGCTTCAAATGTCACTAGCACTTCTTGGTGTTAAAGCTCCTGAAGAAATGTAGGGTGAACCGGTTTTGGATAGAAAACTTTTTAGCGAACTATCAGAAATGAAAACAACCACGCTAGATTTGGCGTGGTTGTTGATGGCAATATCATTTACATATTTAAATTATGAAACTTTTAATATTTTCTATGGTGTTCTCGGATTTTTAGCAGTGTTCTTCATTCATTTGTTTATTAACTTTCATAATAATTATATGGATTATCGACACTCAACTGATAAAGAATATCGTGAAAAAATCAGTACCATCGGTATTAACCGCGAATCATTGGCAATAGTCAGAAAATGGATGTACGGTTTGGCCATTTTTCCATTAATTATTGGGGCTTTCCTGGTTTACAAAACAGGTTGGATCACCTTGGCGATCGGGGTCGCTGGTGTTTTGATCGGTTTGATGTATTCAGCAGGTCCTAAGCCACTAAACTCCACAATGTTTGGAGAAATAGTGGTGGCTATTGCCATTAGCCAACTGATTCCAATAGCCTACTCCTATCTAGGGTTAGCGGGAACAGGTAAGTTTGATTCTAGTACAGCCATCTCGGTGATCCTAGTCAGTTTACCAAATACTTTTGCATTTCTATGTGCAGAGTTGAGTAATGGCACTTGTGACTTAGAAGAAGACCTAAAAAATGGTCGTTTTACATTGGTTAGTAAAGTAGGTAAAACCAATGCTTTGAATTTGTTTAAAGCTAGTTGGATATTAGCCTTCCTGTTAATTCCAATTTTAGCCTTAACGAGAGTAGTACCTTACATTACACTGTTAATCGTGCTACTTTACCCAAACATTTGGGACGATCTTCGTCCTTATCTGAAGGAACAAGTGAAAACCAAAACGTATCCTTTAGTAATCAAGGCTGTAAGTAAATTCTCTGTAACGTATATTTTATTGATCGCTGTCGGGGCGATGATTAAACTAGTTATGGCAGTATTCTAATTACAGTTATCCCAGAAAGAGTCTAAAAAATCACTCCTAAAAAATCTTTCTGAATATAAAAGAAGAGCTCACCTAATTGTCGGGATTAGGTGAGCTTTTTGGTTGCTAAAAAATAGCACATATTAAATTATACATATCTTTTGATAATTTTGCTTTAATTATTTTGGAGTTATTGCTAAAAGGTTGCTGAAAAGTCAGTTGATGCGCGAATAATAGCAATTTTCCATTTTTTTGATGAGGGTTGTATAAAGGATCATTAACGATGGGCCAACCATTGTAAGCCAAATGAACCCGTAGTTGATGAGTCCGACCAGTTAAGAGATTTAATTTTAAAAGGGCGTGAGTGGTATCCTGTTTGATGACTTCATATTTAGTGACCGCTTGAAGGCCAGTTTCAGCAATCATACGTTTGCGAACATCGTTAGGGTCCTGATCAATTGGTAAGTTGATCTCACCGGAGTCAGGAATTGGTTGGTCAAGATCAACCACAGCCAAATATTCCCGATGTAAAGTTTTGCTGCTTAATTGGCGATTAAAAATCGGGACTAAGTGGGGAGTTTTGGCAATCAAAACTAAACCAGAAGTTTCCATATCGATTCGGTGAACCATGTAGGGATGTCCATTTGTCAGATAAGTTTCAACGTCATTCATCAGAGAATCATTTTCAGTCATGATGTTGGGATGGGTTTTGCGGCCGGCAGCTTTATTTACGACGATAATGTCTTGATCTTCGTAAACCACTTCGATGGGATTATTTCCAGGTAAATAATGTTGTTCAGTTCGTGGTGGGAAATTAAAATTTAAGGTAATAAGATCATTGTCGTGGACGATCGTATTAAAAGAATGATATTTACCGTTGATCAAGACGTCTTCTTGGATCCGAAAAAAATGTTGCCATTTTTTGGGTATCAACCATTTCTTGAGCAGTTCTCTGATGGTCAAACTTTCATTATTTTCTTGATGATAAGTGATAGTTTTCTGGTACATTAAGCGTTTGCTCCTTAAAGATTATTCGAGTAACTTATTAATAAGTCCGATAATGTGATAAAATTTGTTCTTATACAGAGGTATTTAAATAATGAATAAAAACAATGGTTTTTGGGATTGGCTTAAACCCAAATTACTAGTTGCTTGGTCCTTTATTAAAAAATATTGGCATAGATTCCAATTGACACGTTGGTTGATTCTAATAATTTTAACAATAATTTTAATTTTAAGCAGTTATTGGACCTATAAAGCTAAGACATCTAATGTTGAAGATCTGCAATCATCATTGCAGACCAAGACAACCATCATGGATAAAGATGGTGCTGATGCCGGTCAATTATACGCTAATAAGGGTACTTATGTTAGCTATGATAAAATTTCCAAAAATATTCAAAATGCGGTAACTTCAACCGAAGATCGGACATTTTGGACTAATCCTGGATTCAGCATCAAAGGATATGCTAGAGCGGCTTTAGGATATCTGATCCATCACGGTATTTCTGGTGGTGGTAGTACTTTGACACAACAGTTAGCCAAGAACTCCCTTTTAACACAGAAACAAACTATTTCTAGAAAAGGTGAGGAACTTTTCTTAGCAATTGAGATCAATCATGTTTATTCCAAAAAAGAAATTATTACGATGTATTTGAATAATGCTTACTTTGGGAATGGTGTCTGGGGTGTCCAAGATGCTTCTGAGAAGTACTTTGGTAAAAATGCATCCGAATTAAATCCAGCCGAGGGAGCTGTTTTGGCCGGGATTCTAAGATCACCTAATTTTTATAATCCAATTGATAGTATGAGTAATTCCACCTCAAGACGTAATCTTGTTTTGGACCTAATGGTTCAAAACAAAAAATTAACTGCTTCACAGGCGAGCTATTACAAGAGTACGGCAATTGATGTTAATGATGGTTATGAAGTTAGCAGTTCTTATAAGTATCCTTATTTCTTCGATGCTGTGATCGATGAGGCTGTGAATAAATATGGTCTCAAGGAAGATGATATTTTAAATAAGGGTTATAAGATTTATACGACTCTGGATCAAAAGATGCAGAGTTCAATGCAAAGTTCCTTTGAAACGAGTTATCTTTTCCCAGGCAATGCTGCCGATGGAACTAAAGTTCAAGGAGCTTCAGTGGCAGTCAATCCTCAAAATGGGGGGATTTTGGCGGTCGTAGGTGGTCGTGGTGATCATACCTTTAGAGGTTTCAATCGTGCTACTCAAATGAAACGTCAACCAGGTTCAACTATCAAACCACTAGCAGTCTATACGCCAGCAATTGAAAATGGTTATAGTTATGATTCTGAATTACCAGATGAGGTAACTAGTTTTGGTAAGAATAAGTATACGCCAACGAATGCTGATGGACTTTATCAGGAATCAATGCCAATGTACAAGGCACTAGCTCAAAGTGAGAATGTGCCAGCAGTAGCATTGCTTGATAAGATCGGTGTTAAGAAAGGTGTCAATTCAGTGGAAAACTTTGGTATCAAAGTCCACAAGAATGATCAAAATTTAGCACTTGCCTTAGGTGGTTTGGAAACTGGAGTTTCGCCATTACAAATGGCTCGTTCTTATACAGCCTTTGCTAATGATGGTCGCCTTTCAAATACGCATTTTATTACAAAAATCGTCGATTCAACTGGTACGGTAATTGTTAATAATACTAATACCACTACTAAACAGATCATTAGTAAAAATACTGCTAAAGAAATGACTAGTATGATGTTAGGCGTCTATAACGAGGGAACAGGTAAAACCGCCAAACCAGCTGGTTATCAAATTGCTGGTAAAACAGGTAGTACAGAAGTACCTGATTCTTATGGCTATGCGGGAACAAAGGATCAATGGATGATTGGTTATACTCCAGATGTAGTAGTAGCTAGTTGGATCGGATTTGACAAGACTGATCAGAATCACTTCTTACCTGGAGCCAGTGAAAATGGCCTGTCAGCACTCTTTAAAGATGAAATGACTGGTATTTTACCAAATACCAAGGAAACTAGTTTTAGTGTCAAAGATGCTGCTAAATTAGCGCAGGAAAACACGACTGATACGGGTGATAATGATATTTCTAAATCTATCCAAGATGGTGTAAACAACGTTAAAAATAGAGCAACAGAATGGTATAATAGTATTAAGAACTTTTTTGGTCAATAGGAGGACTATATGAACATTTACGATAGCGCCAATACACTTGAACAAGACTTGAGAAAGACAACTGAAGTCGCTGAACTAAAGCTTGCTTTTGAAGCTGTTAAAGCCAACGATTTAGCTTACAAGCTTTTTGATAAAGTTCAAAACAAACAATTTGAACTACAACAAAAACAAATGCAAGGTCAAGAAGTTACTGATGACGATATTAAAGCCATGCGTGAACTAACAGACCAACTTTCAAATTACAGTGAAATCCAAAACTTGATGGAAAAAGAACAAAAAATGAACTCAATGATGGATGAATTGAACAAGATCATTTCAAAACCTATCGCTGAAATTTATCAAGATAAATAACAAGGACTTAGGGCTTAAGTAATTTGCTCAAGTCCTTTTCTTTTACAGGGGAGTTTAGAATGAAGTTTTTGCACGCAGCGGATTTACATTTAGATACACCTTTTATAGGAATTAGTGATTTTTCGAAGGAACTTCAACAGCAATTGAAGGATTCAACTTATCAGGCAGCTACTAAGTTATTTGAAACAGCCATTGCTGAACAGGTCGATTTTGTGATTTTGGCGGGAGACATATTCGATGACACTGATAGTTCTCTGAAGGCACAGATGTTTTTAAGGGATGAATTTGAAAAATTAAATCAAGCCGATATCAAGGTTTATTTAATTTACGGTAACCACGATTATTATCGGAATAATTTTGCCGTAGTTAATTTCCCTAAAAATGTTAAAGTATTTGGTCAAGATGTATCCACTGTGGCAATCAATACTAAGGATGGTCAAAGAGTTGGTTTGACGGGTTTTAGTTATTATCAACAACATATCCAACAAAGTATTGTGCAGGATTATCCTGATCGGGGTAACTTTGATTATCAAATTGGGATTTTACATGCTGGGGTTGGTGACGATAACTATGCTCCATTTCAAGTCAGTGATCTTTTGAAAAAGGGTTATGATTATTGGGCTTTGGGCCATATCCATAAACGGGAGATTTTACATGAAGCTCCTATGGTCGTTTATCCAGGTGATATTCAAGGCCGTAATCAAAACGAAACGACTCCTAAGGGCTTTTACATCGTTTCTGTAACCAATCAGGTCACACAATTAAAATTCGTTAAGAGTAGTATTTATACGTGGGATAAGGCCAGTATCAATGCTTTGGCTGACGATACGATCGATTCGTTGATTAATAAGATTGCCGATATGTTAGATCAATCCCAGACATTGATTACCTTGACGATTGATAATGCTCAAAATTTAAATAATGATGTAATTAAAACTATAAAACGAGACGAGATCCGGCAACATTTTGTAAATGTGACGACGAATGGAATCTTGTATAAAATATATTTAAAGTTCAATGATAATCCACAATTGGCTAAAGTTGATCAGAAGTATTGGGATGAAGCAGCAACTTCAACGCTTAATCTGGATAATATTAAGGATTTAGATAGTAAATTGTATGCCTCTGATATTATTCGAGAACATATTAATGAACCAGGCTTTTTAAGTTCTATTAAGGAGTTAACGAAAAATACAATTAATCAAAAATATACTGGAGAATAATCGTGAAATTAGTTAAAGCAAATGTATACGGTTTTGGAAAATGGGTCGACCAAAGATTTAACTTTGAACAAGATTATCAAGTTATTTTTGGTGCCAATGAAGCCGGTAAAACAACGCTTTTGAATTTTATAAAAAGTATTCTTTTCGGATTTGCTTCTGCTCGAGGTGAAAATAAATATTTACAATATAAACCTAGAAACAGTGGTAAATATGGTGGAGAGTTGGAGTTAAAAGCTGACGATGACAGTTTGTGGATGATTCGACGGATCGAAGGTAAAGGCGACGGTGAAGTAACCCTCTTTCATGATGATCAACAGGTGCCTACAAGCTTTCTTTCGGAGATTATCGGTAGTTTCACTAAAGATGATTTCGAGAATACTCATGTTTTTGATGATAAGGCTATCTTATCCATTTATGGATTGGATGAAAATAAATTAGAGACCGAAGTTATGTCAATTGGAGCTGTCGGCAGTAAAGACTGGTTGGCAACAGCTGACAATTTGAATCATCAGGCTGATGATATTTATAAACAACGTGGTCAGAAACAGCCTTTGGTCGTTAATCTAAAAAAGCATGATGAACTTATTGAAGAAAAAGCCGAGATTGAAAACCAGCAACAAGCTTATCAGCGTGTCAAAACTCAACTTGAAAAGACTCAGGCGGATTTTGATGATAATGAAGTCTTATTAAAAAAAGTCAGTGAAACTGAGAATGATCTGCGTAATTTAGATAAGAAATGGTCGCGGTATGAACAACTTCAACAAAAGAATGATCCTAATAAAGAGGCTGACCAAATCAGTAGCGATGATTGGGAAAATGTTTTAAAAGCAAACCAGGAACTCAGTACGTTGAAGGAAACTCCACTGACTAATAAGGCTTCAGAGTTGAATAACGTTGAAAAGGCTGTTTTAAATAATTATCGAACGAATCAAAATCAATTGAATTATATTCGTAATCAAAAATTTGAATTACAAAATTTACAGTTTCATCGAGATGATATGAATTCCAAACTTTTGAAAGTTGATACACAGGTTGATCAGCTTTTTAAAAATCATACTCAATTGTCGGAACAGATGCGGCCATTAACAACCGATGAAATCGATCAGATAACTCCACAAGCCAATAAAACTAATAATTTACCCTTGATGGTCTTAGGAGTAGCAGTTGTGTTGGCCTTTGTAATTGGAAATCCTTTACGGCTATTATTTGGTCTCGTAGCCATTGCCAGTGCAGTTTGGTATTGGTATCAGATTCGAATCAAGAATAACAAAATGGCTTTGAGTAATTTTCCGTTTTTGGAACAAAAGGGGTATGCTAATTTACCTCAAGAAACGATTCTTAGTTTGCAAGGGACGGTAATTGCTCTGGATAATTTTCGGGGTACTCAGAACGGACTTAGTGATGGCATCAAGTCGATTGAAGTGGATTTGAATAAATGGCGTAAAATTTTAATTGAATTGAATGTTTTGGATGAATCTTATAAGAGTGATAATTATAATGAGCAGATCGAAAAGTATTTTGCCCGTTTGGATCAAATCAAAGCCAAGGCTGACCTATCAGAACAAAATGCAATCGAAACACAAAAAATTACGGTTGGACGCAAGCAACGTTTAGATAATTTGAATGATAATATTGAACAAATTTTACAGAAGTATGATGCTATAAATATGGATTCATTTATTCGAATGCATACTAAACAGGTTGAAAATCAACAAGTTATTACTCAAATCAATCAGGATAAGGATTTCTTGGGAAATGATCTATCAGAATTGAAAAAGTATGCTAGTCATGAAGCTCTGACCAAAGAATTTGTTCAAGCAACGAATAAGAAGTCAGAACTTGCCGATAAGAATAATGAATTGAGTCGTCAGATGGGTTCTTTGAAGGAACAGATGCAGCAGGTCTTTGATAATGCTCAGTACCAACATATCGTAGCTGAATTGGCTCAAAATAAGGCTGATATTTTGGAGAATTATGATGAATGGATCTCTCAGAAATTAGCTAGTAATTGGATTCGTCAGATGTTAAATATTGCTACGGAAAATCGTTATCCAAAGATGATTGAAAAAGCTACGCAGTATTTTTCACTTTTAACTAATAATAACTATGTCAAAATTGATTTTGACAAAAAAGATATTTTCGTCACTAGTGCTAAAAAGAACCGCTTTGATGTTCACGAATTATCCAAGGCCACAACTATTCAGCTATATTTAGCTTTACGTTTAGCATTTGTAACTGAAATTTCGGATTTAATTAAATTACCGATTTTAATTGATGATGCCTTTGTTGATTTTGATATTTCTAGAACTGAAAATGTTTTTAAATTGATTCAAGAAATTGCTAAGAGTAATCAAGTTATTTATGTGACAGCTAATCAACCTGATAATATTCCAGCAGACCATATTTTGAAATTGGGGGAAGAGAATATTGCCTAAACATATAATTGATTTTAATAAAGGCGACAACATGAGTTTGGAAGTTATCATTAAGCGTTCTGACTTTCGTTTAGCTAAAAATGGTAAAAATTTTATTTCATTAGTTTTTGAAGATAAATCAGGTCAAATTCCTGGTAAATATTGGGATGCCAGTGAAGAAGATGCTGAGAAATTTCATGTTGGCACGATTGTTCAACTTGAAGGGCGTAGAGATCTGTATCAAGGCAAGCCACAAGTTAATATAACCCGTTTAGGATTACTTGACGCTGATACAGTTGACATGTCACAATTCGTGCAGACAGCGCCGATTAAGCGGTCTGATATGGAAAATGAGTTTGATGATGTCTTTCTACAAATAACCAACGGTGCTTGGAATCGGATCGTTCGTTATTTATTCAAAAAATACCGTGACCGTTTCTTTACCAGTGCGGCTGCTAAAAGTAATCATCATGATTTTCAGGGCGGCTTAGCGTACCATACTTTGAGCATGGTAAGGATGGCGGAAAATATCTCTGATCAATATCCACAGATCAATCGGGCTTTATTGATTGCAGGAGCTTGTTTGCATGATTTCGGTAAGATTATTGAGTTATCAGGTAATCTTGATATTGAATATACCTTTGAAGGTAATATGTTAGGTCATATAACTATTATTGATGAGGAGATCGTTAAGGCAGCTCAAGAACTTGACATTAGTCTTGAAAGTGAAGATATGATTCTTTTAAGACACATGATCTTATCTCACCATGGTTTGCTAGAGTATGGTTCTCCAGAACGACCTAAGATTTTGGAAGCTGAAGTGTTGCACAATATTGATATGATGGATGCTTCGATTAATATGATTAGTAAAGCTTTGGATAAGACTGAAAATGGAAACTTTTCAGAACGAATCTTTGGTTTAGACAATCGTGCTTTTTATAAACATAGTTAAATTCAAAAATCCCGTCATAGTTATAAATGAAATTTTTTCATTTATAACTATGACGGGATTTTTTGTAGATTAATTATTGATAACGAAGTGAGTCGCTGGTAGTGATTTTTTGTAAATGATCAGTATGAACACGATAAAATCCGGTTCGAATATGCTGATGATAATATTTATGCATGCCTTTAGTAAAACTCTTGTCGTACTTTGGAATCACGATGTACTGATATTGATCGATATCTTTACGAAAATTTATTTTCGATTTACTAAAAGTTGCTTGGCCAGTGGCATTGTTAGTGAAAAAGTAATAATTTGCCAAGAAACCAGTGTAATAAGTTGTTACTTCAACTTTCTGAGGGTCTACAATTAGAATCTTAACATCATTTTGTTTCGTCCATGGGCGTGCCACCTTAGTTAACATAACTGGCATGGTGCGTCGATTATAGTTGTTAGTGAAGGTAGTTCCATTGATTTCAGAATACATCATAATAACGGCAAAGAACATAACTAAAAAGGTTGCCAATTGATATCCATTTTTAGTCCAGATAGAACGGAAATTTCGGGGACTACGTTTGGCTAGATTTTGTTCATAGTAGGTTTCATCAATTATATAGACTAGACACATAACACCGATAAAAAGGTTCAAAACTACAACGGTCGACATGTAACGTTCAAAACCATCGAGAGTAATAGCTTCGGCGAAGGGCATGGATAAAACATACATACCTAATAGACTAAAGTAATAAAGTAAGGTGATTAAATCTAACCATCCTAATAGTTTCAAGAGTTGGTTAGGATAATGACAAACATATTTGATGACTGCCCAAGCAATAATCAAACCGATATTTAAAACTAAAAATCCCTGTGTTGAAAGAGATCCTAGGTTGAAAATTTGATGTAAAAAAGCTTGACCAATACTAATGAACCCTTGCAAACCATCATGTGCTAGTTGACTGTGATAAGCGGCAGCATTGATTTCGTGTTTAGAGGAGCTAAAAGTCATATGAACATGAATTTCCCACCAGATAAATGGTAATGCTGCCAATAAAAAGGTTCCTAAAAATTGTCCAAGTATTTTTAAGGTTCGTTTAAACCATCGTTGGGGAACTGATTGTTTGATAAGGGTGTATAAATAATAACAGGCAATAACAATGACAAAAAAGGCGGCTGAATTTTTAATTAATAAGAGTGAACCACTGAATAATGCCACATGAGCAGTTAACATCTTAGGACGACTGCGATAAATGAAAATACCGACTAAAGCTGCCACAGTGATAATAGCCAGCACATAATCAACTAATAGATTGTTCAACCGAATATTAATATTAAAAACGTAGGAGATGGCAATTGTCAGACAGAGCAACATTGAATTTAGACCACGGGAACGATCACGTAAAGTTGCAAAAATTGTATAACTGGCTGCCCAAATCAAAATAAATTGGGCAACCAACATATTACCTTCATGAAAACCTGTAAAGGTAACGAATTGAGTTATGAATAAGGCCGTAGCTGGTGGATAAGAAGTAAAAGAAATGATAGTATCTTGTGCCCCTGGTAGGTGCCCAGTGAAGGTCAAGAATTTTACAATGGTTGCCCAATGAGAAAAGTTATCATAATGGATCAATGGACTGTGTAATAAAACTAAGGCCATTACAGTGCCCAAAAAAATCATCCAAGCATCAAACAGATGCATTCCTTCATGATGAATACTAACTTTTCCTAAATAACCCAAAATCAGCCGGGCAATTAATAAGATAACACCTAGTATTGTGACGCCCCAAATGCCAAAACGAAGCAGATTGAGCATGGCAAAGAAGTACATTAACATGATTTGTACTAAAATGGCAGTGATCCAGGTGAAGTATGGGTTAACGTGTAATAAACGTAACGTAGCACTGTAGCCGATCAATGATAATCCGAAAAAAAATAATCCCAGTATTGCCAAAATAATTCCTACTTTCATAATATTAATGCATGCGAACTAACCCTTGTTTAGTAACTTTGAATAGACCAGTAACAACATGTTGGTGAAAAACTTTTTCTGTTAGAACAGTAAAAGTTCGATGAGTTTCGGGAATCGCAACATATTGGTAACCTTCAATGGCTTGTTTAAATGCTTTGGGAGTCATCATGAAATTTTCTTGACCAATGGCATTATCAGTAAAGTAGTAGTAACGCCCAACATAACCAGCGTAATAATCATTTACATCAACTAGTTCTGGATCAACAATTAAAATTTTGTTGTGATTCAAATGATTCCAAGGTTTAGAAATTCGTTTCATTTGTAAAGGTAACGTATTGTGGTTCATTTCATTGGAAAATTTGGTTCCAGTAACTTCTGAATACATCATCGTAATAGCGAAGAAACCGACGACCAGAGTAGTTACTTGATACATATTTTTAGTGGCAGCACTTTTAAAGGCTTGGGTGTTACGTTTTTGAAAGTTTTGTTCAAATTGTAATTTATCGAGGACTCTGACCAAACAAATTGCCGCAATAAATAAATTCAAAATGACGGTACTAGCCATATAACGCTCGAAACCATCTAAGAGGATTGCTTCAGCATATGGCATTGATAGAATATACATTCCAAACAAACTTATATAATAGGTGATAAAAACAAAATCAAGTAATAGTGCAATACCAAGTAGATTATTTCGTTGATGCTTGTAAATACGGACTACTAACCAAGTAGCGATTAGCACAACATTGATCATGATAATACCCTTAGTTGAAAGTGAATTCAGACTGGTGATTTGTTCGATGAATTTGTGAGCAATCTTTAATAAAGCTTGATGACTTTCACCATTTAATTGTTTGGAATAGGCTTGGGTACTGATTTGGTGTTTGGAAACAGTAAAGGTACTTTTAACATGCTGATTCCACCAAGCAAAGGGTAAATAGCCAACGCCTAAAGTGATTACAAATTGAATCGGAACAGTGATCAGACGTTGCCACTTCCAATGATGATTGGTAATTAGGGTATATAGGAAAAAAATGGCAATCATAATGACGAAAAAAGTTGCCGAATTTTTGACAAGTAACAAAGAAGCTACAAAGATAGCTACATGCGAACATAATAGAATTGGCTTTTTACGATAGACATAAATTCCTACTAAAGCGGCGATTGTAATAATCGGTAAAACATAATCGACTAACAAGTTATTCAAACGAATGGCAATGTTAAAAACGAATGAAATTGCTAAGGCAAAACAGAGAATAAAGCTAGTTAGGGCCCGCGAGCGATCCCGTAGACCAGCAAAAATGGAATAAGCAGCGCCCCAAATTAAAATAAATTGGGCGACCAACATAGCACCGTCACTAAAACCGACCCAGTGAACGAATTGAGTGATAAATAAAGCTGTAGCAGGTGGGTATGAAGTAAATGAAATCAACTTATCAGCGGCACCTGGTAAATGCCCGGTAAAAGTCATGAATTTAACCATTACCGCCCAATGTGAAAAGTTATCATAGTGGACTAGGGGGCTGTTCCAGAGCACTTGTCCGGTAGCAATCCCCAAACCAATCATCCAAAAATCAAATAAATGAATTCCTTCAAACTTTAGTTGCGCTTTACGGAATAAGCCCATTACAAACCATAAGATTGATAAGGCGATTCCCAGATAAGTGACGAATTTAATTCCTAGATTCAACCAACCGGTCATTGCAAAACCATATAATATTAAGATTTGAATTAGCATAGAAGTGATCCAGGCTAAATAAGGGCTGACGCCAATTCGACGAACGGTACTGATATAGCCCAGTAAGCCGACGGCGTATAAAATAAACCCAATCCAATTTGACATAAAGATGCTTCCTCCTAAAATCGATTAAAACGACTACTTATTTTGCGTTCAATTGTTCGTGCTCGAACAACCAAGTTCATATATAATTCATCGAATGGTGTGACCCAAGTATCTTGAACGCTTGGTAAAGTCGTATTAGCGCCATCATAAATGATTTGTAAATAATGATCTCGATTCTCATCTTCGGGCATTTGGACTTGAACACTATAAATTGCTGTATCACCACGATGACTAATTCGAGCTACTTTACCGGTCAATTGAATATTGAACTGTTGGTGTTGCAGACTGAATTTAATGTCGTCACCTTCAGCAATATCATCAACAGGGCCGTCGGTAGTTTTAAATGCGATACCACCTTCAGAAACATCTTCAGTAAGAATCGCATGCCAGGTTCCATCTTTAGACTGAACTTTGCCGGTTACTTTCCGAATAAAACGTTCACTCTTGCGATAAACGGGACGTCCGAGTGAAATGAACAAACACATGCTTAAGTTGATAAAATGCATTAATAACCAAAAGGTAATAACACTTCCAACTAAAATCTCTGAGACATATTTACCATAGTTAAATTTGATGATGGCAATGAGGGTAACAGTCCATAGAATCAAATAAGGTAAAATATACAATTTATCCTTGATTGAATAGGTGACATCTTTTGAAGTTACTTTGAATTTTTTAGCTTTGATCCCTAAACTTTCCAAAATAACGGGGATGAATAAATAAGGAGCAAAAAAGGTTTCTTGAACTTCTCCCCAACGTTCATTTCGAATTTTAGCATTATCGTGCATGACGGAAGTATCACCCATAACGTAATGTAACAAGAAATATCCAGGAGCCCAAATAACCATCAGAATCCAAAAGTTAGCATTAACTACTTGGATTTTAAAAAGGGCATACAAAATAGGAGCGGTCATATAAATCATTCGTCTAAAGAAGGCCCACCAATAGAAGTAAGTATTAAGAAGAATAATCCGGTTCATCATAGTCAGATGGGGGTTGGTGAAGATATGTAAATTGCGACAACTTTGAATAACGCCTCGAGCCCAACGGGTTCTTTGCTTAATCACACCTTTCATATCAATCGGTGTGATACCACTGGATTGTGGAACTTTGGTGGCTAAACTAATATAACCAGCCATATTAAGCATAGTGCCTAATTCAAAATCTTCAGTGATGGTATCAGTGGGAAAGCCACCGACTTCATCTACAGCCGAACGCAAAAAGACAGCATTAGAGCCCGTAAAGAGGGCTCTTTTATTACCACCATTTAGAATATTGACATCTCTTGAAAAAAAATCTTGTTCGTTGGGGATGATTTTTTCTGAGAAAAGATTGAATTGGAAAATATCAGCGTTGTAAAAACTTTGAGGGGTCTGAACGAAACCTAATGGTTCTGTATGATCAGGGTCATCTTTTAATTGTTGAAAGTTTTCAGTAAATAATGGAACAGTATTGCGTAAGAAAGTTGAAAAAGGAATCATATCAGTATCAAAGATGGCAAAGAGTGGTGAATGAAGTTTTGCCAAGGTATGGTTGATGTTACCTGATTTAGCTTGCTTATTATTTTCCATGCCAGAATAACCTACATGATAATGTTTGGCTAGAGCCTGGACCTCAGGACGGTTTCCATCGTCAGCGACGACAATATGGACTTTACTTTTATCAGGATAATTGAGATAAGTAGCCGCATTAATGGTTTTGCGCAGTAAATCGACATTTTCATTGTGAGTTACGACGATAATATCAATATCTGGTAGGGGCTGTTTAGGTTCGTAGTTTGGGATAATCAAATTCATCTTTTTCTTAGTTGATAGCATACGGAAAAAAATTAGAATAAATCCTGTTGCGTTGGATAAGATTTCACTAATTACCAATAATAATGCAAAAATCAAAGTGAAAATATTAGCGTGCCAAGGAATAGTAAAGAAAATTCGCCATAGTAGATAGATTATTGATAGAGCAATGGCCAGAAAATAAATAAAACGGCGCTTGTTAGACATGTTGAGGTACCTCTTTAAAGATAAAATCACGTTGAACTTGATAGCTAATAATGAAGAGAATGAAATCAACAATCACTTTTGCCATAGTTGGCATCAGTTGACTGTTAGTAACTGGGAAGAGTGTAGTTAGAGCATTCGTA
This sequence comes from Companilactobacillus kimchiensis, assembly GCF_001438805.1. Classification (GTDB taxonomy): domain Bacteria; phylum Bacillota; class Bacilli; order Lactobacillales; family Lactobacillaceae; genus Companilactobacillus; species Companilactobacillus kimchiensis. Next base: position 74,799 of record NZ_JQCF01000007.1, read on the forward strand.
AAGAAACCCGAAGCAATCATTTGTACGATAAATAAACATCCGTATTTTAGAAAAGTCTGGTGTCCAGCATGATTAAAGACGACATGATGATTAATGGCGTAGTTAACTGTTGAGGACAGGACACGTGAGACAACGGTTGCGATTAAAATACTATTTAAAATATGATTTCCAATAAGAAAAAGAACCAGGTAAAATAGTCCGATATCGATGATAAAGGAAAAAAAGCCACTGGCAGCAAATTTGAAAAAACGCGCATAAATGGCAATGGAATCACGAATTACACGAAAATGTGATGACGAATTACCATCTAAGTAAACTGTTGGAATTGGTTGTTCAACTACTTGAATATTATATTTTTTTGCTTGAAGTAACATATCAAATTCAAATTCAAACCGATCTCCAGGGAAATTAATTAGTTCAGCTGTATAATCCATGGGAATTACTCGCAAACCAGTTTGCGTATCGGAAATATTTTGATGAGTTAATAAACGAACTAAGTTACTAGTCAAAATATTTCCAAATTGACTACGAAAAGGAATGGCATTGGTAAAATGTCGGACTCCAATAACTAGCTGATTGGGATTCAGACCGAATTTATCAAGACAGCTACTTAAAGCGGCAACGGTATGTTGGCCATCGGAATCCATCGTGGCAATGCCGTTAAGGGCAGGAAAGTTATGTTGAACATAGCTAAAACCTGTTTTTAAAGCTGCGCCTTTACCAAGATTAGTTTTGTGATGGAGCAAGGTTAGATTTGGCAATGATAATTTTAATAATTGTTGAAAAATTTGTTGATGCGCAGTGTCACTACCATCGTCAATGATAATGATATGTTCAATAATTTTTTCCAAGGATCTTGTACTGATAATATCTTGGATCAAAGTAATTAATTTATCGTCCGGATTGAGTGCCGGAATAATAACACCTATTTTTAACATAGTGACCCCCTCGCCACATAAAAGTTCCTCTAAAAATATGTTCGAATTATTAATTTATTTATTTTAACGTATCACATTAAATGACCTGATTACATGTCATTAGGAGATATTTATTTAATTAAAAGTTCAAGTTAAGTATAAAAAATAAACCTACGTTAATGATAACATTCTGAGTACAGGGATACATGTTAATATAATAATATTGATATGAAATATTATTATATGATATTTATGGCTTTTAGGGAGTTAATAATTTGACTGGTTTATTGGCGTACTATTATTAAAAAACACAAAAAAAATTCACCAACGAATTGTAAAATTCGTCGATGAATTTTTTTGATTAGAATAAGGTAGTCCAAATTAATTGGAGATTTAAGATGACAAGAATAATTGCTACGATCCAAGATAAATATTTCACCCAAGGTCGATTGGCAAATGGTCCCATTAGTTTCTTATCACTGGTAAACATGATCAAGGGAATCATAGCAAATGGTAGGGCAATTGATAAGAAGACTTGTGATAAGGTCAAAAGTCCCTCAATTTTAGCTTCATTACCCTTGTAATAAATGGCAAAGGCCAAAACAGGAATGATTGAGATCAAACGTGTCAAAAGCCGTTGTGCCCAAAGGGGCATTTTCAAATTAATGAACCCTTCCATGATTATTTGTCCAGCTAAGGTTCCAGTAATAGTAGAACTTTGACCGGAAGCTAGCAAAGCAATAGCAAATAGCATACTCAACATTGGACTAGCAATAGCACCAACAATTTTAGAATTGCTGAGGGCATTGAATAGATCAACGAAACGTCCTAGATCACTGTTAGTTCCATAGAATAAAGCAGCACCTAAAATCAATAACAAACTGTTAACTACAAAAGCTAATGTTAATTGAATATTTGAATCGGCAATTGTGAAACGAATTGTTTTTTTAACTGAGTCGTGATCATGAATATCATATTTACGTGTTTGTGAAATAGATGAGCCAAGGTAGAGATCATGGGGCATGACGGTCGCTCCGACAATACCTAAAGCTAAATACAACATAGGTTGATTAGTTAAGATTTGTGCACGGGGAACATAACCGTTTAAGACGCCTAAGGCGTCTGGCTTTGATAAAAAGACTTCATAAGCAAAAACTAAAAGAATAACAGCTACTAGGGTAGCGACAATAGCCTCGATCTTATGAAATCCTAAACGCATCAAGAATAAAAGAATTAAAACATCAAAGGCTGTGATTGTAATACCAACGATCAATGGAAAACCAAAGAGCAATTCCAAGGCGATACCGGAACCAATAATTTCCGCCACATCAGTAGCCATAATGGCTAATTCAGTAATGACCCAAAGGATAAAGCCACTGACTTTAGAAGTTCGTTCACGAGTCAATTGAGCCAAATCACGTCCGGTAACGATACCTAAACGGGCCGACATTGCTTGGAGTAACATCGCAATCAAACTGGAGAGTAAAACGACACTCAGTAAGGTGTATTTGAATTGAGCACCACCACCGATTGAGGTGATCCAGTTACCAGGATCCATATAACCAACGGCAATCAGAGCACCGGGGCCAGTATAGGCTAGAAGTGTTTTGAAATAACCGGCATTCTCTGGCACATCAATCGAACCATTGATTTCATCCAAACTCTTATGCTGCGTACCAGTACCCTCAATAAATTTTTCGTGCTTTTTTTCTTCTTTGTGCTTCAAAATGATAGCCCCTCTTTCTGTAGGTAAAGACCTACTTATGAGGTTCCGTATTTTAACGGACGACAATCACCGAAACAGGGGCTTTTTTAGCCAAGCGCGGCCCAATTGCCCCTGTGATTTTAGAGTGGGGAAATTGGGTGTCAGCTCCAGTGACTATGAGATCCGGGTTAAAGTCCGGAATCACACGTTCTAAGATGACGTCGTCAACGTCGCCATCTTCGTAAACTAAGGGTTCAACTTTTGTAAGGCCTGTTTCTTCCGCCAGTTTAACGTAGTGATTGACCACTTGAGTTAAATTAGTCCGTTTTTCATCAATTTTTGCTGGAGTCAATGAATCGAAAATATTGATATCATCACTTTCCATTACCGAGACAATGCCTAGATTTGCTCCATAGTCACGTGCTAGGGTAGTGGCGAACCGAAAAGCTCTGGTGGATGATTCATGATCATCTTCATCAACAGTTAGTAGAATACGTCGATAAACCAAAGGATCTTTAATTGTTTGATAGTCCATAATATATTCCTCCTCATAAATTCCATATTCAACCCTATAATACCTAAATATGTGAGGCACACAAGGGAAAAGAAATGAGAATTAGGATGATTTATTGGAGAATATAAAAGTATTAATTAATGTTATCAGCTAACAAAGAAATTAAAATTAAGTTTAATTGATTCAACAAAAATGTCTTTAAAATGAAAAACAAAATGGTGGAAGGCCACAATAGGGAACCGGTAACCAACCACTCAATTATAATAATAATTTTGTTTTATGTATAACATATTTTAGAAAAAGTTTCATATTTATAACAAATTTATTAATTAATACGAACTTATTATAAATAAGGATATATTTGAACACAAAAAAATAGTGTTGGTAAATTTACCAACACTATTTTGATTATCTATTTAATTATTTTTTAGCTGAAGTTGATGAAACATAACCTGAAAGAACATCTTTCAAATCACTATCTTTAATAGAAACATCAGCATTCTTCAATACCTTAGAAATTACTTTTTGCATAGTTGTTGAATCTTGCATCCATGAAGCGTAAAGCTTAGATTTAAGTTCAGCGGTGTGATCACTCATCTTACCCTTAGAAGGTTTCTTAACAAGTTGGATTACACTGTAACCATAACTAGTTTTAACAGGTGTATCTGTATAATCGCCAGTTTTAGCTAGTTTGTATGCAGCTGTCTTGAAGGTTGTGTCAACGGTTGTACTATCGTTGTCAAAAGCAGCCATCTTACCACCATTGTTCTTTGTAGCAGAATCTGTTGAATATTCTTTAGCTAAAGCACTGAATTTTTCACCGTTTTGAAGTTTTGTAATAACTTCTTTGGCAGTGTCTTCTTTACTTACAAGAATTTGAGCAACTTGAATCTTAGGTTGGTAACTCTTCCATTCTTTCTTAAGATCAGCATTTGTAACTGTCTTGTTCTTCTCCAAAGCTACCTTTGTAAGAAGATTTGTACGAATGTTCTTCTTAAATTGGGCAGTTGTCATACCATTTTGTTGAAGAATTGAGCTGAATGATGAACCATATTGGCTCTTGTACTTGTTGTATTCTTTATCTACTTGTTTAGTAGAAACACTCTTACCATATTGATCTTCAAGAGCCTTAGTAATGATCATTGTTTGAAGTGTTTGTTTACCTTGAGAAGAACTCTTCATTTCCTTGTAGTATTCTTCTTGGGTAATTCTACCACCTTTAAGAGTAGCAACGGTCTTGTTACTAGAACAACCAGCAACAACTGTTATCATAAATAGACCAGCAATAGCCAAAATCCATTTAGTTAATCGTTTATTCATCTTTACACATCCTTAATTAATATGTCTACAATTGAAAAGACTACCATAAAATATAGTGAATAGTTTATCATTTTAAGAAAAAATCACAAAAAATTCATAATTGGCACTATATTTTATTGAGTTCTTCCAGATTTTCTTTCATATTTTCAAGTGAATCTTGCAAATTTTCAACATCAGGTTGAATACTTTGCGAATAATCGGCGATATCTTTTTGAATTCCTGACATAACTTCGGGAACAATCGCAGAATTTTTTTGCAGATCGACTAATATATCCTTAAAATCTTTTATATTATTAAATAACTTGGTATCATTAATACTAGGTATGACATTTTTTGATTGGAATAGTTGTAAGGCTACGCCAGAAATCGTTCCAACCATGAATCCAGCAAAAAATTTCATCTTAATCCTCCAAGTGTTGTTTGATCTTATCGGCACGTTGTTGTAATTCATCGTTACTTACTAAGCCAGTGTTGTCACCCCAGTGCATTGAGAAATCATCATCTTTTGAGTAACGGGGTACTAAGTGAATATGTGAATGCATAACGCTTTGATAGGCAATTTCACCATTATTTTGGCAAATATTCATACCGATAATATCAGGATTTGATTCTTTGATAGCACGAGCAATCATTGGAACTTTTTTGAAAACACGTTCTGCTAAATCTTCATCATATTCGAAGATATCCTTAACGTGTTTCTTAGGAACTACCAAGGTATGACCAGGTGTTACTTGTGAAATATCAAAGAAAGCTTTAATATCATCATCCTCGTAGATAGTAGTACTAGGGATTTCGTTGTTAATTATTTTGCAAAAGATACAATCATCCATGTAAAAATCTCCTTCCAAAAACAGCATTATATTTATTACAATGCTATCATATTAACATTATTAAAAACAGATATAGGTGGTTTAATCCATGACTTTAGAAGTTAAAGAACTGACCGGAGGATACGGTCAAGTATCAGTTTTAAAGAAAGAAACATTCACAGTAGAGAGTGGTCAAGTAGTTGGATTGATTGGATTGAATGGTGCTGGTAAATCAACGACCATCAAACATATCATCGGACTTTTAACACCGCGTGGGGGACAGATCTTAATTGACGGTATCAGTCTACACGATGATGTTGAAAAGTATCGTAAGAAGATTGCCTATGTACCCGAAATGCCAATTCTTTATCCGGAATTAACATTGAGAGAACATATTGATTTGACAATTATGGCTTATGATTTGGATCATGATAAAACTTGGGAAAATGCCAATCAACTATTAAAGACGTTCCGTCTTGATAACAAATTAGATTGGTTTCCACAGAATTTTTCAAAAGGTATGAAACAAAAAGTTATGATTGTTTGTGCCTTCATGACCGATGCCAGTTTATTCATTATTGATGAACCATTCACCGGACTTGATCCGTTAGCAGTCAACGATCTTTTGAATATCGTTGAAGCCAAAAGAAAAGCAGGCTGTTCAGTTTTGATGTCAACACATGTTCTAGCCACTGTTCAAAACCATGCTGATAAATTTGTCTTGATCAATCATGGTCAAGTCCGTGCCGATGGTACACTCGATCAATTGAAGACTAAGTTTAATATGAATGCTGATTCTAATCTTGATGATATTTATATCAAGATGTCAAACGAGGATCTCTAATGTTACAACTTTGGAATGAACGATTAAGAAGACATCAACTTAATCAATTCAAATACCTCAGATTGATTTTCAATGATAATTTTGTGCTAGCTTTTATTGTGTTGATTGGAGCTTTAGGGTTTTGGTACTCTAATCTTTTGGGAACGATTCATCAACAATTGACGTTTGGTAAACCAATCGTGATTGTACTGTTATTCTTAGTAGTTCAGGCGGGTGGCATTGCCACTTTATTGGAAGAACCAGACAGTACCTTCCTATTGGTTAAAGAAAAAGAATTTTATAAATACTTTAGGGCAGCTAAGAACTATAGTAGCTTTTTACCAGTGGTAACAGTTGCTCTGGCTAATTTTTTGTTGTCAGCATTTGCATCAAGAGGTGCTGGCCTACATATCTTGGACATTGTTTTGATTGCAATTGGTTTGATAGTTTTCAAACTAGGCTTTTTGAATATTAATTTATTGGAGCTTTATGGACAAGCTAAAATCGGCAGTTTAGGAATGCGTTTAGTTTCTAATTTAATCGTGTTGGTATCCTTGATTTTATCAACTTACTTGTTTAGTGCGGTCATGATTATTGTAGCTGTAGTTTATTATTTCTTTTTGAATGCTCGGGTCAAAACACTTGAGACTAGTGGTCAACTACAATGGGATTATGCAATTGAAACTGAGAATCAAAGAATGTTTCGAGTTAAACGTTTCTATAATCTCTTTACAGATGTTCCCGGTGTCACAAGTAAGATCAAACGTCGTAAGTGGCTGGATTGGGTTTTCAAGCCAATCAAGGAAGTTTCAGGTAATACTTATCTGTATCTTTTTGCTCGTGGTTTTGTGAGAAATAATGAATATATCGGATTATTCTTGAGATTAACTATTATTCAGGCTATCATGTTAGCTCTGATCGATAACTTTTATATTTCATTGATAGTTGAAATGTTATTTATCTATTTAGTTGGTTTTCAACTTAAACCTTACTTTAAAGAAGTAATGCAAAATTTAATGCAACGACTTTATCCAATCAGTGGTAAGACTAAAATAGCTGATTTTACTAAATTAAGTACGATCATCTTGGCAATTCAATGGGTGATCAGTGCTTTGGCAATTCTATACAAATTTGGTTTTAGTATGAATAGTTTGATTATTATCGTGGCAGGACTTGCGGTATTGATCTTTGTAAATTATTTCTACATGCCAAGACAATTAAAAAAATATCTAGATTAATGGAGAGTATTAATATTTATGCGATTAAGAAACAAACCTTGGGCTAAAGATTTGATCAATGAAAACCTTGATTTGATTGCCATTCAACCAGAAAATATGCAAGGCAAGTGGCAAGCCCGCTTTGAAAAAGAACAACCAATTTTTATTGAAGTTGGTTCAGGTAAGGGTAGATTCATTACTGAATTAGCCAAACAAAATCCTCAAAATAACTATATTGCGATGGAAGTACAAGAAGGCGCTATTGCTTTGGTACTAAAAAAGCAAGTTGAGTTAAAATTACCCAACTTGCAATTGCTTTTAGCTAATGGAAAAGATTTGTCAGAATTATTTGCTGAAGATGAAGTTACCGGTGTTTACTTAAACTTCTCTGATCCATGGCCTAAGACACGTCATGTGAAACGCCGTCTAACATATAAGTCATTCTTAAAACAATATCAATATATTCTTAAAGATGATGGTTATTTACAATTTAAAACTGATAATCAAGGACTATTTGAATATTCATTGATCAGTATGAACAACTACGGTATGAAATTTGATGATATTTCTTTGGATCTACATAATGATGAAGATTTAAATGCTAATAATATTGAGACTGAATATGAAGAAAAGTTCTCAAAAAAAGGCTTCAGGATTAATTACCTGAAAGCCCAGTTTAAAAATTAATTTTCGTTTGATTATTGTACTTTTTTAATATTTAGTAATTCGCCTGTCATAGCATCGGCAATAAAGTGATATTGGGCAACATCGAATTCGTCCATAGTAGTAACACCACCGACAATTCCCCATGTTGAACGGCCATTTACATCAACCTTTTGATAAAATGGTTCGACCCATGAGCCGATTACTTTGCTATCTTCGCCCAAAACGGACTTAACCTTGGCAATTATTTTCTCGCTATCTAGATGGTGTTTTACTAAAACTGTAGCAGCTGCACTAGCAGCAAGCACAGTACCAGCAACGATTAATGAACCGATACCTTTTTTACTCATAAAAATCACTCCTTGATTTCGATTTAGTAATATATTACCACTATTATATCTCAATCGAATAAGGAAGAGCACTTAATTGACCGTTTAACAAATAAAAAGTATCTTATTGAAGAGGTGAAATAATATGAAGACAATTGAAGATTATAATGTAAAAGATTGGCACGAAGTTACTAATGAAGGTAAACATATTATGTTCTGGCATGCTGACTGGTGCCCCGACTGTAAATTCATCGAACCCAAGTTGCCAGAGTTAGAACAAGAGTATTCTGATTTTAATTGGATCAGTTTTAACCGTGATGATAACATGGAAATTGCTCAAGAATTAGGAATTATGGGTATTCCTAGCTTTATTGTCATTGAAAATGGCAAAGAAATTGGTAGACTAGTAAATAAAGATCGAAAAACTAAAGAAGAAGTTGAGACCTTTATTAACAGTGTAATTAACAAATAAAATAATTAATCAAGTGAGGGAAAAAACTTGCTATTAAGCTTTTATAATCCAGAAGTTTTAGGGGACGTTTTGTTAGTAGAGACAGCGGAAGATGTCAAAGCTCAGGATGCCACTCAAAAAGACGATGTCGTACGTATTTTTAACGAAGAAAATAATTCAGCAATTGGTTTTAATTTCTTTGGTTTAGCTGAGGAACTTGGTATTCAAAATAATTCAGGTCAAGTATTCCTTGATGATAAGCAGGTAGACGTTTTAAATAATGCTCTTGCCAAAGCGGGCTTTTCTGATAAATTGGAAACAGACAACAGTCCGAAGTTTGTGATTGGACATGTTGACGAAATCAAAGCTCATCCTGATTCAGATCATTTACACATCACTCAAACAAGTGTTGGTTTGGACAAACCTGTTCAAATCGTCTGTGGTGCACCTAATGTTGATGAAGGACAATTAGTTGTTGTAGCACTACCAGGAGCGGTAATGCCTACTGGAGCTGAAATTTGGCCCGGAGCTTTACGTGGTGTAGATAGTTATGGAATGATCTGTTCTGCAAGAGAATTAGGAATTCCTAACGCACCACAAAAGCATGGTATTCTGGTACTGGAAAACGGTACTGCCGGTGATGCATTTGATTTTAAAGCAGCAGAGAAAATGTTCGATTAGGAGTTATTATGGAGAAAACAGTCTATCATTTTGTGGGAATTAAAGGAACAGGTATGAGTGCTCTAGCACTTATCTTGAAAGATTTAGGATATGAAATTCAAGGATCAGATATTGATAAATACACATTTACTCAACGTGGTCTTGAACAAGCAGGTATCAAAATTTTACCTTTTGATGAAAAGAATATTCATGAAGGTTTAACAATTGTTAAAGGAAATGCTTTTAGCAATGATCAAGTAGAAATTAAAAAAGCTAATGATATGCATTTACCAGTCGTTACATATCCCGAACTAGTTGGAAAATTGGTTTCAGAATATACATCAATTGGTATCGCTGGTTCACATGGTAAGACAAGTACCACTGGACTTTTGGCACATACTTTAAGTGGTATTGCTAAGACATCTTATTTAATTGGTGATGGTACTGGTGAAGGTGATAAGGATGCTAAATTCTTTGTCTTTGAAGCTGATGAATACCGTCGTCACTTCTTATCTTACTCACCAGATTATTTAATCATTACTAATATTGACTTTGATCATCCCGATTACTTCTTTGGTGGTATTGACGATGTTGTTGATGCCTTCGAATCAGAAGCTAGAAAAACTAAGAAGGGTATCTTCATCTGGGGTGAAGATGCACACGCTAAGTCAATTAAAGCTGATGCTCCAATCTATACTTATGGTTTGGATGAATCAGATTATATTCGTGCAACTAACATCAAACGTACTACTAAGGGTTCATCATTTGATGTTTCGATCAACGGTGAAAATATTGGTAACTTCCAAGTTCCACTATTTGGTGAACACAATGTCTTGAACTCATTAGCAGTTATTGGTGTCGGTCACATGGAAAAACTTGACCATGCACTTATCAACCGTGAATTACAAACTTTCAGTGGTGTTAAGAGACGTTTCAGTGAAAAAGCTGTGGCTGATCAAGTTATCATTGATGATTACGCTCACCATCCACAAGAAATCAAAGCAACAATTGATGCTGCTAGACAAAAATATCCTGACAAAAAGATTATTGCCGTCTTCCAACCACATACTTATACAAGAACTTTAGCCTTAATGGATGACTTTGCTAAGTCACTTGATATGGCTGATGAAGTTTACTTAACTAATATCTTTGGTTCTATCCGTGAAGCACATGGGGATATTACAAGTAAGGATCTTGGTGACAAGATCCATAAGGGTGGAAAAGTTCTAACACTTGATGACATGTCACCATTATTGGAATACCATAATACTGTGATGATTTTCATGGGTGCCGGAGATGTTCAAAAGTACGAAACTGCATATGAACAACTTCTAAGTACACTAAATCCTAATCAACAATAATTTGAAATAAAAAATCATTGGGCTAATTCTCAATGATTTTTTATTTACAAAATATTTTAAATAACCTAGAAATATATTTTTTTAAATAGTAGAGTTAAAAGTAAGAAAAATTCAGCTATGGCAGAGCAGATTGTCATGGCTTTTTTTTAGTTTTTTATATTTTGGAAAAAAGGGGTAATAAGGTGAATAATTCAGTATCAACACGTGTTAAATTGTCTATTCTAGCAGTGGGATTATTATCGTTTACAGGAATTTTGATTGAAACATCAATGAATGTAACTTTCCCAACCTTGGTCAAACAATTAAATGTCAGTCTGGGTACTATTCAGTGGTTAACGACAGGATATTTATTACTGACAACGATTGTTATGAGTACCACCGCCTATCTTTTGAAAAAATTTGATCCGTTAAAAATCTTTATTTTTGCAGCATCATTTTGTTTTGTGGGTTCGATTATTTGTCTTATAGCACCAAATTTTTCGGTTTTAATGACAGGTCGATTACTGCAAGCTGTTTCAACGGGATTATCAACTCCATTGATGTTTAGTTTAATCTTTGAAGAAATATCATCTTCGAAATTGGGCGTTTATACTGGCTTAGCGGGTGTCGTTATTTCTTTAGCGCCAGCCTTGGGACCAACTTATGGAGGAGTTATCAATGGACTGTGGTCTTGGCGGGAAATATTTGTCGGTGTAATACCATTAATTGTTTTATTATTTGTAATTGGAATCTTCTCTATTCAAGGGACTGCTCGGGGGACAAAGGGTATTTCGTTTGATTATGGTAGTGTCATTGGATTGGCTGCTATTTTCTCAATTATTTTATTTACCTTTGATCAAGCAGGTAGACATGGGTGGATTTCATTGGAATTTTTGATGTGGGTCATTGCTTCGATATTGATTTTTGACTTATTCATTTGGTATAGCCACAAAAGTTCACGCCAATTGATCGATTTTTCGATTTTAAAAATTCCTTTATTACGATTACGACTTTATGGCTATTTCAGCCTGCAATTTATTAATATCGGTTTATCATTTGTTTTACCGATATTTGCTCAGACGGTTTTAAAGCTCGATTCAGCTCAAGCAGGATTAATGTTGTTGCCTGGTTCATTATTAGGTGCAGCAGTTGGTCCAGTGGCAGGATATATGTACGATAGACGTGGGGCAACGGTACCATTGCTGATCAGCGGTATTTTGGTCAGTCTGGGTTCAATTATGTTTTGGCTCAAGAGTGAAAGTTTGACTTTAATAAGTATTACGATGATTTATTTATTGGTCAGAATCGGCTTCAGTATGGGATTTGGAGTCTCGTTATCTGATGGTAGTATGCAGGTTAGAGGGCAAAATAAATCTGATCAAAACTCATTGTTTAGTATGATGCAACAATATGCGGGCTCTTTAGGAACTAATATCTTGTCGGTGGTTATCTCAGCTGTTGCTTTGACAAGTGGAACTAAGAATGAAGTAATAAACACAATCATGGGTACTAAAATTGACTTTATTGTTTTAACTGTTCTATCATTATCAGTATTAATATCTATAGGTTATGCCTACTTTCGTTATGAAAAAAAGCAAAATTAACAAAGTGTCTTGATTCGCTTGGAATCAGGGCCTTTTTCGTCTTGCGGAAACTGTTACAACGGGTCGGTATTTGTTAAAATAGACTTAGTTAATGTCGTTTTTATTGGAGAATATATGTCAAAAAATAAAAAGTTACTTTTAATAGATGGAAACAGTGTTTCTTTCCGTGCATTCTTCGCAATGCACAATGTTTTAGATAAGTTTGTCAATGGTGAGGGGATTCATACTAATGCGTTGTATGCCTTCAATAATATGTTGGAAATAATTTTAAAAGATGAACAACCGACACATGCTTTAGTGGCCTTTGATGCTGGTAAAACAACTTTTAGAACCGAAATGTTTAGGGAATATAAAGGTACCCGTGCTAAGACACCACCAGAATTGATGGAACAATTACCTTTGATTCAGGATATGTTGAATTATCGGGGCATTAAAACTTACGAGTTACCCAATTATGAAGCTGATGATATTATCGGTACCATGTCCCACAAGGCGGAAGCTGATGGGATGGATGTCACAATTATTACTGGTGATCGTGATTTGACCCAATTAACAACTGATAAAGTTACCGTAAAGGTGAATGTCAAAGGTGTCACAGAGACCGAGAGTTATACACCAGAACATGTTAAAGAAAAGCTGGGTATTACACCTAACCAAATTATCGATATGAAAGGTTTAATGGGTGACACATCTGACCATTATCCCGGGGTGGAAAAGGTCGGTGAAAAGACTGCTATCAAGTTGATCAATGAATATGGCAGTATGGAAGATATTTATGATCATGTTGATGAAATGAAAAAAAGCAAATTGAAGGAACATTTAATTGCTGATAAGGATCAAGCGTATTTGAGTAAAAAGCTTGCCACAATTAATCTTGATGCACCAGTAACCTTGAATTTGGGTGAATTAGAGTATCGTGGGGACAATCAGGAAGAATTGATGCAATTTTATCAAAAGATGAATTTTAATTCCTTCTTAGATAAAATGGACGTTCCTCACGCTAGTACGGCGGAAGAATTAGCTGAAATCAAAGTAGAAGAACTTGATAATACTGCTGTGGAAAAGATTGTTAACAGTACCAAAGTCCATACTTTAGTAGTTGAGGGTTTTGGTGACAATTATCATACCGCACCAATCGTAGGAATATTGATTTCTGATGGAGATCAATATTTTGGAACAACTGATTTCTCGATTTTAGAAAATACCGACCTAAAGAATTGGTTAGCCGATAAAACTAAAGAGAAGTATTTATTTGATAATAAACGTACAATTGCACTATTACATCGGTATGGTTGTGAAATTGCAGGTATTAGTTTTGATATGTTGTTAGTATCGTATTTGTTGGATACTAATGATAACAAGCAGGATATTGGTTTGGTTGCCAAGAATTACAATATTAATTTGCCATCTGAAGAAGAGTTCTATGGTAAAGGTGTTAAAAAGGCTGTACCCGAAGACGAAACTATGTTGTTGAAATATTTAGCTCAACAGGCTCAAGTGATTGATCTGTTGAAAGATAAAATGATGACTGAATTGAAGGATAATGATCAAGATAGTCTATATGATGAAATTGAATTACCATTATCGATTGTTTTGGCGGAGATGGAAATCAAAGGTATTACGGTCGAAGTTTCTAAGTTAAAGGAAATGGAAAATACTTTTGCCACGCGTTTAGCTGAAATTGAAAAGAAAATTTATCAAGAAGCTGGTAAAGAATTTAATATCAATTCCCCTAAGCAGTTAGGTGTGATATTGTTCGAAGATCTGAAGTTGCCCGTAATCAAAAAAACTAAGACCGGTTATTCAACTTCGGTTGATGTTTTGGAGAAGCTTCAAGATAAATCACCAGTTGTTAAAATGGTCTTAGAGTATCGTCAAATTTCTAAAATTCAATCAACTTATGTCGTCGGTCTGCAGAAGTTTGTACAACCGGATAACAAGATTCATACGATTTATTTACAGACGTTGACTCAAACGGGGCGTTTGTCATCAATTGAACCTAATTTGCAAAATATTCCTATTAGAATCGATGAAGGTAAACAGATTAGAAAAGCCTTTGTTCCCCAACATGATGATTGGGAGATTTTTTCAGCTGATTATTCACAAGTTGAATTACGAGTTTTGGCCCATATTTCCGGAGACGAACATATGCAAGAAGCTTTCAAAGAAAATTATGATATCCATGCTCATACAGCGATGAGAATTTTTGGACTTGATAGTACTGATGAAGTGACACCAAATATGCGTCGTCAGGCTAAGGCTACTAATTTCGGGATCGTTTACGGTATCAGTGATTATGGTTTGTCACAGAATATTGGTATTACTAGAAAACAAGCCGCAGCTTTTATTGAATCGTATTTTGAACAATATCCTGGTGTTAAGCAATATATGGATGATATTGTTAAATATGCTCGTGAAAATGGCTATGTTGAAACAATCATGCACCGTCGTCGTTATTTGCCGGATATTCATGCTAGCAACTTCAACGTTCGTAACTTTGCACAACGTACAGCTATGAATACACCAATTCAAGGTAGTGCTGCTGATATTATTAAGGTAGCAATGATCAATATGCAAAAAATGTTGAAGAAGGAAAATCTCCAAGCAAATCTACTTCTTCAAGTACATGATGAAATGATTTTTGAAGCACCAAAATCTGAAATTGAAACGTTAGAAAAACTCGTTCCAAGCGTAATGGACTCAGCAGTAAAACTGGATGTACCTTTGAAAGTTGAAACGGCACATGGGAAAACTTGGTATGAAGCAAAATAGAAGTTTCTTATAAACTGTTGTTTTCCAAAAAAATTAACTCGGCACAGGAAAGAAATACTTAATAACCAATTCTTTCCTATGGAGAAGTGGCATCATAAAAATAACCAAATAGTAGGTGACAATATGCCAGAAATGCCTGAAGTAGAAACGGTAAGACGTGGTTTAAATGCCCAAGTTAAGGGATGCAAGATTACTCATGTAGAGATTCGTTATCAGAATTTAATTACAGGTGATGTTGAACAATTTGTTGAATTTGTGACCGGAAGTACTATTACCAATGTGGATCGTCGGGCAAAATTTTTATTGATTCATTTGGATAATGGCTATACAATTATTAGTCATTTACGAATGGAAGGTCGTTATCGAATTTCGGCTGATCCAGCAGCAATTGATAAACATTCACACGCTATTTTTACATTAGATAATGGTCAAAAGATGATTTATAACGATGTTCGAAAATTTGGACGGATGCAATTATGGAATACAGACGATTTAGATGATAATAGGTCAATTGCTAAACTTGGTCCTGAACCATTATCAAAGGGGTTTACTTTTGATAAACTGAAACCACGAATTATGCGTCATCGAAAGGACATCAAAACAGTTTTGTTAGATCAATCAGTTTTGAGTGGTTTGGGTAATATCTATGTGGATGAAGTGCTTTGGAAGGTTAAAATTCATCCTGAGACTTCAGCCAATCATTTATCTGATAAGGATATTCAAAACATTATTGAGGCCTCTAATCAAGAAATGAAAGCGGCTATTGCCTCAGGTGGTTCAACAGTTCGTTCGTATATTGATGCCACTGGTCACAAGGGAAATATGCAAAATAGTTTGAAGGTTTATGGCAAAGAGGGGACGCCTTGTCCAAGATGTGGAACTGAGATTGAAAAAATCAAGGTCGGTGGCCGAGGAACGCATTTTTGTCCTAAATGCCAAGTTATCAAATGAGTAAAATCTATGGTTTAACTGGCGGGATTGCAGCAGGAAAATCAACTGTTTTGGAGTTATTTAAAGAGCATGGTTATATGGTTTATGATGCCGATACTGTGGCCCGAAAAGTTGTACAGCCAGCTTCAATTGGTTTGAAAGAAATTGTTGCTGAATTTGGGGACAAA
Source organism: Companilactobacillus kimchiensis (assembly GCF_001438805.1). Taxonomy (GTDB): domain Bacteria; phylum Bacillota; class Bacilli; order Lactobacillales; family Lactobacillaceae; genus Companilactobacillus; species Companilactobacillus kimchiensis. Next base: position 91,041 of record NZ_JQCF01000007.1, read on the forward strand.
GTCTTACAAGCGGATGGTTCCTTAAATCGTTCTAAATTAGCGGCAATCGTATTTAGCGACGAACTTCAATTACAGAAACTTAATCAAATTACACGTCCCTTAATTAAAGATGAAATTTTAAAAATAATTACTGAAGTAAAAAATTCCTCACAAACAATAACTACTATCTTTGAGATCCAATTGTTATTTGAGGGTCATTATCAAGAATATTTTGACGGAGTAATTAGTCTATATGTTGAGCCACAGACGCAATTGCAACGCCTAATGAAACGAAATAAACTAACAGAAAAAGTTGCCTGGGAGCGAATCAATTCACAGATGTCGATGAATGAAAAAAAGAGTCGAGCTGACTTTGTGATTGATAATTCTGGGGATTTAACACAGCTTGCATATGAGTTTGATAAGTTAATAACACAACTTTAATTTGGAAAAGAGGTTGGAACCTTGATTTGTCCACATTGTCATCATGATTCATCAAAAGTAATTGACAGTCGTCCTAGTGATGAAGGTCGTGCCATCAGACGTCGCCGCGAGTGTGAAAACTGTGGTACTAGATTTACGACATTTGAAAGATTAGAAAAATCACCACTCTTAGTCATCAAGAAAAATGGTAACCGTGAGGAATTTAGCCGTGAAAAATTACTTCGTGGTTTAGTTCGAGCTGCCGAAAAACGTCCAGTTACTATGGATCAGATGAATGATATCGTTGATAAAGTTGAAAATGAGATCAGAGCAACCGGTGAAAGTGAAGTTCGTTCACAAATTATTGGTGAACATGTTATGAAGATTTTATCCAAAGTTGACGATGTAACTTATATCCGTTTTGCCAGCGTTTATCGTGAATTCAAAGATATGAATGGATTTATGCAAGAAGTTCATGAAATGATGGCCAATGGAAACGATATTGATAAGAAATAAGGAGGGAACCAGTGTCTACAAGTAATTCTGCAACAAATAAATTTACACCACTAGTAGGCTATTGGTGCTTGCCAGATGGTCATCTCAATGATGATGAACGTCATGTGTTAACAGATCTGTATTTACCAATTTTAGGAACTGAAGCCTTCAGTTTGTATCTTTTATTGTGGGAAAAAATCCCCAATAAAGAGGTCATCACTCAGAGAAAGAGCCATGCAGAACTGATGAGTCTGTTAGGTATTGATTTGAAGCGTTTTTATGAGGCTAGAATTAAGGCTGAGGCGTTGGGATTGATGAGAACTTTTGAAAAAAAGGATGATCTGGGTGTCTATTATGTTTATCAACTTTTTGAACCATTGTCACCAGATGAATTTTTTCGAGATGATTTAATGAGTATTTTTCTATATGAACAAGTCGGTGAAAGTAAATATCGCTTATTAGCCGATAAGTATGCTCATTCAGATTTGATTTTAAAGGATTCTCACGAGATAACTAAGGACTTTTTGGAAGTATTCCAGTTGAGTAATAGTGATTTGATTAATACACCGACAGAGGTGAAGCATGCTCAAGGTAATTTCACAACTACTTCAACGGTCAAGAAACCATCTTTGAATGAAAAAGAGGTTTCACAGTTGGATTGGGAATTGATTTCTGATCGCATTCAGCAATTGTTTAAAATTCATCCGGATGACTTGCTAGAAAACCAAGAATTGATTTTGAATCTACATGCCTTTTATGGATTAGATGAAATAACTTTAATCGACTTGATCGGTAAGACCTGTGATATTGTCAATAATAAAATTGATCCGGATCGCTTGAAAAAATTAGTTCAGGATCGTTTTGAAAAGAATGCTAATATTTCAGTTAAGAAACAAGCTCCTGAAGTTAGTACTGAAACAGTTTCAACCACTGATCTGAATCGGGCAGATCAGTTAGTTTTACAGCAAGCTAAGTCGCTAACACCGGCAGATTTTCTAGCTGCTCAAAAACAAAAAAGTGGTGGATTCATCGGGACTGTCGAGTCACGGGCTTTACGTGATATGGCAATGAAAACTTATTTATCGGCGGCGGTTTTGAATATCATGGTTTATTATATTCTGCAAAATTCACCAACTTTGACGTTGCCTTTGATGGAAACAATGGCCAATGACTGGCAACAGAATAAGGTCCAAACACCGGAACAGGCTTTACAACGGATCACGGACTTTCAAAATAAGCCACGTAATCCCAAACGTCGTTATAATAATAACAAGACCCGTAAAGTGGAACAGGCGACTGACTGGAGTAAAGTTAAGGCGAAGGTTCCTGACAAGCAGGAACAACAAAATAGTCGTAATGATCTGCAAGACAGGTTAAAACGACTAAGAAATAAGGATAATTAAGTATGGAAAATTTAGGAAACAGACTGGCTGAATATTTAAATTCAAAAAATTTAACAGAGGATTATCGTCGACTGCTTAATGCGGCCTTGAGTGATCCCGATGTGCAAAAATTTTTAAAGGAGAATAGCGATAGAATTAATCCTAATGCTATTTCCACCAGTGCTGCCAGTATTTATGAGTTTTACAACAATAAACGCCATACAAGTGAATTATCACGAGGATATGACCCTAAATTGACCGTTAGTAATCATAATATTGAGGTGGCCTATTATCCGAATGTTCGGACTCAAAATCGTGAAAAAAGAAATCAATATGAGTCTGGTTTTGTTTTGATGGATATGGCATCTGATATTAGACGTGCCAAATTGGATGATTATAATGGTGATGGCCGTCAAAGTGCGTTGGGTGAGGCTTTGGACTTCATCGATAGTTATTTAAATAAGGACGGTTTTACACCAGGTCTTTATTTAGCCGGGGATTTTGGAGTTGGTAAAACTTACCTTTTGGGAGCAATTGCTAATGAATTGTTCAAGCATGACGTTCATACGACTCTGATGCATTTTCCAACTTTTGCAGTTGAAATGAAAGATTCAATTGGACAAAATAATGTCTTATCAAAAGTTAACAAAATCAAGGGTGCCGAAATCTTGATGTTGGATGATATTGGTGCCGATACGATGTCTAGCTGGATCAGGGATGAAATTTTGGGAGTTATTTTGCAGTACCGAATGCAAGAGAATTTGCCAACGTTCTTCTCATCTAACTTTTCAATGAAAGAACTGGAAAAACACCTGTCTATCAACCAACGTGGTGAAGAAGAACCTGTCAAAGCTAAGCGGATCATGGAACGGGTCAAGTACCTTTCACGTGAAGTTGTCGTGACTGGACCCAACAGAAGATTCAAGAAATAACTTGCATTATCTAAAAATAAATGTTTCAATTAAGCCATTGAAAGATAACACTTCGGTTCTATTCAGGGAGGGTACGGTCACTGAAAGCTTACCCATTACTGGAGTTACCACTTTCACTTACAACTGTATAATTGTCGGCTACGTTATAGCTAAATGAGAGAAAACTGCTTTTTTGTTATACAGTTTTAATGTGGGTGGAACCGCGTAGAAATACGTCCCTGAAGTATGTGCATATATTTTGTATGTGTATATACTTCAGGGACGTATTTTTTTGTTATCAAATTTTAGGAGGAAATAGTCTATGTCAAAAATCAAGTTAACATTCCCAGATGATTCAGTTAAGGAGTTTGACGAAGGCACAACTACTTTAGAAGTTGCTAAGTCAATTAGCACATCACTAGGTAAAAAAGCTGTTGCTGGTAAACTTAACGACACATTAGTTGATCTTGAACGTCCAATCAAGCAAGATGCTAAGATTGAAATCGTTTCAGGTGAAGATAAGGAAGATGCACAAAAGGTTCTTAGAAACACTGCTGCTTTAGTATTCGCTGCTGCAGCTAAGAGTTTTAAGGAGGACCTTCACTTCGGTGAAAAACAAGCTAACGATGATGGTTTCTACGTTGATACTGATAGTAAAGCTGGTCAAATCAGTGTTGATGAACTAGAAAAGATCACTGCTTTGATGAACAAGATTATCAAGAACAACGATAAGATCGAAAGATCAATGATGGACAAGGATGCACTTGCTGACATGTTCAAAGATGATCCATACAAATCATCATTAATCGCTGCTATTGAATCAGTTCAAATTCCTGTCTACACATTAGATGGATTTGTTGACTTTGGTTATGATGCAATTCTTACAAACCTTAAGGCTTTGAAACACTTCAAGTTGCTTTCAGTTGCCGGTGCTTATTGGCAAGGTAAGTCAAGTAACCCAATGTTACAAAGAATTTATGGTACAGCCTTCTATAAGGAAGCCGGTCTTGAAGAAGATTTGAAACGCCGTGCTGAAATTAAAGAACGTGATCACAGAACAATTGGCCGTGACCTTGACCTATTCTTCGTTGATCCTGAAGTTGGTGCTGGTCTTCCTTACTGGATGCCAAATGGTGCTACTATCCGTCGTGTGATCGAAAGATACATCATCGATAAGGAAGTTGCTTGGGGTTACCAACACGTTTACACACCTATCCTGATGAACTTGAATGCTTACAAGACTTCAGGTCACTGGGAACACTACCGTGAAGACATGTTCCCACCAATGGACATGGGTGATGGCGAAATGCTAGAACTTCGTCCAATGAACTGTCCTTCACATATTCAAATTTATAACCACCACAACCGTTCATACAGAGATCTTCCATTACGTATCGCTGAACTTGGTATGATGCACAGATATGAAAAATCTGGTGCTTTGTCAGGTCTACAACGTGTTCGTGAAATGACACTTAATGATGGTCACACTTTCGTTGCTCTTGACCAAATTCAAGAAGAATTCAAACGTACACTACAATTGATGGTTGAAGTTTATAAAGACTTTGATATCAAAGATTACTCATTCCGTCTAAGTTATCGTGACCCTGCTAATACAGAGAAGTACTTCGATGATGATGAAATGTGGAACAAGTCACAATCAATGCTTAAAGCTGCGATGGATGATCTTGGGTTGAAGTACTACGAAGCTGAAGGGGAAGCTGCTTTCTACGGTCCTAAGTTGGATGTTCAAACAAAGACAGCTCTTGGTAATGACGAAACATTATCAACTATCCAATTAGACTTCATGCAACCAGAGAAGTTCCAATTGACATACGTTGGCTCTGATGGTGAAAACCACCGTCCAGTTATGATTCACCGTGGTATCGTTTCAACTATGGAAAGATTTATTGCTTACCTAATTGAAATTTACAAGGGTGCATTCCCAACATGGTTGGCTCCTACACAAGTACGTATTATTCCTGTTAACCAAAAACTTCACTCAGACTATGCTAACGAAGTTCTAGCCGAATTACGTGCTAAGAATATCCGTGCCGAAGTTGATGACCGTGATGAAAAGATGGGTTACAAGATTCGTGATTCACAAACAATGAAGATTCCATACACAGTTGTTGTTGGTGATTCCGAAACTGAAAGTGCTACAGTTTCAGTTAGAAAATATGGTGAGGAAGATTCAGCTTCAGAAAATGCTAAGATGTTTGTAAGTTCTGTTGTTGCTGATATTGCTAACTATAGTCGTAAAGATGTTACTGATAAGAACTAATAAAAAAGAAAAACTCTATCCGGATGGATGGAGTTTTTTTGTGCAAAAAATTATCTTTTGCAAAAGTTTATTCCTATAATGGATATGGATTTATATAACGAAGAGGGTAATCATCATGGATGAAAAAAGTAATAATTTGATTAAAGTTTTAGGTAAAGCTTACGAGAGCCAGCTTGTCAAAAATAACCCCGATTTGCAAAAGATCATTGCTGAATGTGCAAAACCTTTAATGGGTAATAATGATGACAAAGTTTATTTCGAAGTCATTACCAAATTAACGCACGGTGTTTCAAAATATTATGAAGCACATCACAATCAATTGCCTAACGAACTTAAGGATATTTATCAAGAAATTAAAAGCGATATACCTGAACACAGCATCAATGCTGATAAACTGCATCAGTTGGCAGTTGATACTGGCTTGTTATCATTTGTTAAATTATAAAGACATTATTTCTTCCTATATAAAAGGATCTCGTATAAAAGGATCTCGTAATTTGAGGCCTTTTTTTTCGTGCTGAACAAACTTGATTTGAGCAGTGATGAGATTAAAAGAATCCTTTGAATCATAGCGACTGATTTTTGTATCAATTTCTTTGAGACTATTAGTTAAAAGCTGCTGTTGTTTGAGAACATTAGCTTTATGTCGTTGAAGCATTTGTTTTCTTTGACCAATAGTTGAGGTACCTTGCATGCAGAGGTCGATATAAGTTTTAATATCTTTGATTGGCATACCGGTATCCTTTAAGCGACAAATGGTTTTGATAAAACCAAAATCGGATTCTGAAAAGACCCGATAACCTGTGTCATTTTTAGAAACAAAAGGTAATAAGCCTTTTTTATCATAATAACGAATCGTTGAGATGGGCAAATTGAAATAATCGGCTACTTCTTTGATAGAATAAGTTTTTTCCATAATAAATTCCTTTTTAGGCATTGCCCTGAACTATGGTTTAGGGTTTAAAGTAATGATAATCAATTAAAACAATAATATCAATCAAGAGGAAAACTAAATTATGAAAAAAGCATTAGTGACAGGTGGCACAGGTTTTGTTGGCTTACAAATTATATTACAATTATTGAATCGTGGTTATGATGTTAAAACGACCATTCGAAAAGATTCTGGTAAAGACAGAATCATTGAAATATTAACAGAAAACAATGTTAAAAATATCGATAATTTATCTTTTATCAAGGCCGATCTTTCTAGTGATGACAATTGGGAAGAGGCCATGAATGATCGTGAGTTTGTTTTCAGCGTTGCTTCGCCAGTCTTTTTTGGCAAGATCAAGAATGAAGAGGATGCTATTAAACCAGCCTTAGATGGAACTTTGAGAATTCTCAAGGCGGCCAATAAAACTGGTGTTAAACGAGTAGTCATGACATCTAATTTTGGAGCAGTTGGTTTCAGTAAAATGTCTGGTTTAACAACTGAGAAGGATTGGACTGATGAAAACACTAAGGGCTTATCAATCTACGAAAAATCAAAATTATTGGCAGAAAAAGCAGCTTGGAATTATATTCATCAGTCTAATGTCAATTTAGAATTTGCGACTGTTAATCCAGTTGCCATCATGGGACCAGCTTTGGACCACCACGTATCCGGTAGTTTTGATTTGTTAAAAAATTTATTGAATGGTCAAATGAATCGAATCCCCAACTTATCGTTAAATGTCGTTGATGTTAGGGATGTTGCGAGAATTCATATTTTAGCTATGGAAACACCAACTGCCGACGGTCAACGTTTTATTGCTAGCGAAGATGGTCAGATTTCTATGAAGAAAATAGCACAACTAATTAAGACTAAACGTCCTGAGGTGTCCGAAAGAGTGACTAATAAATCAATGCCTGATTGGATACTTGATCTAGGATCATTCTTTAATCAAGAAGCGCGTGAAGGTAAATTATTAAAAGATATGAATCGAAACGTCAGTAATAAAAAAGCTAAAGAAGTTTTAGAATGGGAACCATTATCTAACAATGAAGAAACTGTCTTAAGTGCGGTCGATAGTCTGATTAAATATCAGTTGATTTAAAACAAATAGATTGCTCTTATTGAAAAAACGTGTTAAGTTATCAACATTGAATTAACGTCATTAACAAAGTTTTCAGGGTTTATTGACACCTATGAATAATTTTGTTATATTAGTAGGCGTTGAGATTAAGCAGAAGCGCCCGCTTCTCACCTATGCAATTGCCTCTAGGTTAATACGATTGCGTAAATATATAGTGGGCATGCTTGTGCAGCCCGCTTTTTTAGTGGGTTAAATTACTCTGGAGGTATCTACTTATAGCAAGAGAAGCAAGAGAAACAAAAGAACAATTATTAAATGATCAAATACGTGCTAAAGAAGTTAGATTGATTGCTGATAATGGTGACCAACTTGGTGTTAAACCATTACCAGAAGCACTACATTTGGCTGAAACAAGTAATATGGACTTAGTTCTAATGTCACCTGGTGCAAAACCACCAGTTGCCAAAATTATGGACTATGGTAAATATAAGTTCGACCTTCAAAAGAAGGATCGTGAAGCACGTAAGCGACAGAAAACTGTTAGTCTAAAAGAAGTACGTTTGAGTCCGACTATTGAAGCTAATGACTTTAATACCAAGCTTAATAATGCTCGTAAGTTTTTAGCTAAGGGTGATAAAGTTAAAGTTTCTCTTCGCTTTAGGGGTAGAGCAATTACTCATAAAGAGATAGGTAAGAAAGTCTTAGATAAAGCTGCTGAAGAACTAAAAGATGTTTCAACAGTAACTTCAAGACCTAAGATGGACGGTCGTAGTATGTTTTTGATGCTTGATCCAATTAACGCTAAAGATAACAAAAAGAAGAAATAGTGGAGGGATTTTCATGCCTAAACAAAAGACACACCGCGCTTCAGCAAAGAGATTCAAGAAAACTGCTAATGGTGGTTGGAAGAGAATGCACGCTTACACAAGTCACCGTTTCCACGGTAAGACAAAGAAGCAACGTCGCCAATTGGCTAAACCAGGTATGGTTAGTTCAAGTGATATGAAACGTATCAAGCAAATGTTAGCTACATACTAATTATTTATTCTGTATAATCAAAAGGAGGAGTCATTATGCCACGTGTAAAAGGTGGAACAGTAACTCGCAAACGTCGTAAAAAGGTTTTAAAATTAGCTAAGGGATATCGTGGATCAAAACATATCACTTTCAAAGCAGCACATACACAAATCATGGTTTCATATCGTTATGCATTCCGTGATCGTCGTCAAGTTAAGCGTGATTTCCGTAAGATCTGGATCGCAAGAATTAACGCTGCTGCAAGAATGAATGAAATCAGCTACAGCAAACTTATGCATGGTTTGAAATTAGCTAATGTTGATATCAACCGTAAAATGTTGGCTCAAATTGCTATTGAAGATCCAAAAGCATTTACAAGTTTTGTAGATACAGCTAAGAAAGCTTTAGCTTAAATTTAAAAACGTAATTTGGATAAATGCCAAATTACGTTTTTTTACTAATTAGCAGAGATGAGGATTAAATTATGTTTAAACCGTATATTATGCTTGATAAAATAACTGATATTAGTGTTAAGGATTTGCAAGAACTTAATATTACAACTATCATGACAGATTTGGATAATACTTTGCTGCCATGGAATAGTGACAAATACGATTTATCACTTCGTAAATGGCTGAACGTAATGGCCCAGAATAATATTGAAGTTATGATTGTTTCTAACAATAGTTATGAACGGGTGGAGAAGGCTGTCAGCGAGTTGCCAGTCAGTATTGTGGCTCGGGCTGTTAAACCTTTACCATTTGTGATTATGAGTCATATTAAAGAAGAAAATATTAACCCTGAAAATGTCTTGTTTGTTGGTGATCAGGTTATGACCGATGTTTTAGCCGGAAACATGGCGAAATTAAAGACGGTTTTGGTCAGACCATTGATCAAGACTGATGCCAAAAAAACGCGAGTTAATAGATTTTTTGAACGTCCCATTTTAAAAGCGATGCAAAAACGTGATAAAAATTTATATTGGAAGGATTCATTAAATGACAGAAAATAATGAACCATTATACTGTATAGGCTGTGGTGCCCAACTTCAAACAGATGATAAAGAGAAGCCGGGTTATATCCAACCATCAACTTTACAAAAATATACAGAAACTGACGATGATTCTAGAGAATTACTTTGTAAGAGATGTTTTAGATTGCGTAATTACAACGAGATCACGGATGTTGATGTATCTGACGATGACTTTGTTAAATTGTTAGATTCAATCGCAGATGAGGATGCACTAGTTGTGAACGTAGTTGATATCTTTGATTACGAAGGAAGTGTTATCCCAGGATTACAACGTTTTGTCGGTGATAAGAAGATTTTGGTCGTTGGTAATAAGGTTGATTTGTTACCAGCCTCAGTTAATGAAAATCGTTTATTAAACTGGATGCAACAAAAGAGTAAAGAAAATGGTATCAAGTCAGTTGATCAAATCATGGTTTCCGCTGTTAAAGGAACTAACATTGATGAATTGATGGATATGATTGAAAAATACCGTGATGGTAAGGATGTTTATGTTGTTGGAACAACTAATACTGGTAAATCAACTTTGATCAACCGGATCATTAGTTCTAACTCCGATGTAAAAGATTTGATCACCACTTCAAGATTTCCTGGTACAACTTTGGATCGGATTGATATTCCCTTAGATGATGGTCACAACTTGATCGACACTCCCGGAATTATTCACCGTTACCAATTAGCTCACTACTTGAACGCTCAAGATCTAAAGACAGTAACACCTAAGAAACCTTTGCGTCCTGCTACATTCCAATTGCGTGATAGTCAGACAATTTTCGTTGCTGGTTTAGCTAGATTTGATTTTCTAGATTACAAAACAAACGTAACTTTCTACGTTAACCAAGGCTTGCCATTACACAGAACTAAGACTGAAAATGCTGATGATTTTTATGCTAAACATTTAGGCGATATTCTAGCACCACCAACTGATGTCAAAGAATTTCCTGAATTTAAGAGTCAAATCTTTTCAGCTCATGAAAAATCAGATATTGTTATCTATGGTTTGGGTTGGTTAACTATTCCTGCTGGAAGTAAAGTTAAAGCCTATGTTCCAGATGGTGTACATGTCTCAATTAGAAATGCAATTATTTAAGGAGAACTAAATGATAATTAAAGGTAAAAAGAATCGTTATTTGAGAAGTAAGGCTGCTACTATGAAACCAGCTTTACAAGTTGGACGTGAAGGCATCAGTGAAAACTTGCTTAATCAATTTGAAACATTGATTGAAAGAACTGAACTTATCAAAGTTTCATTATTACAAAATACTGCTGTTGAACCACAAGATTTAATCGATGCCTTGTATGAATTTGATACAAACATTGTCCCTATTCAAACAATTGGTTCAAAGATGGTTTTTTATAAGAAAGCTTCTAAAATCAAGAATCGTAAATATTCGTTAGAACTAGAAAATATTTAAACTTAAGTGATGAGAATATGAATACTAAAACTCAAAAACAATTATTAACTAAAGCAAAATTGGAATTTCATAGTAACTTTCCCAAAAGGCATGTTGGAATCCTTGGGGGAACATTTAATCCAATTCATTTGGGACATTTGGTTATTGGTGAACAGGTCTATGAACAACTCTGTCTAGATAAGGTTTTATTTTTACCTGACAAAGTTCCACCTCATCGTGGAGTTCACAAAACTATTCCCGAAATCAATAGTGATGATCGAGTCAATATGATCAAACTGGCTATTAGAAATAATATGCACTTTGATCTGGATATGACCGACATTAAGCGTGGTGGTGTGAGTTATACTTATGAAACCATTCGAATGTTGAAAGAATTGAACCCTAATACCGAATACTACTTTATTGTTGGTGGTGATATGGTGGAGAATCTTCCTAAATGGTCACATATTGATGAATTAGTACAAATGGTTCATTTTGTTGGAGTTTGTCGAAAAGGTTTTGAGAAAAAGTCGAAATATCCTATACTTTGGGTAAATACTCCTGAACTGGAGATCAGTTCGAGTATGATCCGCCAGCGAGTTCGAGAACATAAATCCATTAAATATTTAGTTCCTGATGATGTCGCTTGGTACATAAAGGATAGGGGACTTTACAATGACTGATTTTAATTATGATACAATCAAAAGCGATTTGAATCGTGATGAGATCTTAAGTAGAATGCAGGATACCTTGAGTGATTATCGCTATACACATTGTTTGCGGGTTGAAAAAGTTTGTCGTGGATTAGCTGCTGAATATGATGGTGATGTAGCTCGGGCTGGGTTAGCCGGCTTGCTGCATGACTATGCTAAGGAACGTAGTGACCAGGAATTCATTGATGTCATTAAAAATAATGATTTAGATCCTAAATTGTTGAATTATAATAATGCTGTCTGGCATGGAATTGTCGGTGCAGAAATTATTAAAGACGAGTTGGGTATCTATGATGAAGATGTTCTAAACGCCGTTAGAAGACACACTGTTGGATCAACTAACATGACCCAAGTGGATAAATGTGTTTTCGTCGGGGACTTTATCGAACCAGAACGTGATTTTCCGGGAATCAATGAAGCTCGGAACTATGCCAAGAAATCACTTGATTCAGCGGTAGCGTTCGAATTGAAACATTCATTGCAACACTTAGTAAGTAAAAATAGAGAAATTTATCCAGAAACTTTTATTAGTTATAACTATTGGATCACTAAAGGAGATTTATAATTTGGACTCAAAAAATATTATGGAAATTGCTGTTAAAGCAGCAGACGAAAAACACGCTAATGACATTAAGGTTTTAAATATCAGCGAGGTAAGTATCGTAGCTGATTATTTTGTAATCATGGATGCTGGATCACAACGCCAAGTTGATGCTATTGTTCAATCAGTTTTGGACAAAGCCGGCGAAAATGACGTTGAAATTGGACACGTTGAGGGAAATCGTAACTCTGATTGGGTTTTGATTGATCTTCACGATGTTATTATTCATGTCTTCACAGCAGAACAACGTGATTTCTACAACTTGGAAAAACTTTGGTCAAATGCTAAAGAAGTTGATATTTCAAACTTGGTAACTGAAGAATGATCTATAACTCATTTGCACGTGTTTACAGTGAATTGATGGACGACTCACTATACGCCAGATGGGCCAAGTACGTCGAAAATCAAACATCATCAGATAATAAAAAATTACTAGATGTGGCCTGTGGAACCGGTGATTTAACGATTCTTTTGGCTGATAAATTTGATGTAACTGGAACTGATTTGTCTGAAGAGATGTTAAAAATTGCTGATGAAAAAGCTAAAAAAGCTCAACAAACAATTCCGTTTGTAGCCAGTAATATGATGGATCTATTTGATTTTGACAAATTTGATGTCATTACTTGTTTTGATGACTCGATTTGTTATCTCAAAGATGAAGATGAATTGGCTGTGACGTTTAATCAAGCTTATGAACATTTAAATGATGGTGGTAAGTATCTTTTTGATGCTCATTCGTTGTATCAGATGGATGAAGTTTTCCCAGGTTATATGTTTAATCACCGAACAGAGGATTCTGCTTTTATGTGGAATAGTTTTGAAGGTGATTATCCGCACAGTATTGAACATGAATTGACCTTCTTTAATTGGAATGAGAAAATTCAAGGTTATTCGGTCAACACTGAGCTTCACAAGGAGAGAACTTATCCCATTGAAACCTTTGTTATGATCTTAAAAGATATTGGTTTTAAAAATGTTCAAGTGAGTTCCGACTTTGGTGAATCTGAAGTTAAAGATGATTCAACCCGTTGGTTTTTCGCTGCTGAAAAATAGAGGATCTTATGACAAACATTTATGGTTTTATTGCCGAATTTAATCCGTTTCACAATGGTCATAAATTGTTCATTGATTCGATCAAACAAAAATATCACCCTGATGTATTAATTGCTGTTATGTCTGGCAATTTTGTTCAACGGGGTGATTTTGCCATTTTGGATAAATGGGACCGAGCTCAATTAGCAGTCGATAATGGTGTGGATTTAGTAGTTGAATTACCATTAGCATATGCCGTTGAACCAGCCGAGTTTTTTGCAAAAGGGGCAGTCGAATTATTGCATTTATTAGGCATTGATACGTTAGTTTTTGGGACTGAGGAACAGGTCGATTTTGTTGATATTACCAAAAAAATGCTTCAGGCTGATGGTGAGTTTCAACAAGATTACCAAAAAAACTCAGCTGATAATTTAACTGCCTACTATCGATCAATGGGGATTGATGTTTCAAAGTTACCGAATCAATTATTAGGTTTGAATTATGTTCGACAAATTCAGAAACATAATTATGATATTGGAGTTGCTACAATTAAACGAACTGCGAATGATTTTAGTGCAACTAAGATCAGGCAACTTTATCATCAACAGAAATCAATTACTGGTCTAGCTCCAGAAATGACGCAAGAATTTTTGAGCAGACAAAAAGTAGTTACTTGGTCTGATTATTTTCCATATTTGAAATATCAAATCATTAATTCATCGGTGATTGAACTGCAGCAAATCTATCAAATGGTCGAAGGTTTGGAGAATAAATTAAAAAAAGAGATTGTTAGCAGTAATAATTTCGAACAATTTATTGAACAAGTTAAATCAAAACGCTATACTATGGCACGACTCAGACGTTTAATGCTCTATACATTGTTGAATGTCAAAGAGTCAGAAATTAATAATGTTTATAAAAATCCTTATCTGCGTATATTAGGTTTTAATTCAACTGGTCAAAGATATTTAAATTCTTTGAAAAAGAATGAATTACCTCTAATTACTCGGGTCGGAAAAAATGAAAAACAAACACTTGATTTGGAAATAAGAGCGGATCGAATTCGCCAGCTTGTGACCGATCAGGAACAAAATTTTGGAAAAATACCTTATATGAAAGGGGTAAATTAATGCTAAATTGGGATGTTCAAGACGTTCGTCGTTATAAAGACAAACCTTTTGAATTTGAGGAAAAACTTGATTTAACTGAGGAACTGAAAACACGTTCAAAAGAAGATATTTTGGATGCCACTCCAGTCGAAGTTAAGGGTCAATTATTCAACGACAATGGCTTAGTTATATCTGATGTGAAAGTAAAGACAATTTTAAAGGTGCCTTCAACGAGAAGTTTATTACCTGTCGAATTGCCGGTTGATATCAGAATTAATGAAGCTTATAACATCGATGATGTTGCTACTGATGATTTAGAAAATCTAGAGGATAGTAATGTTATTATTACAATTGATGATGAGAATCCAACCATCAATGTTTATGAATCAATCATTGATAATATTTTGTTGAGTATTCCTTCAAAAGTTTTGACTAAGAAAGAAGAGCAAGATAATATCATGCCTTCTGGTAAAAACTGGGAAGTTCTTTCTGAAGATGAGTTTAAAAAACAAAAAGAAGAAGAGCATGTAAATCCAGAATTTGCGAAATTAAAAGATTTATTTAAAAATAATAGTGAAGAGGAGTAGTTTTTATATACTCCTTTTTTATTTTTTTGTTAAGATTAGACTGTGAACAAAAATCGGAGGTAATTATTATAATGGCAAAACCACAAATTGGTGTTATTGGTATGGCTGTAATGGGTAAGAATCTTGCCCTAAATATTGAAAGCCGTGGATATGAAGTTGCTATCTATAACCGTACAGGTTCAAAGACTAAAGCGGTTGTTGAAGAGCATCCAGAAAAGAAACTAGTTCCAAGTTATACAATTGAGGATTTCGTTGATTCACTAGAAAAACCACGTCGTATTATGATGATGGTTAAAGCTGGTGCTGGTACTGACGCTGTTATCAATGAATTAGTACCTTTACTTGATAAAGGTGACGTTTTGATTGATGGTGGTAATACATTCTTCGAAGATACTGTTGAACGTAACAAACGTTTGGACAAGTCTGGTATTAACTTTATCGGAATGGGAGTTTCTGGTGGTGAACTTGGTGCACTCCAAGGTCCTTCATTGATGCCCGGTGGTCAAAAAGAAGCTTATGACTTGGTTGCTCCTATTTTGGAACAAATCTCAGCCAAAGCTGACGAAGACGGTGCTCCATGTGTTACATATATCGGACCAAATGGTGCCGGTCATTATGTAAAGATGGTCCACAATGGTATTGAATATGGTGATATGGAACTTATTTCAGAAAGTTACAACTTATTGAAGCACTTGTTTAACAATGATGTTAACAAGATTGCTGATGTCTTTAATGATTGGAACAAGGGTGAACTATCAAGTTATTTGATTGACATCACTGCTCAAATTTTGACAAGAAAAGACGATGAAGGCACAGACGACTACATCGTTAACAAGATCATGGATAAAGCTGGTAACAAGGGTACTGGTAAGTGGAGTTCACAAAGTGCTCTAGAACTTGGTGTTCCACAATCATTGATCACTGAATCAGTTTACTCACGTTATGTTTCTGCTTACAAAGATGAACGTGTTAATGCAAGTAAAGTTTTGCCAGCACCTGAAACAAAACCCGTTATCAAAGATGTTGACGACCTAGTTGCCAAGATCCGTAAGGCACTTTACTTCAGTAAAATCATCAGTTATGCTCAAGGATTTGCCCAAATGAAGGCAGCTTCAGATCACTACGATTGGGACCTACAATATGGTAAAATCGCTCAAATCTGGCGTGCTGGATGTATTATTCGTGCTCAATTCTTACAAAATATTACTGATGCCTATGACAAAGATCCAAAATTAGATAACTTGTTATTAGACGATTACTTCAAGGGTATCGTTAAAGAATATCAATCAGATGTTCGTGACGTAATTAGCTATGCTGTTCAAGCTGGTATTCCTGTTTCTGGATTCATGGCTGCTATTTCTTACTACGATCAATATCGTTCAGAAGTACTACCAGCTAACTTGATTCAAGCACAAAGAGATTACTTCGGTGCTCATACTTATGAGAGAAACGATAAACCAGGTACATTCCACTATACTTGGTACGAAGAACAATAATCATTGTTTTAATTTATGAAAATTAATTAAAATAACCTCCATTTTACGATTTTTGTAGAGTGGGGGTTTTGTTATTGGTTGAAAAAAATATGCGCAAGAACCAATTTTAAAGAAATAAAAATAAAAGCTTGTCTTCTTTTAATTTTTGCTATATGTTAAAATCATTAGTGCATTGCCAAAAGCGTGACATATTTTAATTAATGATTAAGCTATGATTAAAGATAATTTAATATTTTGTGTATAGGAGATACGTATGGCTAAAATACTTGTTATTGAAGACGAAGAGAATATGGCAAAATTTGTTCAACTCGAACTTCAACATGAGAACTATGAAGTAACCGTTGAACGTGATGGTAGATCCGGCCTCGAAGCAGCTTTATCTGAAGATTGGGATTTGATCCTTCTTGATTTAATGCTACCCGAGTTAAATGGTATCGAAGTTTGCCGTCGTATTCGTCAAGAGAAGAATACCCCAATTATTATGATGACTGCCCGTGATTCGATCATTGATCGTGTATCTGGATTAGACCATGGTGCTGACGATTATATCGTTAAGCCTTTTGCAATTGAGGAATTGTTGGCTAGAATTCGGGCCTTATTAAGACGAATCGATCTTGATATCGATGTAACTAGAAATAATGATCAAGTTTTGAAATACAAGAACTTAGTGATCGACAAGACCACTCAAACTTTGAAACGTAATGGTGAAGTGATCGATTTGACCCGTCGCGAATATGATCTGTTGAGTGCTCTAATGGAAAATGTTGGCACAGTTTTGAGCCGTGATGATTTACTAGAACGTGTTTGGGGAACAGGTTCTTCAACTGAAACTAACGTTGTTGATGTTTATATCAAATATCTTAGAAATAAGATCGATCGAGCAGGAGCGCCAAGTTATATTTCTACGGTTCGTGGTAAAGGGTACGTGATGCGTCGATGAGAATTTCGATTAGATTCAAATGGACAGCTTTGATTTCAATTGTCATCTTGCTGGCTTATATCTTTGTTGGGATATTAGCAATGAGAACAGTTGGTAGTGTGGCATCTGTTAATGAGATTCATTCTTTTACGACTAAGTTGATTGTCGGTGGTGTGGTTGTCTTTATTATCGGAGTCTTAGTTAGTTTTTATGCTGTGACTTTGGTTCTTAATGATTTGAAGAGGATTAACCGTACGATTGATGATTTAAATAAAAAGCCTGATTCTGATTCTAGAATTAAACTACGTAAAAGAAATGACGAAATTTATGATATGACCGTTAATATCAATAAAATGTTGGATCGGATGCAAGCTTATACAAATCAACAAAAGGAATTCGTAGAGGATGTTTCTCATGAACTTCGAACTCCCGTGGCAGTACTTGAGGGACATTTGAGCATGTTACAGCGTTGGGGTAAGGATGATCCTGAAGTATTAAATGATTCGATCAATTCATCATTGCAAGAATTGAAACGAATGCAATCCTTGATTCAAGAGATGCTAGATCTTACACGTGTTGAACAGATCGACAGTGCATATTTGGAACAGATCACCGAAGTGAAACCATTGTTTACGCAAGTTTATAATGATTTCAAGATGATCCATCCAGATTTTGTGATTAACTTTGACGACGATATCCGTGAGGGTAGTGAAGTTAAGATTTATCGTAATCACTTGGAGCAAGTGTTAGTTATCTTATTGGATAACGCATTTAAATATTCAGCTGATCGTAAAGAAATCAATTTGGCAGCATCGACTAATTCAGCTTTGCTGGAGGTAGTTGTTCAAGATTATGGCTTAGGAATCGCTAAAAACGACCTGAAACGTATTTTCAATAGATTTTATAGAGTTGACAAGGCTCGTTCTAGAAAGCGTGGAGGGAACGGTTTAGGCCTGTCTATTGCTAAGAGATTGATTGAAATCTATCATGGTAGTCTTGAAGTTGAAAGTGTCGTTGGATCGGGAACTGTTTTTAAGATCGAATTACCACTTATTCAACAAATACCAGATGAAGAACAGACAGAAAAAGATGAAGAAATTAAAAAGTAACTCTCGATTATGAGGGTTACTTTTTTTCCGTATATAAGGAACTTATTTGTACAATTTGGTTACGAAAGGTATATCATTAATACAAGTTGTTAAGGGGGAAACACAATGAGAAAAAGGGGATTAATAATTGCTGTTTTAGGATTATTGTTGTTTGTTTTAGGCTGCTCGAAAGTTACTACCAGTAAGACAGATACCCAATCGATTAAAACTGTTAAATCAGTTGACTATACACAGTTAAGTCAATCGCAGAAAAATGAAATGAGATTTTCGTTTGAACGCCGAGATGAAACAGATATGTCAATCATTGATGTCACGGTGGTGAACCGAACCAGTGAAGATGTTCAATTTGATGGGACTAGATTTGTCTTAGCTCATACTAAAGGTTCAGACGTCACGTCGACTAAGGGTGAACCGATAACTGTCAAATCTAATAGCACTAAAAAATTTAAAAGTTTATTTTCAGGGGTCGATGATGATGACTTTAAAACAGTGGGATTATTCTACTATAAAAATACCAAAAATAAACTAGCTTATAGTGAAATTGATACGACTATTTCTAAATCAACTAATTTAAAAGATACTGATCTGCAAAAATTATATCGTGGCAAACCTAAGAAGAAAATAACTGCACCAACAAAAACAGATGAGAACGATAATCAAGTTAATAACAACCGTCAAACTAGACTGGCAGTGCCAACAGGTCCAATTACTAATGCCCAGCAAGCAATAGCTTTAGTGGAGAGTCAATATGGTCCCGCTCCAGAGGGATTACAATATACACATATGACTGATGAAACTGTTGGACCTGGTGACTCTATCAAAAATAATGGTCAAATGGTTTATTGGGTTCGTTTATTTCGAGAGGGTAATGGTGTTTCTTTAGCCGTTGATGATTGGACCGTTTATCCAGACCGAACAGTGATTCATCAGGCACCAGGAGAGTTAGATGAATCTAATGGCGATAGTGATAACGATGATTCCAATAATAATGACTATGACAGTACTGTTGATACCAACGACGATTATGATATCGATGATGATGATTAATAAAAGGCTGCCTTAACTGACGTGGAATCAGTTAAGGCAGTCTTTTTGACTTAAATAAGAGCTCAAATTATAAGTTTTAGGTCTTTATTATTAAATTCATATTACAGAATTGCTATTAAATTGAAATAAACTTAATTCAATAGTAATTTAGACATTGGAAGATTTAAGGGAATCTAGGGGAGATTTGAAAAGTGAATAAGAAAAGATTAGGTTTATATGCACTCTTGATCAGTATGATGAGTGCCATGTTTTTATTTTTTAATGTTAAAACTGTTAATGCGATGCCAGTAAATGACTACATTATCAGTAACAAGATCCAACCAGCTGCCATTCAAAATCGTGAAGGTACTTTCAATGATTGGACTCCATATGAAAATGGAGTTGGTAAACCAGAAGGAATTGTTATTCATGAAACAGCTGATAACAGAGCTAGTGCTGAAGCTGAATATACTTTCTTCAATAACAATTGGAATACCGTTCAAACATATGTCCACGCTGTTGCTGATGATACTGAGATCATCAATATGCATAACACTGACTACGGCGTTTGGGGCGCTGGTCCAACAGCTAATGCAAAATTTATTCAAATTGAATTATGTCGGACTCATACTGGTGATGCTTTTGCTAGATCAATCGCCAACGATGCTTTCTATGCTGCTTCAAAATTGATTCAATATAACTTGCCAGATACACCTGGTGTTACGGTTATGTCTCACCACCAAACATCAATCAAGTGGGGGGAAACAACTCACGTTGATCCAGATACTTATTTCCCAATGTGGGGTTATAGTATGAATGAAATGAACGATATGATCGGTTATTATTACAATAATTTGAAGAATACCGGCTCAGTTTATGGTGGAAATGGTACTAATTCGCCATCAAATACACCTGCAACTAATAATGCTAATACTATTAATGTCGCTAACTCAAAGGGTAATTTCGTACCATTAGTTACTTTTGACAGTCAGGGAAATGCAAAGAACGTTCCCAATCGTGCTTTGGCTAATCATTCAGCTTGGTATACTGATATGACTAAAGATGCTAATGGGGTTACTTACCATCGAGTTTCTACTAATGAATGGGTTTCATCAGCTTATATCTATTAAATAAAATAAAAGACAAAGTCAATTGGCTTTGTCTTTTTTAGTACCTTTTATTTGAGAATTTGACCATTCTTTTGTGCTTGTTTAACTAGGGAATCAGGGAATTTAATATTGAGCTTTTGGGCCATTTTTTCATTGAGCATTAAATGCCCCTTGCCAACAACAGTTACTGGTGTAGTAGCAGGTGATTCTTTACCTTGAAGGACCTTAACAACGTGCTCACCAGTCTTTTGACCAAGTTCGTATTGACTGATGCCGTCAGTAGCAAGACCGCCATCCTTGACCATAGTTGTAGCAGCAGGGAAGACTGCAATATTTTTCTTGGCAGCAATTGACGAAAGTAATTTCATTCCAGAAGCGACAGTGTTATCGGTTGGAACGTAAATTGTTTGAACTTTGGCAGCGAGGGCTGTTCCAACTTGTTGTAAATCATTGATAGTACTGATGCTGGAAACTTGTACATCGATACCTTCCTTTTGTGCATAGGCCTGCATTTGTTTCATTTGATGAGTTGAAGGGGCATCACTAGAGGTGTAAATGATACCTAGCGTTTTAAGATTAGGAATAACTGCTTGCATTAATTTCAATTGATCTTTGATGGGAGCTTGACCAGCAACACCAGTAACATTGCCTCCAGGTACTTTTTCAGATTTGACCAAACCAGAACCGGCCGGATCAGTGATACCACCAAGGATAATTGGAGTTGTTTTAGTAGCATTCATTAAGGATTGTACAGCAGGTGTGGCAATACCAACTGCTACATCAACATTATCTTGAACAAATTGTTTACTGATGGTTCTGAGATTACTTTGATCTCCTTGTGCATTCTGAAATTCGATCTTAATATTTTTGCCATCAACGTAACCATTCTTTTTTAGCGTATCGTTGATTCCTTGATGTATTTGATCCAAAGCTGGATGCGACATTAATTGTAAGATTCCGACCTTAGGAATGGCTGTTTGTTTTTGAGCATCAGCACGTCCAGTGTAGAAATAAGCTCCAATTAAAACGACTCCTAGAGCGACTAGTGCAGCGATGGTTGTGTAAAGCTTTCTTGATTTTTTCATTGTAATATTCCCCCAAATTAAAAAGACAATCCCAGAGTTTTTGCGGGATTGTCTTTAATAAATAAAATACCCGCATGGTCAATTTTGTAAAATTTTCCATGCGGGCTTTAAAATTATCATAGTTTAATAAGCCGACACGGATACAATCCTGTTCAGATCGCATCCAGTCGGAGTGATCTGAGTTATCGGCTTTGCCAACGAATATTCACAATGTTTAGAGAGTAAGTAGTTTTCATAATGTTTTCTCCTAACAAATTTGATGTCATAAATATATTGCAGAAACATTAATCTGTCAACAGAAATATTAAGAATGATGAAATGGAATGGATGACATTTTAATTGCTTATATGAAGTAATTAGAAATAATATTATGAAAATAATTTTAATTGATTCTAATAATTGAGTAAACAAAAACGACTATAATATCATAGTCGTTAGCGTTTATTACTTATTATCGTTACGTTTTTGTTTACCCTTATTTAATTCACGAAGATTCTGATGAAGTTCGTTAGTTTCTTCTTTTCTCTCAACAGTTGTTGTTGAAGTGGCAGAACCATCAGCATTAGCACTAGTAGTTGTTTCGCCAAGAATATCGTCAAGCATTTCTTGAGTTACGACGATCTTAACAGGATTTTTCTCTAGTTCAGCATCAGTTCGTTTACGAATTTTTGGTGTAATGACGTAATTAGTGATGAATTGTTGAATCAAAATTACGATACCACCAACCAAGAAGTAAAGAGCCAAAGCAGCTGTGGAAATCAATGAAATGAAGAAAGTCATCATAGGACTCATCAAGATCATTGTTTGCATTTGTTTTCTTTGTTCAGGAGCCACGATTTGAAGTGACATCCAACCTTGAATTAAATAGAAAACTGTCGCGATGACGGCAATCAAGATACTTGGTTTACCAAGTGGAATTGATAGGAAAGTAGCAGCACCGATTTGTTTAGAATATTGTACGGCTTGATAAATACCAATCAAAATCGGCATTTGCAATAGCAATGGTAAACATCCCATACCACCAGTAAGACTCAGGTTGTTCTTTTTATAAACATCCATCATCAAGGCACTGATTTTTTGTTGAGCATCAGGACCCTTAGCTTTCTTTTGTGCAACTTGAATCAATTTCAATTGTGGTTGTACAGCACGCATTTTTTCTTGTTGTGTTGTTGACTTATATTGTTGATTCAAGGCCAACGGTACAAGTATTAGTCGAACAACGAAGGAGATGATAACAATTCCCCAAGCATAAGCGTTCGTACCACCGACAATTTCTGCCGTCTTCATAATTAACTTTTGGAAAGGAATTCCTAGCCATTTATAGATAAATCCATATGGCCCACTAGTAGGAGCATGTAAGTTAGCTGTTCCGTGCGCTGCACACCCCGTCAAAACTAGTGTCAGTACCAAAACTAATGACAGTACTGATAAATATTTGACGTATTTTTTATTCACTTAATAAACCACCCTTTTAATCGTATACAGAGTAATATACGTTAACTCATTTGACGTTTCAACCAATCACGGTGAATTTTTCATAATGTTGCAAGACGTCAGAAAAAGTATAGTCCATTTTGGTTACTTTTCCAAAGGGAGATGGTGAAGATTTTACTCGATTTAAAAAAATATAAAGAATTTTCTGGTCTGCCTCAGCCTCAATCGATACGGAACCATTTACCTCGTTTTCAACCGTTCCAGTAACGCCTAATTCAAGAGCCACTTGAAAGGTTGAATATCGAAAGCCAACTCCTTGGACTAAACCAGCAACATTAATAGAAAGATGTTTCACAACTGACCACCTCGGTTCCTTGAATGTGTTAATATCTATATTATAGAACAAGAGGGATGGAACATATGAAATATATCGAATCTAAGAAAAATGATGAAATTAAACAATTAAAGAAATTGTCAGCTACTAAAAATATTAGAAAAACTGGGACTTACATGATTGAAGGTTTTCACTTAGTCCGTGAAGCCGATCAATATGAACAAAAGTTTTTAAAACTTTTTGTAACTGAAAATTATGCCGATGACCGCTTGGTTAAAAAATATTATGATATTGCAACGACTGTTTCAGAAGATGTTGCTGAGGAAATGTCAGAAACAAAGACACCTCAAGGTATTTTTGCGGTAATCAAGGTTGCAGATGTTGAAGATTCACCAAAATTGAGTGGTAAATGGGTCATTCTTGATGATGTTCAAGATCCAGGCAATGTTGGAACAATCGTTCGTACTGCTGATGCTGCTGGTTTTGATGGCGTAATCACTAGTTTGAATTCAGCTGATACATATCAACCAAAGGTACAACGTTCAATGCAAGGTAGCCAATTCCATTTACCAATTTATCGTATGGATATCAAGAAGGCTATTAAATTAGCCCAAGATTCATCAATGAAGGTTTATGGTTCAGAAGTTGATAAGAATGCTAAACCTTATAACAAATTGGCTAAGGCCGATGATTTTGCTTTGATTATGGGTAATGAAGCTCATGGTGTTAGCAGAGAAGTTCTTGTCAATTGTGACGAAAATATTTATATTCCGATTCTAGGAAAAGCTGAATCACTTAATGTAGCAGTCGCTGCTGGTGTTTTAATGTACGGACTACAATCACTATAAGACTTGCGAAAGTTTTTAGTTTTTGTATAATCAGATATATAAAATAATATTTAAACTTTGACGAAAAGTAGTAACTATTAATTTCATGACAGGAAGAGCCGTTAACTGGAAAAGGCTTGATGAAAAAAATAGTGAATTCACTTTCTGAGTTTTTAGTTGGTTACTATATAACTACTTGAGTGCATGTTTCTTTAACATGAACTAGGGTGGTACCGCGAGTCCTCGTCCCTTTTGTTGGGATGGGGACTTTTTGTGTCTATAAAAAATGCCGCCTTCCACAAAAATTAAAATTTGGCTGGAACGTGTTGGGTGCAACTTGGAGCCTCTTGTGCCAAGAGTCTTCAAGCTTGACCTTATTCTAAGTGGGGAAACCCACTAAGAATAATTTCAACACTGAGCCAATTTTAATTTTTGTTCCAGGCTAGAATAATTGTTGATTATATTTTATTTATGAAAATAAACTGTTTTTGAATTAATAATATTAACTAATTAGGTATTTTGGATATGATCGCAGTTTTATAGTCTTCAAATAAATGTTATTAAAAAATAAATTTAATCAGAGTGTGATTTATTAGGGAAGCTGTAATTCATTTTAAAACTACTGACGATATAGGCGGTGGCTTTAAAATGAATTACACATAGACAACTTCTTCAGGAGCTGTCCGCCCAAGTTTCACTCTCTGAATTAGGAGGAAAATATGTCATTAAATGATACGTTAAAGAACCTAAGAGAAAATGGTATTGACGAAGCCAAGCGTGCCGAAAGACTTCAAGAATTAAATGACCTAAGAGTTAATCTTTTGGGTAAGAAGGGTCCAATTACTAAGGCATTACGTGGAATGAAAGATGTTCCTGCTGAAGAACGTCCTGAAATTGGTACTTTGGCTAATAATGTTAAGAATGATATTCAAGCTGCTATTGAAGAAAAGATGTCAGAGCTTAATGACAAGTTGGTTGCCAAAAAGCTTGAAGATGAAAAAATTGATGTAACTTTACCTGCTACCAAACAAGTTCAAGGAACAAGACATATCTTGAATCAAACGATTGAAGATATTGAACAATTCTTTATTGGTTTGGGTTATGAAGTGGCTCCAGGTTATGAAGTTGAAGAAGATCACTATAACTTTGAACGTCTAAATATCCCTAAGAATCATCCTGCTCGTGATATGCAAGATACTTTCTATTTGTCTGATGAACTATTGATGAGAACTCAAACGTCAGCTCAAGAAGGCCGTGATATGGAAGAACACGACTTTTCAAATGGTCCTTTGAAGATGATCTCACCCGGAGTTGTTTACCGTCGTGATGATGATGATGCAACACACTCACATCAATTCCACCAAATCGAAGGTTTGGTAGTTGATAAAAACATTAGTATGGCCGATTTGAAGGGTACTCTGGATGCCCTTTGCCGACACGTCTTTGGAGAGAATCGTGAGATCCGTTTCCGTCCCAGTTATTTCCCATTTACTGAACCATCAGTTGAAGTTGATGTTTCATGTTTCAACTGTGGTGGTGAAGGTTGTCGTATCTGTAAGTACACTGGTTGGATCGAAGTCCTCGGTGCGGGATTAACTCACCCTAATGTTTTGAAGATGTCAGGAATTGATCCACAAGTATACAGTGGTATGGCCTTTGGTCTTGGACCAGAACGTTTTGCAATGCTTAAATACGGAGTAAATGACATTCGTGATTTCTACTTAAACGATGTTAGATTCCTCGAACAATTCAAAGGAGTAAATTAAGATAATGAAAATTTCTGTCAATTGGTTAAAAGAATATATTCCTGTTACACACACAGTTGAAGAGATGGCCGATAAGGTTTCTCTAACTGGTATCGAATCTGGTCCAGTTAACTTAGGTGAAGAATTAACTAACCTAGTTGTCGGTCATATTACTAGCATTACTCCTCATCCTGATTCAGATCATCTAAAAGTTTGCCAAGTTGATGTTGGTGAAGATACTGATATTCAAATTGTCTGCGGTGCTCCCAATGTGGCTGAAGGTCAATATGTGATTGTTGCTTTGCATGGTGCACATTTACCTGATGGCATCAAAATCAAGCGTGGCAAATTACGTGGTCAAGAATCAAATGGTATGATCTGTGGACTTGACGAAGTAGGGGTTCCTGCTAAATATATGCCTAAAGAATTTGAAAATGGTATTTATGTCTTTGACGAACCTCAAACACCAGGAGCCGAAGTTTATGATCTTCTTGGTCTGAAAGACAAGATGGTTGATATGGATATTACACCTAACCGTGCTGATACTTTAGGTATGCGTGGTGCTGCTTGGGAAATTGGTGCAACTTATGATGAAAAACCAACTTTCAAACAACCAGAATTAGATAATAGTAAAATTTCTGACAGCCAAGATGTTACAGCTGAAGTTACTGAAAAAGAATTAGTTCCAGACTACTTGCTACGTGAATTAAAAGGCATCAAGGTTGGTAAGAGTCCACTTTGGATGCAAAGAAGATTGTGGAATCAAAATATTCGTCCAGTTAATAGCGTGGTTGATGCTGCAAATTATGTCATGATCGAGTATGGCCAACCCATTCAAGCTTATGATCTTGATAAATTACAAACTAAGGCTATTACAGTCAAATTGGCTCACAATGGTGACAAATTAGACTTAGCTGACGAAACCAAAGTTCTTGATAAAAATGATTTGGTAATTGCTGCAGGTGATCAGATTCTTGGATTAGCAGGAGTTATGAATGGTTCTGTTGCCGCAGTTGATGAAAATACGACGAATGTGTTACTTGAAGCTGGTGTTTTCGATGGTGCTTCTGTTCGTAAAGCTGCTCAAAGACATGATCTTCGTGGCGATGACTCTAATCGTTTTGAAAAAGGTGTTGATAATGGCATTGTTGATGAAGCACTTGTTCGTGCAACACAATTAGTTGATCAATTTACCGAGGCTAAAGAAATCTCCAATGTAATTACCGGTAACTTTACTAAAGCTGAACCAACTGTTATCAAGGGTGACTTCTCACACATTAATCACTTGATGGGTCTAAACCTATCGAATGATGAAATTACCAAGATTTTGAAACGTTTGGGCTTTGAAGTAGCCGCTGCAGGTGATGCTTTGACTGTTACTATTCCCACTCGTCGTTGGGATATGAGTATTGAGGCCGATGTTGTTGAGGAAGTTAACCGGATTTATGGTTACGAAAATCTACCAAATACTTTGCCAGCCGGTATGGAAACTAGGGGTGGCTACAGTAAGAAACGTGAATTTAGTAATAAGTTACGTAATATTCTTTTAGGTGCTGGATTAGATGAAGTTATCAATTTCTCACTGCTCAGCAAGCAAGATGTTGAAGATTTCAATACCATCCAAACTGAATATACAAAATTGTTACATCCAATGACTGAAGATCATGAATATTTACGCAATAGTTTGATTCCTGGTTTAGTTCGTAATGTGGCTTACAACCAAGCACGTAAGAATAATGATATTGGTATTTTTGAACAAGCTCGTATTTTTGATCGTCCAACTGATCAAGATCGTCCAAATGAAGTAGAATACATCTCTGGTGCCGTAAGTGGCAATGTGGTTGCTGATTCATGGAATACTGAAGCGCAACAAGCTGATTTCTACTATGTTAAAGGCTTAGTTGAAGAGATGCTTGCGTTTACTAATTCTGACGCTGAATTTACTTTTGTGGCAACGGATGAATATGATAATCTTCATCCTGGGCAAACAGCTAAGGTCTTGGCAAATGGTCAAGTTATTGGATTTATTGGTAAATTACATCCTAACTATCAAAAGGCTCATGCGGTTGCTGAAACTTTTGTTTTTGAATTGAATATCGATTTACTATTTGGTTTAAATAAGAAGAATGTCAAGGCTCAAAGCGCTCCTAAGTATCCATCAATTAGTCGGGATCTTGCCATTTTAGTTGAAAAAGATGTTGAAAATGGCCAATTAGTTGCTGACATCTTTGCCAATGGTGGAAAATACTTGAGGGATGTTAATATTTTCGATGTTTACCAAGGTAAAAATCTTAAACCAAACCACAAGTCACTGGGTTACCATCTAGAATTCCTGAACCCTAATGATACTTTGACGGATGAAGAAGTTGAAAAGGCATTTACTTTGGTTAAAGACAGTTTGGTTCAAAAATTTAATGTGGAAATTAGATAATTATTCCGAAACTAATGGTATAATTCTAATAAATTAACTCGGGAGGCTGTGTCTTGGGCCAAAAGGATGATAAAAAAGAAGCATTGAAGCAGGAATCAACTGATAAAATAAAAAGTCGTGCCGAAGAACGAACAGTCGCAAATCATATTGCGTACTGGATTGTCGGCGTGATTGCTGTTTTAGCAGTAGTTGTTGCTATCATTGGCTTTAATTATGTAAATAGTTCATTGCAACCATATAATGCTAATAGTAAAGAAGATATTGTCGTAAAGATTCCTATCGGTGCTTCTAGCAAGGAAATTGCTAAAACGCTTGAGAAAGATAAGATCATTAAGAGTGCCAGTGTCTTTAATTTCTATATCAAGGCACAAAACTACAATGATTTCCAAGCCGGCTACTATACCTTTAGACAGTCAATGGATATGAGCGCGGTTGTAAAACAACTGCAGAAGAATGGTAGTGCTGAGCCAACGGGTAAAGCAACTGATTCGGTACTTGTACGTGAAGGTGTCACTATCGATGAGATCGGTGATCAAATTCAAAAGAGCACTAGTTTCAAGAAGTCTGACTTCTTAAAATTGATGAAGAATGAAGCTTATTTGAAACAGCTTCAAAAGAAATATCCAGAATTATTGGATTCTTCAATGGCTAAGAAAAATGTCAGATACCATTTGGAAGGATATCTATTCCCAGCTACTTATGGTGTTTATAAAGGTTTGACATTGAAGCAACTCGTTAACCAAATGGTCGAAAAAGAGAACGATGAAATGCAACCTTACTTTGAAACTATCAAAGAAAAAGGCTATACAGTTCAAGAAATTCTTACTTTGGCTTCATTAGTTGAACGTGAAGGTGTTACAAACTCTGATCGTAAGAAGATTGCGGGAGTATTCTTTAACCGTATTGCAATTGATATGCCAA
The DNA here is from genome assembly GCF_001438805.1 of Companilactobacillus kimchiensis. Taxonomy (GTDB): domain Bacteria; phylum Bacillota; class Bacilli; order Lactobacillales; family Lactobacillaceae; genus Companilactobacillus; species Companilactobacillus kimchiensis. Next base: position 120,446 of record NZ_JQCF01000007.1, read on the forward strand.
TACAATCTGATATTTCGGTTATGTACGCTTTGAACAAGCATAAGTTAAGTCTTACGAATAAAGATACTAGTGTGAAATCACCATACAATTTGTATAAAAACAAAGGTTATGGTCCTGGACCATTCAATACTCCAAGTTTACAATCAATCGAGGCTACTTTGAACCCATCAGATAGGGATCAAAATTATCTATACTTTGTTGCCAACTTGAAGACTGGTAAGGTATATTATTCACATACACTTGAAGAACATGAAAATAGGAATTCTTCTTTAGGTCAATAATGTATAATTGTATATAATAATAAATGTCATCTAGTCAAACTTGATTAGATGACATTTTGAAATTAAAATAAATATGAATTTTTAAAAAGGAAGTTATAAAAATGGCAGACAGAAGTTATCCAATGACAGCAGCAGGCAAGAAAAAGTTGGAAGCAGAACTAGAAGATTTAAAAAAGGTTAAACGTCCAGAAATTATTAACCGTATCAAGATTGCTAGAGGTTTTGGTGATTTATCTGAAAACTCAGAATATACATCTGCTAAGGATGAACAAAGTGTGATCGAATCAGATATTTCTAAACATATTGAACAAATTCAATATGCTAAGGTTATCGATGCTGATGAAGTAGCTGATGATGAAATTTCAATTGGTAAGAAAGTTACTGTTCAAGAAGACGGAGAAGATCCTGATGAATATACAATCGTGGGTGCTTCTGAATCTGACCCCGATACAGGTATGATCTCAAACGATTCACCAATTGCTAAGGCTTTAATTGGTAAGCACGTGGGTGACGTGGTAACTGTTGAAACACCTGTTGGCAGTTATGATGTAACAATTAAGGCCGTTGAAGTTGCTTAATGAAGACGTTTTCTGCTATGTTTAACCTAGTAAATTATTGAGGTGAACATTATGAAAATCGAAATAACTCCTAAAGCTGATCAATGGTTTAAAGAAGAGTTGGACTTAGTACCCGGTGATGGTGTACATTTTTATGGTAAAGTTTATGGAAAGACAATGGTTCATGAGGGTTTTTCAATCGCTATGCGGAAGGAAAAACCGATTGATCCAGAGTCAATTACAGTTATTGATGGTGTTTCATACTATATAACTGACAGTGACACATGGTTTTTTGCCAGATATGATCTGTTAGTTGAGTATGATCCTGACCTTGATGGCCCGAAGTATATTTTTAAATCGAATGAATAATTGTTCGTTTTTTTGAAGGATAAATATGAGAAGAATACTGGATATATTAAAGAAAAGAACAGGTAGTCAAGCGAAGTCTACTATTCCCTTTCGTCTAAACCTGCTTTTTTTTATTGTCTTTGTTCTATTCGCAATGTTAGTCGCACAACTTGCCTATTTACAGATCGTTTATGGTGGCAAATTCCAAGCTGAAGTTGATCGAACAGATAAGACAGTAATGACAGGCAACGTTCCGCGTGGGATGATCTATGATTCAAAGGGTAGACTATTGGTTGGAAATTCGACTTCAAATGCAATCACTTATACCAAGAGTGGAAGTGTTAAATCGAGTGATATTTATACAATTGCTAGTCGTTTGACGAAGTATATGACTGTGGAAACAACAGATTTAACAGATCGAGATAAAGCAGATTATATTTTGGCTGCCCCTAATAAATCGGCTCAAGTCGTTAAGCAAATGCCTAAGTCAGATCGACTTGACGCTAACGGTGATGCGTTATCTAATACTAAGATCTATGCCAATGAAGTTAAGTATCTTGAAAAACAAGGAATTCATTTGGATGATAAAGATTTGCAACGTGCAACTTTATTTAAGAAAATGAGTGCTGCTTATTCATTATCGACAGTATTTTTGAAGGATAAGAATCTAACGGACAAAGAAATTGCTGAAGTTAGTGAACATTTAACTGAATTACCAGGTATCAGTATTGGTAGTAACTGGGATCGTGAATATCCGCAAGGTAAGTCTATTGCCAGTATCATTGGTGGTGTATCGACTGAACAACAAGGTATTCCAGATGATGAGATCAATTCTATGTTAGCTGCTGGTTATTCACGTAATGACCGTGTGGGAACTAGTTACCTAGAAAAAAATTATGAATCAATTCTTTCTGGGACAAAGAGTCAACGTCAAGTTCAAGTTGGCTCTAATAATCAGATCAAGAAGAGTACGGTTTTATATAAGGGTCAAAAGGGTGGAAATCTTAACCTAACTATTGATTCTAAGTTCCAAAAGATGGTTCAAGATGATTTGAATGCTGAGTATAGTTCTGCTAAAGCTGCTGGTATTACTCAATATTCTGATGGTGCTTATGCGGTTGTAACGAATCCTAAGACTGGAGCTGTTTTAGCTATGGCCGGGATTCACAATGACCCTAAGACGGGGGAAACCTCTGAAGATGCTTTGGGTGTTATCAATAGAACCTTCGTTATGGGATCTGCCGTTAAAGGTGCCACAGTTCTGGGTGCTTTGATGGATGGGGTTATTACTCCTGAAAACAATACCCAAAATGATGATCCGATTTACTTACCTGGATCTCCAGTTAAGAAATCTGTTTATCCAGCTGGTACTTTTGGAAGCTTAGGTGCCGTTCAGGCTCTCCAATTTTCATCCAATATTTATATGATGAATTTGGCGATGAAGGAAGGACATGCTAAGTATGTTCCAAATACTAGTATGGTAATGGATCCCAATATCTTCTCAACCTTACGTGGCTACTTTAGCCAATTTGGTTTAGGTGTTAAGACCGGAATTGATATCTCTGGTGAAACTAAGGGTATTGAAGGTTCAACAACTACTAGTGATGGTAAGTTAAAGACTGGTTCGGCACTGGATTTGTCTTATGGAAACTACGATGCCTATACTTTAATTGAAATGGCACAATATATTTCAACTATTGCAAATGGTGGTTATCGTTTGAAGCCATATGTGGTGCAATCAATTCAAAAGACTAAAGATGATGGAACTAAAGGTGCTTATACATCTGTTACGAAACCATCTGTTTTAAACAAGATTGATGCTAATCAGGATGATTTGGATGTTGTTAGAAAAGGTATGTATGCGGCTGTTCATGGTAGTGGTTATTGGACCACAGCAACTAAGTTAGCTGATCTTACACCGGCTGTAGCTGCTAAAACAGGTACTGCACAGTCATTCTACTATGATCCTGATAATCCGAGTTCTGATCCTCCAGAAACAATTACTACTAGTTTGGTAAGTTTTGGACCTTACGATGATCCTAATGTAGCAATGGCTATCGTGTTCCCGAACCTTACAAGTGAGAACGGAAGTTACCCTAATATCCTTGCACATCAGATTTATACAGATTACTATAAAATTACAGGTCAGAAATAATCTGAATTTAACCTTTTAAAATATGCAAAAAAATGATATATTTAATTAGTTGAATTTAGTTTAGTTTTATGAAAGGATGTTCCCAATATGAGAGTAAATATAACATTGGAATGTACTTCATGTCATGAACGTACATATCTAACAAACAAAAGCAAACGTAACAGTCCCGATCGTCTAGAACTTAAGAAATATTGTCCTCGCGAACGTACAGTTACATTGCACCGTGAAACAAAATAAACAACAGGTTAAAATCCCTGTTGTTTTTTTTTACTAGGGAGTGATTAGTTGGATAAGGTAAGCTTTAGAAAAAAGCAGATCGATCTCGTAAGTGAATTTATGAAATCTGATAAGGCACAAAAAGAAATCAACGACCTTTATTCGCAATTATTTGATGATCCTGATTTTCAAACTGCGCCCAGTATAGGTATTACTTTAAGTATGAATGATGAAATTCCTACATTTCCAATTATTAACCAATGTTTTGAAATGGAGAAGGAAGTTTATATTCCAAAAACTTTTTCAGATCATTCAATGACTTTTATTAGATATACTAAAGATACTGAATTAGAAGAGAGTGCTTTCGGTGTCAGGGAACCCAAAGAGTATCAAGATAATGTTATGGATCCCCCTGATTTAATGATCGTACCTGGGTTGGCCTATTCAGAAGACAAGAATCGTCTTGGTTTCGGAGCTGGTTATTTTGATCGATATCTGGCAAAGTATCCGACGAAAACAATTTCCTTAGCGTTATCTAAACAATATTACACAGATACGCCTTGGCCAGTCTACGTTTTGGATAAACCGATCGATAAGATCATCGTGTCAAAGGACAAAGCAGATGCAGATATTCAATAGACAGAGTAAATCATATGTAACTTGGTTTCTGTTAGCTGTCACGGTTGGAGTTTTCTTAGTGGAAACATTGATCGGTGGCTCACAGAATATTAGTGTTTTGATCAAAATGGGTGCCAAAACTAATGCCCTGATTCAAGATGGTCAATGGTGGCGTCTCATTACGCCAATGTTTTTACATATTGGCATCTTTCATATTTTTATGAATGGGTTTACACTGTTATATGTTGGTCAAGTATTAGAGCCAATGATTGGTCATTGGCGCTTTTTCATAATTTACTTGTTAAGCGGTATTATGGGCAATTTAGCAAGCTTTGCTTTTGGAGCTGGTAATGTCGTTTCGGCTGGTGCCAGTACTTCCCTGTTTGGAATGTTTGCAGCATTTCTAGCATTAGCTTTGATTTATCGTGAAAATCGTTTTTTGACTGAACTTGGTAAAAGTTTCTTAGGTCTAATTGTTATTAATTTAATAATGGATCTGACCATGACTGGTATTGATATATGGGGTCATGTCGGTGGTGCTGTTGGTGGTTTACTCCTAGGTTATGCCCTAGGATTACCAGGCATCAAACGTCCCCAAATGATTTTTAGAATATTGGCTGTAGTGTTAGCTGTCGTTATTTCTTATTATATGTATACAAAGGGTATGGTAGTTTATGGATAATATGATGAGCTTTAGAACCCTATACGACGTACAACAGTTGCTCAAACGATATGGGACTTATGTTCACCTTGGCAAAAGGATGTGGGACATAGAGTTGATGTTTATTGAAGTTAAGCGCTTGTACGAAGGTGGAATGATCGACAAAAAGACTTTCATAGATGCTCAATTAGTCTTAAAAGCGGAGCATAGAAAAGAAGAAGAAAAGGACAGATCAAAGTGACAGACAAAAAGTTAATCGGTGTTGACCTTGGTGGTACAACAATTAAATTTGCTATTCTTACCGAAAATGGTGAGATTCAACAAAAATGGAGTATCGAAACAAATATCCTATCTGATGGACAATTTATTATTCCTGATATTATTGATTCAATCAATCATCATCTTAAGATGTATGATATGACTCCTGATTTATTTGATGGAATTGGATTGGGTTCACCTGGTACAATCAATCATGAAAAAGGAACAATCAAAGGTGCCTACAACCTTAACTGGACTAACTCAGTTTATCCAGTACGCGACATTGAAAAGGGTACAGGTCTTCCTGTAACTATTGAAAATGATGCTAACGTTGCTGCTCTTGGTGAAAGATGGCAAGGTGCAGGTAACAACGCTAATGATGTTGTCTTTGTAACTTTGGGTACTGGTGTTGGTGGTGGTATCATCGCTAATGGCCAACTATTACAAGGTCAAAATGGTGCCGCAGGTGAAATCGGTCACGTAACCGTTGATCCTGATGGTTTCCAATGTACATGTGGTAAAAAGGGTTGTCTAGAGACAATTGCTTCAGCTACAGGTATTGTACGTGTTGCTAGAGATCGTGCTTCAGAATACGCTGGTACTTCAGAATTGAAGGCTATGCTTGATGATGGACAAGATATTTCTGCTAAGGATGTTTTTGATCTAGCTAAGAAGGATGATGATCTAGCCATGATCGTTGCCGATTATGTTTGTGATTCACTTGGATTTGTTCTAGGTAATATTGCTAACACATTGAATCCTAAGTATGTTGTTATCGGTGGTGGTGTTTCAGCTGCTGGTGAATTCTTACTTAATAAAGTTGATGTTGCAATGCGTAAAAACGAATTTGCTACTATCAAGGATTCAACTGAACTAAGACTTGCTAGTCTTGGTAATGGTGCTGGAGTTATCGGTGCCGCTTCATTGATTAAAGTTGATTAGGGGTTTTTATTGATGCAAGTTTTAAATGCTGTTTTGTATGTAATTGTAATTGGATTCTTAGTTTATTGGGTTGGCTCATGGTTGTACTACTGGTTTAAGGGTAGACAAATGGGCGGAGCAATGAATCAAAAGGATTTTGAAGAAACAATGAGAAAAGCTCAAATTGTTGATTTAAGAGAACAAAAATTATTTGATTCCAAACATATTCTAGGTGCTAGAAGTCTTCCTTATTCTCAATTAAAATATAACGAGGGCGAATTAAGACCAGATTTACCTGTATATCTATACAGTGATAACAAGAATATGTGTGTTCGTGCAGCTATCAAACTTCAAAAGAAGTGGGGTTTCACTGACGTTAAGTGGTTAGAGGATCGTTTTGTCGATTGGGAAGGCAAAACTAAGAAAACTACTAAAATATAAAAAATGCTGTGTCAGAATAAATTCTGCACAGCATTTTTTAGTATACTTATTATATTGATTAGCCTTGGTGTGCTTGAAGACTCTTACGGTTAGCACGTCTGCGGTTAGTATCGATACGATCATTTTCTTCGTTTTCTGGTTCGATTACACCCTTTTTGAATGCGTGTAATGCACCATAAACTGCTGTAGCTGTTGTTAAAGAACCTACAAGGAAGCCCTTAACAAAACGAAGATGTTTTTGTTTTTTTGCCATAATTACTATTCCTCCTGTCTTTAATTCTCATTATGGCTTATTTCCTTTAAAATATCTATAAAAGACTGTCTAAGAGAGGTAATTTTTTGATAAAAGTTGTTGCAATAGTAGGACCAACTGCGGTTGGCAAAAGTGCTCTGGGTTTAAAATTAGCTCAAAAATTTGGTGGGGAGATAATTTCAGGTGACTCAATGCAGATTTATCGCCATCTGGATATCGGTACAGCCAAAGATTCACCGATGGAATTACGACAAGTACCACATCACTTAGTAGATATTTGTAACGTTGATCAGAGGTATACTGTTAAGGATTTTCAATCTAAGGCGAAAACAATTATTACAGATCTAAATCAACACGAGAAATTACCATTAGTTGTTGGTGGAACTGGTTTTTATTTAAGCTCATTGATCAATAATTTGAATCTAGGCGGCCAATCAACTGGAGCTGACCAAACTAGAGCACAATTGTTGGAAATTGAACAGACCGAAGGAATTGCCCAATTACAGGTAATTTTGAAAAATGAAGATCCACAGGCTTTTGAAAAAATCGATATTGATAACTCACGACGCCTAATTAGAGCAATTGAGGTTATGAGAACAACGGGTAAATCAATCACTGATCAGAATAATGGTAATCAGTGGGCAGAGTTTTATTTAGTTGGTTTAACTGATGATCGAACTAAGTTGTATAACCGAATCAACCAACGGGTTGATAAAATGGTTGAAATGGGCTTATTAGACGAAGCTAAGGCAGTTTATGACGAACAGGCTAAGATTCCACAAGCCAAGAACGGAATTGGCTATAAGGAATTATTTCCATATTATGCTGGTGAGGCCAGTTTAGAAGTTTGTTTGGATGAAATTAAAAAAAATTCACGTCATTTCGCCAAACGCCAATTAACATATTTCCGTAATCAAATGGATGTGGATTGGTATAACATTAGTGATGATCAAAATTATCAAAGCGTGATCGAAACGAAAATCGTTAATTTTTTGGATGGAAAATAATGACTGAGTCAGATGTAATGGATCACTGTGTATACCAGATATTATCTATATTCAGAATGACAAATTGGATATCTTAGAAAAATTGCTATTTTGAAGTCATCTAAAGAACTTTTTTATAAGAAGTGTGGCCTTTGGTCATGCTTTTTTTGGTTTATGAAACATTTTGAATGAATAAACAGTATATTTGAAGCAATATCCGAACATTGATGACTAATTTATAACTGGCTTTTAAACGATAAATTTTACGATAATATTTTAATATAGAATTAAATAAGATTATTAGAATGTTACAGGATAGTTACAATATTAATGAATAATTACAAAATGCCCGTTTGTAAGTTTTAAAAGACTTTTATTTAGGACTGCCTAAATAAAAAATTATACGTATCCTTTTTGCTGATTTAGCCCAGGCTACTGGGGAACATGAGAATACGTCACCGAACGATTATGAAGAACAAAAATAAAATAGTTTGTTTCTATTGATTTTTTTCTAAAACCGTGTAGAATATGTAATCAAGTGATTGGAGGTAGACAATATGAGATATAAAGTTACTTTAGACAATAAGAGTCAATTGTTTACCGTATTTGATAAGAAAAACATTAGGGTTTCTGCATGCGGTAAGTCAATTGAAGAAGCTATGAATAAGATACTGAAGTTGGGCGTATAAAATATTAAATATCAATTATTAACAGTTTTGTAATTTACAATACAGTTAGTTTACGTATTTTCCAAATTGTAGAATTTTTGATTAATAGATGATATATTAATTGAGCAGCGGGAGCTGCATTTTATCCTCAACGGTAAATTGAATAAGGGTCTCTTCCAATAATGGAAGAGGCCCTTTTATTTTGGATGATGCATCAATTGTGGTTTCATGGCGGTTGCACTAGAATTGAATTATGGCAATCAGTGAAGAAGGGGTCATAATGCAAGAACAACGTGCACACCGAGAGGCAGAACAGGTCGCTTGGCAAAAAATTCAAGGAGAAGAACTACAGAAATTGCATAGCGCCCAACATCATCTTTGGTTTAACGTTGGCGCTTATTTACTTATATCGATAATTGAATTTTATTTAGCTATTATTGGTCATTCACAGACTTTACGAGCAGATGCATTGAATAACTTAGCGGGCATAATTTCGGCTGTATTATTGCTAATTGGGATTTTTATTGCCCGTGATATTGGTGATGATGATCTGATGGGACAACCTTTACCCAATGATCCACAACAGAACGGCCAACGATTACAGTTGACGAGATTTCATTATGAAACTGTTTTTACGCTGATCACTGGAATTATAATGATTGCTATTTCAATAAATGTTATGTATAGCGGGATTAAAAGTTTAATGCATCAAGCGACCCAAGAGATTCCTCAACCAATTACCCTAGTTGGGGCTGGCATCGCTATGTGCATTATGTTGATTGTTTGGTGGCAGAACAGGGCAGCTGGTCGGAAACTACAAAATGCAGCTTTAACGGCTGCAGCCCAAGACAGTTTGAGTGATGCTTTGACTAGTTTGGGAACTTTGATAGCGATAGGGGGAGCTCTATTGTTTAAGGTGGCTTGGTTGGACGGTGTTGCCAGTATCATTGTCGGAATCTTCATATTAACGTCAGGAATTAAAATTTTTCGCGAGAGTAGTTTAAATTTAGCGGATTATTTTGATCCCAAGGCGGAAGCACAATTTAAAAAGGCAATTGAAAAATTTCCTGAAGTTAGACAAGTTGAAGAATTGAATGCACATTATAATGGTAATATGGTGACTTTGGATATTATTATTGGAGTTGATCCCCATATGGAAGTAATGGATAGTTATCGCCTAGGTGAGGAAATTGAAGCTCAGATGCGTCATCAATTTGGAATTGTTGATACAGATGTAATGGCAGTTCCTACAGAATAAAAAAAGAAACCAATTCAAACGAATTGGTTTCTTTTTATTATGTCACAGGTGAGATTCGAACTCACGACC
>NZ_JQCF01000070.1 GCF_001438805.1 Companilactobacillus kimchiensis
TTATTTAATCTAATTAGACGTTGAAGAGAAGAGTAAATTAACGAGTAGTTTGAAGAGTGACCGCTGTTAAGTGAAAAGGCGGAACAAAAGTTAATTGAAGATGAGCTTGGAGTCTTACCTAGGTGCAAGCCAAAGGTACGCAAGGATGCGATATCATCCCGGACATGTATGTGTCGTTGAGGTATTTTGTGTAAACAAAGTATGAATTAGGGTGGTACCACGGTAATCGTCCCTACATAGCAGAGTAAATCTGTGTATGTAGGGACGATTTTTTAGTTTCTCTTAGCGATTTTATCGCTTAGAGAAACTTATG
>NZ_JQCF01000071.1 GCF_001438805.1 Companilactobacillus kimchiensis
TTAAAACTTTGTTCAGTTTTCAAAGGTCTACCAGCTGATTAAGCGCTTACGCTCATCAGCGACTTAATTATTTTATCAAGCTGACAATAACTTGTCAAGAACTTTTTAAAATAATTTTTCTAACTCATTATCAACGAATTGATAAATTGTTAGGTGATGTCTAACAGACAACTTAATTATCTTACCGAAGTTACAAGACCAAGTCAAGAACTTTTTAAAAGATAATTTCGACATCAGCTAGAAGCAGTTAAGCTTCAAAACGCTGATGCCATTGCTCTGTCGCAACAACAAGATATATATTACC
>NZ_JQCF01000008.1 GCF_001438805.1 Companilactobacillus kimchiensis
TCGGTAATTAAAAATTACCTCCTACTCGATTTTTTCCATAATAATAACTGATCCGTGAATGCTCAATTTATATCAAAGATGATCATTATCACAGATAAAATAAAGCACCATGAGAATTAAAACGGTGATACGTTGTTGATATAGAAAAAGTCGTTTTTCTTATATTTTTTCTGTATTAATAACAAAAAAGCCAATAAATTATAACTTATGTCTGATTTCAGACTAAAACCAACAAATATATTCCTAAACAATTATCAAAAAAAAAATTTCCTTAACCATTGATATGGCAACTAATAATCACAATATGCAAAATTTATTTATATAACTTGAAATTGATAATGTTTAAAAAAATTGCATAATATTTGTGAAAGATATCGCTTACATAACATCTTTTTTAAAATAATATAATTTATAAGGGGCGTATATAGTTATGAAAAAGAATAAAGCCATTAAATTAGGGTTTGTAACTCTGTTCTCATCGATGGCGCTTGGTACTGCAATCGTCTACAGTCCTTCTATTGCTGATGCGGCTGATTTAGGAACACCTTTGCAGGCGACCCGGAACATTCCATAACATGGATACTTCCTTTATAGTTGGTACAACCTATATTGAAGTCGGCGGTGGAATATCCGATCAGACCGTTCAACCTGGACAAGCGGCTACTTTCGATTTAAAAGGTGACACAAGCACATTAACAGGGCTTATTAATCAAGGGCAAGCCAAAGTTCAATGGTATAAGAAGGCTCCCGGTACAACAAAAGAACAATACTTGGGACAATACTATACTGATTCTTACACAACAGATGCTACTGACGTAGCAGATAATGGCACACAATATCGTGCAAAAATAACTTTGAAAGATGGGTCTAACAGTAAAATGGTTTATACTAATTGGTCTACTTTATATGTTACTTATAGTAACTAAATAGGATTAACAAGGGAGGAGAAATAAAATGAAAGCGAGGAAAAATTTATCTAAAATAATTTGTATAATTATATTAATGATGAGTTTGATTGTTTCCCTTTCTCCGACCACCATTCAGGCTGCTGTTGATTCCAATTCAAAAGTGGAATCATCGAATAATGCGGTAAATCAAATAGTTCAAGCCTCTGCTCAAGCAAGTTACGAACGTGCTACCGATGTTTCGGACTTGACCTCGGTCTTCAATAAAACTGATGTCAGTCAGCCAGACAAGACTTCATTATTAAATGCTTTAACATCTCCTATAGTGATTATTACCAAATCAGATCCATCTGCTAGTGGAGTTACGAATGGACCCCCGTCATCTACCGGTGACGTTTATCTACAAGCTAATGTCTCTTATTTGGTCAGATCCTTTACGCAGGATACTAATGCTAATGCAGCTACCACGACAACAATTACATTACGTCGTACAAGTGACAATGGGGTAGCTAACGCAACAATCAATTCCTTTACAATTTATGATGGCGCAGATCATACTGGACCGACCGTTGCCAACATTGGTAAATCGAAAACTAATAAATGGGGCGATAAGGTCACGGTTCCAAACGATGATTCTAGAACTGCCATCGTAACTTCTAATATTAAGGGTGGAAGTAATCCTTATGCTTCCCGTGTGAACGGGGGAAGTATTGCATTGCAGGTAAACTTTAATAGTGCTAGCGGTGTTGGAGGTGCTACAGCTAACATTACAATTTTAGCTGCAAATGTTAAAGCAAATAATAACAATAGTGTAATTTTCAACGATACCATGATTCATTTTTGGATTGATGACACTTTACGTAAAAAGCTTATTACCGATACCATCGCCAAGGCTCAGGCTGAAGCTGGATCGTATACCCCAACCGTTACAGTTACTTGGCATGTTGTAAAGACGGATGGTCAAGATGATGGTGGCGACGATAGTACTAAAAGCACAATTGCTTCAACTATTGACACGACCGACCCAGATCAACTGGATTTGAATCCCGATGCTTTTGATTTTGATTATTCCTTCTATAGAGATGAACCAGGTAAGGATGGTACAGGGCCGCTCTATGTTTATGCGGATATTAGTATGAACTATATGACGAAGAAAAGTGGCGACATATTTGCAAAAAAACCGACACCAAAAGTTTATCACACCTTTATTGATAGTAACCCATATGCTGCAGCATCTGGTCCGAGTTCCCAAGAAGATGTTCCTGAAGTTTCAATGACAAATACAGTTAATAATAAAACAACTCCAGGAAATGACAGCACCACTCATGAAACCAATGATACGGTCGACCATACTATGGCTAACGACGCTATCTTATTCACATCTAATTTGACGGTTAAATTTGGTGATTACTCTTCTGGAGCCATTGTCGATGGAGTGTATAAAACCGAGATTCCTAAAGGTATGACAATTTCCGACGTTTCAATTGTGTCAGCGAATAACTCAACAACAACAAATCCGCAACCAATTCCGGATGATGATATTACGGTAGAAGACGATCCTAGCGACTCAAATAAGTCAATTTTAACGGCGAAAGAGATTTCATTACCAGAGACTAATAATAGTTCTGCTTCTCAGACAAACTATACTCTCACGTTCCATGGTCAAGCGCCAGCAGATTATGATAATTCGATAGCTTTCACTCCAACTTTTGATGGTAGTGGAGGTAATGACCATAGTGGTAATTCATTTCCAATTGATCAAGCTGTTGGTACGACAAACTTCATTAACTTCGATAAATCTGAGACAGGTGAACTGAAAATGGTACCGCAAGATATCGATTTCGGAACAATTAATTCACTAGTTGGAAAAGATACTCTTAAAAAACGTGTTACACCAAGTTCAAGTGAGAACGTTTTGGATGTCAGTGATAATCGTGCAGTCAAAAATGGTCAGACTGTAAGTATTTCAGCAACGGGTTTAGTCTTGGAGACAGACGGCTCAGTCAAGTTCCCAGGTAGTCTGGTTTTCCGTGATAAAGATGGTAACGACCAAACAGTTGATGATAATGGAAATGTTCCTATCAATATGACTCAAGATGGAGAAGCAGTTCCGTCAGTTCGCTGGTCGCCCAACGAAGGATTATTGCTAAAGATTCAAGGCAATAAGGTAATTCCACACGGAAAATATACGACAAAACTTAGTTGGAGTATAACTGATTCGGTGCCAAATATCTAAGGGTAGATATAACTGTAATTGATACCTGAATTCAGGAGAGAATACTAAACCTTCATTGAAGTAAACCTATTGGATAAATATCTAAAGGTTGAAAGTATAAAAATACTCTTCAATCATTGATCCTGTTGAAGTAAGATAATAAAATATAGATTTTTCATATCATGAAGCATTATCCAGAAGCCTGACAAGGCGATTGGGTAATGCTTTTATAAATTCGTCGAAAATCTTATCCAAAATAGATGAATCCATGCTTAATTTAGTGGTTAGACTATTTATTGTTTGAATCAACCAATTTAAGGCATCTGTAATATCAATATCAGGTAGATTTCTCCTATATATATATCCAAGCGTTCGCTCGTCGATATTCTCCCACTGGTTTAATGCTAGGATGTCATATCCTAGTGCAACCATAGCCATGTGTCCGCATAATCCGTCATAGTTCTGAATTTGAGTCTTATCAAATTGAAGATATTGTTTAGCCACTTTAAAGTAGTCTTCAATCTGCCAACGTCTATCGTACATTTGAATGATCTCGTCATAAACTTGTTTTAGTAGTACACAATACCAGATGGTTATTTTTATTTCCATGATTAGTTACAAAAACCAACTTAACAGGCATCGCTTGATCATCGACAGTAAAAGTAACCATTGAACTATATAGATACTTTTCTTTTGTGTACCATTTAGTACGACAAAGCGTTTCATAAAGTGTCTTCACATCCATTTGACGACCGCGATAGTGGAAGTATACTTTCTTAGTTCTCTTTAACATTCCTACACTAAATAATCCACGTTTTAATAATTTGTGAAACCTATGTGGAGAGCTGTACCAGCTATCGAACAAGACATACTTTGCCCTTATACTATTTTTTAAAACAGAATCTATTAACTCCAAAGCAACATCATTCATCTTTCGCTTAGCCTGTGTACGTCTTTGATACCCCAAAGAACGTTTATCAAAGTGTTTGAATACTCCAAGTTGGTTTTCTTTTTTTTGAAGATGACATTAATGCAAAATTTACAGGCAAAAAGGTATTTCCATCGCTCCAACCTATGGTTAAAGCATGGAACCCTTTAAAGTACATCTGTTTATCATGGTCAAAAACACGAGCCAACAGCTCGGTATTTTTAGAAAACTCACGTTTGAATAAAGAATCATCTACTATAAGTGCTTGACGTCTTCGCGGATCATTTAGACAATTTCTAACTGTCTTTTTAGAGAAGAGCTCACTTTCGTTAGCTCTAAATAATGAATATCTATTAAGAAGCGCATTCAATAGCCACTCCAAAAGAATAGTAACCTTTATTCCTTTGGATTTCTGTATATTTGAGGATCTTAAAACTTCGGACAAGCGTACCAATTTAGAAAAACGACCAAAAGAATGATGAATTGAAGTGGTTGAGTGTTGTAAAATAGACATGGATATGAATACTCCTTTGTATGTTTGGTTTCGACGCCTTAATTATACAAATGTGAATGAATTCATGTCTATTTTTGTACAATAAAACCCCGGCATGCCGGGGGTATTATGTAATATTCAACTTTCAACCTTTAGATTATCAACTAGGATAGCAACATCTTTAGTAGTGGTGCCGGAAGTCCGGCCTTTAGTTTTAATGTAGTTCTTTTCAATTCTGATATCTTTATCCGAAAAGTTATAAGAAAGCCCTTCTCGATGAATACCGTTGAGACAATCCCAAAACAGTCCGTAAAAATGTCATAGTACCAGAGTATTTGGTGATTCTAGGTAAGAAAAATTAATTTCTCAGCTATATTAACGGAAGTCTCGATGTTCTCCTTAAAGAAATCAATCAAAGAATGGGTGGAACTCAACTACTACGGAATTGGAAAGATGAAAATATTCATCTACAAGTTGGGTGAATGGCTTCGTTGTAGAATCAGGCAGTATATCTGGAAATCATGGAAGAAATCCAAAGCTAGAATCAAGAATTTGATAAAAATAGGTATGACAGGGGGATCAAGTAAGTATTTTCGCCAATACTCGTAAGGAATATTGGTGGACCACCGTATACGGGACCAAAGTAACTACTTATAATATGGCAGATCCAAAAAGGTAATAATAGTCTCAGTTCCTTGATCAGGCTGTGATCTAACTTGTACCGCATGACCTAATTTATCACTCATTTTTTTAACTAAGTAAAGGCCCATCCCAGTAGATTTACTACCTGATTTTCGACCATTGGAACCAGTGAACCCTTTATTAAAGATACGGCTGATATCCTGATTAGCAATCCCGATACCATTATCTTTGATATGTAACTGAATATTATTATCGGAGGTGGTGGTGAAAATATCAATTTTACCACCTTGATCAGTGTATTTTAAACTGTTAGAAATAACCTGATTAATAATAAAGCTTAACCATTTTTCATCGGTCAAAATTTTCTTTTCAGTCACATCAATGCTGATGCCGATTCGTTTACTGATGAAAAGACGTTTGTTAGTTCGGATGCAGGCTTTAACGATATCATTTAGATCTTGTTCTTGAATCAAATAATCGTTCGAGAAATTATTTAAACGAGCAAAGTACAAGGCTTGGTCAACTAGGTAATCGATTTGGTCAAGTTCTTCAGCAATTAGTTTGGGATCAAGATCATCATCTTGAGATAACTTTAATGCCGCTAGGGGAACCTTGATATCATGGACCCAAGACTCGGTGTATTCACGCTGATCTTTTTGATTCTGATATAATTCAGTCAGTTCATTACGATATTCTAAAGAGATATTATTGATTTTAGTCTGAATAAATTTTTGCTCGTTATTGCGAGCCCCAAAAAGTTCCTTGGAGAGGTCTTCTTGATAACTTTCCAGTTGATTGTACCAATTTCTCTTATGATTATAGGAAACGATTAAATTGGCAATTAGAAAAATCATCGCTAGGACCCAGGTATAAACGAGGGTCCCAGCATGGAAATGAACCCGTGGATCTAAAAAGAGCACCAGTTCAACAAAGGTCATCCCAACTAAGACGATTAAAATGGAGTAGATATGATCACGTAAGTATTTAAAAAATGTCATTTTTTACCTCGTTAGGGAATAATATATCCTTGACCTACTTTAGTTACAATATAATTTTTAAGGCCATATTTTTCAATTTTGCCACGAAGACGATTGATATTGACGGTTAAAGTATTATCGTCAACAAATCGTTCGTCATCCCACATGAAATTTAAAAGTTGTTCCCTAGTGACGATTTTACCTTGATCTTTTAACAAACGTTGTAATAATTTATATTCGTTTTTAGACAGGTCGATTTTATTGTCATCAATTTCAACGGTTCCACTGGAAAGATTTAATTTGAGTCCGTTGTGTTCGATCGTATCACTAGCGCTCTTAGTGAAATCGTAAGTGCGACGTAAAAGTGCATTGATCTTAGCTATCAAAATATCGATTGAGAAGGGTTTTTCGACGAAGTCATCGGCACCCATATTCATTGACATAATTTGATCCATATTTGAATTACGTGATGAAATAATAATAATTGGTGTTTTGGAGATCTTACGAATCTCTTGATTCCAATAATAACCGTCATAAACAGGTAGATTGATATCAAGTAAAACCAGATCAGGTTTATAATCGTTAAATTGTTTAATGATGTCATTGAAGTCCTCAGTGATATAAGAACTCATTTGCCACTTTTCAAGATTCTCGCTGATTAACTTAGAGATTGATGGATCATCTTCAATAATCATAATTTTAGCCATGATAAAATTCCCTCCGTGCTAGAATAAAGACACTATATAATATGATAACAATAATTAATTAACTATGGAGAAATTACTGTGCAAATTGCTGTAAAGAATATTTCGAAAGATTTTGGAAAAAAGAAAACGGCAGTCCATGCCATCAAAGATATTAGTCTAGAGGTTGAACAAGGCGAGTTCCTAGGAATCATGGGCCCTTCAGGTGCTGGGAAAACCACCTTGCTGAATATGATTTCAACCAATGCTCGCCCAGATCACGGTCAAATAATTATCGATGGTTTGGATCTGACCCAGTTCCATGATCGAGATCAGGCTAAATATCGCCGTAATAAAATGGGCTTTATTTATCAAAGCTTTGAATTGCTTGATTCTTTGAATGTGAAAGAAAACGTTATTTTACCACTTGCTTTAAATCGTTCCAATAAAAAACTGATCGAGGAACGCTTTACTTATATGATGAATCTTTTAAATATTGAAGAATTATCTGGTAGAGCAATTGATGAATTGTCATTAGGTCAAAGGCAAATTGTCGCGGCTGCGAGGGCATTGATCAATAATCCAGAGATTCTGTTTGCTGATGAACCGACGGGAAGTTTGGACTCAAAATCCGCAACGATCCTATTAAATTATATGCAAATGATCAATCAAAAAGAACGGACGACTATTTTGATGGCGACACACGATGCTTTTACGGCTAGTTATTGTAGTCGAGTGATTTTTGTTAAAGATGGGGTTGTTTTCTCAGAGATTGTTAATCCTGGTCAACGGGATAAATTCTTTGAACAGATCATCAATATGCAACGGACTATTGGGGGAGGTGACTACTTTAATGTATCGCAAAATTATTAGACGTAGCCTTTCCAATATGCGAGATAGCTATTTGATCTATATTCTTGCTTGTAGCTTTGCCATTGGCGTTTTTGGAATTCTGATCTCAATGGGGGACAATCCTTCGTTGAGAAATGCTTTGCGTTTGTGGGATACCTTTATTTATGACATTACCGTGACCATGAGTGGCCTGTTTGCCTTTTGTGCTTTTGTCTATATGATCTATGTTGGTGGTTTTTTTATCAAGCAGCAGCGTAATGAATTTTTGACCTTTGAAAAATTAGGAATGCCAAGATGGATCTTAGTTGCGATTGGCTTTTTTCAAACTGCAATTGTTCAAGCACTGGCTTGGTTGATTGGAATAGGTTTGACGCTGATATTTCAAAAATTTATGGGTATGATGTTGTTTTATTTGATGGGAGTTCGTTTTAACTTTGCCATGCATATCAGTTTGAATGATTTATGGTTATTGTTGGAGATCTTTGTTTTCTCAACTTTGGTCTTGAGTATCATCAATGCTATTAAAACAATGCGAATCTTACAAAAGAAACAACGCAAGGTCATCATCAAAACTCGTTGGTGGCTACGTATTCCAGCAGGAGCCTTTGGAATTTTATTGTTGTTTAGTGCCCAGATATGTACGTTCTATTTGTTTAAAGATATGCGGATGATCAGTTATTCATCCAAACCGTTGATTGAGATTGTTTATATCATGGGAGCCGATATTTTTGGGACTTATTTAGTTTATTTCGGATTTTTACCGACAATTCTCAATGTGATGCAAAAGATTCATTCGGTAGCTTATTCTGGGGTCAATATTTTTTCATTCAAATATATGAAGGAACGACTTTTTCAAAATATTTCGATCCTGTGGTTTGTAACGGAATTATCAGCTTTGGCTCTGGCTTTACTGACCTTTTGTTATTTTGGTTACCAAGCAGTACATCAAAATTATAACAGTGCCTATCCGTTTGAACTGGCAGCTAATAAGGATACGGTTAAGGTTATTCGTGAAGAATTGCAAAAAAATAACGCCAAGATCAAAGGGCGTTATAAGACGGAAGTCAAAATTAATTTGGTTTCTTATTATAGTAAATCGAATGAATCATATGTCCGTCAACCGATGACTTTTATGTCATATTCAGCCTATAAATCATTGCCTAAACGGATGCGCAAAGGCAATAGTAAAATTAATAGTCATCAATTTTTGAAGATTGATTATAATTCATCCTTGATGTATAACAATCCCACCAGTGAGCATAATATTGAAGTCAAGAATGCCCCGATGATTCAAGATGCCAAGATGGGATATTCTTTTCCATATGGTAGCTCAATGCATTTTGGACCCATGATGATCGTTCCTAACAAGTATTACCAAAAGATGCCCGCTGAGGTGAAAGATACTTTTTATGGTTGGGATTTCAAAAAAGGGGATCGACTTAGCCATGATCAATTGGAACGTTTAGGTGGTTATCGGGATGCCTATTATATGAAGGTTGATTTCAAATCATCACTAGAAAAATCCAATATTGAAGTTATGAAAAAGGAACCTAATAAGTATGAGGCTGCTACGTATACTCAGGCAGGTTTTTTACGCCAAGGTAATCTTAAGAAACGGTTTAACCAAGGTGGAGGCTTTTACCTCTTTATTGTCGCCCTGTTCAGTGTGGCGCTCTTGGTTGCTTTAGGCAGTGTTTTGACTTTGCGGGTACTCTTACGGGATGACTATCAATCCAGACAATTGCGGACACTCCAAAAAATTGGGGTCGAGGAGAGTGAGATCAAAGGAATTGTTCGTCGGGAAAATACCCTGACCTTCTTAATTCCGATAATCTTTGCCTTGATCCAATCATATACGTCCATTGCGATGTTTGATTTTGGTCATCATATGTCGAAAAATATTATCTTGATCTATGGTGGTTACGTAGTGTTGTATAGTCTATTTGGAGTTATTAGTTATCAAGTTTCATGGCGAGGTGTTAAACAGAAATTTAATCTATGACTGAATAAGCCTTGGAGAAAAAGCCAAAATCCTCTTCAGTGCTACCTTGGATTTGAGTTTGAATTTCGTCTTGGAGCATCTTTTGCCAAGCTTTGATTTGGCCAGTTTCAGTAAAAGTTTTAATAATTAAATATTCTCGTGGACTTTCCCTTTTTTGAAGGACGGCAGTTGATGTAGAATTAAAAGAGTATTGACGGGTACCGAAGAGTTTATCCTCGAATAACTTGGCCTGATCGGCGTTGAGTTTCAAATAGGTTAAAGAAAATAGATTCTTATTACGGTCGTAAACCCCGGTGATACTACGATATTGTGCAAATGTTGATAAATCTTTTATTAAAAGATGGTCTGCATTAGCATGAAATAAGGGTTTTAATAAAGTATCAGCAGAAGTTAGCTGACTCTTTAAAAAATTATATGTGCCTAGCTTTAATGTTATGTTCATAATTATTGAAATCCTTTCAACTTAAAAATTTTTGGAGGTTTTCTATGTTACTTACAGTATTGGGTTTTTATGGTGGTTACCCTCACAACGGGATCGGAACATCCGGCTATCTTTTACAAAATGACGACAAGAATTTGTTGATTGACTGCGGTAGTGGCGTACTGAATGCTTTAGCTAACTACATGCAACCAACAGAGCTTGATGCCGTTATTTTATCCCACTATCACCATGATCATACAGCAGATGTGGGTGTCTTGCAGTATGAATGGCTTGCTGCCAAAAAGAATCACCTACTACCTATTTATGGTCATACTCAAGATTTTGTCAACTATGCGCAACTGACAGTTGAGAATGCAACACAGGGAATCGCTTATAATGACTTCGAATCAAGTGATATCGAAGGCTTGAAGTTTGAATTTCTAAGAACAGTTCATCCTGTTCCAGCTTATGCAATGCGTATCACCGCCAAAGACGGTAAAGTTATCGTTTATACGGCAGATACAACATACTTTGATGGATTAGTTGATTTTGCAAAAGATGCAGATCTATTGATTGCTGATACTAATTTCCCTGAGGATGTAACAGGACGCAAGGCACATCTTAACACTAAAGAAGCAGGGACCCTAGCTAAACAAGCCAATGTAAAACGCTTGCTGATCAGTCATCTTCCACAAACAGTTGATGCTGAGACTATGTTAAGTCAGTCACAGAAGTATGCTGGTGATATTCCAGTTGTTCACGCATTCCAGGGACTCGAACTTAACGTCTAAGTGGAGATTGACCGTTAAGTTTTACATTGAAAGTGGTATAAATTATAACTTATGCAATAAATAAACTTATATTTATGTAATTTGTGAAAAAGTTACATAGATGGCTATTTGTCGGGTACGTGATTTCACAATTAACTAAATGTAGAACAAACATTCGTAACTTTTTATTGAAAAAGTATAGATTTTATAATTATAGTAAGTTACAATGTTCTTGTGTTTAAAATGTTTGATACTACACAGGAAAGGAGAGATTATATATGGTAACCATTTATACATCTCCAAGTTGCACATCATGTCGTAAAGCCAAGGCTTGGCTCGAGGATCATGACATTCCTTACAAAGAAAGAAACATTTATTCCGAACCTTTAAACAAGCAAGAAATTAAACAAGTTCTTCAAATGACTGAAAACGGAACAGAGGAAATTATCTCTACACGTTCAAAGGCATTCCAAAACCTTAAGGTTAATTTAGATGATCTAACAATTGATCAATTATTAGACTTAGTTCAATCAAACCCAGGTTTGTTGAAGCGTCCAATTATCATGGATGACAAACGTCTCCAAGTTGGCTTCAATGAAGACGAAATTAGAAGATTCTTGCCAAGAAGTGTCAGAACTATGGAACTTCAAAAGGCTCAACTAATGGCTGGCTTATAAAATTTACCAGATCACTTTCCATATGGAAGTGATCTTTTTTTGTCGTCATTTTATATTTTAAAATCGTTATAAATTATCAATAGATTATGTCAATTATAAACAAAAATATTTATAAATTATGATTCTGAATTTTGCTTATATAAATATATACTTACCCTACATAACTATACATTTTTGGGGGAATTATTATGTTGAGGATAAGTAGGAGAACTGATTTATCTAGCTTAGCTTTTCATGGTATCTTTTTGACATGTAATTTTATTTTAGGATTAAGTATAGTTTTCTCTGGTGGTAAGACCATCAGTGCAGCTGTAACTAATGATGCTCAAGAAATGTTGAATCAGAATGCATCGGTATCTATAAACAATGAGTTAGCTTCTCAAGTAAATAACATCATGCCATTAGCAGTCACAGCAGCAGAAATAACTCACAGCGGTACCAGTGGTACGGCTAATTGGGATATTGATAGTAATGGTAAATTGACTATTCATGCAGGGCAGTTGGCCTATGGAAAAGGTAGCTGGAGCCCTTATGCCAGTAATATTAAGAGTGTTTATGTGGATACTGGAGTTAGTCCAGCTCTCGATATATTGACGGCAGACGCTAATAATTCTGTTTTTTCAGAGTTGCCAAATGTGATTACGATTGATGTTACAAATTTAGATGTTTCTAAGACACATACCTTTGGTCGAATGTTCGCAGAGGATCCGAAGTTAACTAATATTATTGGACTCGATACGTGGGATACTTCAAGTACGCAGTGGATGAACAATATGTTTAACAAGGACTCCTCTTTGACAAGTATTGATCTATCTAGCTTTAATACCTCTAAGGTTACTTGGCTTATAGGAATGTTTAATGACTGTACTGCTCTTGAATCATTGGATGTTTCTAATTTTGATACAAGTAGTGTGACTGATCTCAGTAACACTTTTCAGAATGTACCTGGAAAAATTATTGGTTTAGAGAAATTTGATACAAGTAAAGTGTTAAAGATGAGTGGAACCTTTAGGGGTGTTGATTTTACTAAGACTGATGCTAATGATATTAAGGACTGGGATGTTTCGGCAGTTACTGATATGTCTTATTTGTTTCAAAAGTCTAAATTTGATTCTTTAGATCTTAGTAGTTGGAATATTGGAAACGTAGCTAATATGGCATATATGTTTGCTAACGATAGTAATGTTAATAAGGTAAAAAATCTTGCAAATTGGGATACTAAAAATGTAACCAATATGTTGGGAATGTTTCAAGCAGTTTCTGATACAGATTTATCCTTTGTGGAAAACTGGGATGTCAGTAATGTTACAAATGCAGGTTACATGTTTGACTCATGCCCTAACTTGACATCACTAGATCTATCAAAGTGGCATACGGATAGTCTTGTTAGTACAGCTTCAATGTTTAATGGCGATAAATTATTAAATGAAAATACTCTCCAAGGTTATCAAACGTTAGTTATCGACAAAAATACAAGTGTAGCAAGTATGTTTAATGGAACCAGTTTTCAAGTAATAGATTTATCAAAGTATGATACTTCTAATGTTACTGATTTTACTAGATTTCTTAGTGGGACATCAAAGCTAGAGAAAATAATTGGTAATTTTGATATGCATTCTGCTAAGAATCTTAGCTATATGTTTTTTAATTCACATATAACTGATTTTGGTGGTCTCAATATTGCCGATTGGGACATGTCCAATGCAACTAATTTACAAAATATTTTTGATGGATTAAAAATGGAGGATTTCAGTTTTATAAAGGATTGGAATGTATCCTCAGTGACTACAATGAGTGGAATGTTTGCTAATAACTCTGTAGTTAAGTATTTACCTGTTGAAAAGTGGGATGTTTCCAAAGTTAATTCTCTTTACAGTTTTGTTTATAATGATACAAATTTAGTAGATTTACCGGTGGAAAATTGGAATGTATCTAAGGTAACTAGTTTTAGTCAAATGTTTTTTGAAGCGTCAGCCATAAAATCTCTAGATCTATCAAAATGGGATACTTCAAGCGGTACTAATTTCTATGCAATGTTCAACACTATGACTAATCTTGAAATTCTGGACATTTCTAGCTTTGATACAACCAAAGCAACGAATATTAATTATATGTTGGGTGGAGGTAACCGAAATCTTTGGAAGATTACTTTGGGCCCGAAGACTGTTTTGATTGATCCCAAGGCCAAACCAACTGATATGGGAGCTAGACTGTTAAGCCCAACTCCAGGTACTCTGATCAAAGACAACTCCACAACAACTCAATATTCAGCCATCAGTGATAGATGGCAAGAAGTTAATGAAGTAAATGGCGGGACGAATCATTCTCCAGTAGGTGATTTAGTTTCAGGTGATGATATTATGAATAAATTTGCAACGACTGATAACCCAGTGACAACTTATGTTTGGCAACAGCAGACTAAACAAGATTTATCAATGGAAGTTCCGGACTTAGACTTTGGAACTGTTTCTGGAGTATCAGGTCTGGTTCATCGTAAGACTAAGGATTTTGGAGTTACCGTGAATAATAATAATTATCCAAATAATTCTTTTGATACTGATTTGACAGTGTCTATGGACAAACCTTTAACAGCTTCAGATAATCAAACAATGGATGATGTTTTAGTTTATCGTGATGAGAATAATGTCAATAGAATCCTTTCCGATTCACCCATGGTTGTTTATGATGGCAAGATCGATGGTGGTAAAAATAATATCAATTGGGATGATAGCCATGGCTTATTACTCGATATGAATAATGATAAATATGCCAAGAATGGTAATTATTCAACAACTTTAACGTGGAATCTGACGAATAGTTTGTAGAAAAAAGGGGTTATTTTTGACTAGTATAGTTAGATTTAGTATATTAGTTAATTGACTCGTATCATCAGGATATGATAGTTGAAATAGTTTTTGAGACTGTTAAACTGTAGATACAGAATTGAGGTGACTATGATGGAAATGGATCGACTTAATGATAATACAATCAGAGTCATTCTTAGTACAGAAGATTTACAAGAGCGTGGGGTTACTGTTTTGGATTTGCTCGGCAATAAGAAGCAGATTGAATCGTTCTTCTATAGTATTTTGGATGAAGTTGATAAGGATCATGTCTTTACAAATAAAGAACCTGTAACTTTCCAAATAATGCCGAACAAAGAAGGTTTGGAATTATTGATTAGCAAGAGTGATGATTCTGAGGGTACAG
This sequence comes from Companilactobacillus kimchiensis, assembly GCF_001438805.1. GTDB lineage: Bacteria > Bacillota > Bacilli > Lactobacillales > Lactobacillaceae > Companilactobacillus > Companilactobacillus kimchiensis. The sequence goes on from NZ_JQCF01000008.1 coordinate 14,776, forward strand.
GTTCATTGCCATTAGATGGGCTACAAAATTCAGTCGGTAACGATGATAATAACGATGATATTGATGACAACAAAGTAGGTACTGAAGAATATGACAGTGATACAGCGCCATATTTGAATGACCCAGATACACCTACCAAGACAATTATTGTTGAATTTAAAGACTTTGAAGATTATGTCCAATTGGCTAATTTACTACACTTAGAAAGTGGCATCTCTAATCTTTGGGAATATGATAAGAAGTATTATTTACAATTGATTTTATTTACAGATGAAATGCACGAAATGACTTACAGTGATGTTGTAGCATTACTCAGCGAGTATAGCTTTAAGACCAAGGTTACAGCGGCCGTCTTATCAGAATATGGTAAGGAAATCATGACTAAGACTGCATTAGAATTAACTAGATATTATTTTGGTAAGCAATAAGTTGACTAGAACTAAAGGATGTTTTGACTAAAAACTCTTTATTTCAAATCAAAAGCCAGTATTAACTGATTATTTCAGTTAATAAATGGGATACATTTTCAAATAAATAAATCACATTATATTATTTATGAATTCTCAATTAAGAGATTCACAATAATATGGTGTGATTTTTATTTTAAATTAATAACAATCAACCAGCCAAATCGGCTTTGTTGTGGAANATAATAAAAACTTTGTTGATTCTTGCTCAAATGAAAATAATTTTAGTTATCACACTAACTTTTTCGTATTTTTAGTTAGAGGTGATGAAAATGTATGCAGCTTTGGATAAAAAGGGAACATTAACTTATGCACAGGATGCAGTGGAAAAAGAAAACTATTTTTGTAGCCACTGTTCACAACCAGTTAAATTAATTGTTAATGAAACTAGCTGTTTTTTTAGACATATTAGTCGGGAGCATAATACGGTCAATGAACGTCTGATTCATCAACAGGGTAAGGTGTTAATTGCCACTGTTTTAGAGAAATATTTATCAGCTAAAATTGAGGTTGAATATTTTTTGCCGCAAATCCAACAACGACCTGATATTTTTATTAACAGACATCTAGCAATTGAATACCAGTGTGCCAAAATTGATGTTAAAACATTATCAGATCGTGTTGCTGGCTATTGGCAGGAGAGAATTAAAAACGTTTGGATCTTAGGTGGCAATTACCTGGATATTAAAGTTAGGCGAGAGCATCTGAAGTTTATTAGTTATAGTCAGGAATTAGGTTATTATTTATTGATGTTGGATTCCCAACAACGACGCTTTATTATCTATTATCAAATTAAGTTGGTCGGTCCTTTCAGCAAAATTATTTCACAACGACAGGTTTTTAACTATCATGAATTAGGAAAAATATTTACGTTTCAGCCGCAAATAAATCCAGTCAAGTCAGTCATGATGAATAATTTTTTGATTCAAAAAATTCGCAGACAAAATGATTCCAAATCGCAACAAGTAAAAATGGATTTTTATAGTCAGCATCAGATGACGGTGGAGCAGTATTTGGCTGAGCGAATCTTCAAACCGCAACCACCGATTTATCAGCATCCTCTCTGGCAGATAGCTTGTGGACAAACTCGGACTTTACTCAAGCAACCGTTATTAAATCAACGACCACTCAAAAAACCTCCACAAAAGTGAAGGCTTTTTCTTATGTTTTGTTAGAGAGTTTTGCAAGCAAAGTTATCTTCTGAATTTATCAAGGCTGATAACAGTATTAGAATTGATGCATTCATCTGCTTGTGGAAGTTCACATTTTAATTGTGAATTGACAGCAGCATTGATACTTTCTTGAGATGTTGAAATGCCGAAATCATTAATCATAACGCCTGGTTTAGCCTCTTCGTCACAATCAAAAATAACTGCGGTTGGGGCTTTTTGAATATTCATTTCCATTGATAGTTGTTGATCACGTTTTAAACCTTGAACAACACATTGGCTTTCTTTATCGACCATAATTGCCTTATAGTCGAGCCCACTATTGTTAATCGTACGTTTGATAGTGGTATCATCAAAGGGATTGTTTAGAACGTTTACTTGTTCTTGAAGATTCATCAAAAAGTTACGAGCTTTCTTATTACCTTGGCATGAGGCGGCTTTGTATAGTTTGGCAGCTTCAACAACTTCTTGTGAGGCAGTTGTTCGCTCATTAATATCAGTGATTTTAAAACCCTTTAATTGCATGTAATCATTTATTGTTGCCATATTATAGTTCGTTACGAAATGATACTGAGTATCAATCTCATGCTTTCTAGTGAAATCGATCATTGCTTGCTCCACTTTTAAACAGTACGAACATAAGGGATTAATATATAAGAATACTTCCCACATTATGTTTCCCTCCATCTCTCTATTGCATTGTCATTCTACCAACTTTTATGGAAAAGGTAAAATTATAAACTCACGGACATAATATTCAGAATTGGATGAATCTTTCACAAATATACGATATATTAAATAAGTAAAGCGAGGTCATTATGGCAGAAATTAAATGGAATGAATTTTTGATACCATATTCACAGGCGGTTGATGAATTAAAAATTAAATTCAGAAATCTCCGCAAAGAATTTCTAGAGAAAAATGAACACTCACCAATTGAATTTGTAACAGGACGTGTTAAAACGGTTGATAGCATTCGTGAAAAAATGCGTCGTCGTTTTATCACTGAAGAGTTACTAGAACAAGATATGCAAGATATTGCCGGGATCAGAATTCAATGTCAATTCGTTGAGGATATTTACGACGTCGCTAAACTCCTACATATCAGAGAAGATATGCGGGTGATTGAGGAACGTGATTATATTGCCAACAGTAAGCCCAGTGGTTATCGCTCTTACCATGTTGTGATAGAGTATCCCATTCAAACGGCTCATGGTCAAATAAACATACTCGCCGAAATTCAAATTAGAACTTTGGCAATGAACTTTTGGTCCACAATTGAGCATTCACTAAACTATAAGTACAAGGGTGATTTCCCTGATGAAATTAACGAAAGATTGAAACGTGCTGCGGAAGCTTCATTTATGTTGGATGAGGAAATGTCCAAGATTCGAGAAGAAATCCAAGATGCTCAACAATACTTCACTGATCGAAAACGAGATTTAAATAACCCGACGGAGCGCAAAAAATAATGAAATTATGGATTAATAATAATAGTAAAGAAAAATCAGTTATTGCTGCCAATACCTTGCGGAGTAAATTGCTGGATGCTGGTCTGATTCTTGATCGTCGTGACCCAGAATTGGTTATTAGTGTTGGTGGTGATGGAACTCTCTTGAGTACTTTCCACGCCTATGCAGCCCATTTAGATAAAGTGAAATTTTTGGCCTTGCATACTGGACACTTGGGCTTTTATTCTGATTGGACCGATACTGAGATCGATGATCTGGCTAAACGAATTATTGAATGTAAAGATAATATTCCTTCCACAAGTTATCCACTGTTGGATGTTATGGTTGAAAATAAAGAAGGTTCCTTGTTCCACGGAATTGCCATCAATGAAACGGTCGTCCGTCGTCTTTCTTCATTAACTATGAAAACTCGGGTTGATTTGGATAAAGAATTTTTTGAAAGTTTTCGTGGGGATGGACTATGCTTCTCAACACCAACGGGTTCAACAGCTTATTCGAAGTCAGTCGGTGGCGCTTTGATTCATCCTAAAATCAGTGTTTTCCAAATGATTGAGATTGCTTCAATTAATAACCGAGTTTACCGGACAATTTCTTCGCCAATTATCATTCCCCACAATCAACAAGTTGATCTTTATCCACAGACCGCTGACGATTATGTCATCAGTTGTGACGGAATCACGACTAAATTGAAGAATGTCCGTAAGATCACCATTAAGCTTAATTATGAACGGGCCCAGTTTGCTCAATATCGTCACCGCCATTTCTGGACTAGAGTAGAAACAGCCTTTTTGGCACAAGATGAACAAAAGTAGTCGCTTTCTAAAGTTCACAATTGATAATGATGATAAGAAAACTATTCGTAAATTTTTAGTCCAACATAAGTTTTCCTCTAGTCAATTACATAATATAAAAAATAAAGGCGGACTAATCTTTGTTAATCATAAGCAACGGCATTTCGATTTCAAAATAAAAACTGGCGATCAGATACTGGTTGTGATGAGTGTCGATGAACCTTCTGATCTGATTGTTCCGATGAAGGGTGCGGTTGATATAATTTATGAGGATAGTTATTTATTAGTTGTGAACAAGCCCCCAGGGATTGCTAGTTTACCGGCCAAGGCAATGGACAGTAAGACGATGGCCAATGTGGTCAAGTCTTATTTGATCGACAAAAAAGAGAACAGTTCGATCCATTTAGTAACCAGACTTGATCGAAATACGTCCGGATTAATGGTCTTTGCTAAAACGTCGTATGCACATTCGTTATTAGATCAAATTTTACATACAGAAGATTTTCAAAAGTTTTATTTAGCCATGGTCTATGGACAGCTTCAACCAGCTGAAGGTATGATCGATTTACCAATTGGGATTGATCCGCAGGCCTTTTATATGCGCAATATTGATTATCAGACTGGGAAAGAATCACGAACGGTTTATAAAACTGTGGAAAAGTACGCCAATGCAAGTCTTTTGAAATTAAAGTTATTAACTGGACGGACTCATCAGATCCGGGTTCATTTAACAGCGGTTGGTCATCCCATTATAGGGGATGACATGTACAGTAAAAAAATCGATCCACGAATGAAGCGGCAAGCATTGCACTGTTACCGTTTGAATATCATTCATCCTGTTACAAAGGAATTATTGAAATTAAAGGCACCATTACCGAAAGATATGGTAATGTTAAAAAGTGTGCTAAGGGGTGAGAGGAATGGACGAGAATGAGAAGAGACTGCAAGACAAGTTTACACAATTAAAAAGTTATCTTGATAATAATGATAAGAAGCGTTTCCGGAAGACCTATTTGGATATGCACTTTTATGATCAAAGTACTTTTTATCTCACATTAAATAAAGAAGAACGAATGACTCTTTATTCAATTTTGGAACCAGATGAAATGGGTGACATGTTCGATACGATCGAAGATGAAACGCCTGAAATTCCAATGTTATTAAAGGAAATGGATTTAAAATACGCCGCTAAAATGTTGAACGACATGTACGATGATAATGCTGCCGATGTTTTGGAACATTTGGACAAGGCCGATGTTGATCGGTTCTTAGAAGAAATGCCAAAGAACGACGCTAATAATCTACGTGGTTTATTACATTATGATACGGAAACGGCCGGTGGTATTATGACGACCGACTACGTGAAGTTTCATGAAGAAGATACCGCGGCACAAGCAATCAAGGATTTGAAACAATTTGCTAAGACTGCTGAAACGATTTATTATTTGTACGTTCTAGATAATCATGATGATTTAGTAGGAATTATGTCCTTGCGTGATTTGATTTTACTAGATGATAACGACACCTTAGGCGAAAAAATGAATAGCGATATTATTACCGTTAATGTTGATGCCGAACAGGCTGAAGTTGCCCAAGTATTTAGAGATTACGAGTTCTTGGCCGTTCCAGTTGTCAATCACTCGAATAAAATGGTCGGAATCATTACTGTTGATGATGTTATTGAAGTTATTGATGATGAAGCTCAACAAGATTATTCAGGTTTGGCCGGTGTTAGTATGGACGAAACTAATAACGATGGTCCTCTAAAGGCCGCCTCCAAGCGGTTGCCATGGTTGATCACCTTGTTATTATTGAGTATGATCACGGCTACTCTGATTAATCATTATGAAGGCTTATTAGCCGAAGCCAGTATTTTAGCGGTCTTTATTTCAACGATTACCGGTACTGCTGGTAATGCCGGAACTCAAAGTTTGGCCGTAGCGGTCAGACGATTAGCGGTTGAAGAGATAGATCGCCATGATTTTTTGAAGTTATTAGGTAAAGAATTTGTGACCGGTTTTGTGACCGGATTAGTAACCGGAGTATCCGTCTTTTTCTTAGTCGGAATCTGGAAACATAATTTTGTTTTGGGAATGGTTATTGGACTAGCCATGTGTGCTGCTATAACCGTAGCTAATTTAGCCGGAAGTTTCATTCCAATGTTGATGTCCAGTTTAGGCTTTGATCCAGCCGTAGCCAGTGGACCATTCATTTCAACCTTGAGTGATTTGACCAGTGTTTTGATTTATTTTAGTATTGCTGGAATGTTCTTGCAGTACTTCGTCAAAGCGTGAGGGTGGAGAACAACGTTCAGATTCCGAGGATTTGCACGACTTTACTAATTACACGCCGTACTTTGCGTGCAATTAGTAAAGTCAGGCAAACCGGAAGAATTTGTTGTTCGGAGCCCGTTAGTGCGGCATAATTCAACAACAAGTCACTTGTGGGATAATCCCCCCGGTTTAAAAAACCTCAGTATGATTTTCGATTTAAAATATACAGATTAACAAAAAACAACAAAAAAACGTTCCGACTAATTAGATTTTTACCTAACTAGCCAGAGCGTTTTTAATTTGTCTTAATTATTAACATCATCAATAATTTTAGTACCATGTAGTTCTTTAACCCCAAGTTTTTCTGCAATAGCATCGCAGTTTTTATAATTAACACCACCACCAGGAAGAATGGTAATACGATCATTAGCGTAATCGATGTATTTTTTGATATTATCCAAAGTTTGATCGATTGGGGTAGTTAATGGTCCACCGTGAGTCAAAATCCGATCAACATCGTGGTCAACCAACCAGTCGATAGCATTTTTCTTATTGTCTTCAGCCAAAGCATCAAAGGCCATGTGGAACACAATTTGCATACCAGCAGAGGCGGCAATCAATTGTTCCATTGTATCAACATCCAAGTCACCATCAGCGGTCAAAGCGCCAAAAGCCACACCATCAACGCCCAATTTTTGAGCTTCGAATAAGTCGGCCTCCATCATTTTGATTTCTAGGTCGTTATAGACGAAATCACCACCACGGGGACGGATCATTTCAACTAGGGGAACTGATTTTTCTTGGAGATATTTTGTGGCTTCTTGCAGAACTCCGTGACTAGGAGTAGTTCCGCCAACGGCTAGATTGTCATTTAGTTCGATTCGATTAGCACCTTTCAAAACAGCGGTGGGAATCTTGGTAAAGTTTTCTAAAGCTACTTCTTTATAAATAATGATCAACCTCTCTTTGTTTGATGAATATAGTGTAACAAAAAAAGAACGTCCACAGACGTTCTTTAACGATTATGCTAGAACAGTTTTTAGACCAAAGTAAGCAACAACGATGATGGCAAGAATAATTCTGTACCAACCGAAGGCTTTGAAATCGTTACGTTTGATGTAATCAAGCAAGAACTTGATTGAAGCATAGGCAACGATAAATGAAACAAAAGTACCAATGAAAAGAATTAATAATTGACTGCCAGTAAAACTATTACCATGCATAAAGTATTTACCAATCTTCAAAAGACTAGCTCCAAACATAGTTGGAATAGCCAAGAAGAAAGAAAATTCAGTGGCAACGAATCTTGATGTACCAACGGTCATACCACCCAAGATTGTAGCTCCAGAACGTGAAGTTCCGGGAACTAAGGAAAGCACTTGGAAAAGACCTATTTGAAGAGCTGTCTTGTAAGACAAATCCTCTAAGCTATCGGTTTGTGGTCGTTTGTTTTTGAGCCAATTTTCCACGATGATGAAAAGTACACCATAGATGAATAGGGTGGCTGAAATAACTTGCCAGCTAGTCAGATGGGCGTCCATCCAATCGTTTAATGGCAAACCAATAATTACTGAAGGTAAAATAGCGACGATAACTTTGAACCAGATACTCCAAGTTTGGCTCTTCTCACGATGATTTTTCTTAGGTGAGAAAGGGTTTAACTTGTGAAAGTAAATGAGGATAACAGCTAAAATCGCTCCGAATTGAATAACTACCATGAACATATTGATAAAAGCTTTTGATTCGTTTAGTTTAATAAACTCATCAGCTAGATATAAATGTCCGGTCGAACTAATAGGTAGAAATTCTGTAAAACCTTCAATGATACCAAGAACAATGGTTTTAATAATTTCAATGAACATGATTAATAAGTATTCTCCTGATTAAATTTGAAGCTAGATAAAGTGTACACAAGTACACTCAGGAATGGAAATATTATTTCCCAATTTAGTCAAGATACCTTTGTTGACATTACGCTTAAAAATAGCCATATCATTTGAATCTTGGTTAGCAGCAATTAAATATTTATCGGAAGGGTCGATGTCAAAATCTCTTGGACCATTACCCTTAGTTGAAGCAGTATCTAATTTCTTGAGACGGTCACCGTTTGGATCAACTGTGAAGGCGGCAATTGTGTCAGCGCCACGGGTTGAAGCGTAAAGGAACTTGCCATCTTTACTAATTCTAATAGCGGCAGTAGTATTTTTTTGTTCATCCTTAGCAGCGGAAACTTCGTCAACTAAAGTCAAACCGGCAGTTTCACCATCATACTTCATGACAAGGACTTTTGATGATAATTCACAGGCCACATAAACATAAGATTTGGTTGGATTAAAGACTAAATGTCTAGGAGCATAACCAGATGGGGCGATGTAATTGTTCATTAATTTAGGTTGTTTAGGATCGTCGAGACTGTAAATGTAAATACGGTCAGCGCCGTAATCACAAATAATCAATTTACCATCAGGTGTCAAAGCACTGAAATGGGGTTTCGATTGATCTTGTTCAACCCGAGGACCGTGACCTTCAAATTTAACCTCTGAATAATGTTCGATCTTACCATCAGCAGTTAAATGGTCGATCTTAACTTTACTCAAGTGGAAGTAGGCACTGAAAATCAAATTACGACTGGCATCAAATTTAACGTATGAAGGTGAAGTTTCCTCAGAGAAATCTTCATCCAACATTTTTAGTGTATCAGTACTGATATCGTAAACAACGATTCCACCACGATCGCCTTTTTTAGCTAAAGCAATTAATTTCATATCATTAGTAACATCGATGTAAGTTGGACCATCTAATTCGACCAATGGTTTGGGTGTTGTTAATTCACCATTATCAGAATTTAATTGCGCTGAGTAAACACCCTTACCAGCATTTTTTGTGTAACCACTAAAGAGAACCCTTTCAAGCATTACTAATTCCTCCAAACAATGTATAGTATTATAATATACAGTATAATCTTTGTAGAAAATTTGTGGGGAGCAGTTTATGAAAGAAACACCGGAGAGAAAGAGAAGTTGGTTTTACAAATGGTTCTTAAATAACCAATTGACGGTGATTCTGGTCAACGTATTTTTGGTATTTTTGATCATATTTTTATTTTCAAAGATAAGTTTTGTTTTTCAACCCTTGGGTCAGATTTTGGGAATTACGATGCCGCCGGTTATTTTAGCGTTGGTATTGTATTATCTGATCAACCCTTTGATCAACGTCCTAGAAAATAAATTTCATGTTAATCGGATCATTTCTATTACTTTTGTATTTATTATTATTTTGGCACTATTGATTTGGGGTGTGATGTCCTTAATTCCATTCGTTCAGAGTCAAGTTGATTCATTGATTAAAAATTGGCCTCAGTATTGGAATTCTTTGAATAATAGTTTACAAGATATGTTTTCCGATCCGAAATTACATTTGGTGAAGAAACGTCTAGTCGAGACAAATACTAGTGTTACTAAGAGCTTTGAGAAGTCGATGGATCAGATTTTGCCACAGACAATGAACAATATTAGTTCAGCGGTCAGTGTTTTAACTAATGTGATCGTTATTCTGATGACAGCACCATTTATTCTTTTTTTCATGCTAAAGGATGATAAAAAATTTAAAGAATCCATCATTAAGTTCATGCCTGATCGGGTTAAAAAGTCTGTTGGAGATATGATCTCAGAAATCAGTCAATCATTGAGCTCATATATTACTGGTCAATTAACAGTTGCCTTCTGGGTAGCGGTAATGTTCTTTGTTGGTTATTTAATTATCGGACAACGTTATGCGTTAATCTTAGGTATTGTGGCAGGAGTCTTGAATCTAATTCCTTACATTGGTTCGACTCTAGCTTTGATTCCATCATTGGTAATTGCAGCCTTTATTGCACCGTCGATGGTTTTGAAAGTTCTTTTGGTCTTTGTAATTGAGCAAACAGTTGAAACACGTGTAATCTCGCCAATTATTGTAGGTAACAAGATGCAGATGCATCCAGTAACAACGATTCTGGTTTTATTAATTTCTGCCGGAATGTACGGTTTGGTAGGGATGATTGCTGGTATTCCAATCTTTGCCATCTTGAAGATCATCTGTGCGAGATTCTTTAATTGGTTCAAGCGTAATTCGACTTGGTACAGTGAAGAGGAATTGATTGAAGATCGAGAAGAACCAGCTGAACCTGAGGACACAGATAGTTCTAAGAAAGTTCATAAATAATTCAAAAACATGTTGTCTATACCGGACATATCGTATATAATATCTAGTGAGTTTTGCGTGTTATTTGTTTTTCTCAGAAGTGATTTTGACAAAAGCATGTAAACAAGAGGCTATACTAGCGCATGTCCTTGCCGTGGTTTTCACCGAGGAGATGCGCTTTTTTTGTAAAAAGGAGAATAAACTAAATAATGACTAATCATATTGCACTTTATGAACCATTAATGCCAGCTAATACTGGTAATATTGCCAGAACTTGTGCTGGTACTAATACCAAACTACATCTTATTCGTCCGTTGGGTTTTAGTACTGATGATGCCCATATGAAACGTGCTGGTTTGGATTATTGGGAGAAAGTTGATATTACTTATCATGATAGTTTAGATGATTTTATCGAATCTGTTCCCGATAAGAAATACTTATACTTGATTACCAAATTTTCTGATAAAATTTATAGTGACCAAGATTTAAGTGACACTTCAGTTGATCATTATTTCTTATTTGGTAAAGAAACAACTGGTTTGCCAGAGGATTTCATGCGCAATAATCCCGAAAAGTGTTTGCGTATTCCAATGAGTGATAATATTCGCGCTTTGAATTTATCTAACAGTGCTGCTTTAGTAATCTATGAAGCTGTTCGTCAACAACATTTTGCAGGACTAGAATTAAGTCATCACTATGATCACGATAAATTAGACTAAGGAGATAGATTATGAAAATCAATAAAGGTGTAGTTACAGTTCAATCATTTCATTACGATATCGAGGCACCAACTGCTGATGTGAAAACTAATTTGAATATCAACATTGAAAAACCTGATCTTAAAGGTGAGGATGGCCAACCAATCAATGAGGATGAAGGAAAGATTTTACAAGTAGTTGTTCCTTTTGAAATTCATACTGAAAATGCTCCCTTTAAAGTTTCTGGTTTGATTGGACAAGTTGTTCAACCAGTTGGCTTCCAAGGTGAGATTCAAGACCTTGATGCTAAACAAGTTCAACAATTGTCCCGTCCAGTGGTTGAATATATTGAAACCTTAACGTATCAAGTAACTAGTGTTACTTTGAATCACGGTGTATCATTGAACTTTAACAATGATCCTGAAATTAAACCTAATGATGCTATGAAAGATTTAAAGAACAAAGAAAAGAAGTAAAGAATTCTTTTAAGAATGCCATCTTCCACAAAATATAGAAAAAACCTAAATAAACAGTCCAGTGGGGCTGTTTTTTTTAGGTCTTAAAAAAGGTATACTTTTAGATGATTGATTTTAAATTAATGTGAGGTACTTATGATAAAAAAAAGGGCCAGTTCAAAGCCTAGAAAGAGAAAAAACACGGTCAATAATTCACGACTGATTAGATCAGTAGTCAGTCTGTTATGGATCATTTTATCGATTTTGGGACTTTTCAAGTTTGGTATCGTCGGTAAAACGTTTGATAATATCTATCGAATTTTCGTCGGTGACAGTTATCCAGTATTATTGATTATTAGTATTTTTGTTGGGGCAGTCATTATTGCCACGGGTCGAATTCCCGTTATGACGCCTAAAAGAAATTTTGGATTACTTTTCGTATATTTAGGAACATTAATTATTTTACATAGTATCTTTTTCTCCAGTATGTCGCTGTACCACAATTACAACTTAGTGACGTGGAATACTTTAGCAGCCGATATGACCCAGGTTTCAGTTGAAGGTTCTGTCGGTGGGGGAATGATTGGATCGTATCTGTACAGTTTCTTCATGCCGATGTTTTCGAGTTTGGGAACATATTTTGTTACAGCTTTAATAATTTTTATCGGGATTTTAATGTTATTTAACGTAACCATGAAACAAGTGTCGATCGTAACGACTGATGTCTTGGTTTATTTCAAACATGGAGCAATTAAATTCAAAGATGTCATATCGGGGCACTATAACAATTATGTTGATCAAAGGGCATCTGATAAGAGCAAGCCGGATAAAAAGGTTCGCAAAACACCTGAACCGGTGGTCGAACGAGACAATGATAAGTTCAAAGATGTGAATAGTTTTGCACATAAACAAACGGAGCCAGCTGAAAAAGAGGATTCGGATTTCCATATAGATATGCCTACTCCGGCTACGACTTCAGAACCACAGACTGGTCAAGCTGAAATTGTATCAAAACCTTATGGAATCGATGGTACTAAAGATAAGAATCTACCAGATCCAGTCAGTTTTAAAACTGGTGAAGTAACTGATGATAGTGATTATCAACTACCAAGTTCAGATCTTTTGAAACAAGTGCCACAAACTGATCAGACAGCTGAAGTAAAGCTGATTGATGAGAATAAAGATAAACTCCGTCAAACTTTCAAAAGTTTTGGTGTTGACGTTGATGTCAAGAAGGCTAGTTTAGGACCAACGATTACCAAATATGAGGTTCAACCAGCTGTTGGGGTCAAGGTAAGTAAAATCGTCAATTTAGCTGATGATTTGGCTTTAGCCTTGGCAGCCAAGGATATTCGTATTGAAGCTCCAATTCCTGGTAAAGCTTTTGTCGGGATCGAAGTTCCTAATAAGACCATTTCTAGTGTTTCTTTTAGGGAAATCACTGAAAATCAAAAAGATAAGACACATCCACTGATCGTACCTTTGGGGAAAGATGTTTCCGGAAATATTATTGAAGCTGACATTACCAAGATGCCCCATTTACTAATTGCTGGTTCAACTGGTAGTGGTAAATCAGTTGCTATCAATACGATTATTACTGGTATTCTGATGAAATCGAAACCTAGTGAAGTAAAATTGATTTTGATCGATCCGAAAATGGTTGAACTGAATGTTTATAACGGTGTGCCACAATTATTGATTCCTGTAGTTACTGATGCCAGGCGCGCTGCTGGAGCATTGCAAAAAGCAGTTAAAGAAATGGAGCGCCGTTATAAATTATTTGCCGAAACTAGTCATCGTAATATTGGTGAATACAATGACGATGTTGATAAATTTAATGAGACTGCTGAAGATGATAAAAAGATGGAACGTTTACCTTATATCGTCGTTATAGTTGATGAGTTATCCGATTTGATGATGGTTGCTGGTCATGAAGTTGAAGCAGCAATTGTTCGATTGGCACAGATGGCTCGTGCAGCGGGATTGCATATTATTATTGCTACTCAACGTCCCTCAGTAGATGTTATTACTGGTTTGATCAAAGCCAACATTCCATCACGGATTGCTTTTGCGGTTTCTAGTGGGATTGATTCGAGAACTATTTTGGACTCTGTCGGAGCTGAAAAATTGCTTGGCCGAGGAGATATGTTATTCCAACCAATTGGTAAGAGTAAACCGGTCAGATTGCAAGGAGCTTATATTTCTGAATCAGAAGTTGAGAATGTTGTTAAATTCGTAAGTAATCAACAAGAGGCGGATTATGACGAGGATATGATTCCAACCGATGTGGATGATGGCAGTTCCAGTGATGATAAACCTGATGATGAATATTGGGATGATGCGGTGGAGATGATTGTTGAAAAGCAGTCAGCCAGTGTATCGATGCTTCAAAGAAGATTCAGTATTGGTTATAATCGTGCTGCCAGAATGGTTGACGAAATGGAAAATAAGGGTATCGTTGGGGCCTCAGAAGGTAGTAAACCGCGTAAAGTCCTAATTACGCCCGAACAACTCGAAACAATTAGAAAAAATCAGGTGAAAAATTGAGAAAAACACTAGCAAAGAATATTTTCTTAAATATTAATCCAATTAAAAAATTTCGAACAATTAAAATTCAAATGGATTTTTTGCGACCATTAGATAAAGAAGAAACCACTAGTCGTCGACTTTTGGCAAATGTAATGTCTAATTCGACTGAAGATTATCCTAGCTTTCAAGCGATAAATGATCGTGAAATGGAGCTATATGGATCAGAGATAAATGTTTTTACGCGTAATTTGTTGAATTTTAATGATTTAGCTTTCAGTGTAGAATTTGCTGACCCTAGTTTCTTGATCGATGGACAGACTCAAGTTAAAGATAATTTGGATCTGTTGGGTGAAATTATTTTTAAACCTAATTTGGCTGATAATAAATTTGACGTCACAGCTTTTGATACGGAAAAAAGAAACTTAATGTCTAACTTGGTTTCAATTCAGGATAATCAAGATTTAGTTAGTTCCCTAGGTCTGGCTAAATTGATTTATCAAAATAATCCTAATCGTCAGGTACCAATCTTTGGTAGTATCGAACAATTAAATAATTTAACGAATGAAAAATTATTAGCAGCATATCGTGACGTCATCAAAAATGATACCGTTGTGATCAATGTGGTTGGGAATGTTGATGAAACGGAATTTCTCAAACAATTGACTGACAGTGACTTTTATCAACAAATGAATAATAACCGGAATGATTTGCAGATAGAATTCGAAAAATTTGATGAATTGGTTAAAAAACCAGCTACTAAAATTGAACACAAACACTTAAATCAAAGCCGAATTTCTTTAGCATATGCGACTGAAAATCTGGCAAAAGATTATAGTCGTTTAGCACCCCAGATCATGAATCTTATTCTAGGTGGCGATGATCAATCGCAACTCTTTCAACAAGTTCGAGAAAAAAATAGTTTAGCTTACTCGGTTTCGAGTACTTATCAACCAATTAGTCATTTGGTAACGATCCAAGCTGGTCTGGATTCTGATTCGATCGATAAGGCTATGGCTCTGATCAATCAACAGATTGAATTTATTAAACAAGGTAAATTTACTGATGCTCAAGTGCAACATGCCCAAAAGGTAATGGTGACACGTCGAAAAATCTCAACTGATTCGATCCAATATTACATAATGCGTAGTATCTGGGAAACAGTTTATCCCAAGACTTTAATGACTGAGCAACAATTCCAAAGTGAATTAGAAAGTCTTGATAAGAAACACATTGCAAGTGTTGCAGAAAATATGCATACCATTGCTCAATATCAGTTGATTGGAGATTAGGATGACGGAAAAATTAGAGAAACAAACTAAGAAGTTAGATAATGGTTTGCAGATCAGCGTAGTGCCGATGGCTGGTTTTAACCAAGTCTATGGATTAGCAATGACTAACTTTGGTTCAGTCGATACAGGAACAGAGAACGGGGTTTTACCATCTGGTGTAGCTCATTTCCTTGAACATAAACTGTTTGCCAAACCAGGGTACGATGTTTCAGAGAAATTCGCTGAATATGGTGCCAACTCTAATGCTTATACGAGTTATACCAAGACAGCTTATTTGTTCCAAACTTTGGAAAATCCTTATGATAATTTGAGAGTTCTTTTGGATTTAGTTCAGAATCCTTATTTTACTGAGAAAAATGTGGCATCTGAACGTGGTATTATTGACCAAGAGATTCAAATGTACTTAGATATGCCAGAATGGGTCTTAGAGCAAAGAATTTTAGGACAGCTGTATCCGAATGACCCAATTGCTGAAGACATTGCAGGGTCCAGCAAATCGCTTCAGGAGATAAATCAAGTCAATCTATTGGAAACTTATCAACAGAATTATCGTCCAGATAATATGAACTTAGTTTTGGTTGGAGATGTTGATTTTGAAAAGGTTGAAAATATTGTAGAAAATTCTAATTTCCACACCTTGGAAACTCCCTTGAAAAAAACTTTCAATAAATTTGCACCGATTGGTGCTGGTGGTCAAGAAACAATGGACATCAGTCAAGCTCGTTCATCATATGGAATCAGAATTGACACTGAAATGACCGGCTATGATTTGGTTAGAAAACAATTTGAGTTGAACATGATCATGGAAACTTTAATCGGTGAATCTTCTGGCAATTATCAAGAAATGAGTAAATTAAATCTAATTGATGATAGTTTTTCTTATAATGTGGTTGCAGAAAACAACTATTGTTTTATCATTATTAGTGGGTCAACTAATAATCCAGAACAATTTCAAGAATATTTAAGAAAACATCTTTCTTATGAAGCATTGAAGGAAGTTTTGACTGATGCAAAATTTGAGCGCATTCAACGGGATGCCATTGGAGCATACTTATTTGCTCAAAATTCCCCTGAAGCAATTGCTAATCAAATGGCTGAGTTATATTTCTACGATGTTGATTATTTACAATTGGTTCAAATGATCGATTCAATTGACAAAGATGACGTGTTAAATATCGCTGAGAAATTCTTGAAAGATAATAATTGTACCTACTACAATCTTTTACCAAGTGGGAAGTAAGTTATGTATGCATTAGTTATGGGCAGTTCTGGAGATATTGGAACCAGTAGTGCCAAAAAGTTAGCCGAAAAAGGTTGGTCACTTTATCTACATTACAATCGCAATCGTGATCGGATCGAGAAGTTACGCACCGAGCTTGTGGAAAAGTATCCTAAGCAAGATTTTATTCCCATTAAGTTTGATATGGAGAACGATGCTGTAACGGACTTAACGCAACAGATTTATTCATTGGATGCGGTTGTTTTTGCTCAAGGAAATACATATTACAAATTATTAGTGGATATTTCAGAAGAAGAAATCGATTCATTATGGAAGATTCACGTGAAACTACCAATCCTAATCTTGAAACAATTACAAGATAAGTTGGCAGGGACACATCATGGACGAGTGGTCTTTATTGGATCGATTTACGGAAAAATTGGTTCGGCCATGGAAGTGGTCTACAGTACTGTTAAGGGTGCAATGTCATCGTTTGCTGATGCTTATGCAAAAGAAGTTGCATCCTTGGGGATGTCAGTCAACGTCGTGGCACCAGGAGCTGTAAACACTAAAATGAATACCCAAGAATTCTCTAGTGAGGATCTTGAAAGTGTTAAGGATGAAATACCGGCCGATAGGTTGGCAAATCCAGATGAAATAGCTGATTTAGTCAGTTATATTGTTAATATGGAATCAAATTATTTAACTGGACAAACGATATATTTTGCCGGCGGCTGGTTGCTTTGAGGTCGTTAGTAGTTGGATAATAATTTATGTTATACTTAGAAAAATTAGTTAATCGGTGGTAAATAATGGACGAAATTGGCCAAAAGTTAAGAAATGCTCGTATCAAAAAGGGTTATACAATTGATGATTTACAACAAATCACCAAGATTCAAAAAAGATATTTAATCGCTATCGAAGAAGGTCAATTTGATCACCTTCCTGGTGACTTTTATGTCAGAGCTTTCATCAAACAATATTCCGATGCAGTTGGAATTTCGAGTGATGACTTGTTGGAAGAATATAAGGCAGAGATTCCTAATTCTCAACCAACTCAAGAAAAATCAGCTCCTGAAGAAACAAAAACTCGTACTATTAAAGAAGAGTCAAATTCATTTTTCTCTAATTTAGGTAACTTCATTCCTCAAATCGTTGTTGGTATCGTGGTACTAGTTATTATCGGAGTAATTGCATTTGGTATGATTCATCGGAATCAAAACGCCTCAGACGTTACGATTCCTAAGGATAATACAGCACAAACTACTAAGACAAAAAAGACGGCTAAGAAATCAGCTAAGAGTACAACTCCTAAAAAAGCTGCTACTAAAGTTACTGGTGCCACAGTTAAGGAATCAGCTACGGCTGGTACTTACACTATTACAAATGCTCCAGCAGATGGCTTAAAGGTTGTTGTTGAAGGTAGTGGTGGTCAAGCTTGGATTCAATTCGGCGAAGGGAGTGCCACAACTTGGCAACAAGCTTTAGCTGCTGATGAAAAGAAATCAACAACTGTGGCTAGTGATACAACAACATTTACTGTACAAACAGGTAATGTTAATAACACTAAGGTCACAATTGATGGTAAAGCAGTAGATTTATCTAAGTCTCAAAGCGGCAGTACGATCGTTAAGACTTTGACATTTAACATTGAAAAATAAAATAATGGTGTCTAATCTTTTAAGGGTAGACACCATTATTTTATTGAAAATTAATGATTCAAATTTGGAGGATATTTAAATGGTTTGGAATGTACCTAACAAGTTAACCATGCTTCGTATTATTTTGATTCCGGTCTTTATTATTTTATTGGCATTCAATTGGACTGATTTGGGAGATATTTATGTTGCTAATGATTTGATACCAATGAATCATGTATTGGCTACAATTGTTTTCATTATTGCATCGTTAACAGATTTACTTGATGGAAAAATTGCCCGTAAGTACCATTTAGTTTCCAATTTCGGTAAATTTGCTGATACCTTAGCTGATAAGATGTTAGTTATGACTGCTTTTATTTTTTTAGTAAGCTTCAAAATGGCTCCAGCTTGGGTAGTAGCAATTATTGTTTGTCGTGAACTAGCTGTTACTGGTTTGAGAACAATCGTCCTTGAAGTAGGTGGGACTGTTATGGCAGCTCAAATGCCTGGCAAGATTAAAACTACAACACAAATGTTAGCAATTATTTTCTTATTGATGCATGACATTTTCTTCTCTGCTATTGGTTTTCCTATCGGAGAAATTTTCTTATATATCTGCTTAATTTTCACTATTTACTCTGGAGCTGATTACTTTATCCAAAGTAGAGATGTTTTTAAATCATAATTACGTATTTTGAAAGAGAGAGCAATGAATAATAGAGTAGCTGAAATTTTTAAAATGGTTGAACAAGCTGATTTTGAAAAAGGATTGCCTGCTGAATTTGTTGATTATCCCCAACAGACAGTGGATTTGTTAAAAGAAAAGCATCTGAAAATTACGGCGGCTGAGAGTTTGACTGCGGGAATGTTTCAAGCAACTATTGCTTCTATTCCTGGGGCCTCTAATATTTTCGCTGGTGGTTTTGTGACTTACGCTGATGCAGTTAAAGTTCAGTTATTGGGTATGGATCCACAATTGATCGAACAATATACTGTTGTCAGTGCGCCAGTAGCTCAAGCAATGGCCCAATTGTCTGCTCACAAATTGATGGCTGATATTGGAGTTGGATTTACTGGTGTTGCTGGTCCAGATCCATTGGAGGGGAATCCAGTAGGAACCGTCTTTATTGGGGCTTCCAATAATAAAAATAACGAAGAGATCGTCAAAGAATTTCATTTTTCAGGTTCCAGACAAGCAATCCGCGTAAAATCAGTACTTTGTGGATTTGCTCTCGTTCAAGAAATAATATAACGGACAAACATTTGTTCGCTTTTTTCTTGCTTTTTTGGTATATTACTAATAATATATCTAGTGATGAATGCATTAGGAGGACAGCAATTTGGCTAAAGATGAACGACAAAAGGCTTTGGATGTAGCCTTAAAAAAGATTGAAAAAGATTTTGGTAAAGGTGCCATTATGAGAATGGGTGACGATGTTAATACTCAGATCTCAACAATTTCTACCGGTTCATTAGCCCTTGATAATGCTTTGGGTGTCGGTGGTTTTCCACGTGGTAGAATCGTTGAGATTTATGGACCTGAAAGTTCTGGTAAAACTACAGTAGCTTTACATGCTGTTGCTGAAGTACAAAAGCAAGGTGGAACTGCTGCCTATATTGATGCAGAAAATGCGATGGATCCTGCATATGCAACTGCTTTGGGTGTAAATATCGATGACTTATTGTTATCACAACCTGATACTGGTGAACAGGGTCTAGAAATTGCTGATGCTTTGGTATCTAGTGGTGCAGTTGATATCGTTGTTGTTGATTCCGTTGCAGCTTTGGTTCCACGTGCAGAAATTGAAGGGGACATGGGTGATGCTCACGTTGGTCTACAAGCTAGATTGATGTCACAAGCTTTGCGTAAGCTTTCTGGCTCAATTAATAAGACCAAGACTATCGCTTTGTTCATTAACCAAATTCGTGAAAAAGTTGGTATCATGTTTGGTAATCCAGAAACTACTCCTGGTGGTCGTGCTTTGAAGTTTTATGCCACGATTAGACTTGAAGTTCGTCGTGCTGAACAGATCAAAGATGGTACAGATGTAATTGGTAACCGTACTAAGATTAAAGTTGTTAAGAACAAGGTTGCACCACCATTTAAAGTTGCCCTTGTTGACATTATGTATGGTCATGGTATTTCTCAAACTGGTGAATTGGTAGATATGGCTGTCGATAAAGATATTATCGATAAAAGTGGTTCATGGTATTCATACGGTGATGAAAGAATTGGTCAAGGTCGAGAAAATGCTAAGACTTACTTGGCAGAGAATCCTGAAAAAATGGACGAGATCAAAACTAAAGTTCGTGATGCATATGGTATGGATGGCAAACCAGAAGAACCAGAAGATCCAGCTGAAGTTAATAATGAGAAGCCAGATAAGACTGAAAAATCAGACAAAAAAGACAAACCAGATGATGGAAGTATTGATTTAATTCCCGATTCAGATAAAAAAGAGACTAAATAGGTCTCTTTTTTTCTTTTTATTTGGTTGACAGGTCGTATTTATCCTATAATATTAAGTTGTATGTAAATATTCTGTAACATATGTGTTTTACAAACAAACTTTTTAATAGAAAACATGGAGGTGATGGCATGTATCCTGCTATCATAACCTTCTCTTTCGCTCTAGTAACATTAATCGTAGGTATCCTCTTCGGATATGCTCTCTGTAAGGACTCTTACGAGAAAAAACTTTCACAAGCAAAACAAACTGCTGACGATATCGTTGCGGACGCAAAAAAGGCTTCTAAATCCTTGAAAAAGGAAACTTTACTTGAAGCTAAGGATGAGATTCATCATTATCGTGAGAAACAAGAAGATGAATTGAAAGAACGTCGTAAGGATATTCAGAAACAAGAGAATAGAGTTCTCGAACGACAAGACATTTTGGATAAAAAGGACCAATCGCTTGAAAAGCGTGAGGAAAATATCGAAAATAACGAGAATAATATTTCAGCACGACAACATAAACTTGATGAAAAAGACAAACAATTGACTGATACTCTTAGTGAACAGCAAGCGGAGCTGGTAAGAGTAAGTAACTTAACTCGTGAACAAGGAAGAAAGATCATTTTGGATAAGCTTAATGGGGAATTAACCCATGAACGTGCCAAGATGATTCAGGATAGTGACGAACAAGCTAAGCAAAACGCCGAAAAAGACGCTAAAGCTTTGATTGTAGCCGCTCTTCAAAGAAGTGCAGCTGATACTGTTTCAGAATCAACTGTTACTACTGTTACCTTGCCTAATGAAGACATGAAAGGTAGGATCATTGGTCGTGAGGGTAGAAATATCCGGACCATTGAGGCACTTACTGGTGTTGATTTAATTATTGATGACACTCCAGAAGCTGTTTCTTTGAGTGCTTATGATCCTGTGAGAAGAGAAATCGCTCGCATGGCTTTAGAGAAATTGATCGAAGATGGTCGTATTCATCCTGCACGTATTGAGGAAATGGTTGATAAAGCCAGAAAAGAAATGGACGATCATATTCGTGAAGTTGGTGAACAAACTATTTATGGTTTGGGAATCAGTTCAATCAATCCTGATCTGATTAAGATCATTGGACGTATGGAATATCGTACGAGTTACGGTCAAAATGTTTTGAATCACTCTATCGAAGTAGCTAAACTAGCCGCTGTAATGGCTGCTGAAATGGGTGAAGATGTTATGTTAGCAAAACGAGCAGGTTTATTGCACGATATCGGTAAAGCTATCGATCGTGAAGTTGACGGATCCCACGTAGAAATAGGTGTGGATATCGCAACTAAGTATAAAGAACCAGAAGTAGTTATTAATACAATTGCTTCGCATCATGGGGATGTAGAACCAACATCATTTATCGCAACAATTGTTGCAACAGCTGATGCAATTTCAGCATCACGTCCTGGTGCTAGATCAGAATCAATGGAAAACTATATTCATCGTCTTGAAAAGTTGGAGGAAATTGCCGACAAACATGAGGGCGTTGATCATAGTTATGCCATTCAAGCTGGTCATGAAATTCGTGTCATGGTTAAACCTGAGGAGATCTCTGATGACCAAGCTGCAATTCTAGCTCGTGATATGAAGAGCGAAATTGAAGAAAATCTTGAATATCCAGGCCATATTAAGGTCACGGTTGTTCGTGAAATCAGAAAAGTTGAATTAGCGAAATAATTATTGAGGGGTGTATCGATTGGTACACTTCTTTTTTTTAATTTCTTTTTGGAATGGGCACGTGGTATTGTATAATTGTTTTATTAATGGAAAGTGAGTTTTTCTAAAAATGTCGGGTATGTTTAGTGTAGTAGTAAAATTATTTGTAACGATGATAATATCGGCTGCGATAACTCCTTTCGTAGTGAAATTAGCTTATATTTTAGGGGCCGTAGATAAACCAAATGCTCGTCGGGTCAATATCAAACCAATGCCTACGATGGGTGGATTAGCAATTTTTATTGCGTTTAATTTCTCAACGTTTGTGTTATTGCGGGAGCAATTTCCAACCCATGAGTTGTTCAGTGTCTTTCTAGCTGAATGTATCATTATCCTAACTGGAATTATTGATGATATTCGTGAGTTGTCACCCAAAGCAAAATTGTCGGGGATTTTAGCAGCAGCGTTAGTCATTTATTTCTTAGCCGGAATCAGAATGAATGAAGTGACTTTGCCATTCTTTGGGTCATTCCAATTAGGCTGGTGGAGTTTGCCAATTACCATTATCTGGATCATTGCCATTACTAATGCAGTCAACTTGATTGATGGGTTAGATGGATTAGCGACTGGGGTTTCAATCATCGCGTTGTTCACCATGGGTATTATGGCGTACTTCTTCTTGAATATGACCAATGTATATGTGGCGATTTGGATTTTTGCGATGGTAGCAGCCTTGATCGGTTTCTTACCACATAACTTTCATCCAGCTAGTATTTTCTTAGGGGATACTGGTTCACTGTTCATTGGATTTATGATGGCAGTCTTTTCACTTAAAGGGTTGAAGAATGTAACTTTTGTGACTTTGTTAATGCCAGTGGTAATTATGGGTGTGCCAATTACCGATACGGTTTATGCTATTTTAAGAAGATTATTGAATAAAAAACCAATTATGCAAGCTGATAAACATCATTTGCACCATAGATTGATGCAATTAGGCTTGTCACATCGACAAACAGTTTTAGTTATTTATGGTTTGTCATTAGTTTTTGCTTTTATCTCCCTGCTTTACCCATTATCAACTTTGTGGGGTAGCGTCTTGTTAACCGTTGGAGTTTTGATTGGTTTGGAGTTATTCATCGAATCGATCGGATTACTTGGTGATAACCGTCAGCCATTACTAAAAGCAATTCAAAGATTTGTTAAACGATTAGAAAAGAAAGATTAGCAAGCGCGTTATAGCGCCTGCTTTTTTTGTCCCTAGAGTCAGTTCTACAAAGACTAGACTAAGCATCTCTTGAGTTCTGGGTTGTGTAGGTAGTATATATATTGCAAGACCTTTTAAATTGAATTCGAGGAGAAATAAAAATGGAACTGAATGAACAACTCAGGAAATATCGTAAACAAGAAAGTTTGACTCAAAAGCAATTAGCTCAGAAATTGAACGTTTCAGATAAAACAGTTTCTAGTTGGGAAACCGGGCGAACTTATCCAGATATTTCTTTATTGATCAACCTTGGTTCTATTTTGAATATTTCCTTAGATGAATTTTTAAAAGGAGATAGTGAGACCGTGGAAAAAATTGACAAGGATTTAAAATTAACTAAGGTTTATAAACACTGGCTCGTAGCAATATTACTGGTATTGATATTAATTGGAGGGGGTTATCTTTTTCTTTCAAACTACAAATATCAGAATGAAATGGTCGATCGGTTTAATCCATTGATACCAACTCAAATTGGTTATGCGGCCTTACCAACTGAGAAGACGGCGGTGGCTGGGGATTATGTGACGGTTTCAAATGAAAAGCATAGAAAAACCAGAGGATTGGGAGTACCTTTCAAGCATATGGTGGTGACTGATGATGCTTGGGGAAATTCTTCTTTTCTAACTTTTGAAGGTGGTTTACCTCCAGAGAATAAACCGTATGCGATGGTTGAACATCGAGGAACTTATGTTTCCAGAATAAATTTTGTTAGTTGGGATGCGATCCCTAGCTCAATTAGGAATAATATGTATAAAGATTACTCAGATTATCGTGGGATGTATGAGGACTGGAGTAAAGATATGAAGACTTTCAAAGGACCCAAAGGACAAATGGATCTAAAGAAGCCTTTTATGATGCGAACTGGTAAATATTAAAAAAAGAAGTGCAACACGAATTTCAAATTCGGTTGGCACTTCTTTTTAATTTGCTTCTATAGGAACTTGTTTATAAGTCTGTTCAGTTTCTTTTAAAATAATTTGATTTTGAAAGAGATCCTTGATGTTTTGCACAGCCTTATCGACGATATCTAAATCCAAAAAGATCTGACATTTTACATCGGCAGCAAATTGTTTATCTTCCAAAGTGATTTTTTCCTTTTGTGCATAATTATCGAATTTATCAAACATGTGATAGGGGATAGTTAACTCAAAACCTTGTTGGATACGATTTTCAACTAAACCGATCTCTTTAACTGCTTCGGCGGTTGTTGATGAATAAGCTCTGATTAAACCACCAGCACCTAATTTGATACCACCGAAATAACGAGTCACAACTGCAGTGACGTTTTGGAGATCTTGTTGCTGTAAAACATTTAGAATTGGTGATCCAGCAGTACCGCTTGGTTCACCATCATCAGACATTCGTTCGATCTTAACGTTTGCTAGAACAATGAAGGCTGTGCAATTGTGAGTTGCTCCAGATTCTTGTTCACGGATCTGTTTGATAAAATCGTTGGCTTCTTCTTCAGAGAAAGTTTGAGCAATGTGGGCGATGAAGCGAGATTTTTTAATGATTTTTTCGTGACTGCCCGTTTGGGCAATGGTTTTATAATTTTGCAAAAGTTTAGCTCCTTTACGTAATGTTAAGTATGAAGAATATAAATGAATTTTTGGGTGGTAGGATTTTTAACCTAGCCGAATTGGAACAATCTGAATTAGAAGATTTGATCAGTTTAGGTAGTCAAATAGTTTCGGCTACATTTAAGAAAAATAATAAACTATTTTGCCGGCGTTGCCTAATGGAGATCAGAAAGTTACCAATAGAATTTCAGTATTGTCGTAATTGTATCAATCTGGGTAAAATCAAAGTTAATGATCGATTGGTTATTACCCCCACAGACGTCAAATATCCGATCCAGTCTAATTATCTAGTTTGGGATGGCCAATTAACCACTAATCAGCAGAAAGGGGTTAGAGAGCTTCTGAGAGCTTTTGATAAAAAACAAGATCATTTAGTGTGGGCGGTAACTGGAGCCGGTAAAACTGAAATGATTTTTCCACTGATTGAACAGGCGTTATTTAAGCAACAGCGGGTCGCAATTTGTTCGCCACGAGTGGATGTTTGTATTGAATTGTTCCCGCGAATCCAACAAGTGTTTCCAAATACCAGTGTGGGGTTGTTTCATGGTAAGAGTGAAGAGAATTATCATCTGACACAAATTATGCTGGCAACAGTGCATCAACTGATCCGATTTGAACAGGCCTTTGATGTTTTAATAATTGACGAAGTTGATTCATATCCATTAGCGGGAAATAAGATGTTACATCAGGCTATTACGAAAGCTAAAGACAATCAAGGGATGATCGTTTACTTGTCAGCGACTCCGCCTAAGGAATTATTGATTGCTGTTAGTAAGCACCAAGTGACTTTAACTAAATTGTATCAGAGATTCCACGGCCACCCATTACCAGAGCCACGATGTCATTTGTTGTTGAAGCAGCTAGAATTTTTAGGGATAAATCCTCGATTAAGATCAAAACTTACACAATTGATTAAGAATGGGCAACGATTCATGCTGTTCTTCCCTCAAATTCCTATAATGAAATCATTTGCCGAGAAATTACATAAATTATATCCATTATTAAATTTTGTTACTGTTAGCTCGAAAGATCAACATCGTCTGGAGAAAGTTCAGCAATTTCGTGAACAAAAGGTTCAAGCAATTTTAACAACTACTATTTTGGAACGAGGTGTGACCTTTAAGAAAATCACCGTCATTGTCTTAGCTGCTCAAGCTAAAGAATTTTCGAAGACCAGTTTGATTCAGATTGCTGGTCGAGCAGGTCGTGGAAAGGATTCTTATGATGACGAAGTTCATTTTTATTATCAGTATTATAATGATCAGATTCGATTGGCGTGTGCAGAAATCGATTATTTGAATCGGCAAGCTAAATCATGAAATGTCTTAATTGTGGTAATCAAATAACAAATAATTTAAAAATTAAAGAAATATTTTTATTTAAAGAAATCATTCCTGATTATATTTGCAATTTATGCCGTAGCCAGTTGGCGCCGTTGTCAGGACGAAATAATTGTCCCCGATGTTTTAAAGCTAATGCAAATGGAATTTGTTCAGATTGTCGGATGTGGGAGGAAAAATACCAGGTAATCAATTGCCATCAAGCTTTGTTTGAGTATAATCAGTTCATACACAGCTACTTCAAGCTGTATAAGCGATATGGAGATGTCTTGATGGCTAAGTTATTTTTTCAAGATATAAAGAGCTGGTCTCAAAGAAATCACTTTGATGTAGTTACATATATTCCAGCCAGTAAAAGTCATCTTCAGGCACGTGGATTTGATCCAGTCTATGAATTGTATGCAGATATTTTTGATTTGAAGCAACTTTTGACAAAGGTTGATGCTGATAAACCACAGGCTCAGAAGAATCGTTTGGAGCGATTATCGACTCCCCAAACTTTTTGTGCCTTGCCAGAGCTAAATCAGATTCAAAAAAATCAAAGTATTTTAATACTAGATGACATTTATACAACCGGTCGAACCTTAATGCATGCTCATGATATATTTTTTAGAGCTAATTTTAAAAAAATTTACACATTTTCATTATCTAGGTAATGGAAACGTTGTCATATTGGCACAAAAATATTATAATTGCATTAAAGAGATGCAAGACACTCTTTAATTTCCTACTCGTCGGAAGGAGAGATTATTATGTTAACTATTAATGTACGTGGTGAGAATATCGAGGTAACTTCATCAATTCGCGAATATGTCGAAAAAAGAATTTCTAAGATGGAGAAATACTTTAGCGATGAAAGCAGTCCAATTGCTCATGTAAACTTGAAAACATACCCTTCAAAAGGTACAAAGGTTGAAGTAACAATTCCACTACCATCAATCACTCTAAGAGCCGAAGAGGTTAATGATGACTTATATGCCGGAATTGATCTTGTTATCGACAAACTTGAGAGACAAATCAAGAAGTTCAAGACTCGTGTAAATCGCAAGAGTCGTGAAAAGGGTGGTATAAAGGATATTCCTTTGGATGATGTTACACCTGATGAAACTGAAGAAGATAAATCACAAATCGTTAGAACAAAGCGTCTATCATTGAAACCAATGAACGCTGAAGAAGCTGTTCTACAAATGGAAATGCTTGGACATGAATTCTTCATTTTTGAAGATTCAGAAACAAACGGAGCCAGCATCGTTTATAAACGTAACGATGGTAGATATGGTTTGATTGAAACTAACGAATAAAATAAAATTTAAGCTGAGGTGTTTTGACGCCTCAGCTTTTTTTGTACGCTATTTAGGCATTTGTAAAGCATTCTTAATACAAAGAAATGAAAAATGGTGTATCATTGTAACTCTGAAAGTCTATTTAATCGATATAAAGTTTAAAAGCATAAAAAAAAATGCTACTATTAAGAGTATGTTTATAACACTTAGGAGAGATATATTAATATGGCAAATCCACTAAGAAGATGGGTCGAAAGCGATAAAAGAGAAGTTAAACGTATGGGCAAGATTGCCGATAAGGTTGAAAGTTACGCTGATGCTTACAGCAAACTTTCTGATGAACAACTTCAAGCTAAGACACCTGAATTTAAAGAAAGACTAGCAAAAGGTGAAACTTTAGATGATATTTTACCTGAAGCATTTGCTACAGCCCGTGAGGGTGCTAAAAGAGTTCTCGGACTATTTCCATTTAGAGTACAAATAATTGGTGGTATTACCTTACATGAAGGTAATATTGCTGAAATGAAAACTGGTGAAGGTAAAACTTTAACTGCTACACTACCAGTTTATCTGAATGCTTTAGACCGAAAAGGTGTTCACGTTGTTACAGTTAATGAATACCTATCAGGCCGTGATGCTAAACAAATGGGTGAACTATACAATTGGCTGGGTCTATCCGTAGGTCTTAATGTTAATAGTATGGATTCTGAAGAAAAACGTGATGCTTACAATTGTGACATTACTTATTCAACGAATAGTGAATTAGGATTTGATTACTTGCGTGACAACATGGTTGTTTACAAGGAACAAATGGTACAACGTCCACTTCACTATGCGATTGTCGATGAAGTTGATTCCATTTTGATTGATGAAGCTAGAACTCCATTGATCATTTCTGGAGCAGCTGAAAAATCTACTGCAATGTATGTTCGTGCTGACCGTTTTTCTAAGACTCTTGAAAAAGATGATTACAAAATTGATTGGCCTACAAAGTCAATCAGTTTAACAGAAACTGGTATCAGAAAAGCTGAAGATTACTTTGGCCTTGATAATCTTTACGATATTGATAATACTGTCTTGAATCACCATTTGGATCAAGCACTTCGTGCCAACTTCATCATGAGTTTAAATATTGACTATGTGGTTCAAGAAGGCGAAGTTAAGATTGTTGATCAATTTACTGGTCGTGTAATGGATGGTCGTCGTTATTCTGATGGACTTCACCAAGCTATTGAAGCTAAAGAAGCTGTTGAAATTCAAGATGAAACTAAGACTATGGCTAATATCACTTACCAAAACTTCTTCCGTATGTACGACAAGTTGTCAGGTATGACTGGTACTGCTAAAACTGAAGCTGAAGAATTTAGAGAAATCTATAACATGGAAGTTATTTCAATTCCTACTAATAAACCCGTTATTCGTAATGATAAGGATGATGTTCTCTATCCAACTTTGAAGAGTAAATTTGATGCCGTTGTTAAGGATATTGAAGCTCGTCATGCTAAAGGCCAACCTTTACTAGTTGGTACCGTTGCGGTTGAATCCTCAGAATATCTATCTAAATTGTTAGATAACGCAGGAATTCCTCATGCAGTCTTGAATGCTAAGAACCATGCTAAAGAAGCTGAAATTATCATGAACGCTGGTCAACGTGGTGCTGTTACTATCGCTACTAATATGGCTGGTCGTGGTACTGATATTAAACTTGGACCTGGTGTAGTTGAATTAGGTGGTTTATGTGTTCTAGGTACTGAACGTCATGAATCACGTCGTATTGATAATCAACTTCGTGGACGTTCAGGTCGTCAAGGTGATCCTGGTGAAACACAATTCTACATGTCACTTGAAGATGATTTGATGAAGCGTTTTGGTTCAGAACGTATCAAGCGTGTGCTTAAATCATTGAGAATTGAAGATGACGATGCAGTTATTCAAAGTAAGATGATGACCCGTCAAGTTGAATCCGCTCAAAAACGTGTTGAAGGTAATAACTACGATACTCGTAAGAATACTCTTCAATATGATGATGTTATGCGTGAACAACGTGAAGTTATTTATAAAGAAAGAATGGAAGTTATCAATGAAGACAAAGATCTCGATGTTGTCTTGCTTCCAATGCTAAAACGTACGATTGAAGCACAAGTAGCCGTTCATACTCAAGGCAAAAAAGAAGATTGGGAGCTAGATGCTATTGTTGACTTTGCTAAAGCAGCACTAGTTAATGATAATCAAATCAGTGTTGTTGACTTACAACTCAAGAGCTCTGATGATATTGTTAAGTTCTTGATGGACTTCGTTAATAAGAATTATGAAGACAAAAAAGAACAATTAGGCGACCCTTCACAAATGCTAGAATTTGAAAAGGTTGTTATACTTAGAGTTGTTGATGAACATTGGACTGATCATATTGATGCAATGGATCAATTACGTCAATCAATCGGACTACGTGGTTATGGACAATTGAATCCTTTAGTTGAGTACCAAGAAGAAGGATATCGTATGTTTGAAGAAATGGTTTCTGATATTGAATATGATGTTACAAGATTATTCATGAAGGCCGAAATTAGACAAAATATGGAAAGATAAAAAGCGGGCCTTGTGCCTGCTTTTTTTATAAGGGTGATTTTATGGAATTCGGTGAGATTAAAAATAAAATATCCGAGATGGAAAACAAAATAACTCAATTTAGGGGGTCTCTTTGACTTAGAAAGTCTTGAAGAAGGGATTGCTGAAAACGAAGGTAAAATGACTGAGAACGGTTTTTGGGATAATCACGAAACGGCCCAAAAATTAATCGATGCTACCAATGATATGAAGGATCAATACGATAACTTTAAGCAATTGAGTGCTGATTTAGAGAACATTCAAGTTTTGGCTGAGCTTTATCAAGAAGATCCTGAAACTGAATTGATGCAACAGTTGGAAGATGATTCAGCTCAATTGGCTGATAAATTACGTTCTTATGAATTAATGATGTTGTTGTCTGAACCATATGATTCACACAACGCCATCATTGAAATTCATCCTGGTGCTGGTGGAACTGAATCACAAGATTGGGGTGCCATGCTTTTACGAATGTATCAAAGATGGGCTGATCAACATAAGTTCTCGGTCGAAATCGAGGATTATCAACCGGGTGATGAGGCTGGAATCAAAAGTGTTACTATGATGATCCGTGGAAAAAATGTTTATGGGTTATTGCGTTCGGAGCGTGGTGTACACCGTTTGGTCAGAATTTCACCATTTGATTCAGCCGGTCGACGTCATACATCATTTGCCTCAATTGATGTGATGCCTGAACTAGATGATAGTATTCATGTAGATATTAATGATGACGACTTACGAGTCGATGTCTTTCGCTCTTCTGGTGCGGGGGGTCAACATATTAATAAGACTTCATCAGCGGTTAGAATTACACATTTACCAACTGGAATTGTAGTCAGCTCACAGGCACAACGTTCACAGCTTCAAAATAGAGAAACTGCTATGGGGATGTTGAAAGCTAAACTTTTCCAAAGAGGACAAGAGGAACAAGCTAAGAAGCATGCTGAGATTCAGGGTGAACAATTGGATATTGGTTGGGGTTCACAGATTAGATCATATGTATTCCATCCTTATACAATGGTTAAGGATCATCGTTCAAATTATTCGACTAGCAATGGTCAAGCAGTGATGGATGGGGATTTAGATCCATTTATATATGCTTATCTGCAATGGAAACTACAAGGAGTCAAACAATGAAAAAGAAAATCTTAGTTGTTGATGATGAACCTACGATTCTAGAGTTGATTGAATATAATTTAGAAGATAGTGATTATCAAGTATCCACAGCAGTTGATGGGCAAATGGCTTTTGATAAAGTTACTGCCGATAATTATGATTTGATGTTGTTGGATCAGATGCTACCCAAAATGAGTGGGATTGAAGTTCTTAAAAAAATGCGTAAGTCTGGTAATTTAACTCCAGTTATATTTTTAACAGCGGTAGATTCTGAGGATAACAAGATTGAGGGTTTGATCAGTGGGGCAGACGATTATATAACTAAGCCATTCAGTATCAAAGAACTCTTAGCACGAATCGAGGTTGTTTTACGAAGAACCTCAAATCAGGATAAAGAAAAGAGTTTTCAACTTAATACCGATGTTAAAAGTTTGATTATTGACGGTACAGAGATTAGTTTAACTAAAAAGGAATACGAATTACTGGAGTTTTTGATTAGAAACAAAGGAATCGTGGTTTCTCGAGAACAAATTTTTGATAATGTTTGGGGAATAAATTCTAATTCACAAATGCGTATGGTTGATATCCAAATCAGCCACCTCCGTGATAAAATTGAACAGGATACAAAGAATCCACAAATAATAAAAACCGTGCACGGATTCGGTTATATTTTAGAGGTATGACGATGAAAAGAAAAATAGGACCTGTAATTGCTATTTTAATTTCTATAGCTATCTTTATCATTTTGATATTGTTTTCTGATAATATTTTGGGAAATTCTCAAAATGATATGTTTACCGAAGAGACAATTTCTTATCAGGAATTGAAGAAAAACCATGATCCAGCGGAAGCCGCTAAAATTGCTGGTTTAATTTATGTTGACAGTAGTAAAGAGGATACTGTCATGCAAAAGAAAGCCTATGATATGTTCCATCGAGGTCGAATTGCACCTGGTAAAAATTATGTGACTGATTCAACGTTTAATACACGAATTATGTATTATATGTCTGGTTCTAGTCGTCATGTTGTGGCTAAAAAGTATGATCGCCTGTGGAGTCAAAGTCCTATGACTTTCGTATTAGTAGCGTTAATGTACTTCTTGATTACTGATTCGGTTGTTTTATTCTATTACCGTAAACGTCAGTTGTTGAGTAAAGATATTAAGAGCGTTACTGAGAATCTTCGTCGAGTTCGGAAAAACAAAGAGATGGCCTCTTTGATCTTGGCACCCGATGATGAGCTTTATGGTTTAGTAGAACAGACGAACAAGATCAGTATGGATATTAATGATCTTCGTGACGATGTTAGATTACGTGAGAGACGTTTCAAGGGGTTGGTAGGCCATTTACCAATTGGGGTCATGTTGTTAAACTCGCAAGGGGATGTTTTGATGCATAACCAAGCGATGGCTAGTTTATTGGACGCGAATATCTCTAATGATATTCATCCGTTTATCGAGGATATTAAGACTTATAGTTTGAGTCGGATGATTGAGCATACTTTGAGAAAGAATAAAAATCATCACCGAGAAATTCAACTGGTTGGTAATTCGCAGAAATATGTTGATGCCAATGTAATCCGCCTGATCCATTCACGGGAAGATTTTGATCAACAAGTATTGGTCATTCTGTATGATTTGACTGAAAGTCGTCAATTTGAAAAGATTCAAGTTGATTTTGTTAATAATGTCAGTCATGAATTAAAGACTCCAGTAACTTCTATTGAAGGATTTTCTGAGACGTTATTGAATGGTGCTAAAAATGATCCGAAGAAATTAGATCATTTCTTGGATATTATTCACAGTGAAAGTGTTCGTTTATCAGAATTAATTCAGGATATTTTATCATTATCTAAAGTTAGAAAAGATACTGCTAAGACGGATATGGTCAACTTACGTGATGATATTGAACATATTCTGGAGCAACAATCTTTGGCAATCAAGAAACATAATTTAACCGTTAAACAGGATTATGTTGGTAATCCTGAGGTAACGGCTAATAAAGAAAAAATCAATTTGGTTTTCCGTAATTTAATTAAGAATGCTATTTCATATAATAAGGAAAATGGTGAAATCAAGCTTGAAGTTCACCATGATGAAATTGAGAATCGAATTAAATTTATTATTCAAGATACTGGTTTAGGAATTTCTGAAGCCGATCAGGGTAGAATCTTCGAAAGATTTTATCGGGTCGATCGGTCAAGAAGTTTGGAAACTGGTGGAACTGGTTTGGGTCTGGCTATCGTTAAAGAGACTCTTGATACATTAGACGGTGATATTAGAATCGAATCTAATTTAGGATTGGGAACGAAGTTTATCGTCGACATACCATTATAAAAAAATTGTCGCAACAAAATATTTTATTTTGTTGTGGCTTTTTTTTATACAAAAAATATACAAAGTTGTAATATCCTAAGTGGATAGAGGTGAGAACATTGAAAAGAAGACTTGTCGCATTATTTGCAATTATGATACCCATGATTTTTATATTGAGTGGTTGCAAAGGTGGCGGAAGCCAAGAAACTATTACGGCAGTTGGTTCATCAGCTGCTCAACCATTAGTGGAACTTGCCGGGGAAGAATTTACTAAAAATAACCCGAATGAATATGTTAACGTCCAAGGTGGTGGAACTGGTACCGGACTCAGCCAGATTCAACAAGGTGCTGTTAATATCGGTAACTCTGATCTTTACGCAGAGCAGAAGAAGGATATTAATGCCAGTAAGCTTGTTGATCATCGAATCGCTGCAGTCGGAATGATTCCAGTCGTCAACAAAGACGTTAAAGTAAAGTCTCTGACAATTAAACAATTAAGACAAATTTTTTCCGGCCAAATAATAAACTGGAAACAAGTCGGTGGACAAGATTTACCGATAACTATCATTAATCGTGCTGACGGTAGTGGTACTCGTGCATCATTTGAAAGTGATGTTATGAATGGCACACCTTTTGTTCGCTCTCAAGAACAGGACTCCAGTGGGATGGTTCGACAAATTGTTTACAATACCGATGGTGCAATTAGCTATTTGGCAATGCCATATTTAAATAGTACGGTTAAGACGATCAATGTTAATGGAATAGCACCAACCATCGAAAACATTGAGAATAATGAATGGAAAATCTGGTCATATGAACATTTGTATACAAATGGACAACCAACGGGGATGACTAAGAAATTCCTTGATTTTATCATGACTGATAATGTTCAAAAAAATGTTGTGAGAAAAATGAATTATGTTCCCGTTAAGGAAATGAAGTATCAAAAAGATTATAAGGGCAACGTTACACCAGTCTCGAAGGGGGTAAAATAATTTGAAAGATCCGATTAGAGAAAGTTTAACTAAAAAATCTGTTTCAGCTAAGCGTGAAACTCGCGGTAAGATTATATCTTTCAGTTTTACTGCCGTTATCGTGTTATTAGTGATCACTATTATTGGCTTTATTGCATCACGTGGTTTGATTATTTTTATTAAAGATGGGGTTAATCCCATTGATTTTTTGACTCATTCAGTTTGGTCACCAAATAAATTAGATAGTGCTGGACACCCAATTGTAGGTGCTGCGCCAATGATTGTTGGTTCGTTTTCAGTAACCTTGATTGCAGCTTTGATTGGAACACCATTTGCGATTGCAGCAGCCATTTTTATGACTGAGATCTCACCTAAATGGGGACGCAAAGTTTTACAACCAGTTATTGAATTATTGGTCGGTATTCCATCAGTTGTTTATGGATTTATCGGTTTAACGATCGTTGTTCCATTCGTCAGAAAAATTGCCGGTGGTAGTGGTTTTGGTATTTTAGCAGGTTCATTTGTATTATTTGTTATGATCTTGCCTACTATCACTTCCATGTCAGTTGATGCCTTAAAGGCAGTGCCTAGATATTATCGTGAAGCTTCATTGGCTTTAGGAGCAACTAGATGGCAAACTATTTCTAAAGTTATTTTACGTTCCGCTACACCAGGATTGTTAACGGCTGTTGTTTTTGGTATGGCTCGCGCCTTTGGTGAAGCTTTGGCAGTTCAAATGGTTATTGGTAATGCGATGTTATTGCCACAAAACTTAGTATCACCATCATCAACTCTAACCAGTGTTCTAACAATGAATATGGGTAATACCATCATGGGTTCAACTTCCAATAATGCACTTTGGTCATTGGCTCTATTACTATTGTTAATGTCACTCTTATTCAATTTTGTTATCAGATCAATTGCTAAGCGAGGTGAATTCTAGTGTTTAATGAAAAAGTTAAAGACAAGATTGCCACCGCGATTATCTATACTATGTCAGGGATTATTGTACTTATTCTTGCAGGGTTATTGATCTATATTTTAGGAAGTGGTTTACGTTATGTTAACTGGCATTTCCTAACGTCAGGTTCAAAGGCCTTTCAGGCCGGAAGTGGTGTGGGGATACAATTATTCAATTCGTTTTTCCTCCTATTTCTTTCAATGTTGATTTCAATTCCAATTTCAATTTGTGCCGGAATTTATCTTTCAGAATATGCCGGTAAAAATAAATTCGTAGAATTAATCCGGATTTCGATTGAAGTTTTGAGTTCTCTACCATCAATCGTAGTTGGTTTGTTTGGATTTTTGGTCTTCGTTATTAGTTTCAAGTTTGGCTTTTCAATTCTTTCTGGTGCATTGACTTTGACAGTTTTCAATTTGCCGATTTTGACCAGAAATGTTGAGGATTCATTAAGATCAGTTTCACAGTCACAGCGTGAGGCCGGACTTGCTTTGGGACTTTCAAAGTGGGAAACAGTTATTCATGTTATTATTCCGGATGGTCTACCAGGGATTATCACAGGGATGATCATTGGGGCTGGTAGAGTTTTTGGTGAAGCTGCTGCCTTAATTTATACAGCTGGGCAAAGTGCTCCGCCATTAGACTTTACCAATTTTAATATTTTCAGTATTACGAGTCCGTTAAACTTAATGCGACCTGCTGAAACTCTAGCTGTACATATTTGGAAAGTTAATTCTGAAGGTTTGATTCCAGATGCCGTTCAAGTTTCCGCTGGGGCATCTGCAGTTTTGATCATTGCGGTATTGATTTTTAATTTATTAGCAAGATATATTGGCAATTTAGTTTATAAAAAGATGACGGGTGAGTAATATATGGATGAACAAAATGACCAACAATACATCCTTCATTTAGACGAGGATGAACATGAAATTGCCATGGAAACTAAAGACTTACAGGTATTCTATGGCGAAAAAGAAGCGATGCATAAAGCATCACTTCAATTTGAGAGATATAAGATAACTTCTTTGATAGGAGCCTCTGGTTCTGGTAAATCGACTTATCTTCGGTCTTTAAACCGAATGAATGATAATGTTCCGGGAGCTTCTGTCAAAGGTCAGATTATGTATCGTGGTTTGGATATTAATAAAGATAATGTTGATATTTATGAAGTTAGAAAACATATCGGGATGGTTTTTCAACGGCCCAATCCGTTTTCTAAATCAATTTATGACAATATTACTTTTGCTTTAAAACGTCATGGTTTGCATGACAAGAAACAGTTAGATGAAATCGTTGAGACAACTTTAAAACAGGCCTCCTTGTGGGACCAAGTTAAGGATGATCTTGGCAAAAGTGCTTTAGCGCTCTCTGGGGGTCAACAACAAAGACTGTGTATTGCTCGAGCAATTGCGATGAAACCGGATATTCTCTTGATGGATGAACCTGCAAGTGCTTTGGATCCAATATCAACGTCAAATGTTGAAGAAACAATGTTGAGTTTGAAGGATAAATTTACCATTATTATCGTTACACACAACATGCAACAAGCAGCTAGAATCAGTGATTACACAGCATTTTTCCATATGGGACATGCTGTTGAATTTAACGAAACTAGAAAAATCTTCACACGTCCTAAGATTAAGACGACTGAAGATTATGTTTCTGGACACTTTGGATAGGAGCGCTAAACTTGGCAGAAAAAATTTTAACATCTTCTGATGTACATTTATTTTATGGTAAAAAAGAGGCACTGAAAGGCATTAATCTTGATTTCAATAAGAATGAAATCACGGCTTTGATCGGACCATCTGGATGTGGTAAATCAACTTATCTAAGATGCTTGAATCGAATGAATGATTTGATTCCTAATGTTACGATTACTGGGACAATTTCATTAAATGGACAAAATATTTATGCACCCAGCGTCGATACAGTTGAATTAAGAAAACAGGTCGGAATGGTTTTTCAACAACCTAATCCGTTTCCTTTCTCAATTTATGATAATGTAGTATATGGATTAAGATTAGCTGGTGTTAAGGATAAAGCTACATTAGATGAAGCTGTTGAGACCAGCTTACAAAATGCTGCTGTCTGGGATGATGTCAAAGACAAATTGCATCAAAGTGCCTTATCTTTATCAGGTGGTCAGCAACAAAGAGTTTGTATTGCTAGAGTTTTAGCAGTTAAACCTGATATTTTATTGATGGATGAACCAA
Source organism: Companilactobacillus kimchiensis (assembly GCF_001438805.1). Taxonomy (GTDB): domain Bacteria; phylum Bacillota; class Bacilli; order Lactobacillales; family Lactobacillaceae; genus Companilactobacillus; species Companilactobacillus kimchiensis. Next base: position 52,756 of record NZ_JQCF01000008.1, read on the forward strand.
CCTCTGCCTTGGATCCAATTTCGTCAGCTAAGGTAGAAAATACAATGATGGCGTTACGTGAGGATTACACGATAATTACTGTTACACATAATATGCAACAGGCATCGAGAATATCTGATCAGACCGCCTTCTTCCTAAATGGAGAATTAATTGAGGCGGATAAAACAAAAAATATTTTCTTAAATCCAAAAGAAAAACAAACTGAAGATTATATTTCAGGAAAATTCGGTTAGGAGAAAAACGATGCGAACTACTTTTGAAGAACAACTAAATAATTTACATTTACGGTTCTCAGAAATGGGCATGATGGCTAGTGAAGCCATTATGAAATCGGTTAAGGCTTATGTCCAACATGACAAGGCTTTGGCTAATGAAGTTATTAAAAATGATCACATTATTAATAAACGAGAAATGGACCTAGAAAAAGAATCATTTGAAATGATTGCTTTGCAACAACCAGTTACATCTGATCTGAGAATGATCGTGACGGTTTTGAAGGCTAGTTCTGATTTGGAAAGAATGGGTGATCATGCGGTCAGTATCGCTCAAGAAACAATTAGAGTTAAGGGTGAAACCAGAATTCCTGAAATTGAAAAACTAATTGCAGAAATGGGTGATATGACAACTAGTATCGTTGAGGACGCACTAGAAGCTTATCTAAAACGTGATAGCAAGATGGCTGAAGAAGTTGCCAATCGTGATGTTAAAGTTCACTATATAAGTGCGAAGATCAATGAAATGTGTATCGAAAATATGCAAAAGTCTACTGAAAATGTTTTAAGTGGGACATCATATATGTTAGTTGCCAGTTATTTGGAACGTGCCGGTGATTATGCAACTAATATTTGTGAATGGGTTGTTTACTTGAACACTGGACATGTGGTAGAACTGAATCAGAAGCATGTGGCAGATTCCGATTATGACGAGAATAATTGATAAATTTGTTGATATGTAGTATATTTTCTGAACAAGTTGAGGTGAAATTTTATGAAAAATAGAATTACTAGATCTAGTACAAATCGGATGCTCGCAGGTGTTTGTGGGGGATTGGGTGAGTACTTTGGGATTGACTCGACTTGGATTCGGTTGGCCTTCATATTTTTAACACCGCTAACATATTTCTTAACCATTTTAGTTTATGTGATTTGTGTGTTTTCATTTCCTGAGAAGCGAAACATTCAAGAAACTGGTGTTAGGAGAAGACGTGGGCCTCGATCATCAAAGAAATATTACTGATTCAGAAGAGAGTTAAATGAGGGTATAAAATGAAGTTCTTAATCAAAATGGTTGTACAAACACTGTTGTTTCTAGCAATAGCGCGAGTCTTGCCAGCGGGTATGTTCTATATTGATGGAGTCGTTACTGCAATTTTGGCTAGTTTTGTTCTGATAATTTTGAATTGGACGATCAAACCAATATTACATATCATTTCTTTACCGATCACCTTTATTACATTTGGATTATTTTCTTTTGTAATAAATGCGATAACTTTGGAATTGACTTCTACATTAATGGGAGCCAAGAGCTTTGGCTTTAGTAGCTTTGGTTCAGCTTTACTTGTTGCAGTTATTTTAGCAATCTGTAATTCAATTATTAATAACTATACAATGGATAATTTTCAAAGACGCGTCTAGAACGCGTTTTTTTTGTTCTATTAATGATAAAATTATTATAAAAATAGAATTAGTGAGGGATGGCTATGACAAATTTTGTTACTGTATCGCAAATGGTAAAAGATAATGAATTAAAAGTTTATAACGGAGAAGACTTACTGGAAAAAAAGAAGGTTACAACGAGTGATATTTCTCGTCCAGGAATCGAATTAACTGGTTATTTTGATTATTATCCAAGTGAACGGATTCAATTATTTGGACAAACTGAGTCAGCATATTCCCGTTCAATGACGGCTAACAATCGGTATAAGGTCATGTTGGAATTGTGTCGTGAAGATACTCCAGCACTACTGATTTCGAGAAATATTCAACCTAGTAAAGAATTATTGAAAGCTGCCAATGAACACGATGTGCCCGTAATTGGTTCAGAATTGCCAACGACAAGACTTTCTAGTATGATTACCGAATACTTAGATGAAAAGTTAGCACCTAGAGAATCAATTCATGGTGTTTTAGTTGATGTTTATGGTATTGGGATTCTTTTGACTGGTCATTCCGGTATTGGTAAAAGTGAAACTGCTTTGGAACTTGTTAAACGTGGTCACCGTTTGATTGCTGATGATCGTGTTGATGTTTATCAACGTGATGAGAAAACAATTGTTGGTGAGGCACCTAAGATTTTGAATCATTTACTGGAAATCCGTGGTATCGGTATTATTGACGTGATGAATCTCTTTGGTGCTGGGGCAGTTCGTTCACAAAGTGAAATTCAATTGATTATTAATTTGGAGAACTGGTCAGCTGATAAGAATTATGACCGGATTGGAACTTTGGAAGATAAAAGAACCTTCTTTGATGTAGATGTTCCTCAAATTACTGTTCCCGTAAAAGTTGGTCGTAATATTTCTATTATTATTGAAGTTGCTGCTATGAACTATCGTGCTAAAAAGATGGGTTATGATGCAACAAAGAAGTTTGAAGATAATTTAGGACTATTGATCAAAGAAAATGAAGCAAAAACTAAGAATGATGAAGAAGGTAAGTAATGAGTCTTGATTTGTTAGCGTTAAATCCGATTGCCATTGACTTGGGTGGATTACAGATTCATTGGTATGGAATCATTATTGCTATGGGTGCCTTGATCGGAGTAGTTATGGCAATGCGTGAGGCTAAACGTAGACATATGGATCCCGATAATATCTTAGATCTGGTTTTATATGGTGTACCGATTGCTTTAGTTGGAGCCCGTATCTATTATGTGATTTTTGAACTCCCTTTTTATCTAGCCAATCCTGGTGAGATCATTAAGATCTGGCATGGAGGAATCGCCATTTATGGTGGTTTGATTGCAGCTTTTATTGTTTTAATGGTGCTTTGTCGAAAGCGTAAAATTTCGCCTTGGTTAATGCTTGATATTGTAGCTCCATCAGTTCTGTTAGGCCAAATTGTTGGTCGGTGGGGTAATTTCATGAACCAAGAAGCTTTTGGTGCTAAGACGACGTTGAGCTTTTTACAGTCATTACATATGCCACATTTCATTATTGAACAGATGTATATTAATGGGGCTTATCGACAACCAACTTTCTTATATGAATCAGTTGGTAATTTGATTGGTTTGATTTTAATTTTAGTTTTGAGAAATAGAAAACATTTACTCAAACGTGGAGAGGTATTTTTGACTTATCTGATTTGGTATCCAGCCGTGAGATTTTTCGTTGAAGGGATGCGGACTGATAGTCTTTATATTTTGCCAGGCATTAGAGTTTCCCAAGTATTATCATTGGTATTATTTGTAGTTGCGATTGTTTTGTTGGTCTATCGTCGACGGAAACAAACGGAACCTTGGTATAATGAATTGTGAGCAACTTAATTGCTAAGTTGAAAAAAAATGGTAATATTTGTTGAGTAATAGGAGGTAATCGACGATGAAAACATATGATGTAGTAGTTATTGGAGCAGGTCCTGGTGGTTTAACTGCCGCTCTTTATGCTTCACGTGCTAACTTGTCAGTAATGATTCTTGATCGTGGTATCTACGGTGGGCAAATGAATAACACCGCTGCGATTGAAAACTATCCTGGTTTTGATTCAATTTTAGGACCAGATTTGAGTGAAAAGATGTATAAATCTTCAACTCAATTTGGGGCTGATTTTGGTTATGGTGCAGTTGAGTCAGTTGAGGATAAGGGAAACGTCAAAATCATCCATACTGATGATGGCGACTATGAAACAAAAGCTTTAGTCATTGCAACTGGTTCACAATATAAGAAGATTGGTGTTCCTGGCGAAGATGAATTATCAGGACGTGGTGTTTCTTACTGTGCTGTTTGTGATGGTGCATTCTTTAAGGGACAAGACGTTGCCGTTATTGGTGGTGGTGACTCTGCCGTTGAAGAAGGTATTTACTTAACTCAATTAGCTAAGTCTGTAACAATTATTCACCGTCGTGATCAACTACGTGCTCAAAAGATTTTACAAGATCGTGCATTTAAGAATGATAAGATTAAGTTTGTCTGGAATGCTGATGTTAAAGAGATCATGAGCGAAGATCAAAAGGTTGCCGGTGTAAGATATGTTGATAAAGAAACTGGTGAAGAGCATGTTGTTCCTGCTAAAGGTGCCTTTATCTATGTTGGTATTCAACCAATGACATCTGCTTTTAAGGATCTTGGGGTTCTTGATGAGGATGGTTGGATTAATACCAATGACCATATGGAAACTAAAGTTCCTGGAATTTTTGCAGTTGGTGATGTCAGAAAGAAAGATCTACGTCAAATAGCAACTGCTGTCGGTGAGGGTGGTATTGCTGGTCAACAAGTTTTCAGTTACCTTCAAGAACTAGCCGATGATAAAGTTTCTGCTAAATAAATAACTACTAATAAAATTGAATTGAGGATTATGTGAGGGCATATTTTGCCGTTAACATAATCCTTTTTTTGTACCATGTTTTAGTAGTGAATGTTTAAATATTGAAAATTATATTGTCTTAAATTGGTTCCACAATGTACATGTTTAAACATATAATGAAATTAAAAAGTTAGGAAGTGATTCTTATGCGTGAAGTAGTAGATAAAAACTTGAACCAATTAATGCACGAATCGGGTTTTAATATAGCGAAAAATTTGAAACTTCTTAGAAGAGAAAAAGATGTCACCCAAAAAGAAGTTGCCCAACATCTAAATATTGATGTCACAACCTTATCCCACTATGAAACAGGTATTCGAATGCCAGATATTGATACTTTAATTGCTTTAGCAAAATATTATGATACGGATATCAACAGAATCATTAGTAGTAAATTTTAACTAATTTGAAAATTTGATCACGTAATTTTAAGGCTATTTTAAATTTTTATTGTTAAAGTTATGTAAATCAAATTTTAATAGTACTCTATGATTGATATAATGACTGTAAGTACTACAAATTAGGAGGACCAATTAATGTCTTGGCAAGATAACATGCAAAAATGGCTCGATTATAAAGAGCTAGATCCAGATATGAAAGAGCAACTAAACGAAATTAAACAAGATGATAAAGTAGCTGAAGAAGCATTTTATGAACCTATGGAGTTTGGTACAGCCGGTATGCGTGGTTTGATTGGACCTGGTATTAATAGAATGAATATTTATACCGTTCGTCAAGCAACCGAAGGACTAGCTGCCTTTATGGATACTTTGGATGACAAAGTTAAAGCACAAGGTGTAGCTATTAGTTACGATTCACGTTACTATTCACAGGATTTAGCTTATGAATCTGCTAAAGTTCTTGGTGTTCATGGGATTCACAGTTATGTGTTTGACAGTTTGAGACCAACGCCTGAATTATCTTTTGCTGTAAGAAGTCTACATACCTATGCAGGTATTATGATTACAGCTAGCCATAATCCTAAACAATATAATGGTTTCAAAATTTATGGTCCTGATGGTGGTCAAATGCCACCAGCTGAATCAGACAATATTACTAGTTTTGCTAGAAAGGCTAGTGATCTCTTTGCCATTAAAGTTATGCCTGTTATGAAGTTGAGAGCAGACAAGTTATTAACTCTTATTGGTGAAGATGTTGATTTAGATTATATGAAGAATCTAGAAACAGTTATTGTTAACCCTAAGTTGATTCATGATATTGGTGACAAGATGAAATTTGTTTATTCACCGCTTCATGGAACTGGAAAAATGATTGCACCAAGAATTTTCCAACAATTAGGATTTAAGAACTTTAATATGGTAACTGAACAGGCCATCCTTGATCCAGAGTTTGCTACGACACCATTCCCCAATCCGGAATTTGCTCAAACCTTTGATTTGGCTATTGAACGTGGTAAAAAGATTGGTGCTAATATCTTGATTGCTACCGATCCTGATGCCGATAGATTGGGAGCTGCCGTTAGACAACCCGATGGTTCTTATAAATTAATGACTGGTAATCAAATTGCTTCAGTTCTGCTAAACTATTTATTACAGGCTAAGAAGAACTTAAAAGCATTGCCAGCTAATGGAGCAGTTGTTAAGTCAATCGTTTCCTCCGAATTGGCCACAGCAATTGCTAATAAATATGATATTAAGATGTTCGATGTTTTAACAGGATTCAAATATATTGCTGAAAAAATCGAACAATTTGAAGAAACAGGTAGTAATGAATTTCTCTTTGGTTTTGAAGAGAGCTATGGATATTTGGTTAAACCATTTGTTCGTGATAAAGATGCTATGCAGTCAACTCTTTTGTTGGCAGAAGCAGCCGCTTACTACGAATCACAAAATAAAACTATCTATGATGCTCTAGAAGATCTTTATGAAGAGTTTGGTTATTATCGTGAAAAGACTATCTCAAAGACCTTTGCTGGTATTTCTGGTAAAGATAAGATGGCTCAGATCATGAAGACTCTTCGTGAAGAGGGAATTGATGAGATCAATGGTGTTAAGGTTGTTGAGACTATTGATTATCAAAATGATACTGATATAACTGCAGAAGGTACTAAGGCAACTGGTTTACCACAAGCTAATGTTTTGAAATATGTTTTAGCTGATGATACTTGGGTAGCTGCTAGACCTTCTGGTACAGAACCAAAAATGAAGTTTTATATCGGTGTTAAGAGTGATACTGAAGATGGTGCCGCTCAAAAACTAGCTGATTTCGGTAAAGAAATCGAAGGCTGGGAATAAATCGATTACTAAAAAACGAAACAAAATGTGGTCATTTTTCGGCCACTAATGAAAACACCTTATCAATTCGTACTTTGAATTGATAAGGTGTTTTTTAGTTAGGCAGACAAAATTTCGTTTCGTGTTTACGTTGCAAATTTTAAATTAAAAACAGTTAGGTCTCAGACTTTTTTTGCCTTAGCAGGAGATTATGGCTTCTTTGTAGCGTTACATGGTTTTGTTAACTGCGCTATAATATTTTCATGTAGTTTGTGAAAGAGGGAAAGCATTTTGTCTGAAAATAAACATTTAGTAATTATTTCGCTTGATTCGCTAGGGTTTAGGGATATTGATGAACATCAAGCTGAATTACCAACATTGAATAAACTTGTCAATGGTGGTACTTGGGTCAAAGAGGTGAAGGGAATCTATCCAACCTTGACCTATCCTTCTCACACAACCATTATTACGGGACAGTATCCAAATGTACACGGAATTGTAAATAATACTAAGATTCAACCAGAACGTCGTTCACCGGATTGGTTCTGGTATCAAAGGGATGTTAAGTCAACTACGTTGTATGATTTAGCACGCAAACAAAATTTAAAAACCGCAGCTTTTTTATGGCCGGTAACTGCTGGAAGTAAAATTAATTATAATTTAGCAGAAATTTTTCCAAATCGTATTTGGACGAATCAAGTTTTAGTATCATTGAAAGCTAGTTCGCCACTGTTAATTTGGCAAATGAATAATAAATATGGCAAATTACGCAATGGTATCAAGCAACCGGAATTAGATGAATTTATTACAGCTTGTGCGATTGATACAATTAAAACCAAAAAGCCCAATCTTACTTTGTTGCATTTGGTTGATATGGATAGTATGCGTCATCGTTATGGGGTACGTTCTGACGAAGCAATGGAAGCCTTACATCGGTTGGATAATCATGTCGCCCAAGTTATTGAGGCCACCAAAACTGCGGGTACTTTTGCGGATACTAACTTTGCGATTTTGGGTGATCATTATCAGATCAACGTTGATAAGATGATTCATCTAAATACATTATTTGCTAAACATGGATGGTTGACTGCTAAACCAAATCAAACCTTTAAAAAGGATTGGTCGGTGATGGCTAAAACTTGCGATGGTTGTACATATATTTATACGAGAAACTTTGAACAAATAGAACGTTTACGGAATCTTATTACCGAAATTGAAGGAATCGAAAGGATTTATTCAACTCAAGAGGCCGTTGCTCGTGGGGCTGATCCCAAATGTACTTTAATGGTTGAGGCCAAAGCCGGTTATTATTTTACTGATGAAAGTGAACGTGCCGAGGTTGTAGAAAAAGTATTACCAGAAATGATGGGGCAGGCTGATCGTTATCAAGGTGTTCATGGTTATGATCCGGATAAAACTGGATATAAAACAACGATAATCTTTAATGGTCCGATGGTGAAGAAAAACCAAACAGTTGCACAGGCTGATCTGGTTGATGAAGCTCCAACTTTTGCTAAATTATTGGGTTTGAAATTTTCGGAACCAATAGCCGGCAAAATTATCGATGGCGTAGTTGTAGATTAGAATAGGGGTAATTATGGGATTTAATAAAAAACAGTGGAGTTGGATTTTTTACGATTGGGCTAATTCAGGTTACGGAATTATTGTTACTACAGCTGTTTTACCGGTTTATTTTAAGTCAGTAGCACAGAATTCGGGAGTATCTCAAGCTAATGCCACTGCTTTCTGGGGTTATGCCAACAGTTTTGGAACCCTAATAGTTTCGATCTTGGCACCAGTTTTAGGGGCTCTGGCAGATTATCCACACCATAAAAAGAAATTATTAAGTTATTTTTCTTTTTTGAGTATTTTTATGACGGTGGGCTTGGCATTAGTACCGCCAAATCAATGGCAAATATTACTGGGAGTGTATATCCTGTCGATAATCGGTTATTCGGCTGGTAACCTATTCTATGATAGTTTTTTGACTGACGTAGCTGATAATTCACAAATGGATTCACTCTCGTCTAATGGTTATGCTTATGGCTACTTAGGTGGAGTAATGTCGTTTATTCTTTTCCTAGTCTTACAATTGACCAGTGGTTTTGGAATGTTATCAGGTTATGGTGTCGCTCGGGTTAGTTTTCTCATAGCAGCAATTTGGTGGATTATCTTTTTTGTTCCTTTATTAAAAAATGTTCAGCAAGTCTACTCATTACCTGAAAATAACCATCCCATTATTTCCAGCTTTAAACGTGTTGGAATCACGATAACTCACTTACGAAAATATAAAGCAGCAGTTTGGTTTTTAGTAGCGTATTTTTTCTACATTGATGGAGTTGATACTATTTTTACTATGGCCACGTCCATTGGAATGGATATGGGCATTACCACAACTACCCTAATGGTTGTTTTGTTAGTTGTACAATTAGTAGCTTTTCCTTTTTCCATTTTGTATGGTTGGATTGCTAATAAATTTTCGACGCGTAAAGGGATATTGCTGGCAATTATTTTGTACTTTGGCATTTGTCTATATGCGCTGAAACTCAAATCGACCACTGATTTCTGGATTTTAGCTGTTCTAGTCGGGACCAGCCAAGGCGGGATTCAGGCCTTGAGTCGTTCTTATTTTGGGAAATTGATTCCTAAAGAATCTGGCAGCGAGTTCTTTGGCTTTTATAATATTCTGGGTAAATTTTCAGCGGTAATGGGTCCTATTTTAGTTGGAGTCGTGACACAATTGACCGGAAAATCAACAATTGGGGCCGCATCATTAAGTATTTTATTCTTGATTGGTTTGGGGATTTTCTTAGTCCTACCAAGGTTAACAACCGATAAGTAAATAAATGGCGAAAATATGTTCGCTATGTTAATATAGAAACAGCGAAATAAGCCTAACAAAGATTACATCTAATTCATGCGCGAGTTAGGTGTATTTTTTAGCTTAAAGAGGGGGTAAGTAGGTCCGTGATAGATAGAATTGATGATAATAAATTTGATCTAGTTTCAAAATATTCTCCGGCTGGAGATCAAGCTAAAGCCATTGATACAATCACTAAAGATTTTCAATCTGGCGAAAAGGAAGTTGTTTTAGAAGGTGCTACTGGTACTGGTAAAACCTTTACAATGGCGAATGTTATTAAGAATTTAAACAAACCAACTTTAATTATTTCTCATAATAAAACATTAGCTGGTCAACTATATGGTGAGTTTAAGGAATTTTTCCCAAACAATGCCGTTGAATATTTTGTTAGTTATTATGATTACTATCAACCAGAAGCGTATGTGCCTTCTAGTGATACGTATATCGAAAAAGATTCTAGCATCAATGATGAAATTGATAAATTACGTCATTCGGCTACTAGCTCACTATTGGAAAGAAACGATGTGATCGTGGTTGCTTCTGTTTCTTGTATCTTTGGTTTAGGTGACCCTAGGGAATATGCTGACAGTATTATTTCCTTACATGTTGGTCAACAAATACCTCGGGATACCTTATTAGAAGAATTGGTTGATAATCAATTTGAAAGAAATGATATTGATTTCCAACGTGGTAGATTCCGTGTTCGTGGTGATGTTATTGATATTTTTCCAGCTTCACGAGATGATAACGCTATTCGTGTAGAGTTTTTTGGTGACGAAATTGATCGAATTATCGAAATGGATGCTTTGACAGGAGAGGTTAAAGGTTCAATGGATCATATTGGTATTTTCCCAGCCACTCACTTTATGATCAGTGATTCTAAGATGGAAGATGCGTTAACTAGAATCAAGGATGAAATGGATGTTCAAGTAGCCCAATTTACTAAAGAAGGTAAATTATTAGAGGCTCAACGAATTCAACAACGAACAGAATATGATATCGAAATGATGCGTGAAATGGGTTATACTTCCGGAATTGAAAACTACTCACGTCATATGGAAGGACGTGCTGAAGGGGAACCACCATTTACCCTTTTAGATTTCTTCCCGAAAGATTTTAATATTATGATTGATGAATCCCATGTTACGATGCCCCAAATTCGAGGAATGTATAATGGTGATCGTGCCAGAAAGCAACAGTTGGTTGATTATGGGTTCCGTTTGCCTAGTGCTTTGGATAATCGTCCATTAAAGCTAGATGAATTTGAACAACATGTTAACCGAATTTTGTATGTTTCTGCAACACCAGGTCCTTACGAAATGGAACGAACAGACAATCGTGCTGAACAAATTATTCGTCCAACTGGTTTATTGGACCCGAAAATCGAAGTTCGACCAATTATGGGTCAAATTGATGATTTAGTAGGTGAAATTAATGATCGAGTTGAAAAACATGAGCGTGTCTTTGTAACAACTTTGACTAAGAAAATGGCCGAAGATTTAACAGATTATTTCAAGGACTTAGGAATCAAGGTTCGTTATCTTCACAGTGATATCAAGACTTTGGAACGGACTAAGATTATCCGGGACCTTCGTTTAGGTAAATTTGATGTTCTGATCGGTATCAATTTACTTCGTGAAGGAATCGATGTACCTGAGGTTTCCTTGATTGCTATTTTGGATGCTGATAAAGAAGGTTTCTTGAGATCAGAGCGTTCTTTAGTCCAGATTATTGGTCGGGCATCACGTAATGAACATGGTAAAGTTATTATGTATGCTGATTCGGTTACTGATTCGATGAAGGGAGCAATTGATGCAACTGCTCGCCGTCGTCAGTTACAGGAGAAATTCAACGAAGAACACGGCGTAACACCAACTACGATCGTGAAACCAATTCGAGATGCTATTTCTATGTTCCAGAAGGTTGATAATGCTTCATCCGAAACTGAAAAAATCAATGATGATATTGATTTCAAAGATATGACTAAAAAAGAACAAAAAGAATTGCTTGCTAATTTAAATGAGCAAATGGAAAGTGCCGCTAAGAAGTTAGACTTTGAGGCTGCAGCTCATTTACGTGATACGATTTTGGAATTAAAGGCGGAAATGTAATTATATGTTAAATGATAAAATTGTTATTCATGGTGCACGTGCACATAATTTGAAGAATATTGATGTTACCATTCCTCGTGATAAATTGGTTGTTGTGACTGGTTTGTCAGGATCAGGTAAGAGTTCTTTAGCCTTCGATACTCTTTATGCCGAGGGTCAAAGACGTTATGTCGAAAGTTTATCTTCATATGCACGTCAATTTTTAGGTCAAATGGACAAACCAGATGTCGACTCGATCGATGGTCTGAGTCCAGCAATTTCAATTGATCAAAAAACAACTTCCAAGAATCCTCGCTCAACGGTTGGAACAGTAACCGAAATCAACGACTATCTTCGTTTGTTGTGGGCTCGTGTCGGGACACCTATCTGTCCAAATGATGGAACCAAGATTACTAGTCAATCAGCTCAACAAATGGTTGATGCAGTTCTAAAATTGGCAGATGGAACTAAACTTCAAATACTCTCACCGGTCATTAGATCAAAACGTGGTCAACACAAAAAGGCTTTGGAGCAAATTAAGAAACAAGGTTATGTCAGAATTCGTGTTGACGGTGAAGTCCGTGATATCGGTGAGGATATTGAATTGGATAAGAACAAAAAACATGACATTGATGTAGTGGTCGATCGAATCGTGATCAATGACCATATCAAGTCACGTTTATTTGATTCTGTTGAAGCAGCCTTACGCTTATCCGATGGTTACATGAACGTGGATGTTATTGGACAAGAGCCTATGGTTTTCTCTGAGAAGAATGCTTGTCCTATTTGTGGTTTTACGGTAGGTGAGCTTGAACCACGTCTATTCTCCTTTAATGCACCTTTCGGAGCCTGTGAGAATTGTGATGGTTTAGGTGTCAAACTAGAAGTTGATTTGGATCTTGTAGTTCCTGATCAAGGTAAAACTTTAGCCGAGGGTGCGATCGAACCTTGGAATCCAATTAGCTCACAATATTACCCTGAGATGTTGGCACAAGCCTGTAAAGAATTCGATATTGATATGAATGTCCCATTTGAAAAATTACCTCAAAAGGATCAGGATATTGTTTTGAATGGTTCTGATGGTAAGAACTTCCACTTCCATTATGAGAATGATTTTGGAAATGTTCGTGATGTCGATGTGCCTTTTGAAGGTGTCATTCCTAATATCAATCGTCGTTATAATGAAACAAACAGTGATTTCACTCGTGAGGTTATGCGTAAATATATGACTGAATTAACTTGTCCAGTTTGTCATGGTAAACGATTGAACAAGAAAGCTTTGGCTGTCAAAGTGGACGGTCAAGATATTGCTGAAGTATCGAATATGTCAATCAAAGATGAACTCCCATTCTTTAAGGGAGTAAATTTTGGTGAACAGGATACTGTTATTGCCCAACCAATTTTGAAAGAAGTTAGGGATCGATTGAGCTTTCTGATTAATGTTGGTTTGGAGTATTTGACACTTTCTAGATCAGCAGGAACATTATCTGGTGGTGAGGCTCAACGAATTCGTTTGGCCACACAGATTGGTTCTAACCTATCTGGTGTTATGTATATTTTGGATGAACCATCAATTGGTTTGCATCAACGTGATAATGATCGTTTGATCAGTTCATTAAAAAAAATGCGTGATCTTGGCAATACTTTAATTGTCGTTGAGCATGATGAAGATACGATGCGAGCAGCTGATTATCTAATCGATGTTGGTCCTGGTGCCGGGGAAGCTGGTGGTAAAATTGTTGCTGCTGGAACACCTGAAGAAGTTGAAAAAAATCCTAAATCCTTGACTGGTCAATATTTAGTTGGTAAAAAGTTTGTACCGGTTCCCTTAGAACGTCGTAAAGGTAATGGGGATTTTGTCGAGGTTTATGGTGCTGCCGAGAATAATTTAAAGAAGCTAAATGTAAAATTCCCATTAGGTAAATTTACCGTTGTAACAGGAGTATCTGGTTCTGGTAAATCAACTTTAGTTAATATGATTTTAAAACGTGCCTTGGCACAAAAGATGAATCATAACTCAGAAAAGCCTGGTGCTTATAAAAAGATAACTGGATATGAAAAACTTGAAAAAGTGATTGCTATCGATCAGAGTCCTATTGGTAGAACTCCGAGAAGTAATCCAGCTACTTATACAGGTGTCTTTGATGATGTTCGAGATCTCTTTGCCCAAACTAATGAGGCTAAGCTTCGTGGTTATAAGAAAGGCCGTTTCTCGTTCAACGTTAAAGGTGGCCGTTGTGAAAACTGTCATGGTGACGGAATTATCAAAATTGAAATGAATTTCTTACCTGATGTTTATGTACCATGTGAAGTTTGTCATGGAACACGTTATAATTCAGAAACCCTAGAAGTAACCTACAAGGGCAAAAACATTGCCCAGGTACTTGATATGAAAGTTAAAGAAGCACTTGAATTCTTTAGCAATATCCCTAAGATCAAACGGAAGTTACAAACTATCGTTGATGTTGGTTTAGGTTATGTTTCAATGGGACAATCTGCTACACAATTATCTGGTGGTGAAGCTCAACGTATGAAATTGGCTTCAGAGCTTTATAAGAAATCTAGTGGTAAGAACTTCTATATTTTGGATGAACCAACAACTGGTTTACATACCGACGATATCAAGCGTTTGTTAGAAGTTCTACAGCGCTTGGTTGACGAGGGTAATACTGTCTTAGTTATTGAACATAATTTGGATGTCGTGAAGTCAGCTGATTGGTTGATTGATCTTGGTCCAGAAGGTGGCGAAGGCGGTGGGAACATTGTTGGAACGGGAACACCTGAACAACTTGCTGAAGTTAAGGGAAGCTATACGGGTCAATATTTAAAACCAGTTTTGATTCGTGATACGAAACGAACTAAGGATGCTGAAAAATAAAAAGAATTGATGAAGATTGATTATTTCTTCAAAAAAAAGAAATCACACTAAATTATTGTTTATGAATCCCTCAATGTAAGGGATTCGCAATAATATAGTGTGATTTTTTTAGAATTAATAACAATTAAAGAGTTCTCTAGCCAAATCGGCTTTGTTATGGAAGACGGAAAGTGAAGTACACTTCCACCTTAACCAATCATCAGTAAAAGCCCTAATTTCTTCATAGACTTCTTTTTATTCTTCATTAAGGGATTGTAGATAAACTAATTGATCAGTGGAGATCTGTTCATATAAGGCACCACCCAAATCAGTACTGAATTCCTTGGAAGTGATTTTTGATTGAATATAAGTATTTTCCTGTTGGAATGCTTCGATCAATAATTCATTTTGATTATTTTCAAATTCCTCATGACTATTGAAATCATTCGTTAGACGACGATGCCTTTCATCATATGCTCGGCGAACAATAGTAATTTCTCGGTTATTATCACTATCGTTGATTAAACTTTGGTTGAGATAACTAATGATTTTATCATAAGGCTGTTTTTCTACTTTGGTCATACTTTGCCACATTTGACGGTTGCGTTTAATTAATTCAGCCTTAGTTGCATGGCTGTGATTTGCCATTTGTCGGAAGACTTTTCGACGTTTTCGAGCTTTTTTAGAAAAAGAAGCTCTTTCAACAATATTAAATCTAAAGAAAAGCGAAATTCTCTGCCAATTGCTTTGTTGATATTGCATGATGGTTCGACGGGCAACTCGCATATAAAGATCGGCATTTAATTCAGAAATATCACCACTTTGAAGCATACTTTCAATTGTTTGTTTTTCCAATTCAAAACAATTATCGAAGATGATATCTAGTTTAGCTTTATCAGCACGACCTTCAATGTTTCTTTGACCATCAAGAATAGTGACAACTTGGCTAGTATTGATTGAACCTCCATGACGACTTTGAAGAGATAAAATGGCATCGTCAACCATTTGACCCTTAGCTTTAGCTAGTTCAGCATCAGTATATTTAGTTTCTTGATGAGGTAACAAGAGCGGTAAAACTAATGTTGGGACTAAAAGACTTGTCAAGATAACGACAGCGGCTACGAAGATGATATCGTTACGGAATGGGAATGGTTGACCATTTAAAGTTAAGGAGAGTGAAAAAGCCATAGCCAAAGTGATAGTTCCATGAACACCACTGTATGCCATAACAATACTATTAGCATGCTTTTCCTTTTTATCCCAAGCTCTGATACGGGCGAAATCCCAATTAGTCCAGAGATAACGCATAATGGTCATGATTGCATACAGTAGAATTCCAATTCCGAAAAGAATGGTGACAGAACCTGAATCGTGTTTATGCAAGTTGATGATGACGGATGGTAATGAGAGACCTAATAGTACAAAAACAATTCCGTTTAGAATACTAGAAACGATTTGCCAGGTACTAGTCATAACAATCTGCAGTCGAGAACTGGTCAAACGTAAACGGTTCTGTTGAATACCATGCATCAAGCCGGTCATAACAACTGCCAAGATGCCGGAAACGCCGATTGCTTCAGCAATTAAATAAACTACAAAAGGTGTTAATAAAGTGAAGGGTACCATAACTGATGGTGTATCAACGTGCATGTTGATCAACTTCAGTCGAATCGTTACAATTAATGCCCCAAGAATAGCACCAACAATAATACCTCCGAAGAAAACATACATAAAATTACCGATACCATTCCATAGGGAGAACTTACCAGTTACTGCTGCTGCTATGGCAAGATTCAAAGCTACGATACCGGAAGCATCATTGAATAGTGATTCATTTTCCAAGGTGCCCATGACATTAGTTGGAACTAACATGTTACTAGTGATGGAACTGACTGCTACGGCATCAGTTGGTGTGATAATAGCTCCTAAAGCAAATGCCAGTGCTAGTGGCATACTAGGAATTATTAAATGTGTTACAAAACCGACAACTAAAATAGAAATAATGGCTAGTTCGACCGATAATGAAAAAGTCGTGCCAAATTGATGTGTTAGACGACCAAGACTAGTGTGTTGGCCGTCGTTGAACATTAAAACTGAAATAATAACTAACAAGAAAATTTCTGGTTCAAGTTCAAAGTGTTTATAAATGGGAAAAAGAGATAATACCAAACCAGCTGCAATTTGAATAAAGGCAATTGGAATTTTATTAAATTTCCAATAAACGATGTTAGCGACAACTACGGCCGCAATTAATAAAAGTACTAAGAATACTGTATCCATAATAGGTCCTCCCTAAGCAGTTTAATTTTATCGCAATTTAACAATAAAAAATATTGTTATCTTTTATCCTTCAAAACTGACACGCCCGGACTGTTGTGTTATGCTTATATCCGAATGTGAGGTGCAATATGGCAGAAGATATGCTTAGTTTGGTTATCGTCACTGGAATGAGTGGTGCTGGTAAGACCGTTGCAATGCAATCCTTTGAAGATTTAGGATATTTTTGTATTGATAATATGCCACCCAATTTACTTCCTAAGTTTTGGGAGTTAGTGCATGAATCCGGTAAAATCAAAAAAGTAGCTTTAGTTGTAGATATTAGATCACGTGCGTTTTATGATGAAATCTTTTCAATGCTTTCAAAAATGGACGAAGATGAACAAGAAAAACATCAAAAAGTTGATATGAAGATTCTTTTCTTAAATGCTTCTGATGAAGAACTAGTTTCACGGTACAAAGAAACCCGCCGCAGTCATCCTTTAGCTATGGAGGGTCGACTTTTAGATGGTATTGAAAAAGAACGAGAATTGTTGGCTGAAATTAAAGGACGGGCTTCAGTTGAAATTGATACGACTGATTTAACTCCACGTCAACTTCGTGAAGAGATTTTTGATAACTTCCAAAAGAGTTCTGAAGTTCCGACTTTCCATATTGAAGTGATGTCGTTTGGTTTTAAATATGGTTTACCAATTGATGCCGATATTGTGATGGATGTAAGATTCCTACGTAATCCTTTTTATATTAAGGAGTTAAAAGCCAAGACAGGAATGGATAAACCAGTTTATGACTATGTCATGGATGATGAGGAAACTAAGAATTTTTATAACAAATTATATGATTTATTAAAAGATATTATTCCAGGATATGAAAAAGAAGGTAAAACCAGTTTAACGATTGCGATTGGTTGTACTGGCGGTCAACACCGTTCAGTTGCAATTGCTCAGCGTTTAGGTACCGACTTAAAGAAAAAGTACTATGTTGATATTACTCATCGCGATATGGAAAAATCTCAAAAGAAGGTAATCGAACATGGCAACAAATAGGATAGTTCGAGTTGTTAAAGGCCGCCGCCCCAGAGTCGTAGTTATCGGTGGAGGGACTGGTTTACCAGTTGTCTTGAACAGTTTAAGAAATATGGATGCCAATATTACAGCAATTGTTACAGTTGCTGATGATGGTGGTTCGTCCGGTATTATTCGTGATTACATTAACGTGGTTCCACCTGGGGATATTAGAAATGTGCTAGCGTCCTTATCTGATTTACCAGATGTTGATTTGGATGTCTTTCAATATCGTTTCAAAACTAATGATGATTTCTTCTCAGGACATGCGATTGGGAATTTAATTATTGCAGCTTTAACTGAAATGTCACCTAATATTTATGATGCTGTCCAAGAGTTATCAAAAATGATGAAGGTCGATGGTCACGTTTATCCAGCCAGCAATACCAAATTGACTTTACATGCTGAATTTACCGATGGTACTAAATTAGCTGGAGAGCATGAAATCACTCACTCTGGCAAGCATGTTAAACGAGTTTGGGTCACTAATTCGGATGATCCAACGACGGAGCCTAAGTCAGTTATTTCAGTTATTGCTTCAATTATGCAAGCTGATGTAGTTGTTTTAGGCCCTGGTAGTTTGTTTACTAGTATTTTGCCTAATTTGATGATTAGCGATATCGGTGAAGCACTTAGACAGACTTCAGCTGAAGTAGTTTATATTTGTAATATCATGACGCAAATTGGTGAAACTGAGGGTTTTACTGATGCTGATCACGTACGAGTATTGAACCGCCATTTAGGTGGTAATTATATTGATACAGTTTTGGTCAATACTCGGAAAATTCCTGATGGCTATGTTGATAAGAAAAAGTATGATGAATATGTCAATCAGGTTAAAACAGACTTTAAGGGTTTAAGAGAAATGGGTTGTAAGGTAGTTCAAGATGACTTCTTATCGTTACATGACAATGGAGCTTATCACGATGGCAAAAAAGTTGCTGATGAAATTTTGAATCTATCGCTACAATCAGGAAATAGAAAAAATGAGGTGAGACGTTAGTGGCTTCTTATGCAAGTGAGGTTAAACAGGAACTCACAAAATTAGTGGTCCATCCAGAGCATGCTCGAGTTGAATTATCAGCTTTAATGCGAATGAATGGCTCATTAAGCTTACAAAATCATCATTTTGTCTTAACCGCACAGACTGAGAATGCTGCAATTGCCAGAAGAATTTTTTCTTTAGTTAAGCAAAAGTATGGTATGGAATCAGAGTTACTTGTGCGTAAAAAGATGAAACTGAAAAAGAATAATCAGTATTTGGTGCGTTTAAAGCGTGATACTAATAAGGTTTTAACTGATTTAGATATTTTGGATCAGTCTGGTTTGTCGATCAATACGGATGTGCCAGAAGAGGTACTCAACGAAGACCAAAGAATGCGCTCTTATCTTCGAGGGGCTTTTCTAGCAACTGGTAGTGTTAACAATCCAGAAACTTCCAGATATCATTTGGAGATCTATTCATTGTATGAAACTCATAATGAGGGGATTGCTCAAATGATGAATTACTTCCATTTGAATGCTCGGACAACTAAACGTCGTAATGGTTATATCGTTTATTTGAAAGAAGCTGAAAAAATTGCTGACTTTTTACAATTGATCGGTGCTACTAATTCGATGCTCAAGTTTGAGGATATTCGAATTGTTCGTGATATGAGAAATTCCGTGAACCGTTTAGTTAACTGCGAGAATGCTAATATTAATAAAACTGTGGCTGCGGCTGAACGTCAAATCGATAATATCAAGCACTTGCAAGCAACCGTTGGTTTGGACTCCTTACCGGAAAAATTACGAGAAATTGCTGTTTTAAGGTTGGAAAATCCTGAGGTTTCATTAAAGGAACTTGGCGATATGGTGCCGAGTGGTGCTATTTCTAAATCGGGAATCAATCATCGTTTAAGAAAATTAAATCAATTAGCCGAAACAGCTAGAGTATAGAAAAAGACCCTGAAGAAATTCAGGGTCTTTTTTGGTGTGACAAAAAATAGCCTATGATTTGATAATCACAGACTATAAATATCTTAATTTGTTTTTTTATTGTTTTTAATTAGCAAGGCAAATATGAAACCGATAATTGCCATACCGAAGAAGAAAGCAAAGACATATTGATAACCAATCAGACCATCATTAGCTGGTAAGTGATGATTTTGATTAGTTGTTACCAGAATCAAGGTTGCTAAACTGACACCTAACGAACCTAGCAATTGACGAATAGTAGTAATAATTGCTGTACCATGGGGAATTAATTCTTCTGATAAAGAATTACCACCAAGCGTTGTAGCAGGCATCATAACAAAGGCATTTCCACCTTCAATTAAGCTAGCAATTAAGATCATTGGCCAGATAGTCAATTTGGTGTGAATAACAAAGAGTAGGAACCAGCCAACAACAATCATTGACATACCAATAATTAAAGTGGACTTAAAGCCAATTTTATCAGCCAAACGACCAGTTAGAGGATTCAAAATACTTAGAATAATAGCAGGTGGAACTAAGGCTAAACCTGACATTAAAATTGAACTATGAAGAATATTCTGATAATAAAGTGGATAAATAATAGTAACGACAATCAAAGAAATGTATGAAAAACCAGTTAAAAGCACAGCCAAATCAAAATTAAAATTTTTCATAACTTTTAGATCAAGCAGTGGTTCCTTTTTAGTTAATTGACGGTGAACAAATAAGAACGTAAAGATCAAACTAATAACTAGTAGAATAATTAAATCAATTCCAAAACTTCTGGTAGCTCCAGCTTGATTAACAACATATAACAAACCAATCAAACCGAATAGATAAACTGTTGAAATTAAATCTAGACTAGCTTTGTGACGTGGCATAACGTCTTTGATATTGAGGAGACCACTGATAAATATCACGATCATGATCAAAAGGAAAATAACGAAAAGTCCTTGCCATTGTAAAAAGTTTAAAACAATTCCTGAAATGATAGGACCACTAGCCAAAGCAGATCCCATAACGAGACCAGCGTAACCCATAGTGGCACCACGATTTTTTTCCGGTGTGATGGTCAGCAACACGGACTGGAATGATGGGAAAAGAATCCCAACACCGATAGCTTCCAAAGCCCGACCTAACATGGCCATTGGGAAGTTTGGAGCAACGATGATAACTAGTGTTCCAACAATAAAGATTGAAACAACACTCAAAAAGATTTTCTTAAATGAAAAATTATTTAATAGCCACGGACTGATTGGCATCATAATACACATGATTAACATAAAACCAGTGGTTAACCACTGAATAGTTGGTGCTGTGACGCCGAAGAATTTCATTAATGTTGGATAAGCCGTTGAAAGAGATGACTGACTGATCGACATTGTGAAGGTTCCGGACAACAAAGTTATGATGAATAACTTACGTGCTAGGCTGTTTTGGATTTCACCCTTATTCATAAATACCCCTTCTTTTGTTTAGTCTAATAACAAATTAAGGATAACCTAATATTTTCTAGCCGTCTAGTTGAATGCTTAATATACAGCGCTTTCAGATGATTTAAGCCAAGGGATGTTTTTGGAAATACCGTTCTAGAAACTTGGCCAAGCCGTCATTAATATTGGTATCAGTTTCATAATTGGCAATTTTTTTAACTTCTGGCAGTGCATTACCCATTGCAACGGATAATTCGGCTTCTTGCATCATTCCAGTGTCGTTGAGGCCATCACCAAAGACAAATGTATGACTAGGGTCGACATGTTGTTCAAGTTGTAACTGTTTGACAGCAGTCCCCTTATCAGTATTTAAAGGAATCATTTCTAAGTTATCAGGGCTAGATGAGGAGATGCGAAGTAATTTACTGGCCAGTAACTTTTCGCGAGTAGCAACTAATTCAGACAGGTTACCACGACTCAAAATAACACCATTAGTGATTTGATCTTCAATTTTAATTAATTCAGCCAAATTTTCAATTTCCTTGTAACCAAATGATTCGTCGAAGTTACCAGCATTTCGAGCAATGAAATCAGGAATCTTTTTTGTGAAGTAGGCCTTTTCAGGTGTGAAGAGCATCATTGGTAATTCAGCTTCTTGGGTAACTTTATAAGCTAATTCAACCGCGGCGTTACCAAGTTTAGTGACTTCACGTCCATTAACGCCGTCAAAGACAGCTCCATTTGAGGTTACGAGTCCAACATCGTGGTTCAACATATTTTTTGCAACCATAGCTAATTCATACATTCTACCGGTAGCAATATAAAATTTGATATCTTTTTTTTGAAGTTTTTCAATTGTATCCTTTGTGTGCTGTGAGATATTTTGATGGTTGAGCATTAAGGTCCCATCGACATCCATAAAAACAAGGTATTTTGGCATATATATTCTCCTATAAATTATTTGAAAAGATGAAATGGTTCTTTGGTTAAACCAGTATTCAGAGCCTCATACATATAGCGAGCGGCAATTGAGGTATAAGGCGACCATTTTAGACATTTCTTTTGAACTGTTTTGGCAGTATAATCGTCAGTTTTATAGACCCAACCGTAGCTTTGTAAAAATGCCAGATCTTCAAAGGGAAGAACATTGGGGCGGTCGAGTGAAAATAAAAGATACATTTTAGCCGACCAATTGCCAATTCCCTTGACGGTAGTAAGGCTGTTAATAACATCATTATCGGACATTTCTCGATATTTATCAAAATCAATCGTACCAGATTTAACCGCCTGATTGAGGTTTCTAATATAGGAAACCTTGGAACGTGATAAGCCTAGCTCATGAATTTCTACATCGGTTAATTGATCGATCTCTGCGAGGGTTATCTTACCATGACAAGTGTCGGTTAAACGGTTAGTAAGGACATCAGCCACTTTATTAGATAACATTTGCCCAATTATTTGACTGACCAAAAAAGCATAACCGTCTTCAGCTAGGTAGTAATCAAGGGGACCGATCATTTGAATGACTTTAGCGAGATGTTTATCTTTTTGACATAGATATTTTATTTCGGGTGAGTACTTGTCTAAATGTTTCATTTCTTTCATATTGATTACTCCCATAACTAGTATATTATAAGCCCTTATAAACATCAGCTGATGGATACAATGTTAAGAGTGGGGATGTATTAACTGATTCTAGGTTCTTTCTGAAGTTGGTTAGAGTGTAAATCAATTGGCAGTTTCTATTTTTAGGCATAAAAAAAAGCCAGAACCAAGTTCTGACTAATTTAAAGCTTACTTATCAGCTTTGTTTGTCATGATTTGATCGATCAAACCATAATCTTTAGCTTCTTGGGCTGTCATGTAGTTATCACGATCAGTATCCTTTTGAAGTTTTTCGAAACTTTGACCAGAATTATCAGCTAAGATTTGATTTAATCTCTTTCTTGTCTTCAAAATTTCTGTGGCAACAATTTCGATCTCAGATTGTTGACCTTGAGCACCACCAGAAGGTTGGTGAATAAGGACAGTTGAATTAGGAAGAGCAAAACGTTTGCCCTTAGTACCTGATGACAATAGAACACTACCCATTGATGCAGCTAAACCAGTAGCAATTGTTTGGACGTCAGATTTCACGAAATTCATAGTATCCATGATAGCTAATCCGTCGGTAACAGAACCACCGGGTGAGTTGATATACATGGAAATGTCTTTATCTGAATCTTGTGCATCAAGGAATAGTAATTCAGCAACGACAATATTTGCCATTTGGCTGTTAACTTCACCTGATACCATAATAATTCTATCTTTTAATAATCTTGAGTAAATATCGTAGGCACGTTCGCCACGAGAACTTTGTTCAATAACTGTAGGAACTAACATTAAAATGCCTCCTGTTTTTAATTAGCACTCTTAATAGCACAGTGCTAATTTAGCATAATATCATTATCGGGTCAACAAACAAAGCTCAAAAATAAAAATATTTATTCAATTGGTAGTCGAAACCCGATTTTGTTAATAATAGATTTTGTTTTTACCCATAAAACATGAAAGATATAGGCGGAAGTAAATGATAATCCCCAAGTTAATAAATAGCAACTAATAATAGCTAATAAGGGATTGGCAGTGGATAACGTAGATCCAAATAATTTCCAAATGATCTGAAGCCAAAAAACGTTTGATAAATATGCACGGTAGGCATAAATGGCCAGGAAGTGAAAAAATGGTAGTGTTTGGGAATGTTTTCGTAACTGATAAATTGCAAGCGCTGCAATTAAGGAAATAATTATTAAGGAATATAAGGTCATTGAGAATTTGTAATAAGGTGCATTGGTCAACTTAATTGGATAGCCAAAATTAAAAAGTTCTTTATTGGTCCAATAAAAGCTGATACAAAATAATATTAATGAAATTGGCAAAGTCTTTTGTATTAAGGCTTCAAATTTATCACGAGACATCCAGGCCAAAACACCGAAGATTCCATAAATTACGAAACTGAAGAAAAATCGATCTAATAGGTACCAATTTTGTTGATGGGGGCCATGAAAAACTTGCATATCATAAAATTTTATCCAAATAGCAAATACAATAATAGTTACCATTATTGTAAATATTGTATGTCCAATATTATTTTTTACCCAATGAGCCAGTGACCAAAAGAATGGCATCAAGAGGATAAACTGTAGCATCATTGTGTTATACCACAGATGAGGAGCGGCGTTACCATTGATGAACTGCCAAATAAATGAACCGAAGCTATTAAAATGATTAACCTGTTGAACATTAGGGAAAATCATTAGATAGGTCAGTGTCCACCAAATAGTGGGAACAAAGAGCGCTGACCAATGTTTACGGAAAAATTTATCATAGTTAGACCAGTGATTTTGATTTGTGGTTCTAGTAGTAGTGTATAAAATTCCAAAAATAAAGGCTGGAGCAGTGAATTTAACAAAATTATAAAGGATACCAATAATGATTTGGGTATTATGGTCTGGATCAGTAGTTAAAACAAGACTCAGCACAGACTGCATCATCACAGCCGTACAAGCGAAAACTTTCATATAATCTCCGATATCGGTCGAATCGGAATTGTCTTTGTGATTCATTATTAAAGATCACTTCTTTCTATTTGAATAAGCTGACATCAACGACACCGTAGTCGTTAGCCTGATTCATATGATCGATGTGGATCTCACCCCAATGACAGAGACTCAACAAAATTTTTCTGAGAGATTCGCCATAGTCGGTAAAAGAATATTCTACATGCAATGGCTTTTCATTGATAACTGTTCGTTTTAATATGTCATCATTGATCAGTTGTTTGAGTTGCTCTGTTAAGACTTTTTGTGATATGTGTGGAATTTTACGTAACAGTTCTCCATTACGATTGATACCGATGCCAATGTAACAGAGAATCAGTGGTTTCCATTTTCCGGAAATGACATCAAGGGATGCCTCAATACCGATATTGTATTCTTTCATTTTTATCTCCTAGATGTTTAAGGTACTTACTTGAAAGTGCGTACTTTTTTTTATTTTTCTTCTATATATACTTGTCTACATCATATAACAGACAGGAGAAATAAATAATGACAAAGAATAATTATCCCAGAAGCTTTTCTCACATTGGACTTTCCGTACCTGACATTCAAAAGGCAGTCGATTTTTACTCAGAGGTAATGGGTTGGTACACGATTATGGAGCCATCAACAGTTAATGAGGATGACAGTGCTATTGGTGTGATGTCTCAAGCGGTATTTGGAGAAGGCTGGCAATCATATAAAATTGCTCATATGGCAACCAGCGATGGTATTGGAATTGAGATGTTTGAATTTAAGCAAAATAAACAACCAGATGATAACTTTAAGTATTGGGAAACTGGAATTTTTCATTATGGGGTGCAAGATCCTGATATTGAAGGGCTAGTTAAAAAAATCTTGGCTAATGGTGGCAAACAACGGATGCCGATCAAAGAATATTATCCAGGTAAGAAACCTTATAAGATGGTTTATATGGAAGACCCGTTCGGTAATTTGGTAGAAATTTACACTCATTCCTATGAATTAACTTATTCAAATGGTGGATATTAAAAAGCAGATAATCTTTGGATGGAAGATTTTTGCCCATCAGAATTTATGATATCGACTAAAGTTTGAATATTTTAAAAGTAGTTTAGATTAGTAAAAATAAGAAATGACTGCCAAGCGAAATCCAAAAGTATACTAACCACGCAGTTAGTTTATGTTCTAACCAAGTTTGAGTAATAATTGACTTAAAATTTGTAAGATCATTTTACTTTTCATTTACTTGAAAGTCGTACTGATACTGTTGAAGGTTTCAATGATTTCAGCTTGATCTGGAGTTTTTCCGGTTTCAACAACATATTCGATCACACCTAGGATAATTGCTGGAAAGATAGTCTCCTCTAATGGTAATGGTTGACGTCCTAATAAGGTCGGAAGATATCTTCGAAAACGTTTTTTTAATTCTTTTTCAAGTGTCTGGTCATTGACTTCAATGGTGAATAAGGCAGCTACCTTTTGACGATTGGCCGTCCAGAAAGAATCTGTTCGAGGAAAAAGTTGAGCAATGCGTGCTGACAATCCTAAATTATCTAGGTTAGTTGTAACATAATGACGATAAAGCTCATCATATTCATCCACTAAATTATCAATCATGATCTCTGTCAGTTGATATTTATCTTGATAGTGATAATAAAAAGTTTGGCGATTAATTAAGGCTTCTTCAGCAATGTCACCAATGGTGATGTGATTAAATCCTTTTTGATTGACCAAGGTAATAAAGGCATTCTGAATTGCACGTTCAGTTCTGAGGTTTTGTAAGTTTTTAGTCAAAAGTAAATCTCTTTTCTTTAAACAATATTGGACAAACTGTCGTATGAAATGACAATATAATAATATTGATAAATAATCAAACAATTACTAAATTTATGACTATGTTGAATATGATAGGGAGTCGATATACTAGGTCCTGTTAAGAAATAAACAGTCGAGGAGACGAAAATTATGACAGACCTAAATAAATTAAAAGTATTTAAACCAACCTACAAATATATTGATGATGGCAAGGAACATGGGATTAATAGTGAATTTAATCCCGGACGTAAGATATTATCTAAAGGTTATCAAATTAATCCTAAATTTAAAGCCTTAGAATGTGATGTGATTTTAGAAAAAGATGTCCCAGTTAAATTACGTGATGGAGTAACTATTTATACTGATATCTATCGACCAGTTACTGATGAAAAGGTTCCAGTAATTATGGCTTGGAGTCCTTACGGAAAAAGTGCCGGTTCAGCACCAAGATATGAAAATATTTTTGGGATTATTGGTTTGAAGGATAGTATTGTTTCAGGATTAGAAAAATTTGAAGGTCCTGATCCTGCTTACTGGTGCAACCATGGTTACGCTATTTGTAATCCAGATGCTCGTGGGATAGCTCATTCTGAAGGTGATGTTTCAATGATTGGAACTCAAGAAGGTCGTGATGGATACGATTTGATCGAATGGTTAGCTGATCAGACCTGGAGTAATGGTAAAATTGCTATGAGTGGAACTTCATATTTGGCTTTTTCACAATGGTTTATCGCCGCAGAACAGCCACCACATTTGGCCGCTATTAATCCTACTGAGGGATTGAGTGATGGTTATCGAGATATTGCCATGCGCGGAGGAATCCCTGACTTTGATTTTGTTCAACGTTTGCAAGTTAATCACGTTAATCCATCTGATAATTTACGCGAGGATGTTACAGAAGAGATTAAAGAATATCCTTTGGCTAATAATCCAGTTTGGGATGATAAGATTGTCAAATTTGATCAGATCAAAACACCAGCCTATGTAGTGGCTAGCTACTCCAATACGCTACATACTAATGGAACTTTCAGAGCTTGGCGTAAGATGTCTTCTAGTAAGAAGTGGTTAAGAATTCACAATGGTCAAGAATGGCCTGATTATTATGATGAAATGAATACTGAAGACCGTCGCAAGTTTTTTGATTACTATTTAAAAGGGATTCAAAATGGTTGGGAACAGACTCCAATAGTTCGTTATTCGATGTTAGATATGGAGGGTGGCGACAAGACTGAATTAGCAGCAACTCAATTTCCACCAATTAATATTGAATACCAAAAATTACATCTTGGCAGTACGAATAGAGATCTTTTGGATGTTCCTAGTAAAGAAGAATCTGACGTAACGTACACACCGGAGTTTGGACCAGGAAAGGCCTCATTTATTAAGACATTTGCTCAAAAAACAGAAATAGTCGGTTATCCGAAGGTTCATTTAAACGTCGAGGCTAAAGAATCTGACGATATGGAGTTATTTGTCAATGTTCAAAAACTGGATCAAAATGGTAATCAACTATCTGAATTTATTGTTCCAAATCACAGTGCCATGATGTATGATTTTACTGATAATGGAGGGACAGTGATGAAATATAAAGGTCCAGATGGACGTTTAAAAGTTTCGGCTCGGCATTTGGCAGCGGGGTCTACCGATATAATTCCTGTTCACAGTTTTGATCGAGTTGAAAAAATAGAATCAAACGAAATTGTGGCAGTAGACATTATTCTGATGCCAATGGGAATGGTTTTCTATCCAGGAGAACAATTACGCTTAGTGATTAGTGCTAAGAATGAATCTGGTTCAATTGTTCCTTGGTCAATTGCCTATCAGCCAGATAATAAGGGCCCACAGGTGATTCATGTTGGTGGTAGTTATGATTCATATCTTCAATTACCAATCAAATTTGGATAAATAATAAAAAGCAGATAATCTTTGGATGTAAAACCCGAAGTATTATCTGCTTTTTTAGTAATAATATTCTGATAAAATCACAAATGCTGATTTACCAATATATAGAAGTGATACATTGTGAAACAATTAATGCGCCATATGGGAGTCGAACCCATATTTCAGGAACCGGAATCCTACGTGCGATCCATTACACTAACAGCGCCTTATAGTCTTATTCTATCGCATACGCATACTAAAAGTAAATCATGAATAAATTATTATTAATTCTGGTTTTTATAGACATATCCCTTGATATTTTCACAAGAGAGTTTATACTAATAACTGTGCTTAAGAGATGACCAAGAATCATCCGGGCTTTTATTTTTTGAGTACATGGGTCGTAAACAGACATACAGGGACAATAGTTGCCCCACGGAGTATATCAAATGACTAATAATGAAGATTTAGAATTGCTGGATTTAGTTGCCCCAGACTTCATTAAGACTCTGGAAAAGCGATTTAAAATACTTCAGAGTATCTCATTAATGGAACCGGTCGGACGCAGAGTGTTGGCTGATGATTTGAATATTACGGAACGTGGGTTGAGGACTGAAACTGATTTATTGAAGAAACAAGGATTACTTCTTTCTTCAAAATCGGGAATGTCTTTAACTAGAACTGGTAGTGATGTAGTAGTAAGATTAACTGAGGTCTTGGCTGATTATCAAGGAACAGCTCTTTTAGAGAAACAATTGAGCGACAAGCTTGGAATTAGTCGTTGTATCGTTTTACCTGGTAATGCCGATCGGCAATATCGAGTGATCGATTCTTTCGGCCGCAGGCTCAATCAGCTTTTAGGATCAATATTGCCAACTGGTCAATCGATGATTTCGGTAACTGGTGGTAGTACCTTAGCACGAGTTGCAAGAAATCTTTCACCAGATTTATCGAAGAACCGTCAGTTGGTATTCTTACCAGCTCGTGGTGGGGTAGGTGAATCGGTAACGATTCAAGCAAATAGTGTCTGCGCAGAGATGGCTTTGAGAACTCAAGGCCAGTATCGCGCTTTGTATCTTCCAGAAGATATAAGTGAAAAAAGTTTCGAATCTTTACAAAAAGAGTCTTCAATTAAATCAGTTCTTGATTTAATATATAGAAGTAGTGTTGTAATTCACAGCATTGGAACAGCAAGTATTATGGCTGAACGTCGAAACCTTTCCGCTGAGGAACAAAGTCTTGTCGATAATGGCAATGCAGTTTCTGAAGCATTTGGTGATTTCTTCGATCAAAGTGGTAAACTTGTATATAAGGTACCTAGGATTGGACTTCATGTCCGGGACCTTGATAAGATAGAACATGTGATTGCGATTGCTGGTGGTCAAAGTAAGGCTAAGGCGATTCAATCATATATGAAAAATGCACCACATCATACAGTGTTGATCACTGATGAAGGTGCCTCAAAACTGATTTTAAGGGATAACCCTTTAAAATAATATTTTTTCGATTTCCTGAAGGAGGAATTTTTGTATGACTACAAAAGTTGGTATTAATGGATTTGGCCGTATCGGTCGTTTGGCATTCCGCCGTATTGCTGCTCTTCAAGCAGCTGGCAAAACAGATTTGGAAGTTGTTGCAATTAACGATTTAACTTCACCTGCTATGCTTGCTCACTTATTGAAGTATGATACTGCTCATGGTAACTTTGAAATTGACAAGGTAGTTGCTGAAGATGCTGCTATCGTTGTTGATGGCAAGACTATCCCTGTATATGCTGAAATGAACGCTGCAGACCTTAAATGGGTTGCTAACGACGGTGTTGATATCGTTCTTGAATGTACTGGTTTCTACACATCAACAGAAAAAGCACAAGCTCACTTGGATGCTGGTGCAAAACGTGTATTGATCTCAGCTCCATCAGGTGACATGCCTACAGTTGTTTACGGTGTTAACGACGACGTTCTTACAAATGACGTTAAAATCGCTTCAGCTGGTTCATGTACAACAAACTGTCTTGCACCTCTAGCAAATGCTGAAAACAAAGAATTCGGTATTAAAGCCGGTACAATGACAACTATCCATGCTTACACAGCTACACAAAAGTTACAAGATGGCCCAGAACGTAAAGGTAATGTTCGTGCTGCACGTGCTGCTGCTGCAAACATCATCCCTCATTCAACTGGTGCTGCTAAGGCTCTTGGTATGGTTGTTCCTGAACTTAAAGGTAAACTTGACGGACATGCACAACGTGTTCCAGTTATCACAGGTTCAGTTACAGAATTAGTTGCTACACTTGACAAAGAAGTTACTGTTGACCAAGTAAACGCTGCTATCAAGAAGTATACTGACAACAACCCTTCATTCGGTTACAATGATGACGAAATCGTATCATCAGATGTTATCGGTACATCATTTGGTTCAGTATTTGACCCAACACAAACACAAATCGTTGGTACAGGCGACGCTCAAGTTGTAAAGACTGTTGCTTGGTATGATAACGAATCAGGATTTACTGCACAAATGGTTCGTACACTTGAAAAGTTTGCTACATTAGACTAATTCATTAATCTAAATAAGTAATCAAAAAAACCTAATTTAGTGTTTTAAATTGGCGGAGGGAGGATAACTCCTTCCACCTTTTTTTTTAGAAAATATTGGAGGATTTACAATGGACAAGCTTATTGTTTCTGATGTAGACGTAAAAGGCAAAAAAGTCTTAATGCGTGTAGATTTTAATGTTCCTATTAAAGATGGTGTTGTCGGCGATACTAACCGTATCGTTGGTGCTATCCCAACAATCAAATATGTTTCAGAAAATGGTGGAAAGGTTATCTTGCTATCTCACTTGGGTCGTATTAAGAGTGATGAAGACAAGAAAGCTTTGTCATTGAAGCCAGTTGCTGCTAAACTTCAAGAATTAAGCGGTATGCCAGTTAAGTTCGTACCAACTAACGAAGGTAAAGAACTTGAAGATGCTGTTAACGAACTTAAAGACGGTGAAATCCTATTGATGGAAAACACTCGTTTCCAAGATATCGATAACGACTTCGGCAAACGTGAAAGCAAGAACGATCCTAAACTTGGCGAATATTGGGCATCACTTGGTGACGTATTTATCAACGATGCTTTCGGTACAGCCCACAGAAGCCATGCTTCAAACGTTGGTATTTCAACAGCTATGAAGGCTGCTGGCAAACCCGTTGCTGCTGGTTTCTTAATGGAAAAGGAAATCAAGTTCTTAGGTAACGCTGTTGACAATCCTGTACACCCATTCGTAACAATTCTTGGTGGTGCAAAGGTTTCAGATAAGATCGGTGTTATTGAAAACTTAATTCCAAAATCAGATCACATCCTAATCGGTGGTGGTATGGCATACACATTCTTAGCTGCTCAAGGCCACAAGATTGGTAAGTCACTATTCGAAGCTGACAAAGTTGAACTAGCTAAAGACCTCCTTCAAAAAGCTGGCGACAAACTTGTTCTTCCTGTAGACCACATTGTTGCTACAGAATTCTCAAATGATGCAGAAGCAATTACAACTGATGGTGTTGATATTCCTGATGACGCAATGGCTCTTGATATCGGACCTAAGACAGTTAAATTGTTCCAAAGCAAATTAGCTGGTGCTAAGACTGTTGTTTGGAATGGACCAATGGGTGCATTCGAAATGAGCAAGTTTGCTGAAGGTACACTTGAAATCGGTCGTGCTATGGGTGACTTGACAGATGCTATTACAATTGTTGGTGGTGGTGATTCAACTGCTGCTGCTAAGAGTCTTGGTATTGCTGACAAGCTTACACATATCTCAACTGGTGGTGGTGCATCACTAGAATACCTTGAAGGTAAAACATTACCTGGTATCGACTCAATTTCAAATAAATAATTATTTTTCATTAGAGGAGAATTAATTTTATGCGTACACCTATTATTGCGGGTAACTGGAAGATGAACAAAAATCCTAAGGAAACTCAAGAATTTTTAGACGGAATCAAAGGCAAGTTGCCAGAATCTGGCGTTGAAGCTATTATCGGTGCTCCAGCTATTGATCTTACAACACTTGTTGCAGGAGCAGAAGGTACACCTTTAAAGACTGCTGCTGAAAACTCATACTTTGAAGATGCTGGTGCCTTTACTGGTGAAACATCTCCTAAAGCTCTTGATGAAATGGGTCTTGATTATGTAATTATCGGTCACTCAGAAAGAAGACAATACTTCGGTGAAACTGATGAAGACATCAACAAGAAAGCACATGCTATCTTGAAGAACAACATGTTACCAATCATCTGCTGTGGTGAAACTCTAGAACAACGTGAAGCCGGAAAAGCTGAATCATGGGTAACTGGTCAAATCGAAAATGCTGTTAAGGGCATTTCTGCTGCTGATTTAGCTAAATCAGTTATCGCTTACGAACCAATCTGGGCTATCGGTACTGGTAAAACAGCTACTTCAGATCAAGCACAAGAAATGGTTCACGTAATCCGTGAAAAGATTGCTAGCTTGTACGATGCCGATACTGCTGATAAAGTACGTATTCTTTACGGTGGTTCAGTTAAACCTGCTAACGTTAAAGAATTAATGGCTAAAGAAGATATCGATGGTGGACTTGTTGGTGGAGCATCAATGGATCCAGAATCATTCTTAGCATTAGCTAACTTTAATAAATAATAACTTCTATTAAGTTATTTATTTTAAGCATCAAAAAGGTTAAAATTAGGTTGTATTAAATCATAAAGGAGATTTTTAAAATATGTCTGTAATTACTGATATTTTAGGCCGTGAAGTTCTTGATTCACGTGGTAACCCAACTGTTGAAGTTGAACTATATACTGAACTAGGTGGCTTTGGCCGCGCACTTGTTCCATCAGGTGCTTCAACTGGTGAACACGAAGCTGTTGAATTGCGTGATGGCGACAAATCACGTTTTGGTGGTAAAGGTGTTCTTAAAGCCGTTGCTAACGTAAACGACAAAATTGCTAAAAAGGTTATCGGCATGGACGTTACTGACCAACGTGCCCTTGATCAAGCTATGATCGACCTTGACGGTACTCCAAACAAAGGTACTCTTGGTGCTAATGCTATTCTTGGTGTATCACTTGCTGCTGCACGTGCTGCTGCTGACGAATTAGGTCTTCCATTGTACGAATACCTTGGTGGTCCTAATGCTCATGTATTGCCAACACCTATGATGAACGTTATCAATGGTGGTAAGCATGCTGATAACAACGTTGACTTCCAAGAATTCATGATTATGCCCGTTGGTGCAAAATCAATGCGTGAAGCCGTTCGTATGGGTTCAGAAACATTCCAATCACTTAAAAAAGTTCTTGAAAGCCGTGGCTTGAACACAGCTGTTGGTGATGAAGGTGGTTTCGCTCCTGACCTTGAAAACAACGAAGCTCCATTCAAGATCCTTGTTGAAGCAATTGAAAAAGCAGGTTACAAACCTGGTGAAGATGTTGCTATTGGATTTGACTGTGCATCATCAGAATTCTACAACAAAGACACTCACAAGTACGAACTAAAGGGTGAAGGCGAAAATGGTGCTGTTCTTTCAACAGACGAATTTATCAGCTTGCTTGATGGTATCGTAGACAAGTACCCAGTTGTTACAATCGAAGATCCTATCGATGAAAACGAATGGGAAGACTGGAAGAAAGCTACAGATATTCTTGGTAAGAAAGTACAAATTGTTGGTGATGACTTGTTCGTTACAAACACTGACTACTTGAAGAAGGGTATTGAAATGGGAGTTTCAAACTCAATCCTTATCAAACTTAACCAAATCGGTACACTTACAGAAACATTTGAAGCTATCGAAATGGCTAAAGAAGCTGGATTCACAGCCGTTGTTTCTCACCGTTCTGGTGAAACAGAAGATACAACTATTGCTGATCTTGTTGTTGCTACAAATGCAGGACAAATCAAGACTGGTTCAATGAGTCGTACAGACCGTATTGCTAAGTACAACCAATTGATGAGAATTGAAGATCAACTTGGCGACCAAGCAGAATACAAGGGTGGCAACTGTTTCTACAACTTGAAGAAATAGTTACGACTTGTAATTAATTAAAACAGCCCTCGGGCTGTTTTTTTTATGCATTTTTTTGTACAATAGAGATGTATTGTAAATAGTTGGAGGAAAACTAAATGACATTAAAAATTGCTTTTATCGGATTTGGTAAATCAGCTAACCGTTATCATTTACCATATTTAAATATCAGAAAAAATTTTCAAGTAAAAACTATCTATACACGTAAAGGACCTAATGAAGAATTGGCTAAACCTTATCGGGAAAAAGGTGTTCAATTTACCAATGATCTTAATGATATTTTGAATGATCCCGAAATTAATTTAGTTACGATTTGTACTCCAGCACAAACGCACTATGATTTGGCTAAACAAGTAATTGAAGCTCATAAATCAGTTATTGTTGAGAAACCATTTGTGGATACGTTAGACCATGCTAAAGAGTTGATCCAATTAGGTAAAGATAACGGTGTTTTAGTGATGCCTTATCAAAATCGTCGCTTTGATGGGGATTATTTAGCTGCTAAACAAGTTATCGAACAGGGCTTTTTGGGTGACATTGTTGAAGTTGAATCACACATTGATTACTATCGTCCTAATACCGTTAATGCCAAGGGTACTAAGGAACAGGGAGAATTCTATGGATTAGGGATTCATTTGTTAGATCGAATCGTCGCTTCGTTTGGACGTCCTGATCAAGTTGTTTACGATATTCGTAATACTGAAGTAAGTGATGCAGTGGATAACTACTTTGATGTAGACTTACATTATGGAACAAAAATGAAAGCTAAGATCAAAGTAAGTACTGATGTTGCCAAAGAGTATCCTCGGTTTATTATTCATGGGTTGAATGGTTCATTTATTAAGTACGGTGCCGATCAACAGGAAAATGATCTTAAGGCTGGTATTATGCCGGGGACATCAGGCTTTGGAGAAGATAGCCCAATGTATTACGGTCTGGCCAAATATCGGAATTCCAACGGTGATTGGATTGAAAAGCAGATCAAAACACCATTAGGCGATTATGGTTTGTATTATGATTCGGTTTATCAAACTTTGATCAACCAAGCACCTAGATTGGTGACTGATGAACAGATTCTGACTGATATGGAGTTACTTGAGGCTGGTTTTTATCAACCATCACCATCGATTTATGATGTTCCAAAATTAGATTTATAGGGGAAAAGATGAAGATTGCATTTTCTGATAATGAGAAATTAAGATTGACTCTGGAAGGTATTTTAGTAGGAATTCTTTCTGGGGCAGTTGTTAGTATGTTTCGTTGGTCCATTGCCCATTCACTGAAGATATTTCAGGGATTATATATAGCAGCTCGAAGTAATTTATGGCTGACCATAGCACTACTTGTATTTATGATAATTAGCGCAATAATCGTGGGCATTTTAATAAAAGGTGAACCCAATATTTCTGGCTCAGGGATTCCTCAAGTAGAAGCTCAACTTGGTGGGGAAATGAACCTTAAATGGTGGCCGATCCTTTGGCGAAAATTTGTCGGTGGTATTATGAGTATTGGTCCAGGATTATTTCTAGGACGTGAAGGACCTTCAATCCAATTGGGAGCTGCTATTGGTCAAGGTGTTGGTGATTTAACTCATGATAATATCGGTGTTAATCAACGTGTTTTGATTGCTAGTGGGGCTGCGGCAGGATTGGCAGCAGCATTCAGTGCACCAATTGCGGGGGCAATGTTTGTTTTGGAGGAAGTTTATCATAACTTTTCGCCATTAGTGTGGATAACTTCGTTGGCCAGTGCTGTCAGTGCTAATGTAATTGCTTTATATGTTTTTGGATTACAACCTGTTTTACAGGTGCCATATGAATATAGTTTGCCAATTAAATATTATTGGCATTTGATTGTTCTAGGAATTATTTTAGGTTTGATGGGTAGACTATATCAGATAGTTACGCTGTCAATGCCTGCAATTTATAACAAAACTCGTTTACCCAGATATATTCAAGGCATCATTCCTTTGATTTTGATCGTGCCACTGGGAATGATGTTTCCTAATCTTATCGGTGGTGGTAATGAAGTAATTCTTAATTTGGATAAGTATGGTTCAAGTTTGATTTTCTTGTTGGGATTATTGGCTTTGAGATTTATTTATTCAATGATATCTTATGGTTCAGGGGTACCAGGTGGAATATTTTTACCAATTCTAAATCTGGGTGCAATTATCGGTGCCATCTATGCTGTGACCATGAGTCAACTGGGATTATTGCCATTATATTTTGAAAGTAATTTGATTATTTTTGCTATGGCAGGATATTTTGCCTGTATCAGTAAAGCACCATTTACGGCTATTATTCTGGTTACGGAGATGGTTGGTTCACTGAAACATTTGATGCCATTGGCAGTTTTATCACTGGTTGCTTATATCGTTGTCGACTTATTAAATGGCGCACCAATCTACGAAGCTTTAAAGGAACGGCTTAATCTAAATTCGGCCTTTTTGAACCGGGTCAGTAAGTTTAATGACCGCTTGGAGATGCCGATTTATGAAGGTAGTTCAATCGATGGGAAATATATCCGAGATATTCCATTTCCAAAGGATATCTTGGTTGTAGCAGTTTATCGTGGTGAACGGCAATTGATACCACGTGGTGATACGCTGATCAAAGCGGGAGATCGCATTGTCTTCATGGTCAATGCAGGTCAAAGAGCAAGGGTTTCTAAGAAGTTAAAAGATATGATTAATGGAATTAACTAGAAATTTGACCACTTTTATGTTATTGTTTTAGAAGTGATTTCAGCTTTTTTTAACACCATGAACGGAGGTTTTACAGGTGTATAACATTATTGAAACTGTGTTGATAATCGTTTCTATTTTGATAATCGTTGCCGTACTAATGCAACCTACAAAGCAACAAGATGCTTTGAATGCGTTGTCCGGTGGTGGTGGCGACCTATTCAGTAACCAGAAGAAACGTGGTTTTGAAGCCTTCATGGTTAAGGTTACCTATGTATTACTAGTACTGTTTTTTGTATGCTCAATCGTATTAGTATACTTATCA
The DNA here is from genome assembly GCF_001438805.1 of Companilactobacillus kimchiensis. Taxonomy (GTDB): domain Bacteria; phylum Bacillota; class Bacilli; order Lactobacillales; family Lactobacillaceae; genus Companilactobacillus; species Companilactobacillus kimchiensis. Next base: position 90,362 of record NZ_JQCF01000008.1, read on the forward strand.
TCTCACAAGTAAGTTATCCTCCTGAATTTACTCAGGGGGTTTTTTGTTATAAGGAGCGGAATAGATGAAAATTTTAACACCCAAACCATTCTATTTTGATAGTGGATCGAAGGCAGTGTTACTGCTACATTCATTTTCCGGAACTTCCAATGATATGCGATTGCTCGGTCGATTCTTGGAAAGAAATAACTATTCAGCTTATGCCCCTATGTTTGCAGGACATGGAACTTCTGAACCATTGGATGTTCTAGAAAATGGTTCACCTGCTAAATGGTGGCAACAGACGGTTTCAGCCGTTGAATTTTTAAAGGAACAGCATAAAGATAAAATCTATGTTTTTGGACTATCATTAGGAGCAATTTTTGCAACCAAGGCACTCGAGGAATTACCTGAGGTGGTAGCAGGGGGCGTCTTGGGCTCACCGTTGTACGTTCATAATTTTACTGGAATTAGGTCAGCCTTTATGACTTATGCTAAAAAGGTGTATTCTATTCAACAGGACCTAACCGATGCAGAAATTGATTCCAAAATGAGATTAGTCAGTTCTAAAATAGATTCGATGTTGATTGAGATCAGTAAAACTTCCGTTGGTGTGACAGAGAATTTAGTTGAAATAAAGCGACCATATTTTATTGGTCAAGGTACGAGTGATAAATTAGTAAATCCTAAGGCTGCCCAGAGCGTAGCTAAGGACGTTAAAACATCACAGCTACATTTATATAATGCAGGGCATGTTTTAACTATCAACAAAGCTCATGAACAAGTTCAGAGCAATGTGCTAAATTTTTTAGAAAATAATTGAGGATAGAAATGCCAGATAAAGATAATAAATTAATTGCAGACATACTAGAGGTTTTTAGAAGCAATCCTGAACGTCGTTACAAGTCAGAACAAATTGAAGACGTTTTAAGAATGCATGGAGCATCAGCTTTTAAACGGGTTGTTCAAGCTCTAGCTGTCTTAGAAGGTGAAAGTAAAATTACTTTGACCAATAAAGATGAATTCAAAATGGCCTCACCTGAGACTGTTGTTGAAGGTATATTTAAAGGAAATGATAAAGGATTTGGTTTCGTTAGATATGACGAAGTTGACCCAGATGCTTTTATTGCCAGAACTAATACTTTACACGCTGTTAATGGCGATACAGTTGAAGTAAAGATTACTAAGCCTTCCAATCCTTGGATCGATAAGGGACCAGAAGGTGAAATCACCAATATTGTGGAAAGATCATTGACTAAAGTTGTTGGTGAATTCCATCCTTACAGTGATTCACAAGTTGAAAAGACTGGTAACTACGGTTACATTCAAAGTCACGAAAAGAAGATTGCCTCATATATGATCTTCATTTCAAATAAGGGTTTACATCCACAAATGGGTGATATGGTCCAAGCTTCAATCGATGAATATCCAGATGATAAACATCCTCAAAGTATGAGTGGTACAGCTCTAGAGGTCATTGGTAACAAAAACGATCCCGGTGTTGATATCATGTCAATCGTAGTTGATAACGATATTAATCCAGAATTTCCTAGTGAAGTTTTGAAGGAAGCTGAAAAGGTTCCCGATCACGTTCTAGAATCAGATCGTGTTGGTAGAAAAGATTTAACTGACAATATGGTTATCACAATTGATGGGGACGACTCAAAGGATTTTGATGACGCTGTTGGTCTTGATATGTTACCTAATGGTAACTATCATTTGGAAGTTGATATTGCTGATGTTACACATTATGTTAGAGAAGGTTCACCACTTGATGAGGAAGCCTTTGCTCGTGGAACAAGTACTTATCTTGTTGATCGAGTAATCCCAATGTTGCCATTTAGACTATCAAATGGTATCTGTTCATTGAACCCTGGGGAAGACCGTTTAGCACTTACTTGTGAGATGGAAATTGATCATGCAGGTAATGTTGTTAATCACGAAATTTACCCTAGTGTGATCCAATCTAAATATCGAATGACATATAATAATGTTAATGAGATTTTAAAAAATGATGAAGAATTAACTGAAGAATATGCTCCAGTAGTACCAATGCTTAAAGAAATGGCAGAATTGCATGAAATTCTTTTCAACAAACGTCATGAACGTGGTGCTATTGATTTTGAAGAAACAGAAGCACAAATCATTGTTGACGAAAACGGTAAGCCAATTGACATTAAATTAAGAGAACGTGGAACATCTGAAAAGATGATCGAATCATTCATGTTGGCTGCCAATGAAACAGTCGCTGAACACTACAATCTTAAGCATGTGCCATTCCTATACCGTGTCCACGAAAAACCTGATGAAGAAAAAGTTAAGAACTTCTTTGAATTTGCTGCTGCAATGGGTGTGCAAGTTAAGGGTAATTTGAAAGAAATCACTCCTAAGATGTTCCAAAATGTACTTCAAAGTGTTGTTGGTACACCAGAAGAATCAGTTGTAACTATCATGTTATTGAGAAGTTTACAACAGGCTCGTTATTCTGATGAAGCTCTAGGTCACTTTGGTCTAGCTGCTAAATACTACACTCACTTTACATCACCAATCAGACGTTATCCTGATTTAACAGTTCACCGTATGATTCACAGTTATGCTGAAAATGGCTTTACTGATGAGGAACAAACTAAATGGGCTAACAAATCGGATGATATCGCTCAACATACTTCAAGTCGTGAAAGAATTTCAATCAACGCTGAACGTGCTGTTGATGACTTGAAGAAGACTGAATATATGGCTGATCAAGTTGGAAATACTTTTGATGCTGTAGTGAGCTCTGTAACTAGTTTTGGAATGTTCATTCAATTGGATAACACCGTTGAAGGTTTGATTCATATTTCTAATATGAAAGATGACTATTATGAATATGACGAAAAGAGTATGTCAATGCATGGACGTGGCACTGGTAAGATCTTTAAGGTTGGACAACCAATCCAAGTTAAATTGATCAGAGCCGATGTTGAACACAGACAAATTGATTTTGAACGTGTCCTTACTCCTGAAGAACAAGAGCAAGCAGATAAACGTGAAGCAGAATTCAAAAAGAAGCGTTCAGCACAACATGGACGTGGACGTGGTGGTCATGGTCGCCACAACGATAATAATAAGAGCCACGGTAGCAACGACGGTAAGAAACGTGGTAAATACGAAAGCCGGTGATGAGTTATGAAGAAACATCACACAAAGGCTGCTAATGAAGTAGCCAATAATCGTAAAGCTCGTCATGATTACAATATTTTAGATACGTATGAAGCAGGTGTTTCTTTAACAGGAACTGAGATCAAATCCGTTCGTGCTAGCAAAATTAATATCAAAGATGGATTCGTTCAGGCTAGAAATGGTGAACTTTGGTTGGAGAATGTCAATATTAGTATTTACAATCAAGGAAACATTTTTAATCATGATCCATTACGTAATCGAAAATTACTTTTGCATAAAAAAGAAATCCGTAAAATTACGGCAAGTGTTCAAGAAAAGGGTGTCACAGTGGTACCTTTGAAAGTTTACTTGAAACATGGTTTTGCTAAAGTATTGATTGGCATAGCTGAAGGTAAGAAACAATACGATAAGCGTGAAACAATTAAAAAACGTGATCAAGAAAGAGAAATTCAACGTGCCTTGAAGGTACGTTAATCTCTCAATTGATTGCTTTTTTTTTGTTTAGACTATAAGATATACCGTAAATGTCCTAGTTTATAGGAGAATAAAATGAGTCAGAGTGTTAAAGGTAAATGGTCAAAAATTTATTTTGGCGGTGTTTTTCTTTATTTTTTTATTATCAGATTTTTAGTGATCCCATCAGGGGATGATTTTTTTTGGGCCGGAGCACAGGGAGATTATCTTCTCAGACATGCTTTCTATGGACCACAAGCAATTTATGGTGGTAGTAGTAATGGACGTTATATCGGTAATTTTTTGGAGATCGTGACGATGCACCATTTATTGTTAGCAATGTTAATGTATGGAATTTTTTGGAGTCTCTTGATATGGTGCTTGTGGTCTTTGACAGGTAAAACGAGATTTTCTCTAGTATTGAGTAGCTTATTTGTGTTCACCTTTCAAGTGGGATATTTAAGTACAGTCTTGTCTTGGAATGCGGGCTTTATCAACTATGTACCACCGATTGCTTTGATCTTATTATATTTGGTTTGGGTTCAACGGGACTGGAATAATAAACTGAATTATAACAAATGGTTTTTAATAGTAGCAGCCGGTTTAATTAGTTTAGTTGGTGGATTGTTTGTGGAACATCTAACGCTATATCAAATATTTATCGGCTTAATAGTAATGACTTTCGGAAAATTTGTTTTGAATAAGAAAATCAAATTATTCGAACTTAGTTATTTATCAGGAGCAGTTGTTGCGGCGGGAATAATGTTTACTCATCGAGCTTATTATGAACATTCGACCTATCGTAATACTAATTTGGATATTCATGCCTTAGCTAATAATTTTTTGGATGTCACGCATTTTTGGTCTAATACTTTAAATCTTATAGTCAATATAGTGATTTGTTTGACAGTTATTATGTTGAGCTCTAAGTTGATTCAAAATAATTGGCGTAAAATTTTCACCCAGGTGCTTGCAGGATTTTTTATAATATATTTTTTGATAATCAATTTGTGGTTGCGTGGTAAAGTTTATAATCAGTATTTTATTTATCGACAACTGGCTGATGCTCCAATTACAAGATTAGATGGTATGATGACAATTGTTTTTTTGTTGTTTCTAATTTATGCAACAATAACCTTTTTTAATATAAAGGCGAATTTTATAATCAAGTTAGCCACTTT
>NZ_JQCF01000009.1 GCF_001438805.1 Companilactobacillus kimchiensis
CTTCTCTTCAACGTCTAATTAGATTAAATAAATTTTAATTATTCGATTGGTGATTAATTTACACTTTCCCGTTTACTTTGTCAAACATCTTTGGAAAATAATTTAATCCTTATTGGTATTACTTGGTCCATTAATGACTTCCCATGTGACGGTTCCTGTGTATTTTCCAGCTTGATTGTTGGCAGCAGTTGGTTTTAACAAAAGACCAGTTTCATCGGTCCAATTCTTAGCTAATTGTGAGGTTGTAACGTCGTCATATGAATTGCTATCGGAATCAATTTCCTGAGGTGTATTGGATAAGGTTAAAGGATTATCAGTAGCATTTTTCTTATAGATTAAATCGCCATTGAACTTAGATCCAGTACCATTGAGGTACATTCCATTGGTAGATGCTTGTAAAATCCAAGGTGATTTGAGACTAGTTACATTTAAAGTAAATGGGGTTGCTCGGTGAATCAGAGGATTAGTGACTTGATAATTAATATTCTGAAATGCTAAATCATTTGAAACTTCCAACTGCAATTGCTGATTGTTTCCAGAAGTATTATCAATGTAAAATTTTGGCGAACTGGTTGATTCAATGGCATTAGAACCAGTGAAAACAGAAGATTTAGGATCAACTGTGATCAAGGTGTCGGTCTTATTAACGGCTGTGCCGTCAAAATTAATATCAGCACTAGTGTATTGATTAGGATTATTAGTTGCATCAACGAAAGTACCTAAAGAATGAGCTAGTTTATGTTGTAATTGATCCTTATCTTCAGTTTGCCAATCGAGTGGGATTGTTTCGGTTTTATCGTCACTTTGTCCGGCATTGGTATGATACGTGATTGTTCCAGGCTGGGTAAAGTTAATATCGGCATTTGGTAAATCTATTTTAGAAACAATATCATTCCAATTTTGGTGACTGGAATCAGGATCAAATTTTAAATTATAATTGAAAGTTAATTTATCATCGTTAAAAACGATACTGTTAGGAACAGTTGTAGTGTCTTTGTCATCAGTAATAATTTGGTCATTTAAACTATGATCGACTATTCGAGAGCTAACTGTAGCTGTGGCTAAAGCGGGAATAGATTCGAAAATGGCCATCTTACTGTAAACACTATCATTGTCACTATTAGCGCCGGTTAGTCCCCAATATACTTTAGTATTACCACCGGTCAGATTAAATTGGGTTGGGTCCACTGGGATTGAATCATCAACTTCGGAATAATAGGAAGAAGCTGATGTATTGGTTGAACCATCAGGCATTTTATCGTTAAATTTATAGTTGATTGAGGCTGGAGTACCTCCTGTGACAGGCATACCATCTTTAGTAGGTACTCCATTAGCATCACGAGCGGGATCCCAAACGAAAGTTACATGGTGCCAATAGATTGGTTTATTGTTACTATACGATCCATCGACTAGACTGGCAGCCTTGGCATATGCTTGTACAGCAGCCATCGCTTTTTTACCACTGGAGAAATAGGAATAATCTCCATTCTTGGAACTAAGCAGTCCAAGTTGATAGGTTAACGGATTACCAGGATAAGTTGTTGAAATCATTCCATAGCCATAACCACCACTGTTACCTTGACGTAAAGAGTATTGTCCTAAGGGCCTTTGCGCAATTAAATCATTATAACCTGGGTAGTCTTTTGAAATATTTCTACCGAAGGGATCAGATGTATCAACAGTGTCGAATCCGTTAAGCGTATAATCAGTGACACCTGTGGCGGTACCCGAAAAATTATAATCAGGACTTGTTTGGAAGAGATTAATGGGGCTGTTTAATGAACTTCCGGAATCAGTATCATTACGTTGCGTATCAAAATCTAAAGCAATACTATTTTGAATGGCAGTTTTAGCAACGCCGTCGGGAGAGGGCAACTTTGCGGATTTATAGGTTTTCGTTAGGCCATACAATCTATAAATATATGGAACAGTAGATTGGTCATATCCTAATGAACCCAAAGCTTGATATCCAGCACCTAAAGCACGACTTTGATTAGACGAATTCTTGCGGTTGTCGTTGTGAAGTACCAATGAGATACCCTCACCATTTATTGTAGGGTCAGCAATATTTCCCGAACCAAAATAAAGCCAGGTGGAAATGGTCTGCTTTTTTGAAATATCAATATAATTGTCTTTATTCATTTCTGACCAGACAGCACCATACATACCGTCTTTGACATCAGTATCACGCTTGGTACCTTGTGCTAAAACAACAATATCCGAATTGTCTGAAGAGATCTTTGCAGAATTATGCATAAAAGGATAATTTTCATCTGCTGAAGCTGGTTTCATAGGGTCAAGGATAGAAAAATATTGACCGACAGGAACACCATCGGGGGCTTGAGCCATAGCTGCTGAGTCATCAGAATCGGCAAAAACAATCAATGAATTAGAGGATGATAAAACCATTAATGTAACAAATGATATGATGATGGAATAAAAAATATTATAATTAATATGTTTTCTCATTATAATTCACCTCTTAAAAGTAATACTGATTGTATCTTTCAAGAATAAATTATAATACGATAAAAGGATGATTTAAATCTAATATCAAAAGAATAATTATTAAATAGTGATATTTATTGAACTGCGATATTAACTAATTCCATATAATTGTTAAATAAATATCACTTATCATTAATTAAATATTCTGTATACAATATTAAATTGGCCATATATCAAATTAGTTATAAAAAAGCTCAGAATAACTTAAAAGTCATTCTGAGCTTTTGAAAATTAGTTTTAATCGACTGTAATATCCACTGGATATTTAGGGGTTTTACCTTCCAACATATTTAAATTATCAGTCAATGAATCAAAAATCATGTTGTGAACGGCAGTTGTCGTATAGAAAGCAGTATGTGGTGTGATAATGACATTATCACGATTAATCAAAGCTTTAAATTGAGGATCCTTAACATCGTCAATACTAGTAAATTTCTTTTGGAAGACGTCGTTTTCACTTTCCAAAACATCTAGCCCAGCGCCACCAATTTTGCCACTATCCAATCCAGCAATCAGAGCGTCTGTATCAACTAGGCCACCACGAGCAGCATTGATAAAGATAACCCCATCTTTCATTTTAGCGATGGCAGCAGTATCAATCATATGAACATCCTTTTTAGCCAATGGTGTGTGCAGTGTTAAGATGTCTGCTTGTTTCAAAACTTCATCTACAGAGTTAACATAGATTCCCAAATTTTCGAGGAAGGGATTAGGTTTAATATCGTAGGCAACTACTTTGGCACCCATCGCCATCATGATACGGGCAACGACGGAACCGATATGACCAGTACCAATGATACCAACAGTTTTACCATTGATTTCTTCACCAATAGTAGGGAACCATCTGAAATCAGCATTGTCGAATTTTTTATCGAATTCTGGTACACGGCGGAGCAAACGTAACATCAAGCTAGTCGTGTGTTCAGCAATCGCATTAGGTGAATAAACAGGAACGTTAGTCAATGAAAATCCCAAATCGCGGAGATCCTTAAAATCAAAGCCGTCCAATCCAACATTACGCACTGAGATTTTGGTGATGCCAAAATCTTGGAGCTTTTGTAATGATGTACGTGAATAAGGTTGTGTTTGAAGTAATACAACGCCGTTATACCCCTTGGCCAACTCAACTGTTTCATCGTTAAATATTTGATCAGTATAGTCAATTTCGACATCGGAATGAATGTTACTCCATTCTTTTAAATAACCTTTTTCGTCTTCTCGCACTCCGTATAAGTAAATCTTCATAACAATCCCTCTTTCTGATTTATTAGAAAATAGTTAGAAATATTAGTTTTCTCTAATAAAATGATTGATATTAAGTTTAACGCAATTCTGAATAAAAGAAAGGGGTATTTTTTAAAATGGAAAAATAAAAAGGGTAGGACGATTAAACGTCCTACCTCCTACCCTTTACGAATTTAAGTTAATCTGTATCATATTTATTTAGCACATAGATCGCCATGACAACAATGATTGCACCAATAACTTCTGCGAAGTTAACAGCATAATGTAAGAAAATAATACTCAAAATCAAAGTTGTAGCGGGCTGAACCGCATCAGTAATACTGATAATTGCAGCAGTTGTATATTTAGTACTCATAACCATCAATAAGAAGGCCATGACAGTACCAAGTAAAATGACGGTTCCGATACCTAAGATACTAGTAGTAGTCATCTTAGGTGGATTGACCCAGATGGGACTGAAAAAGTTGGAAATAATTCCAGCAATCAACATACCCCAACCGGTAATAAGAATCCCATGATATTTAGCAATCAAAGTTTGTGGAATCGTAACATAAAGTGCTGCGGTTAAACCACTACCAACACCCCAAAGAACTGAAACAAGTGGAATCGATAAGTGACCGATATCCCCACGAGTAATCATTAAAACCACTCCGATAAGAGCTAAGATAAATGAAATTACGTCAACTCGTGAAGTTTTCTTCTTTGTGAACATGATGGCACCGACCATAATGAAAAGCGGTGATAGATACTGTAGAATCGTAGCTGTTGACGAATTACCAGTTTTGATAGCGTGAAAGAAAGTGAACATATTAGCTAACAAACCAAAAATAGCGAAACAAACTAAAGTTAATAAATCCTTCCAATTTTTAAAAACCGCGAAAAACTCTTTGGTTGGCAAGATAATCAAGCCAACGACTAATAGAATAATTCCGGCAAAAGTAGTTCTTGTAGCAATGAACCACATCGCTGGAATGTTCAGATTTTTAGCAACAATTTGTAAAACTGTACCTGAAATTCCCCAGAGAGCAGAAGCACAAAATGCTAACCAGAAACCTCGATTAAGAGTTTTCTTGGCTAACTGCTTACCTTCATCCATTAAATATATCCTCCTAAAAACCAATAGCATTATTATACCCGTCAGTATTTAGTTTTGATATTATTTTTTTTAACTTATGGAAAACATATACTAATGGTATGGAAATAAGTTTGGGTTGTTACTACATTTGCATCCATTGGTATATACCATATTTAAATAATTATGAACGGTCTATTTTGATGATTTTGACTTGATAGGAACCATCCGGAGAAGTGACAGTGACAATATCATTAACTTGATGATCGTCTAAAGCTTTACCGATCGGTGAAGTGAAAGAAATTTTCTGTTGGTCAAGGTTAGCCTCTTGTTTTCCTACCAATTGATAAGTTAGTTGTTCATGGTCATCCATAAATTCAATCGTGACAAATTTACCAATATCCAATTTGTCATTGTCAGCTGGTTTGACGACATCGGAATAGTGTAATTGTTTTTGTAAATAACGTAGCCGACTATTCAAACGACCTAACTCTTGTTTGGCGGTGGTATATTCAGCATTTTCAGAGCGGTCACCAAGGGCCGCTGCTGCTGCTAAGTTTTTTATTTTGCTAGGACGGATTTTTTTTAAATCTTTTATTTCCTGCTCAATGGCTTGGTAACCAGCAGGTGTCATTTTATTAAAAAATGGTTCCATATAATAAAACCTCGAATAATTGAATTTGGTAATAGTATTTAGTATAAATCTAATTTAGAAATAAAAGGAGTGGTTGATGTTTGGTTATATGGTTCACTGCCATCTTCCACAAAAAAGCTGATTGGGCTGGAACATAGTGGGCACGACTTGAAGCCTCTTTTCAAGAGTCTTCAAGTTCGGCCTTTCACGTAAGTTAGCAAAGTACGCTAACTAAGTGAAATTTCACTATTTAGCCCATCAGCTTTTTTGCTCCAGATTAGGGTATTAGTAATTTAATATTCGTTATCAATATGATCTGCAAAATAATCTTTAGCAACCATTATAATTAGAAGTTTGATAGACTGTTATTTATGGTACTTACGAACAACAGACATAATATTTCTAAAAAAGATAAAATATTATAGTAGAAACTAGTCTGGAGCAAAAATTAGGATTGGCTCAGTGGTGAATGTATTTTGACTGAAACGGCATTCTTAAATACCAAATAAAATAAAATTAAAAAAACGTCTATCAATCAAAATATGATTGGTAGGCGTTTTAAGGTTAATAATCAAAACTGATTATAGGTTTTCATCCATATTGAATGTAAGTTTAGAAATGTTAATACCCTTTGTATAAAGGTCAGCAAATAATTGGTGAGCCTTGTCTTGCATTTCTTTAACAACTTTTTGGTTACGGTCAGTTAAGAACTCAACTAATTCGTCACCAGAGTAGTTCTTAGCAAGTTTATCAGTTTCGGCAACTGCCATGCGAAGATCTTGACGAACTTCTGTTAGGTAGTCAACATCGTCTTGAATGAACTCTGTGTAGTTAGATTCAACAAGAACTGATAAAGCATTATACATCCAGTAAGCATCCTTGAAGTTGAATGATAATGAAGCATCGTTATAACTGTCATCAGTAGCATTCATGTTTGTGTAGAATGGAATATATGGTGTAAATGTAGGGAAACCAATACATAGCCACATAATAGCAGCAAATTCTTCAGGAACGTCGTTTCTGATTTGAAGAACATGTGAGTTTTGAGTTCTGTTCAAACCGATTGGACGATAACGGTGTTTGTCTTCATCTGAAGCATATGGGCTATATGGATCGTAAGGTGTTTCGTTGTAGTGTGAACCTAGAACGTATTCAATATCGTCAACAGAGATCTTGTGGTTAGTTGTTCTGATAAATGGAATATCAACATCTTCTGGATCTTGGTCGATTTCTGGATTGAAGTATTTTTGACCGAACCAAACACGTGGTGTGTTGTAGTGACGATCTTTTAAGTTGTCTGAACCAAAGATATGTCTGAAATCAAAACCAGTTTTATCAGTGTTCAAGTGGTTGGCTTCAACAAATTCTTGGATGCCTTCCGACCACATGAATTGTGATGGGTCATTGAAGTCAACTTGTTGGATAGAAACACGGTTAGCACAAACGGCATAACTGTCATCAGGAATTCTTTGAGCTACCCAGTGGTGACCAGTAACGATTTCCATGTACCAAACATCGTCTTTGTCACTGAATAGGACAGAGTTACCAGCAGGTGAACCAAATTTTTTGATTAATTCACCAGTACGTTCAACCGCACCCTTAGCTGAATCAACGAAAGGTAGAACCATACGAACGATAACATCTTCGTCCATACCATCTTTTTCGTATGGATCACAAGCAAGCGCACGTTCGTTACCGTAAGTACTTTCAGTAGCTGACATGGCAACGTTCTTTCCATTAATACCACTTTCGTCGTAGTAACCGAATTTCTTGTAATCAACGTTAGGAACAGCTGGCCATTTGTAGCCATTTTCGGGGATTTCAGATTCAAAGCCATTCAACCATGACTTAACCTTGCGGCCCTTTTCACCCTTAACAGCGGGGTTCAATACGAAACTATGTGGGGCAACAGCAAAGAATGTATCGTCATTTCTGGCGATCATTGTTGAGCCGTCTAAACTGGCGTTTTTACCAACTAAAATAGTAGTACAAGCGTCATCCAAATGATTTTTATTCATCTCTTAGAATTCCTCCTATTTGTATTAAGTCCATTTTAGCATATCTAAACTTTTGAGTTACTCAAACTTGACCATTAATAACTTTCATAAAAAATGCTATAATTTTCTAAACAACAGGAGGGGCAATAATGGATCTTGATACAAACAATAAAAGCGATTCTTTCATGAAGAATTTGCTATTAGGATTTCAGCATTTATTAGCCATGTATTCAGGAGATATTTTAATACCGATTTTAATCGGTGCATCCCTTGGTTTCAGCGCTAAAGAAATGACTTACTTAATTTCAGTCGATATTTTTATGTGTGGGGTCGCTACACTCTTACAGATTAAGCGGACACCACTCACTGGGATAGGCTTGCCAGTTGTTCTAGGGTCAGCTGTCGAGTATGTAACGCCGTTACAAAATATTGGACATCATTTTGGGATAGCCTATATGTATGGCGCTATTATCGCTGCTGGTGTTTTCATTATGTTAATTTCAAAAATCTTTGCTAATTTAAAACGATTTTTTCCAACTGTCGTTACAGGTTCATTGATTACATTGATTGGATTCACTTTGATTCCGGTTGCTTTTCAAAATATTGGTGGTGGTAATGTAGCTGCTAAAAGTTTTGGTGATCCAACTAATTTGATTCTAGGATTTTCAACGGCTTTGATAATTGTCATTATTAGTATTTGGGGTCGAGGCTTCATTAAACAAATTGCGATTTTAATTGGTATTGTTGCAGGATATTTGATGGGAATCGGAATGGGACAGATCGGTTTCAAAACCGTTGGATCAGCACATTGGTTCCAAATTCCGCAACCATTTTACTTTGCTACGCCAAAATTCGAATGGTCTTCAATCTTAATCATGTTGTTGGCTGCAATTACTTGTATGATCGAATCGACTGGGGTTTATTATGCTTTAGCAGAATTAACCGGTGATGATTTGGATGAGAACGACTTGCAACGTGGTTATGCTTCAGAAGGTTTAGCGGCTATCTTGGGTGGTATCTTTAATACTTTCCCATACTCAACTTTCTCGCAAAATGTAGCTGTTGTTCAATTGTCTGGCATCAAAAAGAATAAGCCTGTTTACTTCTCAGCGTTTCTCTTGATCATCTTAGGTTTGATTCCTAAGGTTGGAGCAGTAGCTGAGTTGATTCCTAATGCCGTTTTAGGTGGTGCCATGTTAATTATGTTTGGTACTGTTGGTATTGAAGGTATCAAGATGTTGTCGAAGGTTGAAATGAACAACAATAACATTATGATCATGGCTGTTTCAATCAGTCTAGGTCTTGGTGTAACTGTTCAACCAACTTTACTTCATTTCTTACCATCAACTATTCAAACTATTTTAAATAATGGTTTAGTTGTCGGAAGTTTTTCAGCAATTATTCTTAATTTACTACTTAATCCTAATAAAAAAACAGCTTAATAGTTTTCACAAACTTTGGTCATATTTTCATCACATTTAGTACGTATACTTATCGATAAATTAGATAAGCGTACGTATTTTTTTTAGACAAAGGAGTGAAAAATATGACTGAATATAAATATATAAGCATTATCGTCAACAAGTTTGAGCAACCATTTGAAATAAAACTAGCAACACCTAATCCTGACTTGATTGACCAACGTGTTATCGACGATGCCGTTGCTAAGATTTCTGGGAATATTAAAGAATATGATGATGTTTTTTCGTTAGAGAATAACAATTCATTATTAGCTAAATTTCAAGATGGTGAAGAAACTGCATTGATGATTTCAAAGACTTTCCAAGAAGTCTATGAACAAACAATCATGGCTGAACAAATGACCCATCATTACTTTAGTTCGTACTTTAATGGAAAGTACGATCCAATCGGGTTATTGAATGGTTGGATGATCGATAAAATTTTTAATAAATATCTTTTGTCACTATTAAGTGTCGAAGGAATCGATGGTGTTTCGCTACGTTGTGGTGAAGATGTCCGTTTGGCCAGTCGTCCCAATATTGATTTTAGATGGAGAGTTGCAATTAAAGATCCCCAAAATTTGGATATATTATTAGCTACTTATTTCTTGCAAAATGGTGCCGTTTCAACTTCAAATGAGATGCGGAGTTTAAGAAAAGAAAAAAGTAATATAGAGCAGGTTACAATTGTTAGTAATAGTGCTTTGGATGCTAATATTTGGTCTTCAGCCGGAATTTCTGCAGGAACAGCTAAGTTTCCTGAGTTCATTTCTAAATATCATTTAACTGGTATGATTGTTGACAAGTATGCCGGAATGGAAAACTTTCGGGACGGTTTCTCAGATAAAATAGCGATGCCTAAGTGAGGTGCATAACGATGTTATGCATCTCATTTTTTTGTGTTGATTTTTCGCAGTTTAGTCATAAATAATTCAAATATTATCTTTATACTCGTATGTATAATAAAAGCAAATTAATAAAACAAAATATTAAATGAGGCCCATTATGATGCAAATTAAAAAATACTTATTTCCTAGTACAACGATTAACCAAATGAATATGAATTTTAAAATAGAAATTGCAACGACAAATCCTGATTCATCAATAATGGAACAATTAAATTCGGCCAGTGATGGTATTGCGGAAATGTTGGCTGAAGTTGATCGTGATTTTTCATTATTTAAATATGATTCATTGGTCTCAAGATTTCAACGTGGCGATAATGAACCTTTAAGAACATCAAATGATTTCAAACTGATTTACGATTCCGCCATTTTGGCTGAGCAAATGACTGCCGGATTATATATGCCATATTTTGCTGGTAAATATGATCCTAGCGATTTAGTTAAGGGCTGGGCAATTGAGCGAGCTTTTGAAGAATATCTGGAGCCATTATTGAAAAATCAAAATATTGATGGAATTTGGTTAAGTGGTGGTGGTCAAATTAAAGTCGCAACCAAGTCAGGTTCTGACTTTAGATGGTCAATAGATATTCGCGATTCAGAAAAAGAGAATGAAATTGTAACGACATATTATTTAAAGAATGGTGTGATTTCTTTACAAGAAAATATAATTGATGGTAGTTTGCATAAAAATCAGAGTGGTGTAAAACAGGCCATCATTGTTGGAACTAATTTAGTTGAAACAGCTATTTGGGCATTAGTAGCTACATCCAATAAAGCAGAGAAGTTTTTGCCATTTGTGGAACGCTATAATTTAAGCGGCATTTTGATCGATAAAGTAAATGAACCATTGAATTTCAGTAAAGGTTTAGTTGTTAGTTCTAAAGAGAAACTTTCATAGAGATAAACAAAAAACGAAACAATGCGTAGTGTCTTCCGTCCCAAAATAATAACCACGGTAATCAGTATTTTGATTACCGTGGTTATTATTTTGGGCGAAAGCTGAACATGTTTGTCCTGCTTTCTTATTAGAACTTAATTATGATTTATTAGTCTTTCCAATCTTCAACGGAATCTTTGTAACCATCGGGGTTACCACTCCAGAAGAAGTCACCATACCAGAGACTACGTTTGTCAGTATCTAAACCATTAATTTCTTCAATGTCATCTTCATTGAGTTCGAAGTCATAGACATCAGCATTTTGAACGATTCTTTCTTCGTGAACTGACTTAGGAATTGTGATAATTCCACGTTGTAAGTCCCAACGAAGGATAACTTGGGCAACTGATTTGTTGTACTTGTCAGCAATTTGTTGAAGACGTGGGTCTTTCAAGACTGATCCACCACCAAGTGGAGACCATGCTTCAAGATAAATATCATGCTCGTCACAGAAGTTTTTGATATCGACTTCTTGGCATAAGGGATGGAATTCCATTTGGTTCACAGCCGGTTTGATAGAACCATGTTTGAGAATATCTTGTAGTCTTTCAATGTTAAAGTTTGAAACACCAATAGCACGAGCCTTACCTGATTTGTAGATAGTTTCAAGGGCACGCCATGTATCCAAATAAGTACCATCAACTGGCCAATGGATCAACAAGAGATCAACATAGTCAGTTTGTAAATCTTTTAATTGACCTTCAAAGTTATCAAGAACCGATTGATAGCCTTGGTCACCATTAAAGATTTTAGTTGTCAGAAAAATATCTTCACGTTTAAGACCGTTGTCAGCGAAACCTTGTTGTAATCCTTTACCAACACCGGGTTCGTTACCATATTGTTTAGCAGTATCAATGGCCTTATAACCGTGTTTTAAAGCCCATTCAACGGATTGAGCAGCTCCAGAATTATTGACCTTCCAGACACCCATACCGAGTTGGGGCATTTTAACACCATTGTTCAAAGTTACAGTAGAATCTAATTTTAAATTCATTGTCTAACTCCTCCTATATAACTATAATTTTAACTCAAATATAATTGTGATACTTGGAAAAAAACTCGTCATTTGGTATAGTTCAATTGTATCCGCTGTCATTAAAGGCAGTTTCACGTACTCGGGGAAGGTATATCGCATAATAATGGAAAATGAACTTACAAATATTAATGAAATTAAAACAAAAATTGTCAATCTATCGGCAACACTAAGTCTACCTAAAGGTACGGAAGCTTTTATTAGCGATATCCATGGAAATAATGATAATTATTTAAATATTATTCGCAGTGGGGCTGGAAATATCAGTCGTAAAGTTGAAGAGTTATTTAATGGTCGCCTGACGACCCTAAATCAGAAAAAATTGGTCTGTTTAATTTATTATCCAGAAGAAATTTTAAATAAGAATAATCAGGAAATTACAGATCAGGATGAATTTGAACAGTGGCATATGGACACAATCAATAGTCTGATTGAAGTTCTGCGTTATGTGTCTAATAAGTATCCTAAGGACATTGTCGAAAAGGCTTTGGATACTAAGTTCAGAGATGTTATTGGGGAATTATCCTCCGCTGATTTGAAGGCTGAAGATAAGCAGGCCTATTATCGTGAAATGATTAAAAGTATTGTTAAGTTAAAAATGGGTGATAGTTTTATTATCGCTATTTGCCACGCTATTCAAAAATTAGCTATCGAACGAATTCATATACTGGGTGATGTTTATGATCGAGGATCACAACCAGATAAAATTATTCAACATTTGAATGAAAGTTGGCAAAATTTTGATTTTGAATGGGGTAATCACGACATACTATGGATGGGAAGTTTAGCTGGTTCTAAATTATGTATGTTAAATTTAATAAGAATCAGTGCTCGTTATCATAACCTTGATTTGCTGAAAGAGGCCTATGACATTGATTTAACGTCAATGATGAAATTTGCCAGCCATAGTTATGTTCCATTAAGTAATTTTGAATCAAAAGTAAATATTGCTGGATCAACTAATGAAGCACAGAATTTAGATAATTGTATTCAACAAGCTGCGGCCATTATGCAGTTTAAACTTGAGGGGCAGGCTATTAAACGTCGACCAGAGTTTGAAATGGATGATCGTTTGATGTTGGACAAATTGAGTTTAGATAAGAAAACCATCACTATTGATAATAAAACTTATCCAATAAAAAATGGTTGTTTTCAATCGATCAATCCCGCTAATCCGTATCAAATAACTCATAGTGAACAGACGGTTATCATTGATCTGATCAATCAATTTACCCATTCTAATAAGTTGAATGAGCATATGTGGTTTATGTTGGATAATGGTTCAATGTATTTGAAACATAATGGTAATTTGTTGTTTCATGGTTGTATTCCAGTAGATTCCAAGGGCAATTTTAGCAAGTGGCAGATGGACGGACGTGAATATTCGGGTAAAAGTCTATGTGATTATTTTGAATATATTTTAAAAGACGGTCTGAGACATCCGACAACTGGTGATTGCTTTAATTCTGATTTGATCTGGTATCTTTGGTCAGGAAAAAATTCACCATTATTTGGCAAAGATAAAATGGCGACTTTTGAACGCTATTTTATTGATGATTCTAAGGTGCAGCAGGAACAAATGAACCCATTCTTTGAATTGAGTAAAGAGGAATGGTTTGCGGATAAAGTTTTAAAAGAGTTTGGTCTGAACAGTCGAGGACATGTGATTAATGGTCATACCCTTGATGCGGATATTTTACCGATTAGGGCAAATAAAAAAATGGTAACGGTTAATGGTTTAGCTGAAAATAATGATATTGGTGGTTATACATTATTATTTGATTCCTATGGGATGTGGCTAGTAACATTAAAGTCATTTATATCACGGCAAAAGGTAATTGAAAATATGTCGGACGTTGTTTTGGATAAACAGATTGTGGAGCATTCATCTGAAAGAAAAACTGTCAGCGATACCGATTATGGTAAGAAAATAAAAAAGCAGATAGATAAACTATCTGCTCAATTGAATTTATAAATTATGAGGAGACCGTGGGGTCTCCTTTTTTTTGTAAAAATATTATTTGGCTTCTTTATCTTTTTTCCAATCATCCTTTTTTTCATCCCAATTTTCGGATAAAGCATACTTGGGCAAGATTAGATTGAGAATAATACCAACGACTGTGGCAACACCAACACCGGTAAATTGGAAAGTTCCAACTTGAAGATAAGCATTACCGATACCGATAACCAAAATAACTGAGGCAATCATTAAATTACGTTTTTCATTAAAATCAACTTTGTTGTCAACTAAGATTCTCAAACCACTGGAAGAGATAACTCCGAAGAGGACAAAACTGATACCACCAATAACGGGTCCAGGGACTGTTTGAATCAGAGCACTCAATTTACCAACGAATCCGAAGAGGGCAGCAAAGACTGCAGCACCCAGAACAACATAGACACTGAATATCTTATTAACAGCCATAACACCGATATTTTCACCGTATGATGTGATAGGAGGACCACCAAGGAAAGCGGCCACGATTGAAGCTGTACCATCACCAGCTAGAGTTTTGTGAAGACCGGGATCTTTGAAGAAATCACGGTGAGTTAATTCATCTAGCACCATGATGTGACCCAAATGCTCAGCCATTGTAACAAAGGCAATTGGCGCAAAACTCAGAATCGCTCCCCAATAAATTTGTTTAGGCATGTAGTTAACAAACATTAAATCGAAAGCGGGTAATTTTAACCAAGGGGTTGAAATTACTTTTGAAAAATCAACGATACCAAGGAAAACAGAAAGGACATATCCACCGATGATACCAAGAAGGATAGCGATATTACTCCAGAAACCTCTTAGATACATATTCAATAATACGGTTAGAAAGAGGGTGAACATGGCAACTCCAAAATATTTAAGATCATAGTGCGAACCGTTCATCATGGCATTGTTGGCAGCACTTCCGGCTACTGACATACCAATAACGATAACGATAGGTCCAACAACGATTGGTGGCAAAGCTTTATCGATCCAATCGGAACCGACAAATCCAACAATCAATGAAACGATTAGGTACACACAACCAACCGCAATAGTACCTTGAGCGACACCAGCGTAACCAACGGTCTTCATCAAAGCGACCATCGGTACAATAAATGAAAAACTGGAACTCATATAGGCTGGAATTTTTCTGTGGGTGATTAGAATATGAATAATTGTTCCGACACCAGAACTGAATAGTGCAATACTAGGATCGAGTCCAACAAGTAATGGCACTAAAACGGTGGCTCCGAACATTGAGAATAAGTGCTGTAATGATAAGAAAGCCCACATACTTAGTGGTGGTTTTTCGTAGACATCCAAGACTGCGTCTGGATTACGATAATCTTTGCTATTTGGATCCAAAGAAAACATCTCCCTCAATTAATTTTTTGCAAAAAAATAGTCCTCTATCCCGTGTATGCGAAATAAAAGACTGAACGTGTTTCCTTATTAGCCTCACGGGACCAATGTTTAAAGGATCATATTTGATTACTTTCAATATAATTGAGTTGCAATGCAAAGTCAATAATGAAATACTAAAAGATGTAAATTTAAAGCGCTAACAAAGAGGAGATTTCTATGGTCGAACTATATATTGTAAGACATGGTGAAACGGATACCAACTATGAGGGACGTATCAATGGTATGTCTACTGACAAGCCGTTAAATGCCAAAGGTATTGCTCAAGTTGAAGAATTAGAAAAACATATTGATGTGAATAAATTTGATGAAATTTATTCAAGTCCTATGAAACGTGCCATGCAAACAGCTGAAATTTTAAATCAAGGTGTTCACGAAGTTCACCAAGATAAACGTCTTTATGAAGCTGATTATGGGACTTGGGATGGTCTTAAAGAAGAAGATCTGCGTGATAAATATCCTGATGCTTTTGACGAAAATCGTTATTTATTACCTAACTATACTAAGTATGCCAAAAATGCTGAAGAATACGACGATGTTTACAAACGTGTTGAGGACTTCATGGATGACATGGCAAAAAAGGGTGATAAGAAGATCATGGTCGTTTGTCATGGCTTTATCAGTCGTTCATTTGTCAAAGGAGTAACTGGTGCACAAAATATTTCTAACATTATCCAACCAGATAATGCTGGAGTTTCAAAATATGTAATTTCAAATAGTGGTACTAAATATTTAATTTATTATGGACGTTTAAATAACATCGATTAAGAGGTGTAATCTATGGGACTAACTAATAAAGTACCAGAAGAAGATGTCCAAACGACCTTCAATAATATTGCTGGCAATTATGATAAATTGAATTCAATTATGAGTTTAGGTACGCATCAAAAATGGCGTCAAGCTGCAACTGATCGAATCAGTGTTAATCCTGATAAGATTTTGGATCTATGCTGTGGGACAGCTGATTGGACCATTATGTTGGCTAAACAATACTCTCATACTAAAATTATTGGGATGGATTTTAGTCAGGAGATGCTCAAGCACGCTCAACATAAAGTCAGTGAAGCAGGAGTGCACAATGTTGTTTTAGAATCTGGGGATGCGATGAAGTTACGCTATCCAGACAATAGTTTTGATGTGGTGACGATTGGCTTTGGCTTGAGAAATGTTCCTGATGCAAATAAAGCTTTAGCAGAAATCTATCGAGTTTTAAAACCTGCTGGACAATTGATTTGTTTGGAAGCTTTTAAAGTCGAAACACCGATTATTAAAATTGGCTGGAAACTTTATTTCAATCAACTAATGCCACTCATGGGTAAGGTATTTGCTAGAAGCAAAACTGAATATCAGTATCTTGATGATTCAGTAAATAAATTTGTCAGCATCAAGAAGTTGGCTAAGATGATGCAACAGACAGGTTTTAGAGATATTGAAGTTGATGGATTAATGTTTAAAGCGGCCGCTATTCATTCAGCTGTAAAATAGGACAACAAAAAAGAACACCCGGGGAAGGTGTTCTTTTAATTTTTAGGGGATTAAATATATATGTTATAGGGGGATGAGATGAGATTTCTTATCTCTCATCTACAAGTAATACTATACTGGATAAGTGTGAATCATTTATATTGAAAATGTGAAGAAATTATGAATTTTGATTTTTTTCATAAAAAGACTAATATTTTTAGATGTAGCAAGCTAACAATTAAAAGCAGGAGTGATAAAAATGTCTAATATCAGAGATGTTGCCAAACTTTCCGGTCATTCGGTTTCAACCGTGTCTCGAGTAATCAATAATCGTAGTTATGTTGCTGAAGATACTAAAACCGATATTTTAAATGCTATGAGGGAATTGGACTACCATCCCAATGATGTTGCACGGGCTCTTAGTACAGGGCAAACCTTTACGGTAGGAGTTGTTTTGCCATATATAAATGTTCCTTACTTTCAAAAATTGATTTCAGCAATTACCAAAGTGGCATTTAAAGAAAACTATCAAGTAATGCTTTTGCCATCAGATTATGATGTTAAAAGTGAAATTAAATATTTAGAAATGCTTAAGCACCATGCCTTTGATGGATTGATTTTTACGTCACGGGCCATATCATTTGATAAAATCCTTGAATATAAACAATACGGTACGATTACTTGTTGTGAAGATACCCTTGATTATCCGATTTCTTGCGCTTATACCAATCGAGAAGAATCATTTATAAATATATTTGAAATTTTAAAAAAATTGAATTTTAAGCATATCGGCGTTACAACTAGTCGGAGTGATCAGACTAGTCAATCAACTAAATTAGCTAAAAGTTCATATCAGAAAGTTTTTGGAACTGAGATTGATACAGAACATTTGTATATGGGAGCACCAGCTTTTAGTGATGGAATAAAAGCAGCCAAATATCTTGTAGAGTCTGATCCAAAACTAGAAGTGATTTTTACTAACAGTGATCAAGTGGCTGCGGGAGTGATTCGACAATTGATGATTATGAATTTAGATATTCAGGTAATTGGACAAGAAAATCTAGATTATAGTCGCTTGATGGATTTTTCAACAATTGATCACAAACTGACTGAAATTGGAGAATATGCTTTTTGGTCTACATTTGAGAAAAAGATTGTAAAAAAATTAGTTCCTTCAGAATTAATCTTACGAGGAGAACTCAAAAAATTAAATTAAACAATAAAAAAAGCATCCTTGGGGAAGGATGCTTTTTTATAGGGGTGTGTTTAGGGGGGATGAGAAGAGAGTATTGGCTCTGATCTACGTTTTATAGATTACAGGCTTATCAGGATGTTATTATTTTTTAATTATAAAAATTAAGCTAAGATAGCCCGTTTTGATAAGTCATTTTATATTTTATAAATTCTTTGTCCTTTTGTAGCAAAAAAAAGATGCTACATCCCAGCAGAATAAAAAAATCACTCTGCATTTCTTAGTATAGCTTATTTTCTAACGAACTACTACCGGCAGGTGCTTAAAAAGCATAAAAAAACACCTCGGGGAAAGGTGTTTTTATTTAGGGGATTAAATATATATATGTTATAGGGGGGTGAGAAAAGGGATTACTTGTATCTCTCATCTACAAGTTATATATTACTGGAACTTTATGAAGGATATATTCACAAAATGTGAAGATTTTGTGAAAAAAAACAAAATAATTCCAATTCTTACTCAAGTTCGGTTAAAGCATAAATTAACGAAAGTATTATTATACTGCCGTCTTCCGCTCGGCAATATCAGGTCTGGAACGCCATGGGCATCGTTTGAAACCAACTCAAGTTCGGAGTTGTTTCCAAATCGAGCCTTATTCTAAGTTGGCAAAATACGCCAGCTAAGAATAATCTCATGGCTGAGACCTGATATTGCTGTCGCTGCAGACTAGATGATATTTATTTATTCAATTCCATATCAAAACAGCAGAGCAGGACAACAATTTTATATTAACTCAATTGTAATTATAAACTCAGGTCAATATAATTTTTGGAGGACTTAAAAATATTGTTTGAATTAAAATATTCAGGAAATACTTTAGTCTGGAATAAAAATTGGAAATAGGTTCAGCCGCGATATTATTCTTAGTCAGCGATTTGTGCTGGATTAGAATAAGACCGAGCTTGGAGACTCTTGGTACAAGAGTCTTCAAGTCGTGTCCGCAGCGTTCCAACCTATTTCCAATTTTTATGGAAGACGGAAATACAAGTATACTTCCGCTTTAACCGAACTTGAGTGAGAACCAAACTGATTAATGAGATATTTTTATAACAAATAAAAAGCTAACCCTTAAATCGGATTAGCTTTATTAACTAAAATTGAACTTCTTTATTTTAAATATTGAGATTAATCAATATCAACATGATGTCCTGAATCAAGCTTGTTTTCCAATTTTGGAAGGTCAACTTTCAAGACACCCTTATCATAAGTTGCTTTGATAGCTTTAGTATCAACGGATGGTAAGCGATATTGTCTCATAAAACGACCACTTGAGCGTTCGCTCATAATCATATCGCCTTTATTATCATTGTGATCGTTAAAACTATCACGGTGACCACTGACTGTCAAAACATCATTTTCATAATTAATGTCGATATCCCTTTTGTCAAAAGCGGGCATATCAACGTGAACCTCGTATTTTTTATCTGATTCTTTAATATCAGTTTTGAGAGTTGAATCATCTGGGAAATTGTTGTCAAATATGGATGGAATATTGTTCATCCAAGAATCATTGTTGAACCAATTTTTCATTAAGTTATTACGATCCATAATTTCATTTGCCATACTAATGTTACTTCCTTTCCCTTCATTACAAATACAGTATAGGTCGTCTCTGGAGGTAAATTCAAGAAATTAGCACTCTAATCTGTCGAGTGCTAATATTTGCAAAAAATAAACAAAAAATAACCATAATTCATGTGCTACAATTATATTGATAAAAAGAGGATTGGTTAGAATGACAGAACTAATTTTAAAACGTATCTATGATAAACAATTGCCCGAAGGTTACCGGGTGTTAGTAGACCGGCTTTGGCCACGTGGAATTTCAAAAATTAGGGCCGCATTAGACTTATGGGCAAAACAAATTGCCCCATCAACTGAACTAAGAAAATGGTTCGGACATGATCCTGAAAAATATACGGAATTTAAAACAAAATATTTAATCGAAATTGATAATAATCCATATACTAAAGAATTTTTAGCTGCGATAAAAACAGCTTTAAAGACTGAAAATGTTCTTATATTATATAGTGCCAAAGATGAAGAACATAATGACGCGGTAGTCCTAATGGAATATCTAAATACAAAAGTTTAAATATTGTAGATTGGTTGGCTAATAATTATGGAAGAATTTGATTTACAGTCTTTATTATCTAGCAGCGAAAAAATGTTGATTCACTTGTTACAATCCTATGCACAAACAAATGACATTGCCATTTTTGTTTTAGGTAATGATGATCATTTGCAGGCAGGTATATTTGGTGAACTGTCAAAGGGTACGCGATTGGCCCAGATGAACCAAATGACTGATTTGTCCAAATTAAGTGTCAATAAGTATAAATATAATCTGGAATATGCTGATGCTCCCTTGCGCATTGCTTCAATAAATCAACGGGTGGGAAAAATCTGTGTAGCGAAAGATATTGAACATAGTTCGGGCCTAGATCATCTGCAAGTTATGCAGCAATTGCAAAAACAGGCAGCTTATTTAAAATATTTGGTGGAAAATGTTTCTAAATTAATTATTAAAGATCGAGGAATCGATAATTTTGTAATTAGATATTCCTTAGATGTAAATGATGCTATCGACGAGTTAAAGGATAGTGAAGGCGAAGCTTTACAACAGATCAAAGTGATGTCGACTTCCAATAGTTCCATCATCTCGGCCATTGAGTATATCGATAGTAATTTGGATAAACGTTTAACTCTGGATCAAGTATCTAGCAAAGTTTATCTATCTGACTATTATTTCAGTAAATTATTTAAACGTGAAACTGGTTTGAGTTTTTCAGTTTATTTGAATGCTCGTAAGATTCAAAAGGCGATGATTCTTTTAAAAGAATCGGATAAAAGTATTAATGATATATCAGCTAATTTGGGATTCACAAGGCTCAGTTACTTTAGCCAAACATTTAAAAAGTATACTGGTTATGCACCAACTAAATATCGTACGGAAGGTAATAAATAAACAATTTGAGATAAGTTCTAAGTGAAGATCAAACTTTTTACTTAGAACTTTTTTGCTGTAAATTTTAATGCTAAAACAGGTATAGTTCAAAATTATTTATCCATTTGTAAAGGTAAATTGAACATTTGTATATTAATACTATACAAAATATCTTTTTTCATGAAAAAAATTGTAGTAAAATAAAGACTTAATATATTTGTTTTTTATGAGATTTTAAGGAGAGATTTTTATGAAAAATGTCTTTAAAAAGGAATCTGTTGGTACTTATTTAAAGGCTGACTCAAAATTGGTAAAGAGTTTGGGAGCGAGAGATCTCTTAGCTTTAGGAATTGGGGCAGTAATTGGTACAGGTATTTTTATCTTACCAGGTCATGAAGCAGCATTACATGCTGGCCCTGCAGTAGCAATTGCATTTCTGATTGCGGCTTTAGTGTCTGGGGTCGTTGGAATGGCTTATGCCGAATTTTCTTCAGCGATGCCCGTTGCTGGTTCAGCGTATTCATTCGGGGCAGTTATCTATGGTGAAATTGTTGGTTGGGTTCTTGGCTGGGCATTAATATTGGAGTATTTTTTAACCGTTTCGGCTGAGGCAGTTGGATTCGCGTCGTATTTTAATAATAATATTCTTGGAGCTTTTGGAATCACGTTACCCAAATTTTTATCCGCGGGACCATTGGAAGGTGGGGGAATTAATATTTCAGCAACTTTGATTGTGCTGTTGATTGCGGTAATAATTTCTCATGGTGCTAGTCTTTCCAAAAAGGTTGAAAATGTCGCCGTTCTGATAAAAGTAGCTATTATTGTGCTATTTATTATAGTTGGTATTTTTTATATAAAGACAAGCAATTATGTACCATTTTATCCTAAAGAATTTCATACCTCACCATTTGGTCTAGGTGGAATCTCTACCGCAGCAGCCACAGTCTTCTTTGCTTTCGTTGGTTTTGATGCTTTAGCAGCCAATTCTGCGGAAACAATTAATCCTAAAAAGGATATGGTTAAAGGTATTTTAGGAACTGTGATCGTTGCAGTTATTCTATATGTTGGCTTTTCACTCGTTTTAACTGGGATCGTTAACTACAAAAAATTAAATGTTGATGATCCTGCCGCCTATGCTTTGAAAGCAATTCATTTAAATACTTGGAATAAATTGATCACAGTTGGAGCCTTAGTGGGAATTTTTACGTCATTATTAACGATGTTCTTTGGTGGTTCACGATTAGTTTATGCTTTGGGCCGTGATGGATTATTGCCAGAAAAAATGGGTGAAGTTGATGAAAAATTCTTTGTACCCAAGAATGCCATTCTTGTTGCGACTGTTGTGCAAGCATTTTTTGCCGGTATGGTACCTCTGACAGAATTAACTTCGTTGATTAATGCCGGAACACTTTTGGCCTTTATTTTCATCTCATTTGGAATTATTCCACTACGTCATCGGAAGGATATTCCTAACACTGGTTTCAAAATGCCTTGGTATCCTTTCTTACCAGTCTTTGCTGGACTAGCAAGTATGTATTTTTTGTTCATGTTGCCAGCCATTTCAAAATGGAGTGTAGGTATCTGGATTGCTATTGGGGTAGTTGTATACTTAACTTATGGATTGAAACATTCTAAATTACAAAATAATACTCGAAACAAAAAGAAGTAACCGTCAGGTTACTTCTTTTTTGATTTGGGAGCCTTATTGTTATGAATTTGATGAATAATCAATGTAACAACAATTGAACCAAGTAGAACCCCAACGAAGACTAAATTAGGAATCTCAATGTCAATTGCGGGAATTGATAGGAAGAGCTTGATAGAAATGAAGAGAATCAAGAAGTAAGCCATTCCGTTAAGCTCTGGGATTTTACTCATTAATCCCATAATCATCTCGGCGATTCCACGCATGGCCAAGATACCGATCATACCACCGATCAAGACGATAACGGGATTAGTGGAAACGGCTAGTGAAGCTAAAACTGAATCAATCGAGAAAACAATATCCATCAATTCAATTGAGATAACTACTTGCCAAAATCTAGAAATGTGAAGATGTCTTTCCAAAGCGGAAGCCTTAGGCTTTTCAGTCGGTACTTCAACCTTTTTACGACCACTGATGAAGAAGTGATCAAGGAAGAGATAGAACAGATAACCAGCGCCAAGTACCTTGATCCACCAGAAATCGATTAGATAGACTCCCAGTCCGATGACGATGAATCTAAAGATATAAGCTCCGAAAAGTCCGTAGAATAACGACTTTTCCTGTTCAGTTTTGTTAGGTAAGGATTGTGTCTGAGCAGCCAAAACAACGGCATTATCAACAGACAACATACATTCCATAACTACCAAAGATAGAATAACTAACCAATCTTCCCCCGATTCAATAACGGTTGCCCAATTATGAAGATCAAAGAATGGACCATACATATTTACAAGTGCATTCAATCAATATTCCTTGCTTTCTATTTGATTTATTAGGGTAAATCATAACAGATACTGCTATGTATTTACAATTAGGACATGAAAATAATTAATTACTAATGTCACTTTGAACCTACATATGAAAATTACGGCTAAAAGGACTCAAAGTAGTGTCATATTCGGCAATTGTTTGGGCAATTATCTTCATGCCATTTTCAATTTGTTTTTGATCAACCTGTGAAATACTGATACGAATAATTGAACTGCTTTTTTGATAAGGTAAAAACATATGATCAACGTCATCAACTAAGACATTTTTGGCGGCTAATTTTTGAGTTAAAATCGTTGCATTGATGTTACGAGGCAAGATTAGTGACGTATAAAATCCCGAACGAGGATCATTTAATTGAACATTATCAGGTAAGTATTTGTGACCATAAGAAACTAAATCAGCCATTTTTTGAGTGTAAATTTTTTTTATCTGTTTAAGATGAACTTTGAACATGCCATTGGCCATGAAGGTGGCGAGAACTTCTTGCGAAATAGTTGATGTATAAGAATCCAAATAGGATTTGTATTCTAAAAAAGTGTCGATAAAATTAGTAGGAACGATAACTGCTGCTAAACGTAAGCTAGGCAGGAAAACCTTGGAAAAACTCTTCAAATAAATTACTCTACCCGAAGGAACAGCCGAAAATAAGGGATCACGTTTTTTGTCAGGATCTAAGTCACCTAAGAAATCATCCTCAACAATATAAACATCATATTTATTAGCCAGAGCAACGATTTTTTGTTGCTCTTTTTTAGTATAAGAATGACCTAACGGGTTTTGAAAACGGGGCATGACATAGAAAAACTTAATAGAATTGTTTTTGAAGAGATATTCCAATCGTTGAAAATCAATCGAATTTTGACTGATATCAATACCTAAAATAGTACGATTAGTCAGTTTGGCAGCCTGAAGAATACCTGAATAAGTTGGCTGTTCAACCAGGATGTTTTCACGACCATTGGGAAAAGGCATGTTCATCAAGATATTGATAGCCTGTTGCGCACCGGAAGTAATCATGATTCGCTCTAAACTGGTAAAAACTTGGTTATCTTGAAAGTAATTTAGAATTTGTTTTCGCAGTGAAGTCATTCCTTGCGGTTGTCCATAGGAAAGAATTTCCTTTTGATGATTTGCCAGAATTTGATTGGAGCAATGGGTCAAATTATCAAAACTAAAGAAAGACAAATCAGGCCCCGCGGTAAGAAAATCAATCTTGTTAGATTTGATTTTCTGAGGTTGAGAATCTTCAGTGACAAAGTAACCCTTCTGAGGAATTGAGTAGACAATATGGTTCTTTTCTAATTCATTCATGGCTTTAATAACGGTATTTTTACTGTACGAAAATTTAGTAGCCAAATTACGGACAGATGGTAGTTTATCACCGGCATTAAGGGAATTAGTGACAATCTCTTTGAGCAAGTAATCCTGTAAATTTTGGTATTTCATGACGTACTCCTTCATAAAGTGTACTGGTACAGTTAACAAATTATCACATTTACAACTAGTTCTAGTATACATAATATTGAAATTGGTTAGTTGAAGTATACCGCTCGTAATATCATCTGGTTGAGAATTATCAACTAAAGATATTAAATCAAAATTTAAAGGGAGTTTT
The DNA here is from genome assembly GCF_001438805.1 of Companilactobacillus kimchiensis. Lineage (GTDB taxonomy): Bacteria > Bacillota > Bacilli > Lactobacillales > Lactobacillaceae > Companilactobacillus > Companilactobacillus kimchiensis. Next base: position 24,952 of record NZ_JQCF01000009.1, read on the forward strand.
CTTATGAAAGTAACTGGAACAGAAATTGTTAAACGTGGTATGGCGCAAATGCAAAAGGGTGGCGTAATTATGGACGTCGCTAATGTTGAACAAGCCAAGGTTGCTGAAGCAGCTGGTGCTGTAGCTGTTATGGCTTTGGAAAAAGTCCCCTCAGATATTCGAGCTGAAGGTGGCGTGGCTAGAATGTCTGATCCCGCTATGATTGAAGCTATTATGGGAGCTGTCTCAATTCCGGTTATGGCCAAATGTCGTATCGGTCATTTTGCTGAAGCTCGGATACTAGAAAGTTTAGGCGTTGATTACATTGATGAGAGTGAAGTTTTGACACCAGCTGATGACAATTATCATATTGATAAGAGCCAATACAAAGTACCTTTTGTCTGTGGTTGCCGTGATTTGGGTGAAGCCTTACGTCGTATTGGTGAAGGTGCTTCAATGTTGAGAACTAAAGGTGAACCGGGAACTGGTGATATTATCGAAGCCGTTCGTCATATGCAAAAGGTCAATCAACAAATTCGTCAAATTTCTGTTGAGAAACCTGAGAATTTAATGGCAATTGCCCGTGATTTGCGCGCTCCTTATGAATTAGTTCAAGAAGTTCATGCCAATGGTAAATTACCAGTTGTTAACTTTGCTGCCGGTGGTGTTTCCACTCCAGCTGATGCAGCCTTGATGATGAACTTGGGTGCCGATGGTATCTTTGTTGGTTCTGGTATTTTTAAGTCAGAACATCCTGAAAAATTTGCCAAAGCAATCGTTACGGCAACGGCACATCCAACTGACTATCATTTGATTGCTGAAGTTTCTAAAAATCTTGGTAGTCCTATGAAAGGAATCGATGTTGCTACTTTAGCTGATGCTGACAAGATGGCACCTCGTGGGATGGAATAGGGGTAAAGACAATGACAATTGGAATCTTAGCTTTACAAGGTGCTGTGGCTGAACATCAGAATATGTTAGAACAATGCCAAGTTGAAAGTAAGCTAGTTCGCACTAGACAGGACTTGGAAGGCTTAGCAGGTTTGATAATTCCTGGTGGTGAAAGTACAGCTATCAAGAAATTATTGGTTCGTGAAGAAATGTTATTACCATTAAAAGAAATGGTTAAAGCTGGTTTTCCGGTTTTTGGAACTTGTGCAGGACTGGTTTTATTGTCACAAACTGACAGTTTGGCTGGTTTTGATGGTCAAGTAGTCCGGAATGGTTTTGGTCGTCAACAAGATAGTTTTGAAGAATCATTGTCTGTAGTTGGCTTAGATGAACCATTCTTAGGCATCTTTATTCGGGCACCATATTTGGAATCAGTGGGATCAGAGGTCAAAATTTTGGCTAAAACTGATGATGGAAGAATCGTTGCTGCAAGTCAAAAGAATGTATTAGTGACGGCTTTTCATCCAGAATTAACGGCCGATCCGAGAATTCATGAACTATTCATTAACGAAATTGTAAATAAAAAGTAAAAAATTCTAATAATTAGCGGATCCTTATTCAACCTTGGTTAGAGCGGGAGTCAACGAAGTTGTCCTTATACTGCCGTCTTCCACAAAAATTGAATTTGGCTGGAACGTAGTGGGCACGACTTGGAGCCAACGAAAACTATGTTGTCTTCAAGCTCGGCCTTGTTCTAAGTGGGTTCCCCACTAAGAACAACTTCACTACTGAGCCAATTTCAATTTTTGTTCCAGACTAGATAGTTGTTTCTATTTTTAGTTACTTAAATTAATTTAATGGTTTCTAGTTTTATTGATATATCAACGACAAAATAGTCCATATTATCTGACATTATAATCAGTTAATGTGGACTATTTGTATTTAAAATATTATGTTAAATCAATCAATGAGAAATTATTCTTACTCTAACTGGATTTCAAGAAGGAACCATTAATTTGTCAGAATTTTTTACTAGGCTGTCGGTACGAATGTTGTATAGATCAACCAAATATTTAGAATAGTTAGCACAATAGCTACGAAGTAACCGATGTAAGTAACTATTTTGTTATTAGCAAATTCTCCCATTAGTTCTTTGCTACTAGTGAACTTAATCAATGGGAAGATCGAGAATGGTAAAGCGACACTCAAGAATACTTGTGAAAGTGTCAAGAGTGATTCAATCTTGGCTTCATTACCGTGATAAACGATAGCAAAGGTGATAACAGGAAGAATTGAGAGTAAACGAGTAATTACACGTCTAACCCAAAGTTTCATCTTCATGTGGACGAAACCTTCCATAACGATCTGACCAGATAAAGTACCAGTAATAGTTGAGTTTTGACCTGATGCCAATAGGGCAACAGCGAACAAAATACTCAAGACTGGACTGGCAACAGCCCCAGCCACTTTAGGATCTTGTAAAGCATTGAATAGATCAACGAACCGACCTAAATCACTCTTAGTACCGAAGAATAAAGCAGCACCAAGTAGCAATAGTAAAGTATTAACAATGAATGCTAAAGTTAATTGAATATTTGAGTCCCAAGTTGAGAAACGAACCGCTTGGTGAACACTCTTGGAATCACTACGGTCGTATTTACGTGCTTGAGAAATTGATGAATGTAAGTACAAGTTATGTGGCATAACAGTTGCACCCACGATACCTAGTGATAGATAAAGCATGCTTTGATTTTGGAGAATCTTAGGATCGGGTACAAATCCGACCATCATTTGACCAACATCAGGTTTAGCTAGAACAACTTCATATAGGAAGACTAATAAGATGACCATGATCAGTGTTGCCACAATAGCTTCGATCTTACGGAAGCCTAGTTTCATCAAGACCAATAATAGTAGAACATCAAAGGCTGTGATGATAACACCCCAAAGGACTGGGATGCCAAATAGTAATTTTAACGCAATCGCGGAACCAATAATTTCGGCAATATCGGTCGCCATAATGGCTAATTCAGTAATTATCCAGAGGATAAAACCGCCGACTTTCGAAGTTCTATCTCTGGTTAGCTGTGCTAAATCTCGTCCAGTCACAATCCCTAGTTTAGCTGCCATGTATTGTAAAAGCATCGCAATCAAACTAGAAATCAAGATAACAGATAGTAATTTGTATTTAAATTGTGCCCCACCGGCAATTGATGTTACCCAATTACCTGGATCCATGTAACCTACGGCTACCAATGCTCCCGGACCACTGTATGCTAATAGGGTTTTAAAGAAACCGGCATCAGTTGGAACCTCAACGGTATCATTAATTTCTTCCAAGGAAGGACCGTTAGCATATTGAATCAAACTCTCGTGTTTTTTGTTTTTATCACTCAAGTTGTTCGCCCCCTTTTTTATCTCAACATATAATATCATGTTAGAGACCGGCTTTAAAGAACAATAAACATAATAATTAGGTTATCTTAACAAAAATGTTTCAATAACTGTGGCAGAGGGCTTTAGAAGCGTCTTTTGATGAATAAAATTATCTTAAACTATCAATATTTATAAGCAAAATTATGCAAATACTTAATTTTTATCATTGACCAGTTCATCTTCATGATTTTGACACATGATTACGATACAATATAAGTAGTAAAATAGTTTGAATAACGAATAGACTTGATTATAATTACTAGAAAAGGGATTGAGTTAAATGAGTGTAATACTACTAATAGTTGATATCATCTTTTTTCTTGGTGCTGCCTTTAATGTTTATTGGCAATCACAAATTGAAATAAGATCGATTTATAAAGTTTCATCATTAATTTTTGCAGGTTTCATTGGTGCTTGGTTGTTGGTTTCACCAACGGGTGAGTTGTCATATATCATCATGGTTGCTTTGTTTATGTTGCTCAACATTATGAATGGTGTTGGTGGCGTGGGTAATAAAAAAATCGTCCTCAACGGATTCTACTCTGGCGTTTTGGATTATGCCCAGGTGGTTCATGTGACCCTGATCCCCATTGAGATTCAAGGCCGCAAACCAAAAGTGGCGGTAATTTTTAATACGAAACGACCACAACAAGTTGAAATGAATTTTAATATTTCATATAAAGAAATGGAAAAGTACCTTCAAAAGAAATTATCTAATGAAGCTTCAGTTGAAGTTGGACAAATATAGAAAGTTATTTGTTACTGTTTCAATTTCTAAGCTTGCACTAAATTAACTATATAAATATGGATATACAAAAAATTCTTCATACTGACTTTTAATAGTCGGTATGGAGAATTTTTTTGATTGCTGACACAATCTCAGTATTATAACGTTATATCAGCTGTCAATTTACTTGTTTTATAAGGAAAATGTGTTTCTGAAATTTCGAATGGTTGTCCATCATCTAAATAACTCAATTGATTGATAGCTAAGATTGGTTCACCTATTTTAGAAGCAATTTTGGTTTCAACGTCAATTTTATCAGCGGTCATTGCACGAACGATTCGATGTGATCCCGCAATATTTAGCCCTTTACCTTGTAGATACCCATAAATTGAACCCGCAACAATCTCCTCGGTTAAAGTTGTTACGGAGGTGGGCATAATTGTATGTTCGTATGCAAATATTTCCCCATTAACATAACGGACACGTTTAATAATATAAACTGGTTCAGTTGGTTGGATAATCAACTTATCAGCTTCTTCTTTTGTGGGAATTCTAGCGGACAGCTCGATTATTTTACTGGTGACTTTTTTTCCTTGGTTGGTATACGTTGCCCCAAGTGGTTTATCAATAGGCGAGATCTTACCATAATTAGCGTCATGTTCATTATAAGCATAGTCTTTGCGGACGTATGTTCCTGAACCACGTTTAGAATAGACCATTCCTTCAACCATTAATAATTGAAGAGCTTTATGGACTGTAATACGAGTGGTACTGAAGTCTTTGGCAATTTGATTTTGATCGGGAATAAGGTCTCCAGGGGCGTATTTTCCTGTTCTGATCTGTTCTCTTAATTCGTCAGCTACTGCCCGGTATTTATAGGCCATAATTTGATAATCCCCCTCGTTATTCTATAAGATATTTTATCATATATTTAATTAAAACGTTTATTCCTCCATACAAAAGTATATACATTTTTAATATTAAACATTTACATTGAATAAAAAAGATGTATACTGAAAGCGTATTCAAAATCATCGAATGAAAGAGAGGAAGGTGTATATGACAAAGCAATTACCAAAGAATTTTGCTTGGGGTAACTCAACTTCTAGCATGCAAACAGAGGGTGCTTGGAATATTGGGGGTAAAGGCAAATCGGTTTATGATGATCGGCTTGCAACTGATGATTCATCGAATTGGCATGATGCTATAGATGAATATCATCGTTACAATGAGGATTTTGATTTAATGGCTGAACAGGGAATGAACTTCTATCGTTTTCAAATTTCCTGGAGTCGTGTGAATCCAACCGGTGATGGTGAATTTAATGAAGAAGGAATTAAATTTTATAGCGATTTGATTGATGCTTTATTGAAGAGAAATATCACTCCAATGATTTGCCTATATCATTTTGATATGCCATTACATTTAGCCGAAAAGTATAACGGATTCTTATCACGTCATGTTGTTGATGCATTTGTCCGTTATGGTGAAGAAATGGTTAAACGTTTTGGAGACCGTGTTAAATATTGGATTACTTTTAATGAACAGAATCTTTATCACATGAGTGAATCATTTAGGATTGCCGGTTATTTAAAGGGTGATCGAACAGACGATGAACTATATCAAATCAGTCATCATGTAATGTTGGCTCATGCTGGTATTGCTAACTATATTCACGAACAATCTGATTGTAAAATTGGTGGTATGTTGGCTTACAGTGAGGTTTATCCGGCTTCACCAAATCCAAAGGATATTCTTTATGCCAGACAGATCAATGAGTTTTTGAATAACGACTTATTGGATGTATTTGTTTATGGGCAATATTCAAATGAAGTGATGACTTATGTTAAGAATCACAACATTAATATGGACTACCAACCAGAAGACGATGATGTGCTTATCAAAGTTGCATCTGATTTTATTGCATTTAGCTATTATAGAAGTGACACAATTAGTGCCGAACTTGTACCAGAGGGAACAATACCTAATTATTACTTAGATAAAGGTGTCAAAAAGAACCCGTATCTAAAGGCTTCCGAGTTTGGTTGGCAAGTGGATCCGTTAGGATTCAGAGATATATTGACAAAAGTTTATAACGAATATGATGTACCTATGTTTCCAATCGAAAATGGGATTGGTTTACGTGAGGAATTCGAGGGTAGTGAAATTCAAGACGATGAACGAATTGAATACCATCGAGAACATATTCAAGCTATGAAGGATGCCATTTTTGAAGATGGCGTTGAAGTTATTGGTTACCTAGGATGGGGATTGATTGATATTCCAAGTTCTAGTGGAAATATGGATAAGCGCTATGGAACTGTATATGTTAATCGCACTAATCATGATCTCAAAGATATGAAACGAGTACCAAAGAAGAGCTACTGGTGGCTTCAACATGTTATTGAGACTAATGGTGCAGATTTATCCGATTTGAAATAAATAATTAATACACTTTGGGGGCGAGGTAGTATGTCTTTACAGAATTCTAAAGCTGCAAATAAATTCGCAGAGTTTGCCGCAAAACTAGGTGGTCAGATTCATTTACGTTCATTGCGTGATGCCTTTGCTACAATCATGCCATTATATATTTTGGCTGGTTTGGCAGTTTTGCTAAATAATACAGTATTCGCATGGATTTTTAAGGGTAAGACCTTATTACAAGTTCAATATTGGGGAACATTATTGACCAATGCGACTTTGAATATTTCAGGTATTTTAATTGCTGCTATGATTGGCTATTGTTTAGCCAAGAACCGTAGATTTAATAATCCAATTGCTGCGGCATTAGTTTCGATTGCAGCTTTAGTTACAATGATGCCAAATACTGTTTCATTGATTCCAGATGGAGCTAAAAAAGCAGTCAACGTTTCAGCAGTTTTGCCATTTACTAATTTAGGTACTGGGGCAATGTTTGCCGGTATTATTGTAGGTTTGATTGCTACTGAAATTTTTATTCGTGTATCTAACATTAAACGTCTACAAGTTCACTTGGGTGAAAATGTTCCACCTGCAGTTGGACAATCATTTGATGTTTTAATTCCTATTATTATTGTTTTGGCAGGGTTCGCTGTCGTTTCAACTCTACTTAACAACTTGGCAGGAATGAATTTAATCAACTTAATTACGACAGTTATTCAAGAACCATTACGTCACATTGGGACAAGTATTTGGGGAGTTATTATCCTTTATACATTGGGTAATCTCCTTTGGCTCTTTGGTATTCACCAATCAGTCATTTACAGTTCTATCCTAGAACCACTTTTGATTATTAATATTACAGAAAACATTGCCGCATATGCTGCTGGCAAGACAATTCCAAATATTATTAACGTTTCTCAAGTAACTTCATTTGGTTTATTAGGTGGTTCAGGATCAACGCTCTGTTTGTTGGTTGCTACATTCTTAGTTGGCCGCAATGCTGTAACTAAAAACGTTGCCAAACTTTCAATTGCACCTGGTATCTTTAACATTAATGAACCTGTAATTTTCGGTTATCCAATTGTTTATAACATCTCTTTGGCAATTCCTTTCGTTCTAGTTCCTGTAATGGGAATTGTAATCAGTTATGTAGCCACAGTTCTTGGTTGGATGAGCCCATGTGTCACTATGGTTCCATGGACTACACCAGTCGGAATCAGTGCCTTTCTTGCTACGGCAGGAGATTGGCGTGCCGTTGTTGTTCAATTATTGATCTTTGTTCTTGGAATCCTTGTTTATATTCCATTCGTTATGATCAATGATAAGGTACTTGGAAAAGAAGCATCACAAACTATGGAAACTCCAGAATCTGCAGAAGCTTAATTAAAAAATGCTTATAACTCGGGTATAGTCGGTATTACTTCGGAAATACTCTTGAACGAGATTATCAAGATGGAGTACATATCACTGAATTTGGATATGCAAAAGTAGTTAATTGTTTGAAACAACAAAAATAGTTTTTACATTATGAAGCATTATCTGTAATCCGATGAGGGTCTGGGTAATGCTTTTATAATGTATTGAAAGTTATATCAAAAACTGAAGAGTTGTATCTAACCCATAAGTTAGATGATTTTATAAATGAATAAATGTGTAGCTTGACTGTCACTAGATCAACAGTTTTTCTTTGAAAACGTTTTCTTAGTTGATGATGCGTATTATACTGACATTAGATAAAAGATACTTTAGAATATGGAGGATTATGGGATGGTTATGCTTCGAAGTATTTTTGAGCTGATACCTAATACTTGGGAAATTCAATTTGCTAGTCAAGAGGTGGCACACGCTGATTTTGATGCAACTTTTGTTAAATATGATCAGAAAAAATTTGGGGCTATTACTGTATTTGGAAATAGTTGGTATATTGGTACCAAGTTAACTGATTCTGAATTTGAAAATGACTTGAGTACCTTTTTGACCGAAGAAAATATTCCAACAACTGCTTATTCTATGAACAAGACTACGATTGGGAAACATTGGATGCCATATTAAGAATCTAACTGACAAACGAAGCATGTGATTTTAGTAGAAATCAGTTCGCTTTTTGCATTGTTATTACGTTCATGATACTAAAATGTACGTTCAAGATTTTTTTGCCCAATATCATGAAATAATGAGATGATTTAATAGTTAAATCTAAAGGGCTAAGAGTGATAATTATGGCAGAGGAAAATAAAAAACAAGAAGATCTATTAGAATTAATGTATGACTTTGTTTTGAATCCTAATATTTCGACAAATGAACGTAAAATTGGTTTATTGGCTAAGACTGATTTAGAAAAAGGTCGGTATCAAATTGCGGTACTTAATCAAATAGTTTCTAGTTTTCAGATGTTGGCGGTCGCAAACAAGGGGTTAACTCCAGAGTCAGGTGCCTTTTATAAAAAAATCTATGCATTCTTAGTAAAGAATAAATCATTTGGCACCAATATTGGTTATGTGGGTGCACAGGCAAGTTATTTGGATTAATAAGATGAAATTAATTGACTAAATACTCGATAATTTCATTCATTATTATTAAGGATAGAATACGAATGGCCCCTCATTTTTAGAGAAATGAATGAAGTGACCCCCTTAGGTTGGAGAAATCCAACTAGGGGTTTTTTCTATGGTCAAATATAATATTGAAACAAAAATAGAAGCGATCAGACTTTATAAAAGTGGTATTGGAAGTACCACAATTGCTAGAAAGCTACGAATATCTGAGGAATCTACAGTCCTTAATGGGGTAAGATTATGGGAAAAACATGGTTTGTCCGGTATTGTCAGATCAAAGACATTGCCAAGCTACTTTTCTTCCTTCAAAATGAAAGTAATTACTTGGTTGGTGAAACACAGGACTTCATATTCTGAGACCGCGGCTCATTTTGATGCACATAAGAGAAATTATGATTCTCAATATGATTCAGATCTATCAATCATTAAAGATATTAAATCCATACGTGATGAAGATAGTTAGGCCGAAATCCTTGGCCATCGCCCACTAATTCGGATGGTCAATTCAATAAGAAACTCTTGTGGAGAAGAAACTGTGAATCATAAAAGAGTTCTACGAGTAATAAAGCAGAATGATCTCCTAAGCCATTTGTAATGAAAAAAACAGCTAAATATAACAGCCATGAAGGCAGTAAAGGTGAAGAACACAAGAACTATATCAACCCAAGATTCATGACAGACCGTCCTTTACAGAAAATTGGAACTGACGTGACTGACGAAAGGTAAGGATTTGAGACCATTGATAAAAGACTCTATCTTTCAATCTTCACTGATTTTATTAGCCACTTCTAAAAATGACCAGGGATACTGGCTATTTAACGACAATATATTCAGATTAAGGAACCCAATACCAACGCATATTGAGAAGAAACCAAGTTAGATAAAGCATATCTCGCAATTCGTTGCTTGCGACAACAGCCTGATCCGGAGCTGTACTGAACCACAAATACGTGGCACAGAGACAATTAGAGGAAACAATATCCAAATGAATCAGACTTTATAACAACAACGAATTTGACAATCAAACAAATGGCTAACGCCAAATGAAATGAGAAATAAATATCAAAAAAAATATGCCTGAGCACATTTCTGTGATCAGACATATTAATGAAATTCACTCCAATTATTGGGATGTTCACTTCATTGGATACCTTTTTTACTACTTATCAAAGAGTGCAAAATAAATTGCCCCTAGTCCTAGTACAAGACTAATAATATTTATTACCGCATTAATTGAAACAACGGGGCCTTTGAAGATTCCGATTGCCTCATAGACTAAAGATAGTCCAACCCAGAATCCAAATCTCTTGTAGAATTTTTTATTTATTTTCATTGCCATAAATATTAGACCTTTTTATTATTTGCCCCTTAAATGCCTAAGTCTACTTTGTGTAAGGGCGGTGTTAGACCAAGCTTGCATGCCAATTCCGGTTCCATATGCATGCCATATTTTTACGAGGATAGATCCACCACGAACGCTGTTTAGTTCTGTGTTGTCTAAATCTTTTTTAATCATTTTATCTCTTTCCCTTCCCCATGTTGATGCCATCGTTGATTCCTGACATTATATCTTTTCTGTGGTTCCATCCATTCGCAACAATTTTCCATGTCCAAGGTACCTTGATACCCCAGCCACCACTAATTGACTTTAATTCTGATAAATTTAGTTTTCTGCTTTTCATAATGTGTTTATTTCCTTATATATTTTTAGTTTAAAAATGTTTACGGATCCAAGATCCAATAGTTGCTCCATCGGAATAATTCCAAATATTTTTACCACCGATAATGTTTTTTAAATTAGTATTCTTTAAAGTTTTATATTTTTTCATATTATTAAGTCCTTAATTTTAATGTTTGTGGTGACGTCCGGTAAAACCATCTATAAAACCATTAACAAATTGTCCAAACGAACCACCTTTAATATTTTCTAAATCATTATTTTCAATTGTTTTAAATCCATTTTTTACTTTCATCGTTATCATCTTCCTTATAGTTGTTACTTTTTGATTTTTAAATTAAAAAGTATATTAATAATAATTACCGGCCGGTTATTATTTAATACATGCAATATTATAAAATTAGAATTGAAATTTATGCTGGAAATAATATTAACGTTTAAATTTTTGGTATTATCGTAAAGTTACGTGCAAATGACATATATTTAAGTTTGTTTTGAATTGTGGTTATTTAATTGGGAATACGATTATCGGAACTTTTCTAACGATAATAAATTTTGAGAAATTAATAGCGAGAATCTAATATAATTATTGATGAAGTATATATATAATAATATGAGAATCATTTTAATGTATCAGATGATATTTTTGTTAAAGTGATCAGTATATTTAGGAGGATTAAAAATGGAAAAATTGATTTCAGAAAAAAAATTAAAAAACATTTCTGGTGGAAGAGCAAATAACTTAACTATGGGATTTGGAAAAAATAAATTGGTTAAAACCATATCTAATTGGTTTAAACATTAAAAAATGGTTGGTGTATATCCTGAATTGGAATTTACGTCAAATTGTTTGATAATCCTTTTCACTCTGTTTCTGTATTACCATTTTATTTTTGAACACATTTATAAACATATAGTAATAATTATTATTAGCTCTCTTTTTTGGGGAAGCATGGGCATGTTAGTGTATGATTTTAGTTATTTATTTCTTTTATTTTATTTGATTGTTTTTGAAATGATTAAACAGAGGACTATCAAATTTGAAAAGAATGAATTAAATCCCTTGATGCTGATGTTGATTTTGGAATTAATTATTTTTATATTTAGTGGGTTGATAGGAAAAATGTTAGAATATTTCTTTACAAAAGGAATATTGGGAATGCATTATAACAATTTGATGCTTATATTAAGCTTGATTATTAATGGATTAATAGTAGCTATTTTGATAAATATAATTAAAATCAAAAAAAATAAAATTAAAAATATAACATCCAAAGTTAAATCATTGAATCTTGGTAATAGAATATTTTGGATGCTTTTTTCATTGTTTTTATCTTTTGAAATAATATTATTTGTTAGTGATATTGAAGGAGTAACTTCTTTTATTAAGGGGACCATTCTAGTGATTTTCGTATCTTTGTTGTTCTTCATGATTTGGCAAATGGCAGATTTAATCCAGTCCTTTGCTAATAAACAAAAGATGATTGATACATTTCAACAAAATAAGCAATTAAATGATTATTTAAAAAGTGTTCAAGAACAATATGATGATCTACGAAAATTCAAACATGATTTTAAAAATATTGTTCTATCAATGCATATGGAACCAAATGATTTGGTAAGCAAAAATTATGAACAATTGTACCGAGAATTAACGCAACAGAAAGAATTTACCTCTGATTTAGATGGTAAGATCATTGTGGAGTATAAAAAAATTGTCAATGAACCATTGAGAGGATTGGTTATTCAAGAATTCTTTAAAGCTAAATCGAGCGGAATTAATTTAAATGTTGAAATTGCTGATAATTATATTCAATTAGACGATGATATTTTAAATGTTGTTAGAATAGTCGGAATTTTACTTGATAATGCTATTGAGGAAACAACCGTTGGCGTTAAAAAGAATATTGATTTGGCATTTATAAAAAATGATGATGTGCTAGAGATTTCAATTGAAAATCCTTTAAATCATTCGGTTGATGTTAGGGATATTTTTAAACAAGGATATTCGACTAAAGGAAACGGACATGGAACTGGACTTGCAAATGTATCTGAGTTAATAGATAAAGATAGTAATCTCTATTTGGATACAGAAATTATTAGTAATAAGTTAAGAATTACACTAATGATTCTTAAAGGTGGATAATGATGTTTTCAATTTATTTATTAGAGGATGATGAACAACAGAGAGCGTATTATCGAGAAATTATTGATAATTCAATAATGATCAATAACTACACAATCGAAGTGGCAGAATTAAATGATGTAGAATCATTTTATAATGCTTTTTCTAAAGAACAATTTGGACTGTTCTTTTTAGATATGGAAATTAATGGTGATATTAAAGCAGGTGTAAAAATCGCTGAATTTGTCAGAAATAGTATGCCTGATGCCAAAATTGTTTTTGTTACGACACATGAAGAACTTGCTTTTTTGACTTTGGAAAGAAAAATATCTCCCTTGGATTATATTTTGAAGGACAATGATAAAGAAGAGATAGGAAACAAAATAAGCAAAGATATTAGTTTATCGCAAGAGTACTATCGGAATTCAATTTATGAGAAGGAAAATATTTTCGGATATAAAATCGGATCTAAATATTTTTCGATACCCATGAAGGAATTGATTCGAGTATATACGGAAAAGGAATCTCCAGGACGTGTACATCTGGAATCAGATAGCAGAGAGATGTCTTTTCCAGGGAATTTGAATTCATTGGAAGACAAATATAATAATTTAATTAGAGTTGATAAGAGCTCATTGGTTAATATTGATCGAGTGTCCTCATATGATGTTCATAAACGGATACTCTATTTGGATAATGATTATCAATGTGATGTTTCATATAGGAAGTCAGCAAAAGTCAGTCGCCTGTTTTAAAAAAATAAGATGATTAGCCCTTGGGTAATCATCTTATTTTTTTGTTTAATTGTTAACTTGGTAAAAACAGGGCTTGTAGTCTCTTTTTACGTTAATACTGGAATAGGGGACATTAATAATTAATTGATTCATATATTATCAGAAAAAGTACAATTATTAATGTAATCGAGATTATAAATATTAATTAAGGAGAATTTTGAGAAATGGAAACTTTGAACAAGTTTAATACTATTGATAATAATAGATTGATTAAGGTTTATGGTGGGAAGCAACATGGATTTACATTTAACATTACTTTAAAGGGAAATATCCATTTTGGGAGAAAACGTTAGGAGAAATTAAAAATGTTATCAAAGTATAGTACTCTAAATAATAAACAATTAGGAATAATTACCGGTGGTAGAGGTATACATATTTGGGGATGGATTAAAGCAAAGATTAGTGGAAGCTGGTATTAAAAAAGGAGTCTATGGATATTTATTCATAGACTCGTTTTAATTTGGAAAGGGAGTTGGTAGTATGATCGAAAAAAAATTTAAAATTTTCACTGTGATTTTTTTGTATTTTTTATTAGTTGAATTTGCATTAAATTTCTTTAATTCGGTTTTTAATGCGACAAATTCTAGCCTATTATTTTTTACAATACAATCTGTGCTTTGCCTTGTTATCATTTCTCTTTTAAAAACAAATTTTAGAAACGATATTGATAAAATACACACAAATTTAAAAAAGTTATGGTTAATTCCGTTATTCGTTATTTTAGATTTAGTAGTTCAAGTTGTAATACAAAATGTTTTGCCGATTAATTCTACTAATCAATCGGGAATAGAAAATGGAATTCAAAGCAGCAGCTCAATGGGAAACTTTTTTATAATGATTATTGTGGTATTTATTGGTCCGATAATGGAAGAAGTGATTTTTCAGTATTTTATTCAAAAGGTTATATTAAAAAATAATTTTGCTAAATTTATAAATAATAAAAAAATGATTTCTATTCTAAGTGTTATAATTGTCACCGTTTTATTTATGGCATTTCATATTCAGAGCTTTAAAGATATATATGATTTGTCATTTTTAGAATATTTGGATTTGAGTATGTTTGCAATAATATATGAGTTAACAGATGAGAATTTGTTATATCCAATTTTTACACACATCTGTTTAAATCTAATTGCCTTTATTTCTGTGATCGTTGCATAGAAATTTAATATTAATAGTATTAAATTGCGTTAATCTTGATTAGCCTTACGTTTATAATTGAAATCTATTTGATCAGAATAATGATGAGAAAATATTATTTAGATATTTTTATATGGGAGAATTTTTATCATTGATAGTCAATAAAAACATATATATACCTCAAGTGGACGAAAGCGATTGTGGGGTAGCAGCGTTAGCTATGATTTTAAAGAACTATGGTTCAAGATATTCCATCGCCAGATTACGTAACCTTGCTAAAACAGACAAAGAAGGAACAACTGCCCTTGGTTTAGTAAAAACCGCTCAAAAATTGGATTTTGAAATCCAAGCAATTCAAGCTGATATGAGTCTCTTTAAAGAAAAAGATATTCCATATCCCTTTATTGCTCATGTTGTGAAAAATGGGACGCTTGAGCATTATTACGTGGTCTTAGGTTGTACTAGAGATCAAATCATCATTGCTGACCCTGATCCTAGCGTTAAAGTAATCAAAATGTCGAATAAAAGATTCACTTCAGAATGGACTGGAGTAGCACTATTTTTTGCACCTACTTCTCAATATAGACCGAAAAAAGTAGATAAGAAGGAATCGCTATTCTCATTTGTGCCAATCTTATTTAAGCAGGAACGTCTTGTGATTAATATTATTTTGGCCGCCATTCTAATTACGATCATTAGTATTTTGGGTTCATATTTCTTACAAACGGTCATTGATACTTATATACCAAATAATATGAACAATACTTTGGGTATTATTTCACTTGGTTTGATTGTTCTTTATATTTTTCAATCGATATTTACTTATGCTAGAGATTTTTTGTTGGCGGTCCTTGGACAACGTTTGGCAATTGATATCATCTTAGGCTATATTAAACATATTTTTGAATTGCCGATGGAATTCTTTGCTACCAGAAAAACGGGTGAAATTGTTTCTCGATTTAATGATGCTAATAAGATTATCGATGCTTTAGCAAGTACGATTATTTCGATATTTCTTGACGTCGGAATAGTTATTATTATGGGTACTGTTTTGGTAATTCAAAACAGTACGTTATTTTTTATTACATTAATCTCTTTGCCAGTATACGTAATAATAATTTGGATCTTTGCCAAGCCATTCGAAAAATTGAATCAAAAGGAGATGGAAAGTGGCTCGGTTCTTAATTCATCAATTATTGAGGATATCCACGGAATTGAAACCATCAAGGCATTGACTAGTGAAAATCAACGTTATGCCAAGATTGATAGTGAGTTCGTTGATTATCTAAAGAAAAGTTTGAACTATTTGAAGACAGATACTTTGCAGCAAGCGATAAAACTATTCTTGCAACTGATTCTTAGCGTTATCGTTCTGTGGGTCGGAGCCATCATGGTAACTAAGAATCAATTATCTGTTGGTCAATTGATGACTTACAACGCATTATTAACGTATTTCATAAATCCGCTTCAGAATATTATTAATCTTCAATCTAAGTTACAGTCCGCAAAGGTGGCTAACAATCGATTGAACGAAGTTTACTTGGTTGATTCAGAGTTCAGTGAGAACAGAACAATCAGTAATGATGCGCAATTAAGTGGTGACATTAAACTTGAAAATGTCGATTATAGTTATGGTTATGGTGACAATGTTTTGAACAAAATCAACTTGTCGATCAGAGCTGGTGAGAAATTAACGATTGTGGGAATGAGTGGTTCTGGTAAATCAACTTTGGTCAAATTATTGGTGGACTTTTTTAAACCTAATGTTGGTAAAATTTATATTAATGAGAATGATCTTCAAACTGTTGATAAGCACGTATTACGTCAATTTGTTAATTATATTCCGCAAAGTCCATATGTTTTCTCAGGAACAATACTTGAGAATTTGACACTTGGAAATAGAAAAGATGTTACAAATAAGGATATTGTTGAAGCATGTAGGATAGCCATGATTGATAAGGATATTGAAAGAATGCCATTGCAGTTTGAAACCGTGTTGGATGAGAATGGTAATACGCTATCTGGGGGTCAGAAACAAAGAATTACGATTGCTAGAGCTTTGTTGTCCCCAGCCAAAGTATTGATATTCGATGAATCCACTAGTGGGCTCGATTCCATTACGGAAAATCGGATTATGAATGAATTGATGAAATTACGTAATTTAACAGTTATCTTCATTGCCCATCGACTTTCGATTGCTAAAAAGACTGATGATATTGTTGTTTTGGATAAAGGGAGCATTGTAGAAAAGGGTACACATATTGAATTAGTAAATAAAAAAGGTTATTACTATAACCTTTTGAATAATTAGGGGAATTATTAATATGGACAAAAAATTTTTAGAAAGTAGCGAATTTTATAATAAACGATTTAATAATTTTTCAACGCTATTGATAATTCCTATAACGATTCTATTTCTGGCGATAGTATTCTTCTCATGCTTTATGAAACGCGAGGTTACCATCGAGTCATTCGGTACTTTGGGTAGTAAAAATAATATTCCAATTGTGCAATCGTCATCGAATAGTGCCATCAAGAATAATTATTTACGAGAAGGAAAATATGTCAAAAAGGATGACACTCTTGTTACGTACACCAATACAAATAATCAAATCAAATTGGATTCTCTAAAAGAGCATAAGAATAATTTGGATAATCAAATTAGCGGATTAGTTACCTTTCAAAAGGGTGTCGAAGCAAATCAGGATACTTTTTCAGAGGACGATGCTTTTGGTTATCGTAATTTGCTCAAGAGCTATTTGAATCAGAGAAATATTTATAGTATTGAGAATCAAATGTTGAATGATAAGTCAGCATTTTCAGATGATAAAATAAAACAACTTAGTAATTTGTATGGCGATACGATCAAACAAAAGACAGACAGTCTTCAAGCCTATCAGAATATATTTAATGCCATTAAAAATGGTAAAACGTATTCATCTAGCGCTACTTACGGTTATATTTATGATGGTTATGTATCTGAATTGAAGAATTCGGATGATTCTAATAGTAAAGCAGCGGTAAAAGAGGGTTATTTAAAGGATATTCAGCAACAAATAGATAGTACTAATGATGAAATTAAAAGTTCAGAAGGACAAAAGGATTCACTAAAAGATTTCAATGATACGAAATATAATATTGATTCTAATAATAAAAAATTAGAATCGCTTCAAAATGACCAATTAAAGAGTATTTCAACAGAGTTAATTAAAGATAATTCTGATTCTAAAGATTTAGACACTAATATTAAGGAATATAAGGAATTATCCAAAGAATCATATGTTAAAGCTAAAGTTTCTGGAATGATTCATATGAATAATGATGCTTTAAAAGGTGCAAAATATGTCGGTTCAGGATCAGAAATGGCTGAGATATATCCGAACTTGAAGAAAAACGATACAATCAAATTACAAAGCTACGTTTCTTCTAGAGATATTTCATCCATCAAAAAAGGTCAGCATTTGAGATTAGAAATAACTAGGAACGTTCCTAGACCTATTATAATTGATGGAAAAATCAGTGTCGCACCAGTGCCGGTTGATAAAGGAACGTACTACGTTATAACGGCAGAGTCGAAATACAATTCTAATATAAGCTTGCAGATTCATTATGGTATGAGCGGTAAGACTAATATTATTACGGGGAAAGAAACATTCTTTAAGTATTATAAGGATAAGTTGTTAGATAAGAATTAAATTTTGTTGTTCCAGACTAGATAGCTGGTTGATTATTATTAATTTAAAATAAAAATCACACTATATTATTGTGAATCTCTTAATTGAGGATTCATAAATAATATAATGTGATTTATTTATTTGAAAATGTATTCTATTTAATAACTGAACTTGAGTAAGAACCTAATTTTAAATTGATATAGAATCTTTTTTGAATTTAAAGTTTTTTTAAGGGCACAAGGAGATCAGGCTGCAGTCTTATTTTAACCTTTCAAATCCCCTAATAACCATAACGAATATAAGATAAACTAGTTAATTGTTTCATCAGGTCCGATTGTTGTGGAGATAAAGTGATACCATTCTTACTCATAATATTGGAAATCGCGATATTCATGCGACTTAGAATATATGGGATTGAAGATTCTTGTTTTTCTAATTCATCTTTATAATCAATTAAAACTTTTTGTAAGGGCTCAGTTTTGACATCGCCATTTAGATTAGCCAGTAAATCAGTTATAATTTCGGTCGCACTATTACTCCGTGAGACACCACTAGAAAACCATTTTAGTTTGTTCATAAGTATTTCATCTCCTTGATACTAATATAACCTATGTAAAATTATTTATATAGAAACATCTTGAATGACGATTTATTCATTCTTGAAACTAAAAATAGCGACTTGAGAATGATTTTTCATCCACAAGGCGCTATCTTAAATTAATTTAATTCACGACGTTCTTCGCGTTTACGTAACCATGGCATAACGAAGCCAAGTCCGAATAACACGATAACAGTAATAAAGTTCAATAATAATTGATGATTGAAAGCACCAGTACCGAACTTAGCTTCTTGAGGAATGAATCCCAAAGTAGCACAGACGAAGGTGAAGGCTAGACACCAACCACCGACAATCAAAGCACCGGTTTTACTCTTGATGAAAGTATAATCAGAATGGAATTTTTCTTGATGCAATCTCATCGCAACAAAGGCGAAGAAGACCCAACAAGTCTTATATGGTGAGATGATTCCGTTGATGTTCAATAACCAGTTATAAATAGTATTGATATTTGGCAGAGTACCTGTCAAAAGTAATAGGAACAAACTCAAGGCAGTCGTCATAGTGTAACTGTGAATTGGACGGCCTTTTTTGTTGGTTTTAGTTAACCATTTAGGCATGAATTTGTCAGCGACATCACCGGCAAAGACCCGACTTGAGGCATCCAATAATACGGCCAATTGTGCCATCATAAAGATAGCTTGAACAACGGCAAAGATGTACATCAATAATTTACCTACTCCCAAACTGTTACCTAATAGTTGGAAAGCATAGTAAGGACCATTCATCTTGAAATCATGTGGAATATGGTTGGCATTGAAGAACATTGCCAAGGCCAAAGTACCAAAGATAGTTAAGAATCCAGTCATGATGGCTAATAGCCACATAGCTTTAGGAAATTCATGTTTAGGATCACGCATCTGGACAACGTATGGAGCAGCTAATTCAGCACCAGACATGGCAAAAATCAATAGTCCGGTAGTTGAGAAGTATTTCAAACTAAAAGATGGTTTGAAAGCTCCCCAGTTGAATGGTTGGGTAGCGATATGGTGACCATGTAAAACGGCGTAACCAGCTAAAAGTACGAATAAGAATGACATGATAAACATGGCACCCCCACCGATCAAGGAAAGAATTTCGAGTGAATTCTTGATCACGTTCTCTAACAAAATGAAAAGTAAAATAATGATAAAGGTTAAAATACCGAACCAGAAGGTCGACATTCTTTTGTCTAAAGTATTGTTTCCTAAGAACATCCAACTGAATGAAACGATAACTGAGTTGGAAACATCGACAATGTAAGGGACACTTTGAACCCAGTACATCCATGAAGTCCAGTATCCTAAAGTATCATTACTAGAGTGTCGTACCCATGAAGCAAGCCCCCCGGCCTGATTGTCAAAGGTTAAACTCATTTGACTGGAAATTAGTGCATAAGGAATAACGTAAGAAAAGAGTAGGAAAATCCATGAGATAACCACGGATAGTCCTTGGTTTTGAAATGGATAGAAGATATTTTCAAAACTGATGATGGTAACAAAGTCGATCAGAGCGATGACCTGCCATCTCATATAATGCTTATTTGGTGTTGGTTCAAGTGTTTCCAATTTATTTTCCCCCGAATTATGTCTATAAAAGTCTTGCTAGAAAAGACTTTCAAACTTCGGTGGTTTTAGCGTAAGCAGAGAACTGTTTATTTTCACTTGTGTGTGACCTCGATATGTATATATAATCAATGCGGTAATATTTATTCATAAAATTGAATTGTAAATATATAAAAAAAACACACCCAGAAAAGTATAGGTATTTATATATATCATTTGCAATACCTTTTGTGAAAAAAGTTAAAAATAGGGGGAAAACATGAACTTTCTGAAAATTGCTATTGGTAATGATGTAAAATTAAACGATTTGAACGAATGGTCAGTAGTACCATTTACCGACAAGATCGATATTGCTGAATTAGCAGCGGTTGTTCTGAATGAGAACGATCAGACTAATTTAGAAATTGCTAAAAATCTACAAAAAACATCAGGTCTAGGTATCCCTATCATCAAAGTAACTGGTACTGAAACTGCCGGTGAAGTAAAAACAGCAATAACAAAAAGGGCTAGTGACTATACAGCTGAAATGGTGCCAGGTTTTTTGACTGACCTAGTGAACTTTGCTGAAGATCGTCCTATTAGTTTTACTACGCCGGGCCATCACAATGGTCAATATTATGAAAAACATCCGGCTGGGGTGGTTTTTAATCGCTTCTTTGGTAAGAACTTCATGTTCGCCGATACCAGCGATACGGTCGATGAATTGGGTGATACGATGACCCATGGAGGGACTCCTTTGACGGCCGAACAGAAAGCTGCTCAAACATATAAGGCTGATAAAGTTTATTTTTGTACTAATGGAACAACTAGTGCCAACTCCATCTGTGCCAGTGCCTTATTGTCCGAAGATGATTTAGTGTTATTTGATCGTAATAATCACAAGTCACTTTATAACAGTGCTTTAGTTATGAGTGGGGCTAAACCAGTTTATATTCCAACTGACCGTAACCCGTTAGGCTTGATTGGTGAGATGAATCCAGCAGCTTTGGATGAAAAAAATATTCGAGCTGAAATTGCCAAAGTCGATCCTGAGAAGGCTAAAGCCAAACGGCCCTTCCGATTAGCTATCGTACAATTGGAAACTTACGATGGAGTTTTCTACGATGCCAAATGGATGCTTGATAAAATAGGTAAGCTTTGCGATTACATTCTGTTCGATTGTGCTTGGGGTGGGTTTGAACAATTTGTGCCAATTATGAAACACCTTTCACCATTGGAACTTACTTATGGACCAGATGATCCCGGTATTTTGGTAACCCAATCACTACATAAACAACAAGCCGGCTTAGCTCAGACTTCACAGATTTTGAAAAAAGATGCCCATATTAAGGGACAAGATCGTTACGTTGACCATAAACATTTTAATAATGCTTATTTGAAATTCGTGACTTCCAGTTATTCGTATCCAATTTATGCGTCATTAACAGTTAATGCCTACCTAACAGCCGGTCAAGGGAACAAGAATTGGTGGGATGAAACGCTCAGAATGGGAATTGAATGGCGAAAAGAATTATTGAAACGTTCCCAATTATTTAGACCATTTGTACCAGATGATTTTGCTGACATTAGTACGAATGAATTGGCTACCCAGAGTAAGTATTGGGAATTAAACAGTCATGATAAGTGGCATGGCTTCAATGAAATGGATGATGGACAGGCAATGATCGATCCTTTGAAAATCACCGTTATAACGCCTGGTATCGATGTGAAAAAAGCTCAATATCAGGACAATGGTATCCCTGGTCCAGTAGTGGCTGAGTTTTTGATGGAAAAACGTATTATTCGGGCGAAGGATGATTTGAACTCACTATTATTCCTATTAACTCCTGGTGATACTAAAGAAGAATTAAACGTTTTATTAGATGCTTTCTTGGAATTTGAAAAATTATACTTTGAGGATGCACCGTTAACAAAAGTTTTACCAAAGTTAGCTGAAATATATCCAGAACGTTATCGGAATTATACTTTGAAACAGTTATGCCAAGAAATGCATGACTATTATCGTCAGAATAAAACTTTTACTTTGCAAAAGGAATTGTTTGCTAAAAAGAATATGCAAGGATACAAAATGACACCAGCTAAGGCTGATCAGTTATTCATGCGTAATCAAAGCGAATTGATTAATTTGAAAGATATTCTTGGTCGAACGGCTGTGGAAGGGGCTTTACCATATCCACCGGGAGTATTTATTGTTGCTCCAGGTGAAAAATGGGCCCAAATTGATCAACATTATTTTGAAGTTCTTGTAGGAGCAATTGAACGTTTTCCTGGTTTCGTGCCAGAAATTCAAGGTGTATATTGGGATAAGCAAGCGGACGGAACAATTTCAGTTCAAGCCGAAGTTTTGAAGAAAAATTAAAACATTTTATTAGAGGAGAATACTTATGGTTTTATCATGGAAAGACGGTTTACCAGAGGAATTAAGTCAGAAAATTACTAAGGTTGAAAAGTTGATTGCACCTAGATTAGCTGAGATTGACCAACAAGTGCTTTATAATCAACAACGTGTTTTGGAATTATTTAGAAAACACCGTGTTGGGGAAGAAGATTTAGTTCCTTCAACTGGTTATGGTTATGATGATATTGGTCGTGACAAGATTGAGGAAATTTATGCTGACTACTTTAAAGTTGATGATGCTTTAGTTCGTCCGCAATTTGCTTCAGGGACTCATGCAATTTCAACTGCGTTGTTCAGTATGCTTCGTCCGGGTAACACGCTTTATTATTTGACTGGAACACCTTACGATACCATTCAAGAAGTTATTGGTTTAGCCGGGGACCAACCTGGTAATATGCACGAATATGGTATCAATTTCAAAACTACTGAATTATTAGACGATGGTTCCGTTGATTATGAAAATGCTGAAACAGCTTTGAAAAATGATGATTCAATCAAAGTAGTAGCTATTCAACGTTCTCGCGGTTATGCGGTGCGTGATAGTTTTACGGTTGAAAAGATTGCCAAAATGATCAAATTTGTGAAGTCAATTCGCCCTGATGTCAATATCTTCATCGATAACTGTTATGGTGAATTTTCAGAGATGGAAGAACCTACTTTCTATGGTGCTGACATTATGGCTGGTTCATTATACAAAAATGCTGGTGCCGGAATTGTTAAGAGTGGTGCCTATCTTGTTGGTCGAAAGGATTTAATTGAAGGTGCTGGTTCACGTTTGACTGTTCCTGGTGCTGGTAAAGGTGAGGGCGCTACTTGGGGCTACTTACGTGACTTCTATCAAGGATTCTTTATGGCTGCTCATACAACAGGTGAAGCTCTCAAGGGAATGATTTATACTTCGGCTTTATGTGAAGAGATGGGTATGAATGTGTCACCTAAATGGGATGCTCCCAGAACTGACATTGTCCAAACAGTTACTTTCGGTAAGCCTGATCCAATGATCAGTTTTTGTGCCGCAATTCAACATTATTCACCAATGAATTCATTCGTTGATCCAATTCCTAGTCACCAAGATGGTTATGAAGATGATGTTGTTATGGCATCAGGAAGTTTCGTTGAAGGTTCAACAATTGAATTGTCATCCGATGGTCCTTTACGTGCTCCATATTCACTTTATATTCAGGGTGGTTTGTCATATGCCCATGCTAAAATTGCGATTACCCAAGCTGTTAATGAAACATTTTATAAATAATTTGAGTTATGTTTAATTTTTGATAAAAGTATTTTGAAATTAAATAATCCGCTGTCTTAATTGGTTGGAAATATCTCCAATTAAGATAGAGGATTATTTTTTTACGATATTATGGGACGTTAAGTAGGGTAATCGGAGTTGATAGTCGTCAAAGAAATCACTTTTAAGTTTACCGAATTCATCAATCAGAGCATGTAGTTCCTCGGCCTGCTTCGAGGTGAATTTGAAATCATGTTCAACAGCATTTTTAAGTTGAATATAGGTAGGTTTATCAGTAAAAGTATGAAGTTTAGTAAAAAGCTTCATCGAGTAATTATCGGAAACAAAAGTTGGCCGATGAAAGTAGTAAAGTAACAGAACATCTGCCGTTTCATTACCGATTCCCTTCATAGCAATTAATTTTTTCCGTAAGAGATTGGTAGGAAGTTTTTCCCATTCATCAAAGTTGTTTTGATAAGCTGTTAAGAGCGAACGTAAATAAATAGCTTTGTTACGAAAAAAACCACTGGGTTGAATTAATTCTTGCAAGTCTTCTATTGATAATGCCAAAATCTTATCAGCATCAAATCCAGTGCTAGACTTGATATTCATTAGTGAACGGTCAGCATTTTTCCAGTTGGTATTTTGGATTAAGATCATCCCACAGAGCATATTGGTATCATTCTCGGCAGGCCACCAATTCTGCGTTCCAAGTTTATTTGATAAAATTTCTAATAGGCCATAAATAGTAATTTGTTTGTACAATATGAAAATCCCCCTAAAGTCAATTATCCAATAGAATTCAATAAAAGTGTTGGAATATTTCTTGGAGACGTTTTCAAAGCCTTTTTAGTTTATTTCAGAAAATTAATTGTGATAGTATGGAATACGCTGAATTAATTATGGGGGTGTAATTATATGTTAGGGATTATTTTTGTATTTGGTTCCATGACCTCCTTGATCCTTGAGAAATATGTATTAGCAAATAATGCACATAAGTGGTTAGGGGCAATTGTACCATTGTTATCAATTATTTTTATCATTGGTTTGATGGTCGCCAACTTAATGCCATTTGATGTGCTAAATATTGTTTTGGCCGTTGTTTACGTGTCACTAAGCTTTATTTTTTGGGGACAAGGAAACGATTTGTATCATCAAAGAGTCGTTAGTAAGATGTATGAATAAATGTAAGAATTGATTTTTAGATTCATATTATAAAAAAATCACACTATATTAATGTTTAGGAATCCTAATTAAGGGACCTACTGCAATAATATAGCGTGATTTTTTGTTATGCTTTTAAGATTTGTTAATTTAAGGAGCCTCCGATAATTTTAATATCGGCGTGACCGTCATATTTTATAATTGCAGAAATGGCGGCAGTGATACCGATAATATCATCAGCTAATGACAAACTAGGTGTGTTGGGGCGATGAATAACTTGGCTCGGCAAGAAGGGAATGTGCATGAAACCCGCTTTTAAGTCAGGGAATTCTTTATCGATCATATATTGTACTTGATACATAATATGATTGCAGACAAAGGTACCAGCGGTGGTTGAAATTGAACTAGGAATACCTTTCTGAATAATGGCTTGTGCCATTGCTTTGATTGGTAATTGGGTAAAATAGGCGGATTGACCATCGGTTTGAATTGATTGTGAACATGGTTGAAAACCTGCATTGTCAGCAATACGGCCATCGTTTAAATTAATAGCGACTAGTTCGGGGGTCAAACCAAAGCGACCACCAGCTTGTCCAATATTTAAAACATAATCTGGCTTTTGTTCAAGGACAGCTCGATGAACGACCTCAGCACATTGATTAAAAACCGTAGGAATTTCCAGCTTAATGATCTGAGCATTGATAATAGTATCTGGTAATTGTTTTACGGCCTCAATAGCGGGATTGATTTTGTCAGAACCAAAAGGATCAAAACCAGTTACAAGTATTTTCATAATATTCTCCTTTTAAAAAAGAGGGCTGAGAATAAAATCTCGGTCCTCTTTTCGTGGTGCATTAAAGAATTGGTGATAATAATCTTGAAAAGCGTTGTTTGAAATGTAACCACATACCTTGTTCCTTGATCATTTCAGGTGTCAAAATCAATGAATCAGTCATATCTTTTTCGAATTGACGAGCTAGTTGATGCGAAATTTTAGCATCATAGATAAAAGCATTAGCTTCAAAGTTTAGTGAATAACTTCTGAAATCATGATTCATTGAACCAACTGAACAAATTTTGCCATCAAAGACCGATGTTTTGGCATGTAAAAAGCCTTTCTGATAGCTATAAATTTTAATGCCATAAGTTGTAAGTAAGTTAGCGTAATATTGCGTAGCACGGTAAATGAAGGGGTGATCAGGCATACAGGGAATCATGATCCTGACATCAACTCCAGAACGTGCGGCAATTGTTAAAGCAGTAAACATAGAATCATCAGGAACTAAATAAGGTGATTGAATCCAAACACTTTTCTTAGCACTGACAATCATATCAATAAAGCCATCTTTAAGAACTTCTTCACGGCTATCTGGTCCATCAGAAATTATTTGAATCGGTAAATTAGCTTCAGAATCAAATTTGTCAGATGGGAAATACTTTTCCAAGAAGGCTAATGGTTTGGCTCCACGATCAAGTGAAGCATTCCAATCACGGAAAAACCTTTCTTGTAATAACAAGGTGGCGGCACCAAAGATTCTTGAATGAGTGTCACGCCAGTAACCAAATTTATCAGTTACATTGACATATTGATCACCAACGTTAAAACCACCGATCCAACCAGTTGTACCATCGATTACAACGATTTTACGATGCAAGTGATAATTCAACCGAGTCTTGGCAATCGTATTCTTGGAAGTGATGAAGGGCAGAACCTCTCCACCAGCAGCCTGAAATTCTTTAAAGTAGCGGGGTTTAGTACCACCAGAACCCCAAGGATCATATAGGACACGGACTTCCAGACCTTCTTTGGCCTTTTGAGTCAAAAGTTTCAGAAACTTATCCCCGATATCACTTTTGATAAAGGCATAATATTCGACATGAACAGTATCTGTAGCCTGACGGATGTCTTCAAACATAGCTTTGAATTTTTCTTGACCATCAAAGTATAGCTTGATGTCGTTGTGTCGTGTTAAAGGGGCCTCTTCAGCCTCATTAAAGAAACTAATGATATGTTCAGCATAACGAGTCTCATCATAACGAGAAGCGTTCTGTGGACGTTTTTGAGCAGCTATGGCCATTCTCTTCAGTTGACTTAAACTGTAATGTTCCTGTTTGCTGATATTAAAGATTTTTTCTTGAGCAATTCCACGTCCTAAAAAGGCATAGATCAGGAATCCAACGATTGGTAATAAGACCAAGACCAAAATCCAGGCCCAAGTGGTAACGATATTACGTGGTCTATGGAAAACAGTAATAAGTGCTGAAATCGTATTTAGTACTAAGATAATGAGAATTAGCCAGATGATCCAAGTATCAATCATAAAATAAATTCCCCTCTACTATTCTTACTAAAAAGTTTACTTCAAAATAGTAATAAAATCTAATTTAATAAGCTAATAAAGAAAAATTTCAGTTCTTTTTTAAATTAGGTTAATATAGGGATTTATTTCTTATTTTAAACTGATTTTTTGATATATTTAATCCATAAAAAGTGACTATATCAACTGAATTGAGATTCTTACTTATGATTGGTTAAAGAATAGGTATACTTAGCTTCCCGTCTTCCATAAAAATTGGAATAGGCTGGAACGCTGGGGACATCGTTTGAAGCCAACTCAAGTTCAGAGTTGTCTCCAAATCGAGTCTTCTTCTAAATTGGCCGAGTACGCCAATCAAGAAGAATCTCCCGGCTGAGCCTATTCCAATTTTTACTCCAGACTAAATAATATTTTAATTGTTTTGTTAATTATGAATAATCTGTTATTGAATGATTTGCTTTAAATGATTTTTTTAACACAAAGAGCCCCTATTAGCTGATGTAATAATGTCAACTAATAGGGGCTCTTTGTATTATTGATATTAATTTGAGTGAATAAGCATTCATTAAAGTGATCTAGTCTGGAACAAAAACTGAAATTGGCTAAGATGTGAAATTCTACTTAGTCAGCGGACCTTGCTGATTTAGTAGAAGGCCGAGTTTTGAAACAGTTTGAACTTCAACTGGTTCAAAATCGTGCCCACATCGTTCCAGCCAAATTCAGTTTTTGTGGAAGACGGCAACGTAATAAGACTTACGTTTTAACCAATCATAAGTAAAAACCAAATTGAAATTGATATAGCTCTTTTTAATTAGTTACGATTATCTCCGAAAATAATAATCAAACGTAATAGTTGTAGAGCAGTTGAGATTGCAGCAGCAACATATGTTAAAGCTGCTGCGAGTAAGACCTGCTTAACCATTGGGACTTCATCACTATCAAGTAAATCGCCAGAACTAAGAATTTTGACGGCTCGACCAGAAGCATTAAATTCAACTGGTAAAGTGACAACTTGGAAAAGGACAACTAAAGCGAATAACCAAATACCGATGGTGATCAAGAAATGATTCATTCCTAACAGGGCACCAACGATAATGATAGGAAATGAGGCGTTGGAAC
This sequence comes from Companilactobacillus kimchiensis, assembly GCF_001438805.1. Lineage (GTDB taxonomy): Bacteria > Bacillota > Bacilli > Lactobacillales > Lactobacillaceae > Companilactobacillus > Companilactobacillus kimchiensis. The sequence goes on from NZ_JQCF01000009.1 coordinate 53,762, forward strand.
CAAGATTAACAGCAGGTACCAATGCAGCTCTGACACGCATAGGTATGTAATTCTTTTGATCTTGAATTGCATGTCCACACTCATGAGCAGCAACCCCAATGGCAGCAACTGAAGTAGAATCATAAGTCGAGTCTGACAGATTCAAAGTTTTATTACCAGGATTGTAATTATCAGTTAAATTACCACTGACTTTTAAAATCTGGACGTTTTGTAGCCCAGCATTATCCAAAATAAATCTGGCAGCTTCAGCACCACTAGTACCATGGTGACTAATATATTGATCATATTTTTTGAAATTATGATTGACATACCATGAGGCCCACATAGTGATAATAAGTCCAACTATTATCAAAAGATAACTAGAGCCAAAACCGTATCCGTAACCATATCCGAACATAATGTTAACTCCTCTTTAATATATTGTTATTAGAAGTAGTATAACCATCATTTATGAAGTTTTCTTGAACTATATGATCTAAATCATTTATTAAAATTGTTTTCAAGGAAATTTGATCTCGGAGGAAGATCAGTAATCGTTCTGAAATTTCTTTTTTTTCAGTGGTAGTTAAGTTTTTAAAGGTAATCATTAAAGCGGCCTGATGATTTTTTAAATCGAGGTCACTCAAGGAGATCAAGGCAACTAACTCGTGTGTGTGTTTCCGTTGCAGCAGCCAATAGATGCCATCATTTCGCATGATAGTTTTGGCACTGTTAGAAATATATTGAGTTGTTGGGTCGATATCCATGCCTAAGAATTCGCTGACTTCTTTTAAATTGAAGTGAGTTGGAAAATCCCAAAGGAAATTCTCAGTGATGAAAGGTCGATAAGATTTCATTTTTATTTCGGTCATTAAAATACTTTCTCCCTTTTAAACAAGATTATTCGATGATCATACTCTTCTTAGCACTCTTGTGTAGTTTATGCATAAATGGTTTGATTTTTTCAGTAGTCAATAAACCAAGTAGATAGAAGACTACACCAAAGGCTACTAATATAATAATATCTTTGGATGCATTAGGCCAATATATTCCACCGACGGCTTCACGAATCAGATTGACCGCATAAGTAAATGGCAAATATGGATTAATGAATCTAAAGAATCCATCAGATAGGACAACCGGGAAGTTACCACCAGCACCAGAAATTGATAGTACCAGAATGATGATTCCTAGACCTTTACCGACTGTACCAAACATTTGAACCAGCGAGTACAGAATCGATATGAAGACGAAACTTACCAGCATACAGAAGAGTACCAGATAAACTTTTTCCTTTGTATAGGCATGAAGGATAAATAAGTTACCAAGTGCCGCTGCAATAGCCTGTAATTGGTTCAAGAAACCGAAAGTTAAATAACGGCCGTTAAATCTTTGTTTAAAGCTATAACGATACTTTTGACGATCATTTAATTGGAAGTGAACTGTGAAGACACTTGATAGTAGCAAGGCACCAACCCAGATACACAAAGCCAAGTAGAATGGAGCACTGGCAGAACCATAGGTAGGAACATCGTAAAGGTTAACTTGCTTTAACTTAACTGGATTAGAGAAGAAATCAGATTCAGTATTAGCATCAGACTTCATCAATTTGATCAAGGCACCTAAATCAACGTTCTTTTGGCCCTTACGTAAGAGTTTAGCTGAATGATGGACATCTTTCTTCAACTGAGGCCAATCGTTAGCAGCAAAGTCGTTAGCAGCCGATAATGATTGTTCCAGTTCGGGAGTTTTAGAGTTAACTAAGTTAAGAGTAGTAGTTAACTCATTTTCAATTTGTGGTAATTGATATTGAACAAAGAAAGTAGCAGTTGATAATTTCTTCTTCAAATTAGGGTAGTCATTAGCATAAAAATCGTTGACTAGGTTAATACCAGTCGTGATGTTACCCATATTACCGTTCAATAATTGATTGGCATCGTGAATCTCGTTACCAACAGCAGGTAATTGTTTTTGATACTTTTGTAAGTATGTCAAAGCAGTTTCGAGCACACCTTTAGTGTTATTCAAAAGTCCTGGAATAGCAGGGATGATATTGTTGTTAACTTGGCTCAAGGTAGTTCCAGCATCTTTAAGGAAGTTACTGATATCTGTGATAGTGCTTGAAACGCTATCCATAATATTGAGCGCCTTAATAGCTGTTACGCCGTCAGCAATTTTGTCAGCTTGTGATGAAAGATCGGAGATCTTGTCTTGAAGTTGAGTTGTATCGAGTGTGTCGTAATTATTCAAGATATCGTTAGCCTTGTCAGCTAAGGTATCATTCAAATCAGCTAAATCGTTGAGATGTTGAATAGGTGTGTCAAAGATAGTTGTCTTATCACGGCCTAATTGTTCAGCTAAACGGTTAAAGAAGTTTTGAAGGTCGGTTAATGATGAAGCAACTTGACGACTGATCTTGGATAATTGAGCAGCATCTGTAGCGATGTTTTGAAGAACAGTCTTGAGTTGTTCTTTTAATTGTTGATTCTTAGGATCATTCTTGATCTTGTCGATCAAAGCGTTGACGTTACTCATTGAAGTACTGATTTGCTTAGCAATATTAAAGACCATTGAGAGACCAGTATCGACAGTTGTTTTGATAACAGGCAAGGCTTGTTGGATCTTAGGAATCAATTCATTATTAGCTTTGTTAGTAGCATTTTGAGCATCTTCACCAAGTTTTTGAATGTCAGGAACGACTGCTTGAACTTTGTCGATCACCTGGAGACCATTTTGAACTTGGTTGATACTAGTAGTCATCAAATCAGAAATTTTACCAAAGTCAGAATCGACTTCATTGATTTGAGTACCGGCATTTTGAATTTCGGGAATTTTATTTTGTAATTGTTTAGCAGCTCCACCACCAGCATCAGCTAGAGGTAAGAAGTTATTTAAGTTAACGATTTTTTGAGCATCCTGATTTAACAAGGGGATATAACCATACATGTCGTTAGCTTGTTGTAATTTCTGATTCAAGTTAGGCACGATAGTATTGGCCTTTTGAACCTTATCCATGATGTCTTGTAATTCAGGTAAATTGTCATCAGTTGTGATCAGTAAAGTTGAAAGTCTTCTCAACATAGGAAGATTCTTTTGAAGATCACCACCAGATTTGTTTAACACCTTGGTAACAGTCTTACTGATTGTTCCGATAAATTCATCTGAAACGGTATTTTGTAACGTTGTGGCCCCCGACTCGGTTAACTTCGGGGCGACCGCATTTATTTTTTGGTTAACCGAGAATACCAAAGTAGGTTTCTTGATAGTACCAGATAAGAAACTGACGATATCCTTTGAGAAAGTTTTTGGTACGTAGATACCAGCATAGTAAGAACCATCTTTAACACCTTGGTCCAATTGCTTCTTAGAATCTACAAAAGTCCAACCTAATTTTTTGTTCTTTTTAAGATTGGCAATCAACTGATCACCAATTTCTATTTTTTGACCCTCAAGTTCAACTGCTTGATCATCTGAATAAACAGCAACTTTTAGACCACCGGTATTGGAATAAGGATCCCATAGAGCCCAAACGTTAAACCAACAGTATAAACATGGTAAGATAATCAAAGCCAGCATCAACAATGTTGCGGGTTTTGACTGTAATGTCCTCTTTAAATCTAATCTAAATAGCTCCCAAGCTTTGATAGAAATCCCCTCCAAATCTCTTTTAAAAACTGATTGACGTAATGTCATTATATAACGTTATGATAACGGATTGTAGTAAATGAACCCGTTGACCATGTCTAAAATCTCAGAATCATCATGTAACATTGAATGCTCAGCGTTAGAGCCCTTGATTAAATACTCGGTATATTCCTTAACATGGGGTTTTAAAATATATGAGATTGATTTGGCTGATGTAACGGAGATGTATTTATCACTGTTTGATTGATCGCCGACGTTGCCATAAATATTTAGGACGCGTAAATCATCTGAAATGTTCTTTCGATTAACAAAAATTCTAAAATAAGTAGGACTCATGAAAGTTGGTCGGCCATCTGGTTTAATCTGGTTGATATTGGGAAGATCTCCTAAGCCGATAATTCCATTAAATGGTCCAGCTATAAGTACTAATTTTTTAAGTCGTGGCATATAAGGACGCATTTTTTCTCTTAGGTTGACTAGGACTAAGGCGACGGCACCCAAAGAGTGACCGATTGCATCATATGTAGTAAATTCATGTTTTAATCGTAAATCAAATAAGAGCTTCACTAACCAATATTCCATTTGGTTGCTGCCCACCCATTTGTTTTGAAAAACAACTTGTACAATGGGATGTTCATCCTTTGTCCAAGCGCCTTCATATATAACTTTACCCTTCCAATCAATCGTTGCTTTAAGAAATTCGTCCGGTTGTTTGCCGTCACATTTCAAAGCTGATTCGATCATTTTCTCAGTTGTATAATCACCACCACGAAATCCGTGGATGTAGAGAATCGGCCATTGTCCATTATTCATAAATTCACCCCAACAATATATTATTATATAATTATTATTAAGAAAAATTAACCTAATGAGGTATGACAATTGCAAAAATATTATGCAGTAAGACGTGGCAAGACACCTGGAATCTATTTAACTTGGCCAGAATGTAAGGCTCAAGTCGATGGTTTTACCGGTGCTAGATACAAAAGTTTTCCGGATCGAGCCCAGGCTCAAGCGTTTCTTGAGGCCAAAGATTCTCATAACAAAACTTCCGCAACTAAAAAATCTTCTAAACCAAAAGTTTCTAATATTGATGATTATGATTTAGTGATTTATACCGATGGTGGTTCCAGAAATCATGGTAACTTTAAGGGTGGTCATGTTAAAACGTCTGATAAGGCCGCATGGGCCTACCATATTAATGGAAATGACCAGACATATGAAGGAACTGGTGGAGAATTTGGGGCAACCAATAACCGTATGGAAATAATGGCCCTGATTCAGAGTATTATTCGTTTAAATGAGTTAAAAATCAACACACAAAATGCGATTTTTGTCTTAGATTCTCAATATGTTTTGAATGCTATTACCAAAAATTGGTTGAATGGTTGGAAAAAACGTGGCTATAAAAAGGCTGATGGCAGCGTTCCAGTCAATGTAGAGCTATGGAAGCAATTGGATGAACTATTGCCTACAATTCCGAATAAAACTTTTGAGTGGACTAAAGGTCACGCAACTAATGTTGGTAATAATCGGGTTGATGAATTGTTAAACGAAACTATGGATAAGATGTAGATCTTCAACGATTTACCGCCGTCCTCCACAAAGATTAAAATTCGACTGGAACGTAATGGATACTACTTTGAGTCAATGAAGATCAGGTTGTCATAAAATTAAAGTCAATATTTACCTATTCTTGGTTTATATTTACCGAATTTGAAGTAAAAGAGAGGTTTGGTTTTATTGAGTAAATCATATGAGCATGAGCAAGTTACTTTGAACAGGCCACTTTCTGCGTGGTTGTTTCGTTTCGACGGAGTTGATACACCGGCCTATATCGCACCCCATTGGCATCGAGGCATAGAATTATCTTTTACCAACAGTGGGTCAATTAATGACTTTGAAATTAACAATCATCATTATCAGACGGCCGGTGGCAAAATATTAGTGGTCAATTCTCAATTGGTACATAGCATTAGAAGTGCCCCTCAAAAGGAAAATGGTGCTATTTCAATTATTTTTCCATATGATTACGCTCACAGGTTATATCCGGAAATAGATAATCAAATAATTGCAATTAATGACCCTGAACAATTTAGTGAGATACAAAGGAATGAGTATTTGGAATTACAATGTCTGCTTTATAAAATATATCAATTATTGAATACGAATGATCAATATACTAATTTAAAATTAGAATCATTGATGGTGAAGGTTTTACAATTATTACTTGAATTCTTTACGGTTTCGAAAGAACATTCAGGGATGATCTATGGTAAAAAAGACTTTGCAGTTGAACGAATACAAATAATTACCAAGTACGTTCATGAACATTACTCTGAAAAAATGAAGCTGGAAGATATTGCTGACAAAATAAATGTCTCTAAAGAATATTTGACCCGCTTTTTCAAAAAGCATATGTCATTGACAGTGGGGCAATATATCGGTGATGTGCGAGCGCAATATGCCTACATAGATATTTTAGGACAAGCCGGAAATTTAACTGAAATTGCAATTAAAAACGGATTTCCTAGTACCAAGGCCATGAATCAAGCTTTTAAATTTACATATCAAAAAAGTGCTTCAGATTTTTATCAAGAAAAAAAGCTAAAAAACAATAACTGATTGGTTAATATTTATATATTAATCAATCAGTTTTTTTTTTAAGATAGACGCATAAGCTAAGTGGAGGCGTTTACAAGATGGCTACTGAAGAAATGACTAATGCAATTTTAGAAATGAGAAAACTATTTAAGGCAGGTGATGATAAAAGGGATGCGGGACTACCAACTGAAGTTGATGGTGTTAAACGAATCGATAATCTAGCCTATGGTCCTGACTCTAAATGGAATTTGTTGGATATTTATTTGCCTGAAAAGGTCAATGGACCAATTCCAACTATTATTAATATTCATGGTGGTGGTTTCTGTTACGGAACTAAAGAGACATACCAATTTTATGGTTTAAATTGGGCTCAAAGAGGGTTTGCTTTCATCAATCCTAATTACACTTTGGCGCCTGATGCTACTTTCCCAGATGAACTGGACGAAGTGAATCTATATATTCATTGGGTTGCTGACCATGCAAAAGAATATGGCTTAGATATTAATAATGTTTTCTTAGTTGGAGATAGTGCCGGGGGCCAAATGGCAGAGCAGTACATTACTATTTTGACCAATCCCGAATATCGTAAACTGTTTGGTTATGAACTAACCGATTTACATTTCAGAGCTGCTGCCTTAAATAGTCCAGCCACTTTTATTTTGGATCCAGGAGTTATTAGTGGTGCATTAAGTAGCTACTTCACTGATACTAGTGATTCACAGAAGGAAAAACTAAATACTGAAAAGTATATTGATCAAAATTTTTTACCAACTTATATTGCGACTGCGAATGAAGATTTTATTAGAAATAATTCTATTAAATTAGATGGATTTTTGACAGCTAGAGGTGCTTCACATATTTGTAAGATGTATGGAGATGAAAAAAATCCTAGAGGACACGTTTTCTTAATTAATCAAAGAGACGAGATAGCTAAACAAGCTAATGATGATGAAATGAAATTCTTTAATAAATACCGTGTATAAATTTTCCGTCTTCCATAAAAATTGGAATAGGCTGGAACGCAGGACATCGTTTGAAGCCAACTCAAGTTCAGAGTTGTCTCCAAATCGAGTCTTTTTCTAAATTGGCCAAGTACGCCAATTTAGAAGAATCTCCCGGCTGAGCCTATTCCGATTTTTACTCCAGACTGAATAATATTTTAATCGTTTTGTTGATTAAGAATAATCTGTTATTGAATGATTTTTTTAACACAAAGAGCCCATATTATCTGACATTATTACATCAGTTAATATGGGCTCTTGTGTTATTGATATTAATTTGAGTAAATAAGCATTCACTAAAATAATCTAATCTGGAACAAAAACTGAAATTGGCTAAGATGTGAAATTCTACTGAGCTAGCCAAATTCGATTTTTGTGGAAGACGTCAAATTAATAAAACTTACGTTTTTACTCATGATCTCTAGTCTTTTTGTAACATATGGAAACGAATGAACTTTCCAATTTCAGTCACAATTAAAATAATTACCCCAGCAATAATTGGAATGATCCAACCATACCAAAGATTAATATTAGTTGTGTGGAAAATTGATTGCATGAATGGTAGGTAGATGATACCCAATTGTAGGACAATCAAAATTCCAATAATGTAGAAAGCCATCTTATTTTGGAAGAAGTATTTGGAAATAACTGGATGGTCATTTCGTAAATTAAATAGATAGAAAATCTTACCAAAGATAATGATATTCAAGGCCATGGTACTACCAATAACCTCGGGCATACCTTTACCTGTCAAGAAATCGAAGGCCCAGATACCAAGTCCAGAAATCAATAACGAAACGTAAACAATCTCAAAAGTATCTAGTTTAGTCAATAATCCGGCCTTAACATTTCTTGGACCACGAGCCATAATGCCATTTTCTGGTGGTTCAAAAATAAAGGCAAACTGAATCGTTAAAGCGGAAACCATGTTAATCCAAAGTAACTGAGCAGGATAAAGTGGTAAATCTTGTCCCAAGAGGATACTGATAACCACGATTAAACCTTCAGCAAAACTAGTAGGTAATAGGAAACGAATCGTTTTACGGATATTATCGAAAACATGACGTCCCTCACGAACAGCCACAACAATATCTGAAAAATCATCATCGGCTAACACCATATTAGCTGATTCTTTAGCAACTTCGGTACCTTTGATACCCATAGCTACACCAATATCGGCTTGTTTCAGAGCAGGGGCATCGTTAACGCCGTCACCAGTCATAGAAACGACATGATCATTGGCCTGTTGAGCTTGAACGATACGTAGTTTATTAGCCGGAGTGGTTCGTGCGAAGACGTTGTAATCATCAATTTTTTCATTTAACTCTTCATCAGACATGGCATCAATCTCAGGACCAGTAATGGCACTGATAACTGAATCCAAGTCTAATTTTTTAGCAATGGCGGAAGCTGTATCAGGATGATCACCTGTGATCATTTTGACTTTGATCCCAGCCATACGTAATTCGTGAATCGATTTACGTGCTTCTTCACGTGGGGGATCAATAATTCCGACCATACCGGCCATCGTCAAATTACTGATTTGATCAGTTTGAATATCTTCCATATCTGGTGCAACAGGCTTGTAGGCTAAAGCCACTACACGTAAACCGCTGGAAGATAACTCTTTGATTTTTTGATTCCAATAATCTTGGTCAGTGTTTGAGTTTGTATAACTTAGAATAGTTGAAGGTGAGCCCTTGACCATTAAAACCCGTTGATCATTTAAGCTGGCCAAACGAGCTGAGTAACGAAAGGCAGAATCAAATGGTAATGAATCAATTTCATCAACTTCAGGGTCTTTACCAGTCATCTTGCGATAAAGGGTTGTTAAGGCACCATCAGTTGGTTCACCGTTTAATTCCCAACGATTGTTTTCAAAATGTAATTGAGCATCAGTCGTTTGACCAGCGATATCGATCAACCATTTCATATTGGAATCTTTTTGCCAATCGTATTTTTGATCAGACAGCTCTAAATCACCAGTGAAATCAACACCACCGTCGGCATCATAACCAACGCCGGTAACGTCAAAAGTGTGATCAGGAGTAACGACTTGTTTAACAGTCATTTCATTTTTAGTTAAAGTACCAGTTTTATCAGTGTTGACAATATCAACTGCACCAAGTGTTTCAACAGCGGGTAATGATTTGACAATCACATTACGTTTGGTCATTTTACGGGTTCCCATGGCTAAAACAACTGAGGTACTAGCGGGTAAACCTTCGGGCATAGAACCAACGACCATGGTGATAACAGCAATTAACAGTGTTGGTAAACTATAGGTATCCAAGAAGTAACCGATGATGAACAAGGCTACAGCAGCGATTAGAATAGCAACTGAAAGTCCAAAACCTAAAGAATTCAAATTACGCATCAAAGGAGTTGGCTTTTCCTTAACGGATTCAACAGAATCTTGAATCTGACCGATTTCAGTGTCACTGGCTGTGGCGACTACAATACCTAAACCTGAACCACTGGTAACAGCCGTTGAAGCATAAACCATATTTTGACGCTCAGCTAAAGGTAATTTAGAATCAGGAATAGCTTCTTCGATCTTTTCAACCGGATTAGTTTCACCGGTAAGAATTGATTCTTGAACACTCAAGTTATCGGCTGAAATTAGACGCAGATCAGCTGGAACAGCATCACCGGCCTCAAGGTTGACTAAATCACCAACCACCAATTCACGAGCATCAATCTCTAACTTCTCGCCATTACGAAAAACAAAGTTTTTAGAAACTAGCATTTCGCGAATTTTTTCCAGAGCATTACCAGCTTGTTGTTCCTGAATATATCCAATGATGGCATTGGCAATAATAACCAAGCCGATTACGGTTGAATCAGAATAACGATGCATCAAGAAAGTCATGATAGCAGCAGCAGCTAAAATATAGATAATACTGTTATTGAATTGTTTGATAAATTGGATAAACTTGGAAGTTTTCTTCGTTTCCAATTCGTTACGACCGTTTCGGTCCATTCGTTTTTTAACTTCAGCGCTACTGAGTCCTTTTTCAGTATCGGTTTGGTATTTTTTACCTAATTCTGATTCAGTGAGCTGCCACAGTTGTGGTTTAGCATCGGGTGGTTCCGTCGCATCAGGATCGTCGGTGGTTTTGTAATTACTATCTTCTAACATTTATAACATCTTCTCCTAGTTGTATTTATTTGATATATATTGATATTTGTTGTCTACAGCAAAGACCAAGGCGCCCACATCCTTTCAGTTTGTATAAATAATTTGTTTTGTTATTAGTTAATATATGATATTTGGTATTTGATTGGTTGTCAAAGAAAAGATGTGAAAAATAGAATCTTGGTTAATTGAAGGATTCCGTCTTCCACAAAAATTGAGATTTGGCTGGAACGTAGTGGGCGCGACTTTGAGCCAACGAAGATCACGTTGTCTTAAAGCTCGGCCTTGTTCTAAGTGGGTTCCCCACTAAGAACAACCTCACTACTGAGCCAATCTCAATTTTTGTTCCAGACTAGAGTATTGGTTAATTATTATTTGGTTATAAATAATAGTAATTAAATTTTAAAGTTAGATAATCTAGATTATCTAACTTTAAAATTGATATGACGAATAATAAAAAATGATATTAACCTGTAGTAAAAATCAAAATCGTGCCCATGGCGTTCCGGCCGATTTCGATTTTTGCGTAAGGCGGCAGTGAACTAATAAAAAATCTCCATATTAATAGGTTTACACAAACCATTAACAAGGAGATTTTTATTTCATTTAGTTAAACAATCCACTGAAGAATGAAACAATACTGTCCCAGATTCTTTGTAGGAAATTACGATTTTCTTGAGTATTTAAGTTGTTGAAAACATTCTTAGCTTTACTCATGATGTCGTTGCTTAATTTTGAAGCCTGTTCTTTAAAGTTAGAGTTTTTCAAAGCACCAGAATCTCTAATTTGAACCATTAGATTGATGATTTGTTGTTTCTGGTTATTATTAACGATATTTTGAAGATTATTCTTTTGCAAGTTGTTGTTAACAATAGTTGTGATTTGGTTAACGGTAATGTTATCACCTTTTTGAGCGATATCTGATTTCATACCGGCAACGGCATTATTCAATTGTTTATCAGAATAACCGTCAGTACCTTTGTTAGCATCAGTAATACCACTTAAAACACCCATTTCTTTTTGAGCAGCATTGACTTGGCTTTGATTCAAAGTATCACCACTATTGGCATAAGCAGCATAGATACCGGCCAAAGCACCTGATCCATCAATTGGGGTAGCTGAGGTTACATAGATGTTGGCATCACTGATACCAGCAGTAACAGCGGCATTACGATATTGGTCAGCAGTAATGGTAGTGATATTGTTTTTACCATTATAATCAACGATTTTGACGTTGATACCTGAACCTGATGAAGTCTTTTGAATCAAGGCAGAAGACCAAACACCAGAGTTACTAGTGAATGAGCTCCCACTTGGATTCAAGTATTTAACTAATGTATCTCCGGTAACGGTGATTGTTTTGTAATTGCTATCGTTAATTTGTGAAGATAGAGCGCTGATAGTACCTTGACGTTGGTCATCAGTTAATGATGTTCCTAAAGTCATAACTGGTTGATCACTTAGATCGTCAGCTTTGACACTTTGAGTAGAAAAAACTCCTAGTGTGATTAAAGATACTAAACTTAATAAAATGATATTTAACTTTTTCACGGCTAAAATCCTCCTTATTGATAATTAAACCAGAGAAATATGAAAAATTCGAGAATTTCAGCAATTTTTTTTCAAATCTTAAAATTGAAAATGGTATTTTGCCTGGCAGTATGCTATTCTTTAGGTTCGAAGATTACGCTTAAATAATAAATTAAAAAGGATTAGGTAAAACACAATGAAAATTGTTGTTCTTTCAGGTGGAAGAAGTACAGAAAGAAATGTTTCTTTATCTTCCGGAGTTAAAATTACCAATGCATTACGCAGCAAGGGTTATGAAGTGGCTTATGTTGATTCATTTTTAGGTAAAGATGTTGATGAAGATAAGATCGATGATCTTTTTACAACTGAACCAGAAAGTGAACAAAAACTTGTTATTGATGATGAAGTTTTAACTGACGAAAAGATCAATGACCTACGTACCGATGGAACTAGAGGCTTGCTTGGTCGTAATGTTCTTAAAATTTGTCAACACGCCGATATTGTCTACATGGGACTTCACGGTGAAGATGGCGAAAACGGTAAGATGCAAGCAGTCTTTGATGTTTTTGATATCAAATATACGGGTAGTGGTTCATTAGCTTCAGGTTTGGCAATGGACAAGAAATATTCTAAAGAAATTTTTGTTCAAGATAAGATTCCAACAGCTTTGTACACAACTACTAAAACTGCTAAGATCTTGTCAGAAGATATTCCATTTAACTATCCAATGGTTGTTAAGCCATCTAATGGTGGTTCAAGTGTGGGAACACATATCGTTAATAACGCTACTGAATTAAGAGAAAGTGTTGCTGATGCTTTGAGATTTGATGACGAAGCTTTGATTGAAGAATATATCAAGGGTCGTGAATTCTCAGTTGCTATCGTTGATGGCTTAGTTCTTCCAGCTGTTGAAGTTACAGTTGATACTGGTTGGTATGACTTCCAACACAAGTTCCAAGAAAACACGGTAACTCATTTCATCACACCACCAGCTAACTTGGATGATGAAATTCACGCCAAAATGCAAGCTTTGACAAAGAAAACTTTTGAATCATTAGGAATGAGCAACTACGGTCGTGTTGATTTCTTGATGCGTGACGAGCAATTATTCGTTATGGAAGCTAACACTTTGCCAGGTATGACACCATTATCATTGATGCCTAGAGAAGCTGAAGCTGCTGGAATTTCATATCCTGATCTCTGTGAAAGAATCATTAAGAGTAAAGTTCAATATTACGAAGATAGAAAATAATTAAAAGAGTGGAAGTTAACTTAGTTTCCCGATTTTTACTTCAGACTAAATAATATTTTTAATGCAAATAGTCCATATTAGCTGATCATAGTGTCAGATAATATGGACTATTTTTGTCGTTGAGATAGAACTAAACAAATTAGAAGCTATTAAGTTAATTTGAGTAACTAAAAATAGAAACAATCAATCTAGTCTGGAGCGAGAGCAATTCGGGGGCTCAGCAGTGAGATTTCTCTTACCTAGCGTACTTTGCTAGGTTAGTAAAAGACTCGATTTTGAAACAATTTTGTACTTCAAATTGGTTCAAAACGATGTCCACTGCGTTCCAGTCCTCCGATATTGCCGAGCGGAAGACGGCAGTCTAATACCAACTCTGTTGATTTATGCTTTAACCAAACTTGAATAAGAATCGATTTATTCAGTCAATACAGGCTTTTGATTATTTTTAATAAAGATCCAATGTTTTTTGTAAATCATTTTTCACAGCTTCAATTAATGAATTAGGACTAAGGACAGTGACTAGACTTCCTTGACTCAAAACCCAAAGTTTCAAACCATTCAAATTCATTTTGCCTGAGATTTTGACCCCATGGTCAGAATCATGTTCAATTTGACCGTTAGAATTTTTTTTGACCTTAGAATGGGGAAGCTGATCAAGTGCAGTTTGAGGATAACCGCGGTAAATCAAACTATAATTGATATTACTACCACTTGTTAAAAGATAAGTATTGGTGCGAATTGACTCTTCATCGATCCATTTGTCACGAGGAACTTTGATACCTTTAACTTTAGGGCGAGGGTCTCTGAAACGGTCCAAACGGTAAACGAATGTTTTTCCACCATCACTATGAGTCTTTTCACGATACATGGTGACGTAGAAATAATTATTGGCAAAATATAGACTTAAGGGAATCCCAACGGATTCATCTTTTGAATGTCCTTTTGGATTGCTATTAATATAATAGAAGCTAATGGTTGTTTGATTATTGACCCATTCGCTAAATTTTTTAACAAGTTCAATTAAGTGATTGGAATTATTGACTGGTAAGTAGCTATCGTTCAACGTTGTTAACATTTTACTAACAATCGGCTGTTTTTCAGTTGCCACGACGCTAGCTAATGAATCGCCAATCATAGCAAGTTCTTCTTTACCAAAGGCTCTTGAGCCAATCAGTATTTTTAGAATAGCAAAAATTTCGTTGAAAGAAACGAGGTCGTTTTGAGTCAGAAAATAATCATCAGATTCAATATCATGATGAAAATTGTAATGGTCCATTTTATTAACATTGTTGTGAATGGTTTGCATATCACGTTGAATCGTTCGTTTAGAGGTTGAAAATTTTTCAGAAGTTGTAGTTAAATTCATTCTTTCAAATTGCAACATATGAGCAAAAATTTTAGTGATACGAGGATTACTTTTTATATGATCATCTTTCGTCATTTAATAGTTAGCCAAGCCTTTCTTAAATATTACTTGTTTAATATAATATCACTCGCTATGATATATTATGATTTTTAATACTATTACATCAATTTGTTGAGAATAATCATAGGTCATATTCCTTTAGGAATATGGCATTTTTTTATATAATTAGAGGGTTGGCGTATGATGATATATGGAACTTTAATTAAAAATCTTTGACTGTGAGGAATTATTTTTATGACAAGAAAAATTGGAATTATTGGAATGGGAAACGTTGGCGCTGCCTGTGCTCATTACATTGTATCTAGTGGCTTTGTCGACGATTTAGTACTTATTGATAAGAACGAAAAAAAGGTGAAGTCAGATGCATTGGATTTTGAAGATGCCATGGCTAATTTACCAACACATACTAATATCTCTGTAAATGATTATTCTGAATTAGACGATGCCGATATTATTATTTCAGCCGTTGGCCATATTAGTTTGATTGGTGGCGATCATCCGAACCGTTTTGGCGAACTAAAACCAACTGGGGATGATGTTACCGAAGTAGCTAAAAAAATTAAACAAACAAAATTTCATGGTATTTTAGTCGTTATCAGTAATCCTAACGATGTGATGACTTCAATGTATCAACAAGTAACTGGTTTTCCTAAAGAACGAGTTATCGGAACAGGAACTTTACTTGATTCAGCCAGAATGAAACGTGCTGTGGGCAAGGCTTTTGCAGTCGATCCTAGATCGGTCTCAGGTTACAACTTGGGTGAACACGGTAATTCTCAATTTACTGCTTGGTCA
This sequence comes from Companilactobacillus kimchiensis, assembly GCF_001438805.1. Taxonomy (GTDB): domain Bacteria; phylum Bacillota; class Bacilli; order Lactobacillales; family Lactobacillaceae; genus Companilactobacillus; species Companilactobacillus kimchiensis. Next base: position 69,133 of record NZ_JQCF01000009.1, read on the forward strand.
ACTGTTAAGGTTATGGATCAACCAGTAGCCAAATTAGCTAAAGACAGTGGCCTTGATTTGGATCAAATCAATGAAGATGTCAGAATGGGTGGTTTTACTGTTTTTGATGGTAAAGGTTATACCAACTATGGTATTTCAACTGCCGCGGTTCGTTTGTCATTGGCAATTTTGAATGATGCCCATATTGAATTACCAGTTTCAAACTATCGTGAAGAATATGGAGTTTACCTATCATATCCAGCCATTGTTGGTCGTGATGGAATTTTGAAACAATTGCAACTGGATTTGCCACAAGAAGAATTGGACAAACTTCAATATTCAGCTGACTATATTAAGAAGAATCTTAAATAAGGATTGGTTAGGGTGTAAATCAACGAAGTTGTTATTATACTGCCGTCTTCCGCTCGGCAATATCGGGGGACTGGAACGCAGTGGACATCGTTTTGAACCAATTTAAAGTACAAAATTGTTTCAAAATCGAGTCTTTCACTAACCTAGCCAAGTACGCTAGGTAAGAGAAATATCACTGCTTAGCCCCCGAATTGCTCTCGCTCCAGACTAGATTGGCTGTTTCTATTTTTAATTACTTAAATTAATTTAATGTTTTCTAGTTTATTTGGCTCTATAATTAACGACAAAAATGGTCCATATTATCTGACATTATGATCAGTTAATATGGACTATTTGCGTTGAAAATATTATGTAAAAACAACCAATTAGAAATTATTTTAAGTAAACAAAACAATTAAAATGTTATCTAGTCTGGAGTAAAAATTGGGAATAGTCTCAGCCGTGACATTATCCTTAGTCAGCGGATTTGTGCTGGCTTAGGATAAGACCAAGCTTCAAGACAACCGGTCTTTGGTTGGCTCGAAGTTGGTCCACAGCGTTCCAGCCTATTCCCGATTTTTACGGAAGACGGGAAGTTAAGCACACTCTCGCTCTAACTGACATTGAGTAAGAACCAATATTTCAGTCAATACAGGCTGTTCTTAATTAAAAAGCAAAAAGGCTAGAAACTCTGATCTTTATGGAAGAAATCAAATTATTGTGCCAAACATCTAAGAAAATTCAATTTATTTCGAACTATTAATTATTTTTTAATGATATTAGAGTATAATTGCAATCACAACTTAAGATAAAGACTGTGAGGCAGATTAAATGACAAGAAAAGTAGCAATTATTGGAATGGGAAATGTTGGTGCAGCTAGTGCACATTATATTGTATCGAATGGATTTGTTGATGACTTGGTTTTGATTGACATCAATGAGAAAAAGGTTAAATCCGATGCATTGGATTTTGAGGACGCGATGGCTAACTTGCCATTCCATACCAATATTTTTGTTAATGATTACTCACAATTAGATGATACCGATGTAATTATCTCCGCTGTTGGTAATATTAAATTACAGGATCGAGTAGAGCCTGATCGTTTTGCCGAATTGGAATTCACTAGCAATGCGGTGACGGAAGTGGCTGAACAAATCAAACAGACTAAATTTAATGGTGAAATCGTTGTTATCAGTAATCCTAATGACGTAATGGTTTCAATTTATCAACAAGTGACTGGTTTGCCAAAGAAACAAGTTATGGGGACTGGGACTTTACTAGATTCAGCTAGGATGAAACGTGCCGTTGGTGCTGCTTTGAAGGTTGACCCTAGATCAGTTTCTGGATATAACTTGGGTGAACATGGTAATTCTCAATTCACTGCCTGGTCGACAGTTAAAGTTTTGGATCATTCAATTGATGAATTGGCTAAAACTGAAGGACTCGATTTGGATAAACTGAATGAAGATATTCGGATGGGTGGTTTCACGGTCTTCAGTGGGAAAAAATATACTAATTATGGTATTTCAACTGCTGCAGTTAGATTGACGATGGCAATTTTGAATGATGCTTATATTGAATTACCAGTTTCTAATTTCCGTGAAGAGTATGGCGTTTACCTATCATATCCAGCCATTATTGGACGTGAAGGGATAATTAAACAGATTCAATTGGATCTTCCACAAGAAGAATTGGATAAATTACAATATTCTGCTGATTATATTAAGAGCAAATTGCCTGAGGCAATTAAGTAATATAATAGAAGAAATGAGACTAAAAAATGAATATATGAAAAATTAGTCAAAAAAAGAGAACGATGGCATAACGCCACGTTCTCTTTTTTTATCCGGTGATAGCAAGCTGATAACTTATTATTGATTAACATTAATGAAAAAAGACTATACATATGAAAAAGTGGTAAGACCAATTTTACAAGTGGTATCTTTTGCTAGTGGTATTAAAAAAAGTACCACTTAGAATTTAATGCTTCACAAACCTTGATAACACTGATAATTCCTAATAAACCACTGTGAAAACGGTCTATTCCGGTTGTTGTTTTATTTTTTGTAACCGGATACAATGGTCTCGTGGTTGATACCAGAAAGGATTCGATTCGTATGAAAATTACTCTTCAAGAACAGTTAATCAACTTGCTGACTAATTACATTCAAACTTTACCAGCCAATGCTAAATTACCTTCCGAAAGGGAAATAGCTGAAAAGTATGAGTTATCCAGAACAACCGTTAGAGCCGCATTGATGGAACTAGAGGTCACTGGAATGATTCGTCGGGTTCATGGTAAGGGAACTTTTGTTAATAGAGTTGATCTAAATAGCGATTTGAATAGTAGCTACAGTTTCAACAAGCAGATGATTTCACTGGGGAAAAAACCACAAACTAAAATTCTTAGTTTTGAACGGAAGGAGGCTAATGCATACTTCGCTAAGAATTTAGAAACTGAAGTGGGCAGTCAAATCATTAAGTTAAAGCGACTCCGTTTTGCCGATGGAATACCGGTGATGTTGGAGCGAACTTACTTACCGGCTGAGCATTTCAGTTTAATGACTGAATCGATGTTGAGTAATCGATCATTATATTCAGTTTTTTCTGAAGAATTCAATGAACAAGTTTATTACGCTGATGAGTATTTTCTAGCAGGCATCACTAGTGCTAATGATAGTAAATATCTTGAGAGTAAAGAAGGCGCGCCTTGTTTGAATCTCAGACGACAAACTTATGATCCACATAATCAAATTATTGAGTTCACATTGAGTGTTGCGAGAAGTGATCAATTTGCTTATCACATTCGACACGATATCAGTAACAAATCCTAAAGAAGAGTAGTTAATATTTGGAGGTATAAAGATATGGGTATTATTGCAGTTAGAATTGATGAAAGATTAATTCATGGACAAGTGGCCAACTTATGGACAACTAAATTACAAGCATCAAGAATTATGGTAGTTGATAACGAAATTATAAAGAGTGACATTCAAAAAACTGCCCTTAAGTTAGCAAAACCAGCTGGGGTTAATCTAAGTATTTTAGGTACTAAGAAATCTTCAGCAAATATCTTAGCCGGCAAGTATGATTCACAAAAAGTCTTCCTTGTTGTTAAAAAACCAGGAACACTTGTAGACATGGTTAACGAAGGTGTTAAGTTCGATACGATCAATGTTGGTAATATGTCACAAAAAGACACAACACAACATTTAACACAATCAATCAATGTTACCGATGATGATTACGACGCATTCCACAAACTCTTTGACGCAGGAATTAAAGTTACTGCTCAAATGGTTCCTAGTGATCCAATCAAAGACTTTGAAGGTATCCTAAAGGACTACAAAAAATAGATTGTAATAGGGGGAAATGAACATGAGTTTTACAATTGTTCAAATATTGCTTTTAACGGCATATTCTATGTATAACATTTATGATGAATTGCAAATGAATTCATCATTGAGTCAACCCGTATGGGCCGGAATGATTTCTGGTTTGATCATGGGTGATATGAAGACCGGACTAATCATTGGTGCTGCTCTTCAATTAACAGTTCTAGGTGTTGGTACATTCGGTGGTGCTTCAAAAATCGATGCTAACTCAGGTACTGTTTTGGCAACAGCCTTTTCAATCGGTACAGGTATGAAAGCTGCTACAGCTATCGCCGCTATCGGTGTTCCCGTTGCTGCACTTCTAACATCATTTGATATTCTTGCTAGATTTACTAACACATATTTCCAACACAAAGTTGATAAGGATATTGAAAACTTCAACTACAAAGGTATTGAAAGACACACTATCTTAGGTGCATTACCATGGTGTCTATCACGTGGTATTCCTGTATTCTTGGCTTTAGCTCTAGGTCAAGGTGTTGTTAAGACAATGGTTACATATCTAAACGGAGATCTACAATGGTTGAACACTGGTCTACAAACAGCCGGTGCTACACTTCCAGCCGTAGGTTTCGCTATCTTGCTTCACTACTTACCAGTTAAGAAACACATCGCTTACTTGATCCTTGGTTTCACAATAACAGCTTTACTATCAACAGTCTTTACAAATATCCAAACACTTGGCGCCGGTCTAGGTGTTGCAAGTAAAGCCTTTACAACAACATTCAACGCTCTTCCAATGTTAGCTATTGCCTTAATCGGTGGTGCTTTTGCAATTCTTGAATATAAGAAATCTATGGCTAAAATGACTTCAGCTCCAGCCGCAGGATCAAACAATAGTGGTTCTGATGACGAAGACGAAGATGATGAAATTGAAGATGCTAATGGGGAGGTCGACGGTGATGAAGAAGAATAAAGAATATACATTAACTAAACAGGATTACAAACAAATTAATAAACGTAGTTTGTTTGGATTCCAAATGGGTTGGAATTATGAAAGAATGCAAGGTTCAGGTTACTTATATACAATCTTGCCACAATTGAGAAAAATTTATGGTGATGGCACTCCAGAGCTTAAAGAAGCTATGAAGACTCATAACCAATTCTTCAACACAAGTAATTTCTTTAACACAATTATTACAGGTATTGATCTTGCCATTGAAGGCAAGGAAGGTGTCGATTCACTAGATACTGTTGCTGGTATTAAGACTGGTCTTATGGGACCATTCGCCGCTATCGGTGATTCATTGTTTGCTGCTTTGGTACCAACAATCATGGGTGCTATCGCTGCAACTATGGCTGCTCAAGGTAACCCATTAGGATTATTCCTTTGGTTAGCTGTTAACATCGCTATTATGGTCTTCCGTTGGAAACAACTTCACTTTGCTTACAAGACAGGTACAAAACTTGTTTCTGAAATGCAAGGTCAATTGAATGCTTTAACAGATGCTGCTACTTTGCTTGGTGTCTTCATCGTTGGTGCTTTGATTGCAAGTATGATCAATATCCAAGTTCCACTAGTTGCTCACTTAGGGAAGGTTTCATTGAGTGTTCAAAGTAACATCGATATGATTCTTCCAAAGCTAGTTCCAGCCTGTGTCGTAGGTCTTGTTTACTGGTTATTAGGTAAGAAGGGTATGACATCTACAAAAGTTATCTTTATCGTTATTATCTTCGCTATTGCTCTTTCAGCAATCGGTGTACTTGGCAAAATCTAGGAGGAATTAAATTATGGCATTAATCTTGATGAGTCACGGAAATATGGCAATTGAAACGTTGAAATCAGCTGAATTAATTATTGGAGATCTACCTGAAACAGTAGCCTTAGGACTACAAAAATCAGATGGTCCGGAAGATTTAAAAGCTAAGGCTGATGCTGAAATTAAAAAGTATTATGGAAAAGAACCTGTTTATTTAATCGTTGATCTACTTGGTGGTACACCAGGTAACGTCGCTGTTAATTTGACACAAGCTTATCCTGAAATGCATGTTATTTCTGGCTTGAATTTACCAATGGTTATTAATTATGCTAACCAAAAATTCATTGGTTCAGATATTAAAATCGCTGATTTATTGAAAGAAGCCAAAGATGGCATTGTTGATGTAAATGCCTTCTTAAACGCTGATTCTGACGAGGATGACGAAGAGGATGAATAATCCTTACCGTTATACTCTGAGGTTAGCAATTGATAAGAATGTTTATGATGCTGATAAAAAACAAAAGTTAATTGATTTTATTAAAGAAGCTCATATTTCAGATGTTGCCTTTTTTCTCAATCAAGAAGAATTGTCAGATACTCATATTACTTTAGATAAGGCTCAAGAGTTAATTAATGATGTTAATGAAATTAGTCAACCACTAAAGGAACTTGGTATTACAGTCAGTTTGAATCCATGGACGACCCTAAATCATTCTGATCGCGGGATTCCTATCAAACCAGAACTTGATATCAAACCAATGGTTAACTATCAAGGAATTAAAAGTTTATCGATGGCTTGTCCAGGATATGCCGGTTGGGCTGATTATATCAGTGATATCTATGCTATCTGGGCCAGCATCCATCCAAATGAACTGTGGTTAGAGGATGACTTCAGACATTATAAGAATGCTCCCTTTGCCTTAGGTTGTTTCTGTGAAGATCACATGAAGCAATATAACGACATTTTGGGAACTGACTTATCACGTGAAGATTTCGTTCAAAGAATGTTCACGGGTGGAGAAAATAAATATCGTAATGCTTATTTAAAAGTCGCACGTGCGGAAATTTTACATGTTGCACATATGATTGAACAACGAGTTCATGAAGTTTCACCAACAACAACGCTTGGTTTAATGAGTTCATGGCCAGAGGTTCACGCTCTTGAAGGACGTGATTGGCAAAAATTGTTAGACGAGTTGAGTGGTGAAAATACGCCAGCAGTATCACGTCCACATTTACCAGCATATAACGAGGTCAGTCCTCAACAATATGCACGTGATTTTGAGAAGTATACAGTGGCTACTCGAACTGAGATCGGTGCAAATCATAAGATCTATCCAGAAATGGAAAGTTTCTTGTATTCACCTTATGCTAAGTCAAATAAATTTACACAATTTCAATTAGATACAACTAGTTTGGTTCATGCCAACGGAGTGCTACTTAATATGTTCAGTATGATGGGCGATGGTATCAATACAACATATCGTTATGCCTCCCTGCTAAAAAGCGATAAAGAATATCTCGATTTCTTAAATGCTAATGGTATCGACATCGAACATCGTAGTGGGGTTATCGTTCCCATGAATCAAGACGTAGCACAGACAAAGATTGATACCGAGGGTACCTTAGAAGGTTTGATGGCGTCGCAAACACAATGGCTAGAGTTGCTTTCCACAATGGGAATTGCAACGAAACCACTCAATTATCTTGATCAGGAAATCAAAAATAAGTGTGTTGCGATTACTGGAAACTTTCTAAATACTTTGTCAGATGAACAGATTCAAGCAATATTTACTCGTAATTTCATCCTTTTGGATGGGGATGCAGTAGTTATTTTGAATCAACGTAATCTATTGAAATTAATTAATGCGACAAGTATCGAAGTTTTGAAGAATCGTTCCGGACAACAATCATTTGAGCAGTTCGACGGTGAGAGTATCTCAGGTATCAACAATCCTCGATTGACGATGCTAACTCATACCGGCGACTACGTAAAAATTAAATATCACCCTTCAGTTAAAGTACATTCATCAGCATACGATCGTTTAGAGAACAAACTAGGACCAGCCACAGTGAGTGGCGATAAGTTCTATTGTCTACCAATGATGGATTCTCCAAAATATGGTTGGCAAGCTCAATATACTGATATTCGTGAGGGCGACTTAAAGCATTTCTTTGAAGAACAGTTAAGCGTGCCACATTTAGTTAATATGTACAATTGCAAGATGGTCATCGATGATAACCAATCAGAAATGATTATCAGTAACTGGTCAATTGATGATGTTGATGGGATTAATTTCTTCTTAAAGGATCGCAATGTTAGAAAAGTTTCGCTAACTTATCGTGATTCCAACAATCAAATGCAAAATGAAGTCTTAGAAGTGTCATTAGACGCAGCGGGAATTTATCACGTTGACTTCACTGTTAAGGAATTAGCAGTTATTCACATTAAATTCTTAGAGTAAAATTTATATGGAGAAGGGATTCAATATCATGTTTAAAAAAACCGATCAAGAACTAGAAAAAATGGGTGCCATCATTACAACCCGTGAAATTCAACAACAACCAAAATTATGGCAAGAGGCTTTTGATAACTACACTGCTAAAAAATCAGAAATAGATAACTTTCTTGATAAAGTAACTTCGACGTTTCCTAATCAAAAAATTAGAGTTATCTTCACTGGTGCTGGAACATCAGCCTATGTAGGTGACACGCTCAGACCATATTTAAACCGTGCTGGCGATACTTCACACTTTGTATTTGAAACGATTCCCACAACTGATATTGTTTCAGCTCCATTAGACAATCTAAGAAGTGATGATCCAACGATTCTTGTATCATTTGCTAGAAGTGGTAACTCTCCAGAGAGTGTTGCAACTGTAGAACTAGCTGAAAAGCTCATCAAGAATTTATATCAAATCACTATCACTTGTGCGCCAGAAGGACATTTGGCTACTAAAGCCGAAAATGAAGATGGCAATCTTTTACTTCTACAACCAGCACTTTCAAATGATAAGGGATTTGCTATGACTGGAAGTTTCTCTTGCATGACTTTGACAGCTGCGTTGATCTTCGATACAAGTGATGAAGCTAAAAAAGCAGCTTGGGTTGATACAATGATCAAGATGGGTGACGAAGTTATCAGCCGTGAGGATGAGATTCAAGCTTATGCTGATCTTGACTATGACCGGATTACATATCTTGGTAGTGGTTCACTTTCAGGACTTACTCGTGAAGCCCAATTGAAAGTTCTAGAATTAACTGCCGGAGCTTTGACAACAATCTTTGATTCATCAATGGGATTCCGTCATGGTCCAAAGTCATATGTTAACGGTAAGACAATCGTCTTTGACTTCATGGGTAACGATAAATATACACGTCAATATGATGTTGATATTTTGGAAGAGATTAAAGCTGATGAAATTTGTGAGAAAGTTGTTGGAGTCGGTACATCTGATGACAATGACTTCTCAGGCGACAATTTCTTCATTAAGGCCGGGGACAAAGATCTTCCAGAATTATATCAAGCATTGCCAGATGTAGTGTTTGCACAAACATTTGCTTTGATGAACTCAATCAAAGTCAACAACACACCTGATACACCATCAGCAAGCGGTACAGTTAACCGTGTTGTCAAAGGTGTAACAATTCACGATTATGAATAGAAATAGTAACGTCAAAAAGGTTGGAACATTAAATTGTTTCAACCTTTTATTTGAAAATCGTATGTGTTTAAGTGTCTAATTATAAATATAGAGATTTTTTCCCAAGTATGCTTAGAAATTTCAAATTACATAAACTGAAAATAATAAACTAACTCGGAGCAAGGAAGAAAAAATGGCTCTTTCCGAAATTTGGTTAAAACGGGAGTTTGTTGAAATATCCGTCGTCCGCACAAATACTGATTGGGCTGGAACATAGCCGGCACAACTTGAAGCCAATGAAGACCACATTGTCTTCAAGATTGGCCTTTGACTAAGCTGGCAAAAATCGCCAACTAAGTCAAATTTGGCTATTGAGCCCATCAGCATTTGTACTCCCGACTAGGGTATTTCTTTATTGTTTTATCAACGAAAAATATTTTAAATTAAAAATCTATATTAACTTAGTTTTTATATTTGCTAATACGGGTTTTTCAATTACAGAATAAACATATATTCTTAAAGAATCATTTATCAAATATAGAAACAACTATCTAGTCTGTAGCGACAGCAATTCGGGGGCTCAGCAGTGAAATTTTCTCTTATCTAGCGTTTCTTGCTAGATTAGTGAAAGACTCGATTTTGAAACAATTTTGTACTTCAAATTGGTTCAAAACGATGTCCACTGCGTTCCAGTCCCCCGATATTGCCGAGCGGAAGACGGAAGCATAATAATAACTCCGTTAATTTAAGCTTTAACTAAACTTAAGTAAGAACCAAATTTTACTTATTCGGCTGGTTGTACCCGCTATGATCTAGCTAATTTTTTCTTCCTTGGGGAGAGTGAAATCCCACTTCTATCCTGATTTAAGAAATATTTATCAAAATTAAAAGGAGACTAATAATGTCATATTATATTCAAGCAAAGAAGTTCTTTTTAAAAAACACAACTGAAAATGGTGGTTATCTAGAAGTTACTGATGATGGTAAATTTGGTAAATTTTATCACGCTGATGAGGCTAAACCAGAAGGTAAAATCGTTGATTATTCCGATAAATTTATCGCTCCTGGATTAGTTGATACACATATTCATGGTCTTTGTGGCCATGATGTTATGGATGATGATTTTGGCAAGTTGAATGAAATGTCAGAAGGTTTGTTAAAGGCTGGTGTAACTTCATGGTTGCCAACAACTTTAACTGCCTCGCATGATCAATTATTGAGTATTTGTCATACGATTGGTGATAATTATCAAAAAGTTACTGGTGCCAAGATTCAAGGTATTCACTTTGAAGGTCCTTTCTACACAGAAAAACACAAGGGTGCTCAAAATCCTAAGTATTTCAGAGATCCTGATGCTGAAGAATTCAAAGACTGGCAAGATGCTGCCCATGGGATGATCAGAAAAATCTCAATTGCTCCTGAAAGAAAAGGTGCGCCAGAATTTGTTGAAAAGGTTGCTTCTGATAAAGTGGCAGTTTACCTTGGTCACAGTGACGCTACATTTGAGCAAGCTAAAGCTTGTGTCGAAGCCGGTGCTACTGGATTTACACATACATATAATGGAATGAGTGGCTTGAACCATCGTTTGCCTGGTATGGTTGGTGCTGCACTTTCAATGCACTTAGTTGATGATGAATTGATTTGTGATGGACATCATGTTAATCCTTATGCAGCTAGGATCGTAATTGAAAAGAAAACTCCAGAACATGTGGCTTTGATTACCGATTGTATGCGTGCTGGTCTGATGCCTGACGGTGATTATGTTCTTGGTGAATTACCAGTTGTTGTAGCTGATGGAACTGCTAAATTAAAGGAAGCACCACACAGTTTGGCTGGATCAATCTTATTGTTGAAAGATGCTATTAAAAACGTTGTTGACTGGAATATTGCTACCGATGAAGAGGCAGTTGAGATGGCAAGTTATACTGCCGCTAAGAGTTCAAAAGTTCTTGATGAATGTGGAATTATCGCTGATGGTCGTGATGCTGACTTTATCGTGTTGGACGATGATATGAGTTTGTCAGAGACATATCTTGATGGTATTTCACGCTATCAAGCATAATTTAGAAAATCGACTAACTTAAAATAAGGATTTCTGATACCATAAAGCTGGAACATTAAATTGTTTCAGCTTTTTTCTTTGGATAAATTAATTAATTGTTATGGTATAGACCATTACACAATGATATAATGAAGTAGATAATTTTAGAAGGAGAACTAGATAATGTCATATTATATTCATGCTAAGAAATTCTTTTTAAAAAACACAACTGAAAACGGTGGCTACCTAGAAGTTACTGATGATGGTAAGTTTGGTAAATTCTTTACTGAAGAAGATGGCAAGCCAGAAGGTAAGATTGTTGATTATTCAGACAAGTTTATCGCCCCAGGTCTTGTTGACACACATATTCATGGTCTTGTTGGCCACGATGTTATGGATGACGACTTTGAAAAGTTGAACGAAATGTCAGAAGGTTTGTTAAAGGCTGGTGTAACATCATGGTTACCAACAACTTTAACAGCATCACACGATCAACTAAGACATATTTGTGAAACTATCGGTGATAACTACAAGAAGGCTACTGGTGCCAAGATTCAAGGTATCCATTTTGAAGGTCCTTTCTATACAGAAAAACACAAGGGTGCTCAAAACCCTAAGTACTTCCGTGATCCTGATGCTGAAGAATTCAAAGACTGGCAGGATGCTGCACATGGCATGATCAGAAAAATCTCAATTGCTCCTGAAAGAAAAGGTGCTCCTGAATTTGTTAGTGCTGTTGCATCTGACAAAGTTGCTGTTTACCTTGGTCACAGTGATGCTACATTTGAACAAGCTAAAGCCTGTGTCGAAGCCGGTGCTACTGGATTTACACATACATACAATGGTATGAGTGGTTTGAACCATCGTCTACCTGGTATGGTTGGTGCCGCACTTTCAATGCACCTTGTTGACGATGAATTGATCTGTGATGGTCATCATGTTAACCCATTCGCTGCTAGAATCGTTATCGAAAAGAAGGGTGCCGAACATGTTGCCTTAATTACTGATTGTATGCGTGCCGGTTTAATGCCAGATGGTAACTACGTCCTTGGTGAATTGCCAGTTGTAGTTGCTAATGGTACAGCTAGATTAACTGATGAAACACATAACCTTGCTGGCTCAATTCTTATGCTTAATGAAGCTATTAAGAATGTTGTTGACTGGAACATCGCTACTGATGAAGAAGCCGTAGAAATGGCCAGTTACACAGCTGCTAAGAGTTCAAAGGTTCTTGATAAATGTGGTATTATTGCTTCTGGCCGTGATGCTGACTTTATCGTACTTGATGATGATATGACATTATCAGAAACATACCTTGACGGAGTTTCAAGATACCAAGCATAAATACCAGAGAACGAGAACAACGGGTAGATTCTGAGCATTTACTTAGCTCTGAGAATTACACGCGTTTCTTGCGTGTGATTTTCAGAGTGTAGCAAAGCACAGGAATCTGTTGTTCGCAGCTCGTTTTGAATACATACAGTGAGCACATAAGTGATCTGTTGAGATTCCAAATAAAAATACAAATTGTCTAAAAACAAACTAAACTAAAAAAACAACCAGAAAACCGAGAATACATATAGTAGACCTCGGTTTTTTTGACCCTTGCAACTTGTTGTATACTCTACTTATTGGAGGATTATTATGGATAAAAAAATTATTGCTCATAGAGGAATACCAACATTGGCACCAGAGAATACGATGGCATCATTCAATGTGGTCGTTAATCATGATGTTAAATGGATTGAGACCGATCTAAGCATTACAAAAGATGAAAAAGTTTTTGTAATTCATGATGATAAATTAAACCGAACAACTAATCAATCTGGTTCCATTGAAACAGTTGATAGTTCAGAAGTTTTGAACGCAGACGCTGGTTATTGGTTTGCTGAAAAATTTCGTGGGGAAAAAGTACCAACATTAGATCAACTTATCGACTTTCTTAATATTCATAAAATAAATGCTAATATTGAGCTAAAAGGTGTTGTAGGGGACAATGCTAATTATTTAGCTGATAGATTGGTAGAAGAATTTGCCAAGGCATTGGATCGATTAGATGAACATGTGGAATTAATTATTTCCAGTTTTAATCCAATCATGTTAGAAAAAATGTATAAATTAAAGCCTGATTTAAAATATGCCGTTTTATTTAGTAGAGCTACTTTGGGTGATGACTGGAATCTTGTTATGCAAGCTTGTCACGCCAAAATTGTTCATCCTGATAGTTCAGGTCTAACTGAAGCAAAAGTTAAACAGATGAAAGATTATGGCTATGAAATTAACGTTTGGACAGTCGATGATATTAATCGTGCTCAAGAACTTCTTAGCTGGGGTGTTGATGGTGTCATTACCAACATTGCTGATCGGATGAGCTTTTTAGCAGAATAAAATAAAAATATAGCATTACTATGATTGATTAAAGCGTAAATCAATGACAAAAGAGTCCATATAACTGACATTAGGGAATTGTCTACGTCAGTTATATGGACTCTTTGCGTTAAAAATATTATTTTTACGGAAGACGGAAAGCTAAGTATACTCTCGATTTAACCAAGTTTAATCAAAAATAACCTCGGAATTATTCAGTATTAACTGATGTATTCCGAGGTCTTTTTGTCTAGACTAATTTGTGTTTTCGGAGGATTCATTATGAAAATTAATAGCTTACTGGTTTTTAAAAGGGGCAGAAGCCTACTCCAAATACGAGGTTTAAGAATTAACATTGATTGATACTGCAAAATCTAAATTTCTTATGATCTTGCCTCATCTCGATTCAACCCAATTTTTAACTGATCCCATTCAGTAACAACTACTTCCACTACGATTTTTTAAATCGGTGACATTTTGGTAGATGTTTGCTCACTTGCGTGAGACTTCGAAGAAGAGAAACTACTTGATTTCGTTTCTATTCTTCTTACTTTTAAGTATAAACATTTGTGAATTTCAGCCAATAAAAAGGGTGCATATTATACCCTATGTATAAATACCTTAAACAGAGTCTTCAATGCTCCAATTTAATTTGGTACCATAGCTACCAGCAAGTAGATTCTTATGATCGATGTGTAGCAATAAACCTTGATTATGGGTCCATCTCACGGAATTCATCGATTGTCCCTTTATAGATTGAGCGATTAGAATCTTATCTTGAATAGTTTCAGGATTTGATTTATCATCACGAGCAAATTTAAAAGTTGCCCCCAGAGGCCTATTATCATTGTCCGTTAATGAATCCGGCTGGTGTAGGAAGATTTTAACGGGGGTCTTCTTTCGTCGTTGATCGTCGATACTGATAATATCGTTGGGATAGTTCGTTTGTTGTGAGCGGTATTTGAAAACATTCTCTTCAAACGGATAAATTGATTCAAATTGGATGTCTTTAAACTTAGGAATGATCTCATTAGCAATATAGTGAATCTTTAGATCAGGACCAATACTTTGATAAACATTGTTGTCCGAATCAGTACCAATGAAATAAGGGGTCAACGAGAAACTTGATTTTTTGGTGATGTCATGAGTAATCGTATTAACAGTTAGCTTTTTTAAATCGCCAATTTTTAATTTATCAATTTGAACTGTTAAGAACATTGTTCGATCGTCTGTATCCACAGTGGTGGTAAATTTAGTGTTAGCAAGCGTTCTCCCATCAAGGGTGACGCTAGTAACTTCAGTTCCGAGTGGTAAATAAGTTAATAATACAGTATCGTGAAGGTCTTTTTGACCATTATTATTTAGATTAAAATCATAATTGATTTGATCTTTATTGACGACGTTATTAATTTCTAATGCAGTGTCATTTTCATCCTTGAATGAAATATTTTGAAGACTATCGGATAATGTAACATTAGGATTTAATGCTGGTAGGACTGTTAACGAGGCTTGACCAGTGATGAGAGGTTTAAAATTATTTTGCTTATTCATAGTTATAACGGCATAATATTTATCACCATTATCTTTTAATGATGTATTTTCAGTCGTGAAAGAGAGCGAATTCTTCTTGGTTTCTAAAAGAGTATCTTTATTATTAGCATCTATTTTGTGCCAACTGACATTTAAGTCGGCTGTTTCATCTTCTTTATTGTTAATTTTATCGTCAATATTTTCTTCGAATCCTTGAATACTAAAGACAGCTTTGTCACCAGCTCGAACCTTTTGGTCAAATAATCCACCACCGACATTCATTTCTTTAGTACCAGTGATAATTGAACCATCAGAATTTTTAATTGTTCCGGTTACAAAAAAACTACTGATTAAATTATCATTATCGTTGGTATGGCTTGGGGCAGATGTAATTTGACCATTTTTATCAATTGAAGCCTTGGTGGGTTCACTAATGCTCCAAGTAACTTGTCCTGTTGAATCTTCCGGATTAGGTTCTGCTTTGGCAAAAG
The DNA here is from genome assembly GCF_001438805.1 of Companilactobacillus kimchiensis. Taxonomy (GTDB): domain Bacteria; phylum Bacillota; class Bacilli; order Lactobacillales; family Lactobacillaceae; genus Companilactobacillus; species Companilactobacillus kimchiensis. The sequence goes on from NZ_JQCF01000009.1 coordinate 84,633, forward strand.
CAATATTATTTTCAAAGTCACCAGTGGGAATATTGTAAATATAGTCAGTGTTAGTTTGAATTTTTATTGATTGGGCATGAACATCGGTAGATGATGCGTAAATAGTCGCAACGTCTGAGTAGTAATGTTCTTTAAAAAAGGCACCATCAATCAATTCCAATTGATAACGAATAATTCCGGGTTCATCAGGTTTAACAGTTATATTTGGTCCGTTTGATGATTCGTCTATTTCCCATGGGTTATCGTTGACTTTTTTGTGCCATTTATATGCTACTTTAAAAGATCCAGTCGAAAAAACAGACCGAGCAAAATGAGTGGCAATAGTTACTTCATGACCAACACTAGGAGTATATTTTGCGTTGGGATTAATATTTAAACCACTTTTAGTCCACACACCAAATCTTTTGACGGCATGGGGTGAAGCAGGTTCATAATGAATGATGTTTTGTTCATCCAAGGATTCCGCCAGTATCACCTCTGTTTGAAAACCTGCCAAAATAATTGCGCAAAAAATAATAATGGGCAAGACAAATAACTTATGTTTTTTTAAAATTTCAAAAATAGTCATAGTCTTTGCCTCCTTATTATCTGTCTATACCATTTTTAAGTATATAGGACATATCTCAATTAGGAAAGCAAATTTTAAAACTTATTTTTTAATAATTCGCGTAATTACATAAAAATAATAATAAAAAGATTTGAGACATAACTGGTCTTAACTTTAAATATGCATCATAAACGTGGAAGATAACATAGCTTTTTCCGCACAAAAAACAGCAGGCAATAGTAATCAGAATACGATTACTATGCCTGCTGTTTTTTGTTCTCGAGAGCTGACCATGTTATGTCCCACTCTTTACTAGATGCTATTTTCGAAATACCAAGTTAATGTTGTGGAATACTTACCAGTGAGTAGTTGGTTATCATTGATATGGAGCAACAGACCTTCAGATTTATTCCAGGCAATTGGATCTAAAGTTATTCCAATATCTGTTTCCGATATTAAAACTTTGTTATTGAGAATATCGGTATGACTACCATTATTGTAGTATCTCAAACTGGCCGGTAAGGTTGCAGATTTAGATTCATGAATAAATTCATTATCTTGAGAAACATAAACCTGCAAAGCGCCTTTGTCACGGCGGTAATCTTCAACGTCAACGATGTTATTAGGATTATTGAGTTCATTGGGACGGTATTTGAGTGTGTTTTTGGAATATGCAGAGATTGCCCCAAAATCAATATCTTGGATTTGGGGTTCTATTTGATTTGAAAGGTAATTAAGAGTTTCAGTCATGCCATCTTGACGATAGACGCCATTATCGTTGTCAGTTCCATAGACATAAGGTGTGGATTTGAAGGAAGTATTTTTTAGGATTCCTTGGACGGTTGTGTTAACTTCGATAGCTTTACTTTCTGTAGGATTTAAATCCTTAATTGGAATAACTAGGTTATCAGAGTCAGTTTCATCATCAAAAATAGTTGTGTACTGATCACTGGTCAATGTTTCTCCGGCAACTTTAACTGAATTGATTTGTGTCCCTGAACGTAGCGGAATAACATAGTTACCATTTTTTAAAGTACCTTCAAGGCTCTCATTGGTTATGCTGCCTCGATAAGTAACACTATCATCGTTGATAATATCATTTAAAATCAAATCAGTATTGTTTTCGTGAGGATAAGTATCATCAGTTATTTTATTAATGATAGAAATGTCTGGTTTTCCTGCAGGAATAACAGTCAGTTTTGCTTTGTTTGAAGTAATTGTTTTAGTTACCTTACCGGCTTTTATTGTAATAATGGCTTGGAAATAAGAGCCATCATCGGCAAAGGTTGTTTTATCAGTAGTGTAATTTGTATCTGGGCCACTTGCGACTTTGACTTTGGAATTAGAACCTGGGGCGTATTTGTACCAATCAACAGTAACTGAGCCTGTATTACCATCATCATCGCCATCGCCACCAGTATTTCCTTTTAATTCAAAATTAGCAGTTTCACCAGAGTTAACGGTGCGGTCATCTAAACCACCACCAATTTCTACTGAAACTGGACGAGTTATTTTGGAACCATCATCGTTAGTCATGGTAGCAAGGACCTTAACTGAACCAGAGATGCCCTTATTATTAGCAGTGACTTGGCCATCTTCGTCAACTGTTGCTAGGTTGGTGTTGTCGACCGACCAGCTTAATATACCGGTTGAGTTATCCGGTATAGGAATGGCATGGGCATATGTGGTATTAGAAAGTTCATCACTGGTATTGTAGAGATAGTCATCGTCCACAGTAACGTCGAGGTCAGTGGCATTCACTGATTCTGATAAAGTATGAACAGCAGCAACTCGGGAATAAATGTGAGTTTTTAAGTAGGGTGTTAGAAGGGTATAGTATTGTGTATCTAATTGATACCAAACAGTTCCCACCTTAGTAGGGGTAACTGAGAAATTCTTTTTATGACCATTATCTGATTTATCAACTTTACTCCAATTTTTTCCATCAGTTGATTGCCACCAACGGTAATGGGCACCATCCAATAGGCCTAAAATAACTGACCAAACGGATCGCCCAGCACTGGTTCTGAGGGTTACTTGTTTTCCGACAGTAGTATAGGAATCAGGATTAGGTTGAAGTCCATAACCATTACTCATCCAAATTCCTAAAAACTTTTTAGGATCTTTATTGGGAGTGAATTTTGGCGTAACAACAATCTCTTCGTCGTCTGCTCGGACCCGTTGCTCGTGAGAAGTAGTTAAACTAAGGAGTAATAGGGGAAGCATCAGAAGCAAAAATATTCTAATGATTTTCTTTTTATGTTTGTGATGTTTTTTCATAAGAAAACCTCCGTTACATTTAAGCAAGATAAGTATAACGGAATATATGTAGGTAAATATGGTCATTTGTACAAAATATTTTATAAAAAATTGAATTTTTTTAAAATAAAAAAATAGACCTCGAAAGGTCTATCTAATTCTAGGTCGTAAAGTGTAAGCCATTATTAATGAAATTATTGATGTAATTAATAGAACATAGAAACTAGTACCAAATGAACCACCAGTAGTTACAGCCACTTGACCGGTAATTGCTGATGAGTTAACTAATCCAGCGTAAAGTACACCATATAAAGCACCGTAGAGGATAGTTGGAAATAAAGTAAAGATTCTTACCAAACGAATACTCCCACGTGATCTAAAGCAACCAGCAATCAAAGCAATTACTGGAGATAAGAAACAAATCAAACGAATAGCTGAAAAACCGTTAGTGATCCAAGTTGGTTGTGCCCCCAGATTAGCAGTGTAATTAGCTGCATTGGCAATGGTACTTGATAGTGAAAGACTATCTAGGAAAGGACCACTGACAGAGGCGATGAAACCAATAATTGAAGAAACAATAATCACTTTTTGGGTAGTCGTCTTATGATTAGGTTTTAATCTATCAGCGGCTGAATGATGTTTTTCCTTCTTAACCTTAGGTTTATCAGTACGATCGTTTGATGATTCAGAGGTCTCGTTGGAATCGGAATTCTTTTTGAGCGAAGTTTCTTTCTTTAAAGCTTTGTTGGCACCTAATTCGTTACCGTGACGCAATTGTGAAAGTAGGAACCATAAGATGATGATGGCGACTAGAGCAATAAAACCATAGTTTCTTTTAACGACCAGCAGGATAGCAGTAATAATTACTGCAAAGATGCTGATATAAGCATTGTTCTTCGCAAATTTAATCATATTATGAATAAAGCCATCATTAGAATCAACGGCGGCAGCTTGTTTTTTGGCAGCAGCACGTTTCTCACTTTCGGTCGGCTCAAAGGGATCTTTCAAGGGATCCTTGATTGGATCGTCAAAATGTTTCTCATATGGTTTCTCATAAGGCTTTTCCTGATTATTTTTATAAGGCTTTTGAGAAATCGGATTGAAATCATTTTTGCTATAAATTTGAGTTCGGTCATCGACAGGTTCTTTTGTACTAGCCTTTTGAAATGATGAACGATTTGAACTTTCAAAGGTTTTCATTTCTGGCTCAGGATCAGGACGTTTGACCGTTTCTTTTTGGGGATGATCAAATGAACCATATTCCTGTTGTTGCATTGGAGCCTGTTGTAGATGAGGCTTTTCCTCAGTTTTAGGCTTAGGAGCTGGTTCTTCCTTATTTAATTCACTTTCAATTTCAGACAATGAACGAACGGAGTCGTTGTCTGTTACTTCTGTATCATCGGTATTTTTCTTTTTAAGGGCCCAACCGCAGTTATCACAAAATTTCTGATCCGGTTCAACTTTATGGCCACAATTTGGACAAAACATTATTTGCATTCCTCCATTATGTTGACAAATCAAGTATACAAGACAAATTAAATCATAGGAAGACATTCAGTGAAAGTTCACAGAAATGTCACATGTTGTATATCCGAAACTTAATTATACAAAAGATTCTTAGACTTTGCTTAAAAAGATGATTGGTTAACAGAATTTTTGACATTTGAAATAATCATCAATAAGTAATTTGATTTAAAAAATTTAATTATATATGTTGACTATAACTGAACGATAGTTTAGTATTGAGCCATGCGAAAAATAGATGAACAAAAACAAGCAGCAATTGTCAAAGCAGTTTATCAGATTACCTATGATGAGGGAATTACCAATCTATCGATTGCAAAGATTGCCCGATCAGTTGGAGTTAGTAAAGCGACAATGTATGTATATTATGATGACAAGGCCGATATGTTGAGTAAGATATTTTTGAATGTAAAACACTTGATTGATGATGGATTGGCAGAATTATTAGCGGTTAATTTACCATTTAAGCAAAGGGTTCAAGGAGCGTTAACCAATTTTGCCGATAAATTTGTTGAGTATCCTTATGAGACCAACTTCATGAATGCCATCATGGATAATCCATCATTGGTTAATGATGGTGTGATCGATCAGGCAATGCAAATGTCTAAACCATTGAATGACCTATTCACTGAGGGTGTAATTAATAAGCATTGGTTGACTGATGATATGGAAATTTTGATAGCCCTCTTATTTGCACCACTTCAAGAATTTACAGTTACATATTTCAAACGTAATATGTCAGTTCCTCAAGCTAAACTAACAGAATTGATTGACATCTTAATTAGGATCAATGTAGTCGAATAAATTCGGCTTTTTATTTAAAATCAAATTAAACGATTGTTCTTTAAAGGAGAATATTATGACAAAAACAGCTATTATCACCGGAATTTCATCAGGAATGGGTCATGCAGCCGCACTATATTTTAAGGAAAACGGCTTTGAAGTTTATGGTGGAGCTAGAAGAATGAATATGATGCAGGATCTCGCAGAAGCAGGAATTCATGTTCAAGAATTAGATTTAACTGATAAGATATCAATTCGTCAATTAGTTGATCGAACAGTTAAGGAAGCTGGACAAGTTGATGTTTTGATCAATAATGCTGGTTATGGTGAATTTGGTCCGATTGAAGAAGTCCCAACAGAGAAAGCTAGACGCCAATTTGAAGTTAATCTTTTTGGTGCTAATGAAATTACACAACTAGTATTACCTGTGATGCGTCGTCAAGGCTTCGGTCGAATTGTTAATATTTCTTCAATTGGTGGAGATCTCTATATGCCACTTGGTGGTTGGTATCATGCGACTAAAGCGGGACTTGATATGTGGAGTGACGTGCTAGATATGGAAGTTAAGCAGTTTGGTATTCGCTCAGTTGTTGTACAACCCGGTGGAACTGATACAGAATGGGGTTCAATCGCCATGGAGACTGCCAAAAAGAATTTGGAAGAAAATTCACCATATACGAAATTGGTCGATAAAATAAGTGGATCTCTTGATAGTGCAAGTAATAGTCGCATGGCTGGTGCTTCAGCCGAAGATTTGGCTAAATTATTCTATAGAGCCGCAACTGATATTAAACCTAAGCGTCGTTATTTCAATTCAGTCGGTGATCATGCCGCTGTGATTTTCTCAAGAACAATGCCTAATGCTTATCGAGCTTTAGTTTCAAGATTTATTTAACACTAAAGTTGGTTAAAGCATAATTAATGAGGTTATTATTACACTGCCGTCTTCCATAAAAA